>NZ_CP155796.1:3738421-4361491 GCF_039729195.1 Mycobacterium sp. DL
CGACCAGTTGCCCCATGAAGCCGTCGGGCCCGGTTCCCAGCGTTGTCGACAACTCCTGTGCGCTCGGCAGGAATCCTCCGAGCGGAATCGCTGCCACGGGTTGTGCAGCCTGCTCGATGCGGACGACGGGCCGGTCGTCGACCGGCGCGCCCGAGCAGCCTGCCAGCGCGAGGCCGCCGACCGCAGCGGCGACCCGCGCCGCGAGGGTCCTCGTCATTGCCGCCTCTTCCGCCGAACGTGTCACTTCCGTAACACGTAAGCACGTTGCGGCCCGATGCGCGACCGCTTCGGTGAACCGAGACCGCGTGAAGCGACTTCGACTCACCACGATTCGAACGGCTGCGCTGCCCGCTGCACTGGCGCAATGGCGGCTACCACGCCGATCCACGCAGGTCCGCAACCGGTGTAGGTGGCGCAATGACTCGCTGGGCATGCCGCTCGACAGTGGCGTCGTTCGTCGCAACGGCCTTCGGGACTTAGCGTCCTCAGCAGCTGAATCGGGCTCTTTCGAAGCCCAGAAACTCACGACGGAACGAGGTGAGACTGATGGCGGATCCGGCGCCGACACCGTTGCGCAGGCCGAGGGCCGACCAGGCCCGTTTGGTCGCCGACGTCGTCCGCCATCAGATCCACGCCGGTGGCTACCCGAACGGGTTGCCTGCCGAGTCGGAACTCGCGGCGGAGTTCCTGGTCTCACGCAACGCGGTGCGGGAAGCTCTTGCGGTCCTCAAAGCCGAGGGACTCATCGACCGCGATCCCAAGGTCGGTACCCACGTCGCCATCCGCAAGTACAACCACGGACTGGACTCACTCGTCGGCTTGAAGGAGACCTTCAAGGGCTACGGCGAGATCCGCAACGACGTGCGCGCCGCCATGACGGTCGCGGCCCCGCCGTCGGTGGCCAACAAGCTCGAGTTGAGCCCGGGAGAGCCGGTCGTGTTCATCGAGCGCCTGCGCTACCTCGGCGACCTCCCGCTGAGCCTCGACATGACCTACCTGGCACGCGACGTCGGCGAGGAAGTCCTCGAGCACTCGCTCGAGAGCAATGATGTCTTCGCTCTGATCGAGCTCGTCACTGGCCGGCGGCTGGGCACCGCCGGTCTGGCCGTGGAAGCGGTTTCCGCCGACCCACACTCCGCGGCGATCCTCCAGGTGCCCGACTCGGCCTCGCTGCTCCTACTCGAACGGCTGACGCACCTCGATGACGGCCGACCCGTCGATCTCGAATACATCCGGATGCGCGGTGACCGAATCACTCTGCGCGGCAACTTGATAAGGGGACAGTGATGGCACAGGTAAACCAGCGTGTCGACGTACCGGTGACCATCGACGAATCGCTGTGCATCGAGGGCTGCACCCTCTGTGTCGAGATCTGCCCATTGGATTCATTGGCCATCAACCCTGACGACGGCAAGGCCTTCATGCATGTCGACGAGTGCTGGTACTGCGGCCCCTGCGCCGCCCGCTGTCCCACCGGCGCAGTCACCGTCAACATGCCCTACCTGATCCGTTGATTCGAAAGGCCGAGAAGTTCGTGAAACGCACATTTGCCGCCCTGTTGTCGGCCGCCACCGTGGCTTCGCTGGCCGCGTGCTCGCTCGACTCCCAGAGCCAATCCGACGACACCGTCAGGGTGGTCATCGGATATCAGTCCAAGACGATCAACACCGTCACCGCCGGCACCCTGTTGAGGGCCAAAGGTTTTCTGGAGCAACGACTGGCCGATCTCACGAATACCACCGACGTCGAGTACAACGTCGAGTGGCAGGACTATGACACCGGTGCACCCATCACCGCGCAGATGGTCGCCGAGAAGATCGACATCGGCTCGATGGGCGACTACCCGTTGCTGATCAACGGCTCCAAGACCCAGGCCAATGAACGCGCCCGCACCGAACTGGTCTCGGTCACCGGGTACAGCCCGACCGGCTCGCTCAACATGGTCGTTGTTCCGCCGGCATCACCGGCAACCACCCTTGATGACCTCAGGGGTCAGAAGGTCTCGGCCAGTGTGGGATCCGCCGGTCACGGCTATCTGGTGCAGGCGCTCACGCAAGACGGGATCGACCCGAACACCGGTGTCGAGGTACTCAACCAGCAGCCACAGGTTGGGGCGTCGGCGCTGGAGTCGGGCCAGGTGCAGGCGCTGTCCCAGTTCGTCGCCTGGCCCGGGCTCCTGGTGTTTCAGGACAAGGCCAAGCTTCTCTACGACGGCGGCGAATTGAACGTGCCGACCTTCCACGGCGTCGTTGTCCGCACTGATTACGCCAACCGGCACCCTGAGGTGCTCGATGCGTTCCTGCAGGCTCAACTCGACGCCACCGACTTCCTCAACGACAACCCACTGGAGGCTGCCGAGATCGTCGCGGACTCCAGCGGACTGCCCCAGGAGGTCGTCTACCTCTACAACGGTCCGGGTGGCACCTCGTTCGATCCCACGCTCAAGCCACTGCTGGTCGATGCCCTCAGAGGCGACGTCGACTACCTCAAGTCGATCGGCGACTTCGCCGAGCTGGACATCGACGGCTTTGCTTCAGATGCCCCGCTGCGCAAAGCTTTCGACGAAAGGGGACTGGAATACGACACCACGCTCGACACGGTCGTCAACCCGTTGGCCGTCACCGGCGACGATCCCGTCTGCGGCGTCGCGGTCACTGACCCGAGGCTCGCCGGCGAACTCTGGATCGACGGACGAGACAGCACCCAGTCCGCCGCGAACCCGGGCTGCCTGCTGCGCGCGATCCGCGAAGCCTCGACCAACGGTGAACAGATCCGCGCCGCATACGTCCCGGACACCGAGTTCGGCACCCGGTGGTTCGCCGACAAGTCTGTGTGGGTGAGCAACGGCGCCGACCTCCTGCCGTTCGCCACCGCGGCCGGCGCCGAACGCTACATCGCCGCACACCCGGGGTCGACCGAGGTCGACTACCAGGAGGCGCTGGCGGGCGCGGTATGAGCACCCCACCTTCGGTCCTCGCGCCCGACGTACCGGTTGTCGCCACGCCCCCCGGCACACCGGCGAAGACCGCGCGGACCAGTCCTTGGCGGTCGTGCCTCGTGCGCATCGGGTCCGTTGCGGCGGCGATCACGCTGTGGCAGATTCTGACAGCCAACGACGTTCGGCTCTGGCTGCGGTTCGACACCCTGCCCACCGTCACCGAAATCGTCGCCGCGTTCGCGGGTCGTGTCGGTACCCCCGAGTACTGGCTCGACCTCGGTCAGTCGCTGATCCGGATCCTCACCGGATTCGCACTCGCCGCGATCGCGGGTGTGATCACCGGGATCCTGCTCGGTCGCTCGACCAAGTTCGCCAACGTCTTCGGCCCACTCACCGAACTCGCGCGACCGATCCCTGCGATCGCGATCGTTCCCGTCGCGATCCTGCTGTTCCCCACCGATGAGGCCGGGATCGTGTTCATCACCTTCCTCGCCGCCTACTTCCCCATCATGGTCAGCACCCGCCACGCCGTGCGCGCGCTGCCCACGCTGTGGGAGGACTCAGTGCGCACTCTGGGTGGCAATCGCTGGGACGTCGTCGTGCGAGTCGTGTTACCCGGCATCCTGCCCGGCGTGTTCGGCGGGCTCTCCGTGGGTATCGGCGTCGCGTGGATCTGCGTCATCTCAGCCGAGATGATCTCCGGGCGACTCGGCGTCGGCTACCGCACGTGGCAGTCCTACACCGTGCTGGCCTACCCCGATGTGTTCGTCGGGATCATCACCATCGGCGTGCTCGGCTTCCTGACCTCTGCCGCCGTCGAACTCATCGGCCGCCGAGCCACTCGCTGGCTGCCCCGCGGAGAGGAGAACCGCCAGTGAACACCGCCGGGATGTCGTTGACACTGCGCGACCTTGTTCTGAGCTACGGCGGTGCCCCGGTGGTCGACGGACTCGACCTCGACGTCACACCTGGCGAGATCCTGGTGCTCACGGGGCCGTCGGGATGCGGCAAGTCCACGGTGCTGCGCGCGCTGGCAGGGCTGCTTGATCCCGACCGTGGCGAGATTCTCGCCGACGGATTGCGCGTCACCACCACCTCACGCAACCGTGCCATGGTGTTCCAGGACAACGCGTTACTGCCATGGCGCACCGTGCAATCCAACGTCGAGCTGGCACTCAAGCTCGCCGGCCGACCCCGGCAGAGCCGCCGCGAAGAGGCGATGAAATGGATTGCCGACGTCGGCCTGACCGGCTTCGAAAGCTATCTGCCGAAGAGCCTGTCCGGCGGTATGCGCCAACGCGTCCAGTTGGCTCGCGGCCTGGCGGGCGCGCCCCGTGCCGTGATGATGGACGAACCGTTCGGCGCACTGGACACCCAGACCCGGGCCACGATGCAGCGCCTGCTCATCGACACCTGGCGCGCCCATCCGACGACGGTGGTGTTCGTCACCCACGATGTCGACGAGGCGCTGCTCATCGGTGACCGCATTGCTGTGTTGGGTCGGGCGGGTCAACCCTTGCGGGCCTTGCTGGACGTACCGTCCCCCCGTGACCCCTCTGTGGTGCGAACAGCACTGCGCGCTGAAGCCATTGCCGCCCTCGATCATTCGGAGCTCGTGTCCTGATGCAGATCCCTCCCCTCGGCCCCGATATCGAAGATGCCGTCCGGCTCGACTGCGACGTCCTGGTCATCGGGGGCGGCACCGCGGGAACCATGGCCGCGCTGTCCGCTGCTGAGAGCGGCGCCCAGGTGCTGCTCCTGGAGAAGGCCCACGTCCGGCATTCAGGCGCACTGGCGATGGGCATGGACGGGGTGAACAACGCCGTCATCCCCGGCAAGGCCACTCCCGAGGACTACGTCGCCGAGATCACCCGCGCCAACGACGGAATCATCAACCAGCGCACCATCTATCAGACCGCGACTCGTGGCTTCGCCATGGTGCAGCGGCTGGAGCGTTACGGCGTCAAGTTCGAGAAGGACGAGCACGGCGAATACGCGGTGCGCCGTGTGCACCGCTCCGGCTCCTACGTGTTGCCGATGCCCGAGGGCAAGGACGTCAAGAAGGCGCTGTATCGCGTGCTGCGGCAGCGCTCGATGCGCGAGAAGATCCGCATCGAGAACCGGTTCGTGCCTGTCCGGGTGCTCACAGAAAATGGCCGCGCGGTAGGTGCGGCTGCGCTGAACAGCCGGACCGGTGAGTTCGTCGTCGTCGCCGCCAAGGCCGTCATCCTTGCCACCGGCCCCTGCGGACGGCTCGGCCTGCCCGCGTCGGGATACCTCTACGGAACCTATGAGAACCCGACCAACGCCGGCGACGGCTACTCGATGGCGTATCACGCCGGCGCTGAACTGTCGGGCATCGAGTGCTTCCAGATCAATCCACTGATCAAGGACTACAACGGGCCCGCGTGCGCGTACGTCGCCAACCCGTTCGGCGGTTATCAGGTCAACGCCAACGGTGAGCGCTTCGTCGACTCCGACTACTGGTCCGGGCAGATGATGGCCGAGGTGAAGAGTGAGATCGAATCCGCACGCGGACCCATCTATCTCAAGGTCAGTCACCTCCCCGACGAGACGCTGAGCACACTCGAGAGCATCCTGCACACCACCGAGCGACCCACCCGCGGCACGTTCCACGCCAACCGGGGCCATGACTACCGCACCCACGACATCGAGATGCACATCTCTGAGATCGGGCTGTGCGGAGGGCATTCCGCCTCCGGGGTCTGGGTCGACGAGAACGCCCGCACCACCGTCGACGGGTTGTACGCCGCGGGGGATCTGGCGTGTGTCCCGCACAACTACATGATCGGCGCGTTCGTCTACGGCGACCTCGCCGGTTCGCACGCCGCCTCCACGCTGGCTGACATCACAGCGCCGCAACACCTTCCGGATGACCAGATCGCAGAAGCACACGACTTGATCTACCGGCCGCTGCGCCACCCTGACGGCCCTCCGCAGCCGCAGGTCGAGTACAAGCTCCGCAGGTTCGTCAACGACTACGTCGCGCCGCCCAAGACCGCGGCCAAGCTGTCTCTGGCGGTGCAGACGTTCGAGCGGATGCGTGATGAGGTCGCCGGGATCGGCGCGACCACGCCGCACGAACTGCTCCGCGCGGTCGAGGTGTCGTTCATCCGCGACTGCGCCGAGATGGCCGCCCGCTCGTCGCTGACGCGCACCGAGTCACGCTGGGGCCTCTACCACGATCGCAGTGACATCCCTGAGCGCGACGACGCGACGTGGCGGTACCACCTCAATCTGCGCAAGACCGCCGACGGCGACATGGAGTTCCTCAAGCGGCCCGTCGCCCCGTACTTCGTTCCGGTACCCGGCCTCGACGACCTGCCCAGTGGCGAAACGGAACCCGTCGCGGTCGCCCAACCCGACCTGGTGGGTGGTCAGGCACCGGCCTCCGAAGCATCGCGTGTGATCGACGCCGTGAGCGTCCAGCCACCGTCTCCACGCATCGCCGCGGTGCTGGCGCTCGATGAACCGTCCGTCGACGATCTGGCGCCGTTTCTGCGCGACGACGATCCCGGGGTGCGTCGCACCGCCGTCGACGTGCTCACCGAGCACCTGTGCGAGGGGTACGCCGAGCCGCTCGTCGCGGCGCTCGAGGACCCCAACGCCGAGGTGCGCCGGGTGGCGGCCGACGGGATCCGCGAACTGGTCGAGGTGCTGCCCGCCCCGGAAGCCGTTCGGCCGCTGTCCAACTCGGCCGATCCCGTCGTCCGCGGCGCGGCGGCCTATGTGCTGAGCTCCCGCCGCGTCGGGGAACCCGCGCAGTACCGCCGTCTTGTCGCCGATTCCGACCACCGGGTGCGCATCGAGGCCGTCCGCGCCCTGGTGTCCGTCGAC
Source organism: Mycobacterium sp. DL (assembly GCF_039729195.1). NCBI lineage: Bacteria > Bacillati > Actinomycetota > Actinomycetes > Mycobacteriales > Mycobacteriaceae > Mycobacterium > Mycobacterium sp. DL. The sequence continues at coordinate 3,745,218 of NZ_CP155796.1, forward strand.
GACGCCGACGGGGTGGCCGCAGCGCACGCCGACGCCAACCGCGAGGTGCGCATCGCCGTCGCGAACGGCCTGGGCACACTCGGCGCCGGAGCGGCGACCGTGCGCCGCCTGATCGATGATGCCGATCCCCTGGTCCGCGCCGCCGCACTCGCGGCGATCGGCGCCATCGGATGGGTCGACGCCGACGTGTCGACCGTCGAGCAGGCCCTTGTCGCATCGGCCTGGCAGATCCGCCAGGGCGCGGCACGCGCTCTGGCGGGGGCGCCGTCGCCGTCGGCTGCGGTGCCACCGTTGTCGCGCGCCCTCTCCGACCCGCATCTCGACGTGCGCAAGGCGGCGGTGCTGAGCCTGACCCGCTGGGCGGACTCGGAAACCAGTGCCCGCGAAGCGCTCGCAGGCGCGCTCGACGACGGCGACGCTGACGTCCGCGCCTACGCCCGGAGAGCGCTGGAGAACGCTGCGGCGGGCTAGAAGTAACCGTTGACAGGCGGCGTGGTGCCGTCTTCTGCTATGGCTCGCCGACCCGGGCGACCATCCTGGTGACCATCTCGGTCGCATAGTCGCGTGGCTGCACACCACATACAAAAACTTCGACGATCACGTTCTTGACGGCGGCCATCGTGTGCTCGCACTTCGAGTCGCCGTCGACGATCGAGACACGTTGACCGATCATCGGTCCGTCGCGGATCACGTCCTGCAGTGCCAGCTCAATCAAGTCCTCACCGGTGTCGTAGAACAGCGTCGTCGCGGTGCAGTCGCGCCACGTCTGCGCCGACCGGTCGAGAAACCCTGTGGCTGCCTCGACTGAGGGCATCGTCACGACGGCCTGCTCGACGAAGAATCCGAAGTCGCTGTCGGCTTCTTCGGCCAGTCGGGAGTGCAGGCCGGTGTAGCGGGTCGGCGCGTATACGGGTTCCTCGGCGCTGAACACCGCCCCGATACAGTCCGGTTCGGAGATGTCAGCAGAGTCGTCGGTCATCTCGTAGAGATCCTCGAACACCGCGACCTCGGTGCTGCCCAGCACGTCGTTGAGTTCGGCTTCGTCGAGTAGGACGTCCTCGAGGTCGCTCTCTTGGAGCAGGGAGACCGGATCCGATTCCCCCTTGGCGCGCACCGCGGAACCGTCCACAGTGCTGACGCACCCGGACAGGGCGAGCGCTACGACCACAGTCGCGCTGAATCGCAGTGTCGGTGCCATGGTGATCACCACCCCGTTGTCAACGACCGGCACCACTGATTGTCGCCCCGCGACGACAGATGTGCTACTTCTTGCTCGCCTTGTCCGACGGCGCGTCGCTGGACAGCGCGGCGACGAAGGCCTCCTGCGGAACCTCGACCCGGCCGATGGTCTTCATCCGCTTCTTGCCCTCCTTCTGCTTCTCGAGCAGCTTGCGCTTGCGGGTGATGTCACCGCCGTAGCACTTGGAGAGCACGTCCTTGCGGATGGCCCGGATGTTCTCGCGCGCAATGATTCTCGAGCCGACCGCAGCCTGCACCGGCACCTCGAACTGCTGTCGCGGGATGAGCTCTTTGAGCTTGGAGGTCATCTTGTTGCCGTAGGCCGCCGCGGAGTCCTTGTGCACGATCGCACTGAACGCGTCGACTGCCTCGCCCTGCAGCAGGATGTCGACCTTGACGAGGTCGGCTTCGTGTTCGCCCGCCTCTTCGTAGTCCAGGCTGGCGTAACCCCGGGTGCGGGATTTCAGCGAGTCGAAGAAGTCGAAGATGATCTCGCCCAACGGCATCGTGTACCGCAGTTCGACACGCTCGGGTGACAGGTAGTCCATGCCGCCGAGTTCGCCGCGGCGCGACTGACACAGCTCCATGATGGTGCCGATGAACTCGCTGGGAGCGATGACCGTGGTCTTGACCACCGGCTCGTAGACGGACCGGACCTTGCCCTCCTGCCAGTCCGACGGGTTGGTCACGACGATCTCGGTTCCGTCGTCCTTGACCACCCGGTAGACCACGTTGGGCGCCGTCGAGATCAGATCCAGGTCGAACTCGCGTTCCAGGCGCTCGCGGGTGATCTCCATGTGCAGCAGACCGAGGAACCCGCACCGGAAGCCGAAGCCCAGCGCCACGGACGTCTCCGGCTCCCACGTCAGGGCGGCGTCGTTGAGCTGCAGCCGTTCCAGCGCATCGCGCAGGTTCGGGTAGTCGGAGCCATCGACCGGGTAGAGGCCCGAATAGACCATCGGCTTGGGTTCGCGGTAGCCGGTCAGCGCCTCGGTGGCGCCGTGCCGGGCCGTGGTGACGGTGTCGCCGACCTTCGACTGCCGGACGTCTTTCACCCCGGTGATCAGATAGCCCACCTCGCCGACCCCGAGGCCGGCGGTGGCTTTCGGTTCGGGGGAGACGATGCCGACTTCCAGCAGTTCGTGGGTGGTGCCGGTGGACATCATCTTGATCTTCTCGCGTGGGCTCAGCTTGCCGTCCACCACGCGGACGTAGGTCACGACGCCACGGTAGATGTCATAGACCGAGTCGAAGATCATCGCGCGGGCGGGCGCATCGGCGTCGCCGACCGGTGCCGGGATCAGCCGGACCACCTCGTCGAGCAACTCGGTGACGCCCTCGCCGGTCTTGCCGGACACCCTCAGGACGTCGGAGGGCTCACAGCCGATGATGTGCGCGATCTCACCGGCGTAACGGTCCGGGTCGGCGGCAGGAAGGTCGATCTTGTTGAGCACCGGGATGATCGTCAGCTCGCGGTCGAGCGCCAGGTACAGGTTCGCCAGCGTCTGCGCCTCGATGCCCTGGGCGGCGTCGACGAGCAGCACCGCGCCCTCGCACGCTTCCAACGCGCGGGACACCTCGTAGGTGAAGTCGACGTGGCCGGGGGTGTCGATCAGGTGAAGCACGAACTCTTCACCGTTCACCTGCCACGGCAACCGCACGTTCTGCGCCTTGATCGTGATGCCGCGCTCGCGCTCGATGTCCATCCGGTCCAGGTACTGCGCCCGCATGTCCCGGTCGGCGACGACGCCGGTGATGCCGAGCATCCGGTCGGCGAGCGTCGACTTGCCGTGGTCGATGTGAGCGATGATGCAGAAGTTCCGAATCTGCGCCGGCGCAGTGAAGGTCTTGTCGGCGAAGCTGCTGATGGGAATCTCCTGGTGAACGGGGTACGTCGGCCTGTGCAGGCCCGTCCAGAGTATCGACAGCACGCCCTCGCGACACAATCGAGCATTCCGCCGAGCGCTTATGCTGGCGGATATGGCGCCACCGTCATCGAATTGGAAGACGTTCCAGCGCTTCTTGCTCAAGAGCACCGAGAACCTCGTGTTCAACGAGGCCCCCAAACTGGCTCGTCAGCTGCAGAGGTCGGACACGATCCAGCGCGGCATCCAGCAGGGCATCAAGATCGGCCTGGACACCCTCACCGGATCGTCCGACAGCCCGACCCCCGCGTTGCCCGCCGGCCGTCCGGTGTCGCGCAACTTCGTTCCGAGCGCACACCGTGCCCGCAAGGTGGTCTACGCGCCGGACCTGGACGGTCAGGCCGACCCGGGCGAGGTCGTGTGGACCTGGGTTGTCTACGAGGACGACCCGAGCCGAGGAAAGGACCACCCGGTGCTGGTCGTCGGCCGCGACCGCAGCGTCCTGCTCGGCCTGATGCTCTCCAGCCAGGATCACCACCGCGACGACCCGAACTGGGTCAGCATCGGCAGCGGAAGCTGGGACTCGGAGGGTCGGGTCAGTTGGGTGCGGCTTGATCGGGTGCTCGACGTTCCCGAGGAAGGCATCCGGCGCGAGGGCGCGGTTCTGGAACGCCCGGTGTTCGACATCGTCGCCGCGCGACTGCGGGCCGAGTATTCCTGGTCCTGATCCGCGGCTATCCACAAACACGGACCACTAGGGAACAGTGACGACAACTGAATCGGCTCGACGGATGCGCGATGCGCTCCCCCGGCGCGCACAGGCCAGACTGCACATCGACGAGGGGCGCGACCCCATCGGTGTCCTGGAGCGCCAGCACCAGGCACGACTACCCGAACTGGTCCCCGTGCGTGTCGGGCGAATGGTGCAGTCTCCGTTCGCGTTCTACCGCGGCACCGCCGCGGTCATGGCCTCCGACCTCCGTGACGCTCCCACCACCGACGTCGACGTCGTGTCCTGCGGAGATGCGCACATCTCCAACTTCGGGTTCTACGCTTCCCCGGAGCGCGCGCTCGTCTTCGACCTCAACGACTTCGACGAAGGTGGCGTCGCGCCGTGGGAATGGGATCTGAAGCGGCTCACCGCGAGCATCCACATCGGCGGCCGTGACATCGGGATGAGCGAGCAGGCCTGCGTCGACGCGACCACCGGCGCTGCCGACACCTACCGGACCGCGCTCCAGACCTTCCTGCGCAGCACCGCCACCGAGCGGTACTTCGCCAGGGTCGATACCTCCACGGTCGCCGAGCATTTTGGCCGCGAGGGGAGGAAAGCCGTCAACAAGGCCACCAGCAAGGCACGCACCCGCACCTCGGAGCAGGTTCTGCGCAAACTCACGATGACCGATGGCGACGGCCCCACCCGCATCGTCGACCAACCGCCCGTGCTCCGGCACGTCGACCATGCCAGCACAGCGGAGTTGCGTTCGCTGTTCGACCAGTACCGATCGACTTTGCGCGAAGATGTCGCCTTCCTCCTGTCCCAGTACGAATTGGTGGACTACGCCCTGCGGGTGGTGGGTGTCGGCAGCGTGGGGACGCGCTGCTACCTGCTCGCCTTCGAGGGCCCGAGCGGGGATGCCCTGTTCTTGCAGGCCAAGGAAGCCCCGCCGTCGGTCCTCGTGTCCCACGGCGGCCGAACGTCCAGCATCCCCGGGTACGAGGGCGACGCACCTCCCAGCGAGGGGCACCGCGTCGTCGCTGCCCAACGCATCCTCCAAGCCAACTCCGACCCGTTCCTCGGATGGATCACCGGGTGGGCGGGCGACTCAGCGACCCGGCACCGCGTCGACTACTACTGGCGGCAGTTTCGCGACATGAAGGGGTCCATCGAGCCGGCGACCCTCAGCACTACCGAGTTCGTCGCGTACGGCAAGCTCTGCGCCTCGCTCCTGGCACGGGCACATGGCCAGTCGCCCAACGCCCGCGACGTCGCCGCATACCTGGGACGGTCCACAAGGTTCGCCGAGGCGATCGGCACCTGGTCACGGGCGTATGCCGACGTGGCCGAAGCCGACTTCGAGCTACTGCGACAGGCGATCGCCTCCGGCCGGCTGCCCTGCGAGAGGGGCGCCTGAGGCGTCTGCGGCTCGACGCCGGGTTCTGGCCTCAGCGCGGCTGACGCCACATCTGCCACATCGTGGGCCCGCCGTCGGGAAGGGTGAGCTCTCCGGTCACGTCGAAGCCCCACCGCATGTAGTACGGCACGTTGGATTCCTTGCTCGACTCCAGATAGGCGGGGGCGCCCTCGGCGTCGCAGCGGTCCAGCCGCGACCGCATCAGCACCTGCCCGAAGCCGGCCCCGCGGACATCGGGATCACTACCGATCACAGCGAGATACCAGTGCGGCTCCTCGGGATGGCTGCGTTTCATCAGCTCGCTCATGGCCTTGCCCCGCCTGAAATGCCACCCCATCGCCAGCAGGAAGTTCGGCATCATCCGCAATTCCTCACGCGGGGTCTGCTTCCAGCGGCCCGGCGGATCCCACAGCGCCGCAGCTCCCACCTCCCCGGCCCGGCTCGCCACTTCGACGGCGTCGCCGGCCAGGAAGTGGTGGCGCGTCATCGCCCCGAAGACACGCGGCAGCGCCCTGGCCCGGCGTGCCTCGTCGGGCAGCATCCACTGCATCACCGGATCGTCGAAGAAGGCCCGGGCCAGCACCCGCGCCAGAGCACCCACGTCGGGTTTCTGTGCGACGCGGACGTCGATGGCCTGCGGCACCCGGTCAGCCCTGCGTGATGTAGGCCTGGAGCTGCTGCTGCTCGCGCTCGAGTTCCTCCATGCGGATCTTGACGACGTCACCGATGCTGACGATCCCCGCGAGTCGGCCGTCGACCACCACGGGAACGTGGCGGACCCTGTTGGTTGTCATCAACACGCTGAGCTTGTCCACCGAGTCGTTCGGCGAGCACGTCGCCACCAGCGTCGTCATGATCTCCGATACCGGACGGCTGAGCAGCTCGGCACCGATCTCGTGCAGCATTCGCACCACGTCCCGCTCGGACACGATGCCGAGCAATCCATCCGGCGAGACCACCACCATCGCGCCGATGTTGCGCACGGACAGTTCGGTCAGCAGGCCGGCAACCGAAGTCTCCGGCGTGATCGTGGCCACCGTCGCACCCTTGTTGCGTAAGACGTCGGATATCCGCATCGCCCTCTCCGCCCATCGTGACTTCCCTCACACCCCAGGCTAGGCAATAAGACGGCCGGGTTCGGCGTTTTCGGCCCCCCGGACAGCGATACACGGAGTTAGGTGGGAGCCATGATCGAAGTCACCCTGTTGGGAACCGGCAGCCCCATCCCCGACGCGCGCCGCGCGGGACCGTCGACGCTCGTGCGGGCGGGCGGTCAGACGTTCCTCGTGGACTGCGGGCGCGGGGTGCTGCAGCGCATGGCCGCTCTCGGCACGGGTGCCAACAACATCAGCGCGCTGCTGCTGACCCATCTGCACAGCGACCACATCGCCGACCTGGGCGACGTGATCATCACCCGGTGGGTGTCGAACTTCGCTCCGGATCTGGCACCGTTGCCGATCATCGGCCCGCCGGGAACAGCAGAGGTCGTCGAGAACATGATGAAGGCGTTCAACTTCGACATCGGATACCGCATCGCACACCACGCCGACCTGACCACGCCGCCGCCGGTCGAGGTCGAGGAAGTCACCGACGGCGTGGTGTGGGGCCGCGACGGCGTCCAGATCCGGGTCGCGCCCACCGATCACCGGCCCGTCGCGCCGACGATCGGGTTCCGCGTCGAGCACGAGGGCGCATCGGTGGTGCTGGCCGGCGATTCGGTGCCCTGCCCCACGCTCGACGAGCTGGCAGCCGGCGCAGGGGCACTGGTGCACACTGCGATTCGCAAAGATCTCATCGACCCGCTGCCGATGCAGCGGATCCGGGACATCTGCGACTACCACTCATCGGTGGAACAGGCAGCCGCCACCGCTGCTCGCGCCGGCGTCGGCATCCTGATCCTGACCCACTACGTGCCCGCCATCCAGCCGGGCCAGGAAGAGGACTGGCGGGCGCTGGCCGCGTCGGAGTTCGACCGTCAGATCGAGATCGGCGACGACCTGCACCGCGTGGAGGTACACCCCGGCGTGTGCACTAAGCCAGCCGGGTGATCTCCACGACGACGTCCAGATCGGTTGATCCCTCACCCGAGTAGATCCCCTTGAGCGGGGTGACATCCGCATAGTCACGGCCCACACCCACGCTGATGTACTGCTCGTTGATCTCCTTGTCGTTGGTGGGGTCGTAGTGCCACCACTCCCCCGTCCACGCCTGGATCCAGGCATGGCTCTGACCTTCGACGGTGTCGCCCATCTTCGCGTTCCGCTTCGGATGCAGGTAACCCGACACGTATCGTGCCGGAATCCCCATGCCGCGCAACAACATCAACGTCAGATGCGCGAAGTCCTGACACACTCCCCGACCCTCGCGCAACGCGTCGACACCCGAGGTGTGCACGCCGGTGGTGCCGGGCACGTACTTCAGTTCGCCCTGCACCCAGCGTGCGGCCTCGATGACGGCCTCGGTGGGGTCGTGATACTTGGCGATACGCCGGCCCACCCGTTCGATCCGCTTGCTCGCGGGCACATAGTGGGTGGGAGCGAGCATCTCGTCGTACTTGTCGATCACCGCCTCGCTGGCGAGGTCCTCCCAGCTGATCTTGATCTTCGGGACCTCAGGCTTGTCGGTCTCCACCACCGAGGACGCGGTGACCTCCAACTCGGTGTGCGGGGCGTGCAGGTCGAACGACGTGACCGCGGTGCCCCAGTAGTCGACATAGCGGTACGACCTTGTGGCGGGGATGGTTTCGACCCGATTGAGGATGACGTTCTGCCTCGAATCAGATCGTGGCGTCAGGCGTGCCTCGTTGAACGACGCCGTCACCGGAGACTTGTAGGCATAGCCGGTGGCATGGATGATCCGCATACGCCACATATCAGACCTCGCCTTCCTCGATCACCAGCGAGCCGTCGCGGCCCGCATCCGTCCACGCCACCCACGGTGCGGAGTGGAAGTACTCCAGCGCCAACGCTTCTCCGACGTCGGCGCATGTCGCCTGAATGGCGGCCAATCGTTCCTCGAGCGACTCCAGTAGCACACCCTGCGGCATGAACTCCAGCTCGCTGCGGGCGCGTCCGAGCAGACGTTGCGCCTCCGCCGTCGCACCCACCCGGTTGAGCCGTCGCTTGTGCAGTTCGTCGAGGCTGTGTTCGGCCAGCCGCAGCGAGTACATCACCGAACGCGGAAAGAGCCTGTCCAACAACATGAACTCGACGACACGGGCGGCGTCGAGCACCCCGCGGTAGGTGCGCAGATACGTATCATGCGCACCCGCGGAGCGCAGCACCGTGACCCAGGCCGGCGAAGACGCGCTGTCACCGACACGGGCGAGCAGCAGGCGCACCGTCATGTCGACACGTTCGATGGCCCGGCCCAGCACCATGAACCGGTAGCCGTCGTCGCGGGACAACGTGGAGTCGGCCAGACCGGCGAACATCGCCGCGCGGCCTTCGACGTAGGACAGGAACTCGTGCGGCCCGAGGCGTTTGGCGGCCCGCTCGCGCTCGGCCAGCGCGTTGTAGGTGGTGTTGAGACACTCCCAGATTTCGGTGGACGTGACCTCCCTTGCGCCGCGGGCATTCTCCCGGGCCGCCGAGATCGCGTCGACGATGGAGCAGCCGCCGTGCGTGTCGCGGCTGAACGCAACCAGGTCGGTCAGCGACCACACATCCAGGTCGATGTCGGGGGGTTCGATACCGAGAACCCGCAGCAGCGTGCGCGACGCCTGGTTGGGGTCCACGCTGGAATCCTCGAGCAGTTGGTGCACCGTGACGTCCAGGATGCGGGCCGTGTCGTCAGCGCGCTCGACATAGCGCCCGATCCAGTACAGGGACTCGGCGTTACGTGCCAACATCAGTCGACCACCGCCTGTTGTTGCTGCTGCTGTTGCTGTTGGCTCTGACCGGGGCCGGCCGCGTGAGACTGCTGTTGCTGCGTCTGCTGGGACGACGAACCGTCGCCGTTCTTCTCGGCCTTGGATCCCCTGGTGGCCTTCGGAAGTGACCGAACCACTTCTGCGGCAGCCAGTTCGCGGTCGGCCACCGACGCGCGCGAGGCAAGCACCCAGGTGTCCTTCGATCCACCACCCTGACTGGAGTTCACCACCAGCGAGCCTTCCGGTAGCGCCACCCGCGTGAGACCACCGGGCAGCACCCAGACGTCGTCTCCGTCGTTGACAGCGAAGGGGCGCAGATCGACGTGCCGGGGCGAGAGTTCGTCGCCGATCTGGGTCGGCACCGTCGACAACTGCACCACCGGCTGTGCGATCCAGCCGCGCGGGTCTGCGTTGATCTTCCGCGAGATCGTGGCCAGCTCCTTCTCCGAGGCGTTGGGGCCGAAGACGATGCCGTAGCCACCGGAACCCTCGACCGGTTTGATGACCAACTCGTCGACGCGGTCGAGCACCTCCTCGCGTTCCTCGGGGAGCCAGCACCGGAAGGTGTCGACGTTGGCCAGCAGCGGCTTCTCGCCGAGGTAGTACTCGATGATCGTCGGCACGTAGGTGTAGACGAGCTTGTCGTCGCCGACGCCGTTGCCCACGGCGCTGGAGATGACGACGTTGCCGGCCCGGGCGGCGTTGAGGATGCCCGCCACGCCCAGCACCGAGTCGGGTTTGAACTGCATCGGGTCCAGGAAGTCGTCGTCGATACGTCGATAGACGACGTCGACCTGGCGTTCGCCCTCGGTGGTGCGCATGTACACGGTGTTGTCCCGGCAGAACAGGTCGCGGCCCTCGACGAGTTCCACGCCCATCTGCCGGGCCAGCAGCGAATGCTCGAAGTACGCGGAGTTGTAGACACCAGGGGTGAGCACCACGACCGTCGGATCGGCGACGTTGTTGGCCGCGGCGTTGCGCAGCGCCCGCAGCAGATGCGACGCGTAGTCGCCGACCGCACGGACCCGGTGGGTCGCGAACAGGTTCGGGAACACCCGGGCCATGGTGCGGCGGTTCTCCATCACATACGACACCCCCGAGGGTGAGCGGAGATTGTCCTCGAGCACCCGGAAGTTGCCCTGTCCGTCACGAACCAGATCGATGCCGGCGACATGGATGCGCACCCCGTTGGGCGGCATGATGCCGACAGCCTCGCGGTGGAAGTGCTCGCAGGAGGTGACCAACCGGCGCGGGATGACACCGTCGCGAAGAATCTCCTGCTCGCCGTAGATGTCGCTCAGATACATCTCCAGCGCCTTGACGCGCTGGCGGATGCCGCGCTCCAGGCGGGTCCACTCCGCTGCCGAGATCACCCTCGGGACCAGGTCGAGCGGGAACGGCCGCTCCTGGCCGGAGAGCGAGAACGTGATGCCTTGATCGATGAACGCACGCCCGAGCGCATCCGCGCGTGCTTCCAGATCGGAGACGTCGGACGGGGCGAGTTCGGTGTGAATGCCCTTGTAGGGGCCCCGGACGTTGCCCTGGCCGTCGAACATCTCGTCGAAGGCCTCGGCGTACGTGCCCATGGTGTTGTAACCACCGAAGACGCCGTCGTGCCGTTTGGCCGTCTTGGAGTTACTGCGTGAGGTCCGTGTGCTCTGGGTCGCCAAGATGTCTTGTGCTCCTCACGTGGGCGGTCTATGGAGTTTCTGGTGCAGTCCTATTCCCATGCGACGCGATTCGCATACGCACGAATGCCATGCTGCAACATTTCTGCCGTTCCGGCAGGCCAGTGGGTCTCGCTTTGGGACATTTGTGACCTCGCTGGTAACCTGAACAGTCGCTGCCCCCCGTGGGCGCCCACAGACTCAAGCAATCCCGTCGAGATTTACGAAGGAATACACGCGTGGCCAACATCAAGTCGCAGCAGAAGCGAATCCTCACCAACGAGCGCCGCAGGCTGCGCAACAAGTCGGTGAAGTCGTCCCTGCACACGGCGGTGCGTGGTTTCCGTGCGGCGCTCGAGTCCGGCGACAAGGAGAAGGCCGGCGAACTCCTCGCTGCGACCACCCGTCAGCTGGACAAAGCGGCCACCAAAGGCGTGATCCACAAGAATCAGGCCGCCAACCGCAAGTCCGCGCTCACCCAGGCCTTCAACAAGATCTGAGTCCGGCTCAGTCCGCGACCAGCTCGGCTACCCTGCGGACTGCGGTCTCCAGCGCGTAGTCCGCATCCGCCGCCGCCCCCTTGACGTCGGCGTTCAGCGCGGCCACCAGCCTCATCGCCTCGGCGACGGAGTCTCTCGACCACCGGCGCGCCTGCTTCTGCGCCTTTTGCACCCGCCACGGCGGCATGCCCAGCTCACCGGCCAATCGGTAGGGGTCGCCGGACAGCGGCCCGACCCGGGCGATCGTGTGCACCGCCTCGGCCAGCGCGTCGGCCAGCACCACCAGCGGTTCGCCACCCATCATCGCCCAGCGCAATGCCTCGGCAGCGCCGGCGACATCCCCGACGACCGCCTTGTCGGCGATGGCGAAGCCCTTCACCTCGGCTTTACCCGAGTGGTAGCGGCGCACAGCGGCCGCGCTGAGGTCACCTCCGGTGTCGGCGACAAGCTGCGAACACGCCGCAGCCAGCTCACGAAGATCGGAGCCGACGGCGTCGAGCACCGCGGTCACCGTGTCGTCGTCGGCCTTCACCCGCAGCGCGCGGAACTCCTTGCGGACGAAATCGGACCGCTCGGATGCCTTGGTGACCTTGGCGCACGGGTGAACCTGCGCTCCCTGCTTCTTGAGATGGTCGGCGAGGGACTTCGCTCGGCCGCCACCGGAGTGCGCCACCACGAGCATCGTCCCTTCGGGCAGATCCGCAGCAGCCGATTCGATGATCGCGACCGACTCCTTGCCCGCTTCGGCGGCGGCCTCCAGCACCACCACACGTTCGTCGGCGAACAGCGACGGGCTGAGCAACTCAACGAGTTCGCTGGTGCTGACTTCGCCCGCGCGGAGCCGATCGACCGGGACGTCAGCGGTGCCCGCCGACGCCCGTGCCTGCTGCAGCACCGACGCGATGGCTCGCTCGACCAATAGCTCTTCGTCACCCAGGATCAGGTGCAGGCCGGTCACCTCTTGACTCACCGGACGATCGTGCCACGACCCCGCGACAACGACTGCACCACCAATGCCACACGGCCGCGGTGACGACCGCGCCGACCGCTACGGTGACCACCCCGGCGAGACCCGACGGGACCGCCACCGCCGCCGCGGGTACGTCCGCGGCCCAGCGCGCCACGCTCAGCAGCCACCACACCTCCGGACCGGTGAACCGGATCAGCAGTTCGGCTCCCGCGGGCCACACCGGACACAGCGCGGCAGCGGCGGTGCCGATAACAGTGATCGGCGGGATCACCGGCGCCACCACCAGGTTCGCAGCGACCGCCACCAGGCTCACCGTGCCCGAAATGCCGGCCACCAGCGGCGCAGTGACCAGTTGCGCGGCGATGGCGACGCTCACCGCGTCAGCGAGTGGTTTCGGCCAACCACGACCGGTGAGGCGCCGCGACCAGCCCGGGGCGATCAGCACCAGCGCGGCCGTTGCCGATACCGACAGCGCGAACCCGACGTCCACGGCGAGCCCGGGCGCGCCGATCATCAGGATGATGACCGTCGCCGACAGCGCGGGCAACGCCTGCCGGCGCCGGTGCGACAGCACGGCCAGCAGCGTGATCGCTCCCATCACCGCCGCGCGCAGCACGCTCGCCGACGGCTGCACCACCACAACAAACGCCACCAGGGTGAGCGCGGCCAGGAAGACGGCCGCGCGCGGCCCGATCAGCACCGCGGTCAACAACACCGCACCGCAGACGATCGTCACGTTCGCCCCCGACACGGCGGTCAGATGCGTCAGCCCCGACAGGCGGAAATCCTGGGTGGTCTGCTGGGGTACCCCCGACGTGTCTCCCAGGACGAGTGCCGGCAGCATCGCCGCCTGGTCAGCGGGCAGCACGATCCGGGAGGCGTACGCGAAACGATCGCGGATGTGATGCGCCGCCTGGTGTATCGGGGCCGCGGCACCGAAGGCGGGCTCGCCTCTGGCCGTGAGCGTGGCGACCGTGAGGTCGCGCCGCTTCGGCGCGCCGATCTGCGCCCGGAAGGCCGCGGGCTGACCCGCCGTGAGTCGCGAGTACCCGCCGGCAGAGGCGAACACGATGACCTTGCCGGAGGACGGGGTGCCGTCGAGTTCCAGCAGGGCCCCGCGGAACATCGTGCGGCCGCCGTGAAGCACCCGTGGCGTCTCCGACGGAACGACAACCACGGCGGTGGCCTGGCCCACGTAACCCAGCGCCGGGTGGTGGCGAACCTCGTTGACACGCAACAACACAGCCACGGCGAATCCGCCACCCACCAGCAGCACAGTCGCCACGGCGGCAGCCAAACCCCGCCGATCGGTGTCGCGGCGCCGACCACGGCTACCCCACCACCCGGCCGCTGCGGTGGCTGCGACCGAAACGGCGATCGCGGCGAACATGCCCGGCTGAGCCCACAGGATTCCCGCCGCGGTGACCGCCCAGCAGGTCAGTGCCGCCGGGACAAGCCGCAGGTCGAGCGTGGCGACGTCGGTCGGCCCGGACGTCGGGGACGATCCGGACGTCACACGCGGACATGATCGCGCAGCTTGTCCAGCCGAGCCGGGCCGATGCCGTCGACCTCGGCCAGTTGATCCACGCTGCCGAACCGGCCGTTGGCGTCGCGCCACGCGACGATCGCGGCGGCGGTCACCGGACCCACCCCGGGAAGGGTGTCGAGTTCGTCGACCGCCGCGGTGTTGAGATCCACCAAAGTGTTTGCCGTCGAGGCAGTTTCCGCTGAAGGCGCCCCGGCGGCCGAGGGCGCCGGATCCGACACGATCGAACTGCCCATCTCCACGGGTTGGCCGGGTGGCGCCCCGATTCCGACGACGATCTGCTCGCCGTCGGCGACTCTTCTCGCCATGTTCAGGCCCATCACGTCGGCGCCGTCGAGCGCGCCGCCGGCGGCGTCGAGCGCATCGGCGATCCGGGCACCGGGAGCGAGGGTGACCAGCCCCGGCGTGGTGACCAGACCGACGACGCTGACGACCACCGGCGGCGCCGGTCCGGGTGCCACCGAACCCGGGGCCGGCGAGGCCGAGGACACCATCTCCACCGGCGGCAGTTTCGCCGACACCACCGCCGGAGGTCGATCGGAGAGCAGGGTCAACACCGTCACCAGCACGGCGACGGCGCCGACAACCCCCAGCGCGACGACACCGGCACGACCCGGGTCCGCTCTGATCGTCGACAGCCAGCCGGCGGATCCCGATGGAGTGTTCTCCGGTAGCCATCGCGACAGTGAGGTATCGCGCGGTTCGTCGGGGTCGTCGTCTTCGGCGGCGGCGCCCAGACGTCGACGCAGCCGCTCTACGGGCAGTTCGGTGGACATGGGCCGACCGTAAGCGCGTCGGCCGACGTCAGGCGTCCGCGCCGGGGTGCACGGACGAAGCCTGGGGACGAACTCCGCATTGGGGACGGCGGTGGCTACGATTGCTCCCGATATGAACCGTCGAGCACCGATGATCGCAGGCCTCGCGTTCGCGGTGCTCTACGCGACGGCCGTGCTGGTGATCCCCACGGTCTCAGGCGTCGACGACGACGCTGCCGCGCGGGTCCAGGCGCTGCTGCTGGCGTTCTCCACGCTCGGCCTCGTGGTGGTGCTCACCTTCGCGCGCGACCGCCTGACCGGTCCGTCGGGCCACCTGTTCACGATCGGATCGGCGGTGCTGGTCGCCCAACTGTGTGTGGCGATCTGGTTCACCGGCGGGCCTGCATTGCGCCCCGGCCAGCTGGCGACGAGCACTGCGCGCGTCATCGGAGACGTCGGCTCGCTGTGGCTGCCCGCCGCCACGATCGCCAACATCATGGTCGCCGTCCCGATCCTGTTGGCCGCCAACGAGGGTCGCCTTCCGCGATGGCTCGGCACAGCGGCGGCGATCTTCACCGTCGAGCAGCTTCTCGAGACCATCACGATCATCGGGCCGCCCGGCAGCTTCATCTCCCCCGGCGGGCCGATGAACCACTATCTCGGCGGAACGCTGACCGTGCTGTTCTATCTCGGCCTCGGGATCGCGTTGTCGCGCCCCGAAGACACCGCGGACCGCCCGGCACCCCGCGACGACGCGGGTACCGTCGAGGAAAAGGGTGCGGTAGACGAACGCGCAGGAGATCCATGACACTTGACCGGTTGGTACCCCGATCGGCCGTCGACCCGTCAGCCACCGCGGAACTGCGTAACGAGGTGCGGCAGTTCCTCGCCGAGCAGCGAGCTGCGGGCGCGTACACCCCGACCGTCGACGCCTGGCTCAGCGCGTGGGACGAAGACTTCACCGCTTCGCTCGCAGCGCGCGGCTGGCTGGGTATGACGGTGCCGGTCGCCTACGGCGGGCACGGACTCTCGTTCCTCGAGCGGTTTGTCGTCACCGAGGAACTGCTTGCCGCCGGTGCGCCGGTCGCCGCCCACTGGATCGCCGACCGGCAGATCGTGCCCTCACTGCTGAAGTACGGCACCGAGTTTCAACGGTCGGAGTTTCTCCCCAGGATCGTGCGCGGTGAGTGCTTCTTCGGCATCGGGATGAGCGAACCGGACTCGGGATCTGATCTCGCCAGCGTGCGCACCCGTGCCGAACGAGTGGAAGGCGGCTGGGCACTGACCGGCACCAAGGTCTGGACCTCCGGTGCTCATCTTGCGCACGCCTTCATTGCGCTGGCCCGCAACGAGCCCGTCGATCCGGCGCATCGCCACGCCGGTCTCAGCCAGTTCATCGTCGACCTGCGTGGTCCCGGGGTCGAGATCCGACCCATCGTCTCGATGAACGGTGCGCACCACTTCAACGAGGTGATCCTCGATGGAGCTTTTGTCCCCGACTCCATGGTGTTCGGCGAGATCGGGCAGGGCTGGCAGCAGGTGACGTCCGAGCTTGCGTTCGAGCGAAGCGGCTCCGAGCGGTTCCTGTCGACGTTTGTGCTTCTTGATGCCTGCGCGGAGGAGATGTCTCAGCGTCGGCTTCCACGCTCTGCGGATCTCGGGCGATTGGTGGCGCGGATCGCCGGACTCCATCAGATGTCCGCCGCGATCGCGGCCGCTCTGGAACGACATGAACCCGCCGACGTGCCCGCGGCTGTGGTGAAGGTCCTGGGCACCACCACCGAGGGCGACATCGCGGAGTTCGCCCATCTCGCGGGTGAACATGATGTGGGACAACACTTTTCGGACGTGGCCAATATGGCCGTTGATCAGCGGCCGGGGTTCACGCTGCGCGGCGGCACCAACGAGGTGCTGCGCGGCGTGATCGCCCGCGGCTTGGGGATGCGATGACAGCGCCTCAGGTCGACCCGGCCCTCACGGAGATGATGGATGCGGTCTTCGCCGAGAAGCGCAACTCCGATACCCATTCGCGGGTGCCGGTTTTTGATGCCGACCTGTGGCACCAACTCGATGAGTTGGGACTGGTTCGGCTCACCGGCGCCGAGCAGTCCGGCGGCAGTGGGGCCGGTTGGTACGAGGCGGCCGAACTGCTGACCGCCGCAGTCCGCCACGGCGTTCGGATTCCGTTGGCCGAGAACGACCTCTTGGCATGCTGGCTTCTGGAGGCCGCCGGGATGCCCGTGGACGCCGCGACGCGCACGGTCTGTCTGCTCGATGAGGGCGGGCAGGCTTCGGCGGTGCCGTGGGCATCGGTCGTCGAACGGATCGTGGTGGTGTGGCCAGACGCCGACCAGTACCTGGCCGCCGATGCCGGAGTCAGCGATGTGACGATCACGCCCGGCACCAACATGATCGGTGAACCTCGCGACACCGTCGTCGTTGATCCGAACTCGTTGGGCGGCGTTCAGGTGACCGCAGAACTTGTCGGACAGCTCCGGTTGAAGTCTGCTCTGGTCAGGTCGATACAGGTGTGCGCGGCTCTGGACGAAGCGCTGGCGTCGTCGATAGACCATGTGACCTCGCGTCAGCAATTCGGTCGTCCGCTGTCGAAGTTCCAGGCCGTCCAACATCTGGTCTCCGATATCGCCGCCGAAGCCGCGCTCGCACGATCCGCCACCGAGGCCGCGCTGTCCGCTGCGGTGGACAGCAATTGGTCAGCACCACATCTGGATTTCCTTGTGGCGGCGGCACGTTCGTGCACCGGCCATGCCGCGTCGGTGGTGGTGCGTAACGCTCATCAGGTGCACGGCGCGATGGGAACCACCAGCGAGCACCGATTGCACGAGTTCACCCGGGCTGCACTGGCGTGGCGATCGGAGTTCGGTTCCGTGCGGTACTGGGACGACCGGTTGACCGACATGGCGCTGCACGCGGGAGGCGATCGGCTGTGGAGTCTGATCAATCCGTGATCTAGCGGACGATGACAGAACTCGGTTCCCTTGGAGCTCCTAGCATCTCGCGGTGCGACGGCGGTGTGCGACCGCCTTCGTCGGTGATCCCGTACCGCTGTCCCAGCTCGGCCCCGATGACTGCGTGGCCGCTCAGTTCACCCAGCGCCGGATCGTGGTATAGCGCGTCGATCAGGTGTCCGGTGAATTCCGGTGTCTCCGCCTGTTCGGCGAACCCTGCCAGCGCCTCTGGTTTGCCGTCAAATGCCGAGCGCAGCTTGTCGGTCAACAGGATTCCCATCCAGATCGACACCGTCGTCACCCCGGTGCCGCGGAAGTCGACAGCCATGTCGGCGACCATCTTGTCGACGCCCGCCTTCTGCGCGCCGTAGGCCGGGCCGTGCATGTAGCACACCGCACCCGGCGACGACGTGAACACCATCAGGCCGTGTTCGCCGGCAAGCAGCAGCGGCGCGGCGTGCCATGCCGCGACGTAGGACGACCGAAGCCCGACGTCCAGCACGTCGGCCAACTCGCGAGGCTTCTCCCAGAACGGCTTGGGGCCGATGAGGTCATCGGAGATGGCCGCGGCGTTGTTCACCAGCAGATCCAGCCGACCGGCCTCGTGGCCGACGCGCTCGAACAGGCCGCAGACCGCGTCGTCGTCGCGATGGTCCAGCGGTACTCCGGTTCCCCAGCCCGGGTCTTCGACGATGCTGCGGCCGGTTCCGTAGACCCTCCAGCCCACTGCGGCAAGCGCCGTCGCGATTCCCTGCCCGGCACCGCTACTGGCACCGGTCACCACTGCCACCGTGTCAGTCATGTAGACACCCTAAGGGCAGTACTTTGATCTGTTGACCCACTCTCGACGAGGAGATGTCATGAGCCGAGCGACCACCGACCGACCGCTACGCGTCATCCAGTGGACCACCGGAAACATCGGAAGACGGTCGCTGCACGCGATCATCGGCCGCAATGACATGGAACTGGTCGGCGTGTATGCCCACGGCGCGGACAAGGTCGGTGTGGATGCCGCCGAGTTGTCCGGGTGGCCCGAACCCACCGGGATCAAGGCCACCGACAACATCGACGAACTGGTGGCACTGCGGCCTGACGCCTGCTGCTACAACCCGTTGTGGCCCAGCATCGACGAGCTGACACAACTGCTGGAGGCCGGTATCAACGTCTGCTCCACCGCCGCCTGGATCACCGGCGGCAAGCAGTCACCGGAGGATCTCGATCGGATCCGGAAAGCTTGCGAGAAGGGCGATTCCACGATCTTCGGCAGCGGTGCGCACCCTGGCATGAGCAACCTGGTGGGGATGGTTCTGTCCGGTTCATGCGAGCGGGTCGACGAGATCCGGATCACCGAGTCAGTCGACTGCTCGACCTACGAATCCGCGGGCACCCAGACCGCGATGGGGTTCTCCCAGGACCCCGACACCCCCGGCCTCGCCGAGAGTGTGGGCAGGGAGAGCGAGGTCTTCGCCGAGTCCGCGGCGATGATGGCCGATGCCATCGGGGCGAAGCTGGACCGGATCACGTTCGACGTGACGTTCACTGCGGCCACCGGTGACAGTGACCTCGGGTTCATGAAGATTCCGAAGGGCACGGTCGCCGGGGTACACGGGTATCACCGAGGCTGGGTGGGTGACCACAATGTGGTCAGCGTCGGCTTCAACTGGATCATGGGCGAGCACGTCACCCCACCCAAGCCCCTCGAGCACGGACATGTTGTTCAGGTCTTCGGACTGCCGAACATGCGCACGGTGGTGCACTGCCTGCCGCCGAAGGACTGGACCGAACCGGGATTCATGGGGCTGGGGATGATCTACACCGCGATGCCGGTGACCAACGCCGTCCCCGTTGTCGTTGCCGCGCCTCCGGGAATCGTGACGCTGGCTGATCTCCCGCCGATCACCGGACGCTCGTCGGTGTGAGGGACTGTGGAAATAACGGTGTTTCCGGCACTGACACGCTGAGCGATGCTCGGCGAGAAAGGTGCCGTGATGACGACACTGGAAGATGTGGCGAAGAAGAAGGCGGCCGAGCAGTCCGCAGAGCAGAAGGCTGCGGTCGAGCTGGTCCGACTGGCCCAGGAACAAGGCCTGTCGCTGACCGGACCCGACGGGTTGATCAAACAGCTGACCAAGACAGTGCTCGAAACGGCTCTTAACGAGGAGATGACCGAGCACCTCGGCTACGAGAAACACGACCCGCCCGAGGCGGGGACTGGCAACATTCGCAATGGCACCCGATCCAAGACGGTGCTGACCGACACCACCGGCCCGGTCGAGATCGACGTGCCCCGGGATCGGGCAGCGACCTTCGAGCCGCAGATCGTCAAGAAGCGTCAACGCCGGCTGTCTGGGGTTGATGAGGTCGTGTTGTCGTTGTATGCCAAAGGGCTTACCACTGGGGAGATTTCGGCGCACTTCGCCGAGATCTACGGTGCGTCGGTGTCCAAGGAGACCATCAGCCGAATCACCGACAAGGTACTCGAGGAGATGAACGATTGGGCGGTGCGGCCTCTGGATGAGACCTACGCCGCGATCTTCATCGACGCGATCGTGGTGAAGGTCCGCGACGGCCAGGTCGCCAACCGGCCGTTCTACGCCGCGATCGGGGTCACCCTGGCCGGGGAACGCGACATCCTCGGATTGTGGGCCGGTACCGGCGGTGAAGGAGCGAAGTTTTGGATGAGCGTGCTCACCGATCTGCGCAACCGCGGGGTCAAGGACACGTTCTTCGTGGTCTGTGATGGTCTCAAGGGACTGCCCGAGGTGGTCGGCAACGTGTGGCCACAGGCGATCGTGCAGACCTGCATCATCCACTTGCTGCGCAACACATTTCGGCTCACATCCCGCAAGTACTGGGATGAGATTAAGCGCGATGTCAAGCCGATCTACACCGCGGTCAACGCTACCGCGGCACGGTCGGCGTTCGACGAGCTGACCGAGAAATGGGGGGAGCGTTACCCGGCGGTGATCCGGTTGTGGGACAACGCGTGGAGCGAGTTCATCCCGTTCCTGGACTATGACGTGGAGATCCGGCGGGTGATCTGCTCGACGAATGCGATCGAGTCGCTCAATGCTCGTTACCGCCGCGCGATCAAGGCCCGTGGGCACTTCCCATCCGAGCAGGCCGCGCTCAAGTGCCTCTATTTGGTGACCCGATCGCTGGACCCGACAGGTGTCGGCAGGGCACGATGGACTATGCGGTGGAAACCTGCCCTGAATGCGTTCGCAATCACCTTCAGCGACCGATTCCCGGCAGCCGAAACCTACTGATGGAAACCGCCGGAAACACCGTTAACGAGATAGTCCCGTCGCCGACGGTGACGCCGATAGTCCCGACGACGCCGAGCTGTGGGTACCAGCTAATCTCACCGGCGCTGAGCGGGCGGATTGGCTCGAAGGATTCCGCTCGCACTTCGAACCATAAAGGTCACCCGAAACGGCTCTCAACGCCTTCGCACTTCAGCGTCTTCTGCTGAGTGTGCCTCGATTTCGTTGGGGAGTTCGTAGTCCAGTCGTTGTTCAAGGATGTCGTTGAGGGCGTCTAGGCGAGCTGTTCGAATCATCTCGGAGGCGTCATCGGGGTGCGGCAACGTGCCGTAGCGCAGTCCGTGATCGTTGGTGACGGTTTCGATGAGGTCGTCGAACTGGGTGGCGACTTCGCCGAGGTCGAGGTCGGCGTGATTGGTGATGAAGGTTTCGCTGCGGTGTTCGGTCCAGGTCGGTGGGAATTCCAGCTCGGCGCGGTACAGCGTTTCCAGGGCGGTTGCGAGTCGGCCACGGCTGAACGACAACGGTTGTCCCCATTCGGCGAGGATTTCGGCGATCGAGGCGTCGAATGCCGCTCGCGGGGTGTCGTTACTCATCGTGTTCTCCCGTTTCCGTTGCGCTGCAATGCCCCATCGTGGGACACAGCACTGACAAGCGGTGGGGGAGTGAGTGGTACGTGACGCGATTTTAGAGGTCGCGGCTGTGGTCTACGCGGCGGTGGTGCTGGTGGTTCCGTTGTGCGGTGTTCCACATTCGGGTGTGGAGGTCGTGGGCAGTGGTGTTGCGCTGGTTGGTTTTTCGGAGGCGTTGGAGTGCGTTGGTGATGGCGGGTGTGTGCTGGTCGTGGTCGAGTCCGGCTGCTTGGGTGAGGGCGGCGTCGGTGTCGGGGCCGGTGGCGTAGTGGTTGATGCGGACGGCGGCGGCGGTCAGCACTGCCGACCAGCGCAGTTCGGTGTGCAGCAGTTTGAGCAGCGGTGCGGCCGGTGGTGTCGGCCAGGTGCCGGAGTTGGTATCGAGCAGGATGATCCGTGCGTTGACGGCTGCCGCGTTCTCGGTAAGGTCCGCGATCGTCTCGGGGGGCAGGTGTTCGGCGCGGTCGATGACGACGATGGTGCCGGGTTGACTGTCGGTGAGGTCGATGGCGCTGGCGTCGATGACGGTGTTGTTGATCGGGGACAGGTCGGGGTTGTTCAGGACGGCGGGTGGGGCGGCCCAGATCAGCGGGCGCGTCGCGTCGTGGGCGGCGCGGTCTAGATGTCTCATCATGGGCAGTAGCGCTGCGCGGTCTGTGGCGTGGGCGACGGTCAGCACGAACGGGACGTCGGTGAGACGTTGCAGGCGGCTGGTGTCGATGTCGGGGTCGGCGGCTGGGATGGGCAGCCGGTCTTGGAAGGCGTGTTGTCCGGCGATGTTGAGGACGCGCAGCTCGGTGTCGATGCGCGGCAGCAGGTCGGTGATGTGTTCGGCGGTGCTGGTCTGGGCCCGGGCGAAGGCTTGTGCGGCGGCGTGCTCGGCACGGTGCAGCTGTTCGCGCAGCGCGGCGCGGTCGGCACGGTGACGAGCCACGAGAGCATCGTCGTCGGCGCGGCACTGACGCAGAAAGGCGTCGGCGTCGGCGTGGGTGACGATGTGCTCGCTGCCGCCGGCAGCCTCAGCGCGGGCGGCAGTGGCTTCTTGGAACGCCGGGTGGAACTGTTCGGCGGGGCTGTGCGTGGGCAGGTGGTGAGTGGTCAGGAAGTTCAGGTTCTGGGCTGCCGAGGCGACATCGAGGGGGTCGGCGTCTGGGTCGGCGCGCAGGGCGTCGAGTTCGGTGCGGGCGTGCTCGATGAGCTCCAGTGCCGCGGTGTAGGTGGTGTCGGCCTCATGCCACTGGTCGAGCACGGCTTCGACCTGGGCCAGGAAAGGCCGGTCGGCGTCGGCGGCGTCGCGCATGCGCCGGAGGTCGTCGGCGGCGGCGAGCACGTGCGGGCCATTGCCGGCGACCACCTGGGCGGTGAGGGTTTGCAACTCGGCGTCGGCCTCGGCGTAGCGGGCGCGCAGGGCGTGCACGTCGGCGCGGTGTGCGGTCAGTGCGGCGGCGGGGCTGGGTCGGACGGTGCTCAGGCTGTCGAAATCCAGATGCGATTCGGGGTCGAAGAGGTCGTCGGCGTGCTCGGGTGGTGGGAGCTGATGGTCGGCGGTCGCGGCGTCGGCAAGGTCGCTGTCTTGCAGGCCGAGGGCGGCGGCGAGCATGTTGGGATCGGCCAAAACGTCATCGAGGGCGTCGTGCTGCCAATGCTGAGGTGCGTCGATATCGGGATGCTGGTGGGCGAGTTCTTCGTGTTCTTCCTCGGTCAGGGGTGCGGTGTCGGGCAGCGGGATGTCGTGGTCGTAGGGGTCGTCGGTGGTGAACAGGTCAATCGAGTAGGTGAGCAGGCGGGCGTACTCGTCGCCGCGCAGATGATGGGTCAGGTGGGCGTCGGCGTCGTAGAGGTGCTCGGCGGCGACGTGCAGTAGGTCCAGTGCGCTCCACCGGTCGGGGTCCGCATTACCGATGGCGGACACCAGAGCCGGGAACGCGGGATCGGCGGCGATGGTCTCGGCCATCTCGGTGCCGAACACGGTGTGCAGATCGGGTAGCCAGTCCGGGCGCAAACCCCCGTTCGCGGTTTCCAGGGCGGCCGGGGACAGGGTGCCGCACAGTCGCCACCACAGGGCGGCGGCGGGCAGTTCGTCGGGCAGCGGGCGGTCAGCGGCGACCGTGCGGACGAGTTGGGTGATGTTGACTCCGGTGCGCGCGGCCGCCGACAGGTGGTGGGCGAGTTGGGGCCAGTAGGGGTCTTGCCTGATGTGCGGGTTGATGGCGTCGATGAGGGTGTCGTAGCGGTTGGTGGTGGTGTCGGAGCCAATGAGTTCGGCTGCTCGGAGTTCGAGGCGGCGCTGCGCGGCGCGGGTGCGGGCGGGGTATTGCTCGGGGCCGGCGATGCGGGTGTCGTTGTCATCGACGGCGGTGGCGGCGCGATACACCGCGAGGTCGGCGGCCAGTTCGGCGTCGGTGTCGGCCAAGGGGCGGGCCCACCGCGGCGCGGTGGCGCTGGTCCATTCCCGCGCTGTGGTGGCCACCTCGGCGGCCAGGTCGGTGACCCGTTGCGCGCGGGCGGACAGGTAGGTGTTCCAGTGCGGGTCGGCGGCCAGGCGTTCGGGGATGGCGGGCAGCCAGGGCAGCGGGCCGTTGCCACCGGAGTGTGCTCCGGTGGGGTCTAGCCGCCAGTCGATGATGGCGGCGGGGTCGGCGGCGTTGTCGAATCCGCCGGCGGCGACCACTTTGTCGAGTCGTTTGAGCGGGTGGATTCCGGCGGCGGCGATCAGCGCGAGGTGCTGGCGCAGCACCGGCCAGGCGGTCGCTGACGTGAGGCCGGGCACCAGTTTTTCGGCGTGGGAATCCAGCTCGGCGTGCTGGGCGGGGGTCAGCCGTGATTCAGCGGCGGCGCCGACGGCGTGGCTGTACATCTGGGCGGCGGCGGCCAGTCGGGCGGTCGGGTCGGTGGCAGCGCGGGCCGCGCTGGTGGCCGACACTTGCGCGGCGTCACGGCCCAACGCACGGGTCAACACGTCCACGGCGGTGTCGGGGTGGGTCGCTTTCGGGGACAGCACACGGTGCGGGTCGTGCTCGGCGGTGGAGAAGTAGATGTGGTTACCGTGCACACCGCGGGTGAGTGCGGTGTAGACCTGCTGGCGGGTCAATTGGTCGGAGCCCACGGTGTGGCAGCGGTAGCGGGCGGTCGCGCCCTGGGTGGCATCAATGGTGCGGGCGTAGCCCAAGGTGACGTGGGCGCGTACATAGTCGGCGGGCAGGTGTAGGTGCGCCCCGGACTCCAAGTGCGCGACGGTGATCGAGCCTTCGGGGTCGACGTCGGTGACTTCCCAGCGGTAGCCGTTGCGCACGAAATCAGTGGCACCGAGCGCGAGGCTGCGGTCGTTTTTCTTGGTGAATACGAGGTCTCCGACGCTGGCGCGGGCCCCGGCCATCAACACCGCTTCGATGCTGGGGGCGTGCTCACCGAGTTCGGTGAGGCGGTGCAGTCGTGCTCGGTCGTTGAGTTCGGACACCAGATCGTGGGTGGGTGCCAGCAGCAGTGAGTGTTTGTCGGTGGCGATATCGGATTGCCATGCCTCGAACGCCATGTCGGATGCGGCGGCTTGCGTGCCGACATGCACGCGCTGCTCATCGAGATAGAACGCGATCCCGGACGGGTCACCGTCGCGCAGTGCCAGACCGGCCTGGGCTTCGGCCGCCGAAGCGAACCGCATCACTTGAGACAAGGTGATCGCACCGTGCAGGTGCGCGAGGTCGCGCAGCACACCGCCGGCGCTGATGGAGGACAGCTGTTTGTCGTCACCGACGAGGCGCACGCTGGCGCCCTTGGCCAACGCGACAGCGATCATGGAGGCCAACGCCAAGGTGCCGGCCTTGCCGGCTTCGTCCACGATGATCAAGGTGTTCTCGTCGATCGCGTCGTACCACTGGCGTGCTGGATCACCGGGCGAGGTGTCGGGATTGTCGGTGAGCCAGTTGAACTTATCGAGGGTGTCTCCCACCTCGACTTCGATTTCTTCGCGCAGCAATTGCGCTGCACTGGCGCTCGGCGACAGCCCGATCACGGTGCCCCCGGCACCTTCCCAGGACCGTGCCAGTGCGGCCATCGCGGTGGTTTTTCCCGACCCGGCCGGGGCCAACGCGAGCATGACGCGTTGGCCGCTACAGGCCATTTCGTGGACCATTTGGGCTTGGCCGGCGTTGAGTTCGCAGCGGTGCGCGGCCTGGGCCAGCAGCTCGATCTCGACATCGGCGGCGGGCACGGTGCGGCCATCGCGCAGCGTGGCGGCGGCCAGGATCTGTCGCTCAGCAGCCAAGATTTCCGGGCTGGTGTAGGTCTGTGATCCGACTTGGCGGTACACGCTGGACCCGTCGCGGCGGCGCAACCTCGCGGGCTCACCGAGGTCGGTATCGGGGCTGGAGGCATGCCGGATGCTCAACGGTGCACTCAACGCGGCGTCGGTGATGAGTTCGGCGATCCCGTCGATCCCGGCGTGCCCGGTGACGCGCACAACGCGCAACGCCTCGGCCAACACATGGGTGCGGTTCCAGGTGGCGCGGTCGCCAGACACCGTGGCGACGACCTGGCGGGCGCGAGCTTTGATCCACCCTTCGGTGACCTCGGCCGGTGTCGCGGTGCGCCCGGCAAGGGAGCGCGCGATCATCGCGTTGACCGCCTCGTCACTGCCCAACAGACCGACCGCTTGGGCACGCCACTCCTGGCGTTGCTCGCCCAGCGAGCGGGGCTCATGCTTGGCGTCGCGGGTGGCCAAGGTGGCCTGCTGGAACATCGCGATCGACTCCGGGGTGGTCGGCTCGCGGCCGTGGGCGGCCTGAAACGTCTTGGCCAGCACCGCATATTCGGCGTCGATCGCGGCGCGACGCGAGGACCACAGCTCGTTGAGCTCGCGGGTAACGCCGACGACCTCGCGGACCTCCCGCTTGCCTTCGCGGGCATCACCGCGCGCGGCGAACCGCATCCCCAAATCGTCGGCCAGGTAGGCCTCCAGCCGCGAGTTGTACAGCTCCGAGGCGGCCACGGTGGAGGCATACAGCGGCCGGCCATCGAGGGCATACCACCGGCTGATGCCGTCGGTGCCGCGGGCGCGAACCTTGTTGGAAATGGCCACATGGGTGTGCAGGCCGGGGTCCGAGGCGCGGGTGTCGCGGTGCAGGAACGAGGCGGTGATGAAGCCTTCGGTGTCGACTTGGGCGATGCCTTGGGCCCCGATGCGGGTGTAGGCCGCCTGGTCTTGCAGGAAGTCCAGGGCATCTTGCACCGCGCGGCTGTGGCATTCCTCGATCTGTTTGGCGATCGGCTCGGGGCACAGCGCATACAGTGCGGACACGCTTTTGACCGGGGTGAAGGTCATGTCGTAGCCGGCCACCGATGTGGTCTGGTCGCGGGTGCCGCGGGCAATGAACCCGGTGAGTTCTCGCTCGTCCAGCGGTGCGCGGCGGTGCTGTTCTTCGAACATCTCGGTAGCGATCTGGGTACGCATCTGCGCCCGCAGGGACTCGTCTATGGCGGCGTTCCAGTGCGCACCGATCGACAGGTTGTGGTCCCGGTAGGCCAACGCGAGGCGCTGCTGTAACTCGGTTTCACCGGCGTTGACCCGAAACGGCCGCCCCAGCGAGGTCGCCGTCAGGGCTGAGTTCTTGCGCGCCCCTTGTGCGATGAGTTGCTTGGTCAATGCCGCGGCGTTGGGATGCACCCCGAGCCCGAACAGGGCCTTCATCTGGTCCTCGGTGACCTCCGAGCCCTCTTCCAGCGACCACAGCCGGTCCCCGGAGTCGGTGCGCGTCCAGTTCTCTGATCCGGCGGCCAACCCGGCCAGTCCGCGCCCACCCCAACGGCCAGGAGTCTCGCCCTTGGACGAGTAGTAGTCACCCAGCGACTCCGGGCCATGAGTGCGGTCATGGGCAGCCACCTGCCGCACCAGGTACAAGTACCCGGAGCCAGCAGTGAGCTTGTGGATGCCCGCATTCACCCCACCAGCGCACCGAGTTCTCACGACGAAACCAAGGCAGTTTTCCGCAACCCCCGAACGGGCCGTTACCAAACCGTTACCTAAGTGCAAGAGGTGTGTGGGTCAAAACCAGGCTGGAAATCAACGATGCAGGTCAACAGGGGTGAGACAGTTGGCTGACCAGTGATTGACGCTGACAGCAGAAATGCTGGAACAGCAAGCGATTCGATAAACAGGGCACAGCAGGTACTGAAGAAGGTGGGGGCGGGAAGGTGCCCGTGAGCTACACACCAGAACAAGCCAAGGCTCTCGCGTCGGTCGCAGAGCGCCGAGAACGAAGTGCGCGAGATCCCTCGAAGGCCGTACGCGCGGTCGGCGAACCACCCCGCCGTATCGGTTCGCGCACCGCCGCGCGTTTTAACCGCATCGGGCTCAGCGCCGACATTCCTAAGTTGCGGGACAATCCCGCCAGGGCGGCGCAGTTCGATCCATGACCCTGCAAGCACGATAACCGCCGATCAACAACGGGCCGGCCCGGGCCATCACGCGGTGGACGGATCGTCCCTCCCGTCTGAAAGGGTCCTAGGTTATGGCGATTCGCAGCACACACAAAGGAGACAGGGCTCAGCTCGGACCCCGCGTCGATCGGGTTGTCTACGAGGCAGTGGCTGCCAACAGCGGCCAGTACGGCGACTACGGCATCCCGATGTCCCAATGGGTCGCAGACCTTCTGGCCGCCATCGTCGGCCACCCCGAACTCATGCGCGAACTCAACGGCGAAGCCGTCGCCCAGATCCTCACCCGCGCCCTGGACAACCCAGACCTGTTACGTGGCCGTGGCTGATTCGAGGGCGTGGCCGACGCGACGTGCCACGCTGACACGATTACAGGCCGCCGCCAAGATCGTGTTCAGCGTGAGAGCTGCACCCGGCACTTCGAACCTCTCGGTAGCGTGCTCGGCTACCGCTACACCACTACTGGCGCGTCCCGGCCAGGATCCGTGCGCCCATGAGTTCGGTCACGAGGGTGATCGCGGTGTATTCGTCGTCGGCCGGTGGTGGGCCGTGAGCCATGACGTGGGCGAGGTAGTCGTCCTCGCCGGCGAGCACCAGGCGGCCGTGGGGGCTCGCGTGGACACGTTCGCCGGCCTCTGGGGTGATTCCCTTCAGCGCGTCTTGTAGGGCCAGCCATGCGTGCCAGGCGGCGCGTTCGCGGCGGTAGCGAGCGATCCGGTCGGCCTGGACCTCATCGAGTCGGTGTGCGGCGGCGATGTCGTCCAGCGTCGTCGGTCCCGGCACCACGGTGCGGCCTTCTCGGGTGATCAACCCGGCGGCCGCGAGCGCGGCAATGGAGAGCTGCCCGGTGCGTGCGCTGATACGTGCTGCGGCGTACACATCAGCCGGCCGACGCATGCCCGTATGGGCGATCAGTTCGTACACCGCGCGGTGGTGGCGGCCGAGGATGCTCCACGCCGGGTGCACATCGGACACCCTCACTCGCTCTAAGGGAACCGGCGTGATCGTGTCCACAGTCTCGGTGATCAAGGCGTAGAAGTCGGCGTCGCGGCCGATACGGGGCCGCACCAACAGGATCGGAGCACCCACCATCTCTCGTGTCCGTCGCAACACCTCGAAGGTGGTGGTAGCCGGCATGAGACCAGCCGACAGGGATAAGCCTCGGCCTCCTACCCCGACGATCGCGGTGCCTGATCTGATCTCCCCGGCGACTGCTGCTTTGATCGCCAGGGCCTGAAGCACGTCACGCACCGTCCACCTAAAGGGGCTGCCCGCGAACTCACGGTCTGCCCAGGCCAGCGCGTGGGCCAGCCACCGTGCGTGGGGGCCGGTCGAGCCCTGCCCCCCGTGTGAGTTCTTGTACCTGTGTGCGGACTGATTCGCTTTTACGGCGAGTGTTGAGGTGTAGTCCAGGGCGCTGCGGACATCGCGGGCGAGCTGGGCGTCGGCACGGGTGCCGTGCTTGGTTCGGTAAGAGTCGCCTAGGCCGCTCCACGGGCGGCCGGGCTCGGTTTGGGCGCGGATGTCGGCAAGGCTGTGGCCGCGCAGCACGGCGTTGAGAACCACCGACATGCGGGCCTCTGAGGGGCTTTCCCACCGGGAACCGGTGTGCTCGCGGGCCAGGGCTGCGTCGCCGGCTGCGGCGAAGGCGGCGACGCAGGCAGGGAGTGGCTTGCTCCAGCGGGCGTGCTCGGCCAGGCGCTCGTCCTCGCCGGCATGAGTTCTCGTGCTGCCCGGCGACCGGAGGTCCGCTGTGGCTGCCTGCGGCGGGCTGGGCAGGGTGCCCAGCAGTGCGTAGAGCTCGGGCAGCAGCGTGGGGGCGCTGCGCTCGGTGAGCGCAGCCACGGCGTCGGTAAGCGTGCCGTCCAGGATGCGGTGGCCACCGCCGGCGCACGGGGTGCCCGGCACACTGATACAGCCCTCCTTGGCGTTCTGCATAGGTTTTGGGTCAAAGCTGGGCAGCCGGGCCTTGAGCTGGCGCATCAGCGACTGGATCTCATCGAAGCTGGCGGTGGTGTTGATGGCCAGCGGGACCAAGATGTGGCGGCCGCCATTGGTGGAGCGGTCCGTGACAACCCGGGCCCCGCACGCGGTCAGCCAGCCCAGCGCGCGCGCGAAGTCGGCGTCGACCTGAGCCTGGCCGTGGGACTTGCTGTCGAAGTCCAGCGCCAGCAGCGTCGTCCTGCGGTGGGTGTACAGGTACACCGCCGCCATCAACGTAGGCAGCGTGTCGGTGATGCGCCGGGTCTTGCGGTACTCCTTGGTGTCGGGATCGAACACCTTCATGCGGTCCCGACCCGGCTGGGACAGCAGCCGCGCCAACGATTTCCACACCACCGCGGGCGCAACCGAGTAGACGTCGCGGACAGTCACCGGCACCCCGTCGCCAACAACGACCTACCTAGACCGTGCGGCACCGCCGACAAGTAAGTCCAGCACGGTAACGCGGTCAGCCACCCCAGACGGTGGGTTCCCATCGGCGTACGTGGTGCACACGCACCGGCACGCTCGATCCAGCCACGCCACCACTGCGCGGCCCGCGTCACAACGGCGGGTAAAAGATCACGATTTCGGTCACGGTTTCGCGCGCCACCTGTACCTGTTAGACACAGTGCGCTACCGTGAGACGAGTCCTGCAAGACATCGCCCCTTCGGGGGTACCGGGTGCGGACCCAGACCTGAGTTGGAGCTCAGATCGAACCCCCAAAGACAAGGCCCCTCCGGGGGCCTTCGTCATGTCAAGGGGTGATCCGCACCGCTATGGATTTGTCCATCTGCCCGGCCGCGTACACCGGGCCGCCGGTGTTCACATCGCCAACGGCAACCCCTCGCGGTCGTCTAGCTCGCGCACGAGGTCCGCCCGGCCCACATGCTGAGCTAGGACATCGGCCGCGTACTGCGACATCGACATGCCCCGCGCAGCCGCGCGGGCGCGAATCTCCTCATAGACGGGCAAGACCGGCCGGCACATGATCTGCGCCCGGTCCCCCTTATGCGGTTGAGCCATGCCACTACCGTTCCGTACGTATCTGATAAACGCCGGTAAGACACGCCGTAGCCGCTCAGTTTTTTGCCGACTACCTGCAGAAATGCGTCATCAGTAATCAGATGAGGCAGTACGAATCAGCCAGTAAACGCGGTGCGGCGGTCTCGCAGCATCGCCAACACCGGAATGACTCATCAGTGAGCAGATCAATCAATGCGACTCACGTTGTAATCATGCTGTGCACCAGCGCAATTCAGCCGTGATTTTGTCGGTGGTCCGTCCTACGCTGCCCACATGGGAACACAAGAGCCTGGATACCCAAGTGCCGCGTGGCAACCCCCACCGCCACGACGCCGGTGGCTGACCCCTGCCATCATGGCCGGTACCGCTGCGGTCGCGCTGGGTATCGGTGTGGCGCTCGGCGTTGTCTTCAGCGATGGAGGAAGTAGCACTGTTGCCGACACGACCGGTGCAGCAGTGACGAGCAAATCGGCCGCTGACACCGTCAGCGCACCACCGTCAGCAGCAGAAGTGCATGCTCAAGATGTCGCCCTGTGCACCCGGTATGCGGTGGTGAACACAACGCAACCACGGACTGATCGCAGGGCCTTGGATATCCTCCCAGCCGCGACCGCTCTGGAGAATGCGCTGGCGGACAATCCCAATGCCAGCACCCCGGTTCGTGTCGCTATTACGGATGTTGTATCGGTTTACTACGCGCGGATCGCCACTTACGGCGAGGTTCGGACCCGTGGTCTCGCTGAGCCGCCCACACACGACCTTGCTAAAGAGCAGGCGGCCTATGACCAGGTCTGGGCTGTTTGCGGCCTGGACGAAAAATAGTTCCGAGGGGGTTCGATGGCGGCGGTCATTAACAATCCAGGGGACGTGCCTCGGCCATCAGGACGCGCGTCGTCACTGACGGTTCTGCCCTACTGGCCGTCGATCAGTGAGACTGACTTACAAGCCCTTGCCGAAGACAGGCGGGCAATGGCCGAGTCGGTGTCCGGGTACGCCGGGACGGTTCACAAAGAGATGACCAACGGCGCAAGCCTGCTGGAAGGCCAAGGAGGCGAAGCCCGCATCGCGTTGATGCGAAAGATGGTCGACCATGCCGACGGCGGTGCAGATTACTTCAAATCCACTGCAACGGCGGCCGATTCATTCAAGGCGGTCGTGTCCGGGTTGAAGACCGACCTCAGTCGCGTCGCTGATGCCGCTGCAGAAGCGTGGGACACCGCGCAATCGAGTGGAGGAACCTCGGCCGCCGTGTCGGCCATGGCCCCGTTCAACGCCGAAGCCGCCACCCTCTACAGCACTGCCCTCGGGGATATCGCCGCCACACCCGCAGTCCTCCCCATCCCGGAAGCACCAGTCGGCGAAAGCCCAAGCACCGCTGAGCCGGCCAGCCACGAGTCGGCGAACAACGATGAAAAACAACTTGCGGAAGGCACGACAGAGGAACCAGATGGCCTCGCCGCTGGCGACAATGCGGATGAAAAACCCCTCGCGGAAGAACTGACGAACGACGACGCAGCAGCTACCAACGGGCAATCGACACAGGACCAGAAGCAGGTCGCATTACCCGTTTCGTCGGTAGGTAACGGGACGGGGATGCCGGCGACTGGGTTGCCGATGGGTTCTGGTGGTGGGATGCCATCGCCGTCCGGTGGGATGCCATCGCCGGGTTCGGCGATGGGTGGTTTGCGTCCGCCGCAGATGCCGAGCAATCCGTTTGGTAGTGGCGGGAAGTCGTTGTCGGATGCGTTCACGTCGCCAGCGTCGGCAGCGGATTCGTTGGGTAGTGGTGGTTCGTTGACCAGTGCGGCGTCAAGTTTCAACTCGGGCTTGGCGTCCGGTATGGGTTCCTCGGGGGCGGTGTCTTCTTCTCCTGCGTTGGAGAAGTTTGTTGCTCAGCATCCGGGGGCGACGCCTG
This sequence comes from Mycobacterium sp. DL, assembly GCF_039729195.1. Lineage (NCBI taxonomy): Bacteria > Bacillati > Actinomycetota > Actinomycetes > Mycobacteriales > Mycobacteriaceae > Mycobacterium > Mycobacterium sp. DL. The sequence goes on from NZ_CP155796.1 coordinate 3,777,984, forward strand.
GGGTGGCTCAGCCTGCGGGCCCGGTGCAGCCGCCCGTTGTGGCCTCCGGTGGCGCGGCGAGTCCGGCGGCTGGCCCGATGGTCGGCGGGGGTGGAGGGATGCCGATGATGGCTCATCCTCCTGCGGCCGGTGGTGCTGGTGGTGGTCCGTTGGCGCCGTTCGTGCCTCCGGGTGGCGGGGCTGCGGCGACCCCGGCTGGGCCGACGGCTCCTGCTTCGGGGGCGAGCGCACCGGCCGCCGCGGGTGCGCCGTCTCAGCAGGGCGGTGCGGCTCCGGTGATGGCGGGTACCTCGGGTGCGGCGACGGCGGCGAGCTTGCCTGAGCCTGAGGTGAGCGCGGATCTGATGTTGGCGCGGCAGGTGCTCGACGGGTTGGTTCGTGGCACGGATGCGGGCTGGAACACCATCGACTCAGGGTTTGTGAATTGGGCCGTGTCCGTGGTGCGTACACAGTTTGGGCCGCAGCTTGTGATCGCCTCTAGCGCGGGTGGCGGGGTGTATGTGCCTGCGTCGGTGTACATTCCGACGACAGCGCGGATCGCACCCCGTGATCCGGCGTTGCCGATGAGGTGGGCGGATAAGTACATGGGGTGGCGTCGGCCGGCTGATGTGCTGGCCGGGCATGCGGATGCGTTGGCCGACAGGGCTTCTGGAGTGGTGCGCAGTGCGTTGGTGACTACGGCGGAGGGTCCGCGCCCTGCGGGATGGCAGGACTTTGAGACGGCGACGTTGCGGTCGATCCTACATTCCCCCGGTTCGGTGCCGGTGCTCGACGGCGCGCACCAACACCGCTTAGGGGCTATTGATCTTGATCTGGCGCAACAGATTTCAACGGTGGGCAGTGGAACGTCTGAGGTTCCCGTGGCTGCGGTAATCACCCGCGCGGTCGTGGAGGCGGCGACGCAAACTCCAGCGGCCATGATCAAGGGCAGTCCGGTATCCAGTGCGGACGGGCCAATTCAGGTTGCCGAGGTGGCCGACCTGGCATTTCTCAATGAGCTGGCCCAGGGGACGCCCATCGACTGGGCGGCTTACAACAACGAGGTGGCCCAGCGCCACGACGGAAACGCGACGAGTCCGCACCTGAATGGGCCGTTGGATCTGGACGATTCAAAGGACTCGCGGGATGCGCGGCTGTTGTATATAGCGTTCTACAGGACCGCACTCATTGCTGAGTTGATTCGGTATTGGCAGCGGCCGGCGTCACCGTCCTTGGCCGATATCGTGTACTGCGCGGTGGTGTCCGGGTTCGGCCAGGTGGTGGCGTCGACCCTATCGACTCTGGAGCGCCAATGTCGATGATTTCGCCTGGCGATGCGTTCGACGCGGACAGCTTAAGGGCCCTTGGCGGCACGGTGCCTTCTGCAAAGTCCACCTCAGTGGGCAAGGTCGGCAAGTTCGGCGCGCGCAGCTGGCTGGAGGCCCAGGACACCGGAATGTCTTTGATTCCTGGTATGGGTCGTACTCCGAGCTGGACTGACACAACGACGGCTGCATTCGCCCGGATTGTGGCCGATGCGCGCTCTGGAGAGCTGGAGCCGGATTGGCGGGAAATCCGTGCCGGCGCAGCCAGCAGTAGGTTGCACCACGCACGTGCCCGCGAGGGCAGCGGCGCTGGTGGCGGAACTCCGATGAGTCCGTGGGCTTATCCGTTTACATGCCAGGCGGAGACAGAAATTCTTGCGCTACGCGAGGTAGTGGAGGGCGGGCCGTGGGATTGGGAGCCAGGCGCATCCGGAGGTCCGGATCAAGCACTACGCGCCTGGTGGATATCCTGTTCCGAAATCATCGATTTCGAGGAATCCTCGAAGCTGCACGAAGAACAACAGCGTAGAGGGATCGGCCAACGACATCTTGCTTGCACCGTGCTGGGCATCGAATCAGAGGCCAAGATTCGGGAACGTGCCCTGATTCGGCGGGACCTGCTCACCGAGAGTGTGGAGGCGGCTATTGCCGCTTTGAGCGTTCGTTCACCAGAGTTGCTCGATGTTTTCGGCGAAAGGTGGATGCGCTACGCGGGCCGAGAAGACCTACGCCAGACCGACTGGGTTGAGAAAGCGATCGCCCGTACACGCCGCTGGGCTGATGCTGATCATCAGCAGCGAGCCGCGCACCTCGCGCGTCTCAACGACTCGGCATACCGTGCGGAGATGCAGCGCATACCGGATTACTGGATGAACCACGGCCAGAAAGGACAATGATCATGGCCGCAGTACCACCTTCGGGAGGCTCCGGGGACCGTATTAAGGTCGATCCGATCGCCCTGCCCGCATCAGGTGCGACCACCGGCGCCGAGGCTGCGGCGGTCGCCGCAGGCGGTGCGGCCGGGGCTGCCCAGGGTGTCGGCGGCTTGGCAGGTGCGGCTGCACAGCCTGACGGGGTTTCGCTGGCCATCAACGCCGTCACCAGCACGTGGCCTGCCCAGGATGGCACGTTTCTGGCTGACCTGAGTCGAGCGGGCAGCGCCGTTGCCAGCGGGGACGTGGCCAGCGCAGCGCAGCTGGAAGCCCAGGACACCGAGAATGCGGCAGGCATCGTGGCCGTCGCGCCGGGTGCGGCGACTGCCAGCGTGTAGGTCCGCCAGAGCGCCCGCCCCTGGGCTTTTGCTTGAATAGCACACCGACTGCGACCGGGAAGGGTGACCGTGGACGCGCTTACCCTCTCAGATCTTGCGGAGGTGGTGTATTCCGCGGGCAAGGTTTTCGACGGTCTATCTGTCAGCCGACGCGACACCGAGAATTTCCTGCGGTCCGGCAGCCTTGAGGGCGTCGCATCGCGGGCCGATCTTGCGCTTCTCGAGGATCTGCGCGACGCGGCGCAGTTCGTCATCGACCACGCCGCCGGCGATCCGCTCGACGCCGGTTTCGTCCGGGCCGTCAACGCCACTCTCACCCGCAGCGGTGCACTGCATCCAGGCCAACTGCGCACCCAGGAACAGGCCATCGGGGTAAGCACGGCCTACGGTCGCCACACCCCCGCCGCCCTGTCCGAGGACGGACTGCAAGCGGTGCTCGACAGTGCGACGCGCAGCGCACAGGTCCACGAGAACGCGCTCGCCCTCTTCGTGGACCTGGCCAAGTCGCAGCCTTTTGAGGATGGCAACAAACGCACCGCCGTGTTCGTGGCCAACAGCCTGCTCATCGGTTCCGGCGCAGGCATCCTCCTGACGATCCCCGTCAATGACAACGACCCCGGAGTGGCCAGAACATTCAACGACCTCCTAGCGAGGGCCTACATCTACGGCGAGCATGAGGCGGTGAAGACGTTGCTACGCAGTCGACTTCGTTCGAATCCGGACTGTCAACGATAAGCCGCGGTGATGGCTGGTTCTGGACGTGGATTGAGGTGCGGCCAGGGACGCGTGATTCGAGGGCACATGCCCTGGCAGCTACATCATCCAAGTATCGACCATTAGTTAGAATGGTCGGTTGTGGCGAAAGACAAGGTCTCGGTGACGTTGGACCGCGCAGTTCTGGCGGCAGCAGATGCGGATGCGCAGGCAACGGGCTTGAACCGATCGGAATTGTTAGAACAGGCCCTGCGACACGAACATCTTCGGATCGCCCTCCAGAACCACACCGCGGAAACAGTCCCGACTCTCGGCATCGACGGTTACGCGCAGAAGGTCTACCAAGCGAATCGGGCTGCTGGGCTGTGACCACCTCCGCTGCGCACCCAATGCGCTCGGCCAATGTTCGTCGCCAGGGTGAAGTCCTTTCTACCGCTGAAGGTGAATGTCGCGCGGCGAGTCCACTGGGTCACCCGCCGCGTTGGGGTCGACGCGCGGCCGTCCGCCTGGCGCGGCGGATCAGCTCGCGGCTGGATTCGACTGCAGCGCGCCCGGTTTCGCCGCGAGTGGGATCGATCTCGCGCTCGTCGTTTTCAGCCCAGTCGGCCAGCTTGTTGTAGCGGTCCTGGTCGATGTTCATCGGTCGTCCTCCTGGTCGCCCCTGTCTCGTTTCAAGAGTCTCGTTTCTGAAAAACGAGCCAGATCAGTTCCTGTCTCACCCAGATCAGTTCCTGTCTCACAGAGTGCCCACCGGGAGCGGCGTTGCTAGCCGTCCTGGGCTAGACACAGCGTCACCGGATTGCCATCCGGGTCGACGATGGTCGCGACACGCTCACCCCATGGCATGTCGGCCACGTCGGCCAGGACAGGGATTCCGTCATTGCGCAGATCGGTCACCAATGTGTCCAGATCGTCGACATAGACATACATCTCGAACCGCGGACCCGCGGGCGGCTTTAAACCGTAGCGTTGCGCCGACCAGTCCCAAGACACGATGGCAATCTCACTTGCACCGCGACGCAAGCCGATGTACCCGGGTTCGCTGTCGGAGGGCAGCTCGACGGAGCGTTCGAAGCCCAGTCGCTGCCAGAAATCAGCGCTACGCCTGACATCCGTCGCCGCATAAACGACCGGGAACGCACGCAGGGGAGCCACAGAGTCCAGCCTAGCTAGCTATCGCCGAAAGCTGTCTCGGGACGATCCAGCCGCCGCTATCTGTCCGGTGTGGCCAGGATCTTGAAAAGCATGTTGTTCACATCGGTCAGAGCCTGGACGTCAACGCGGCGAAAGAACTCATCCAGCGCTGACTTGCGCAGGCTGGTTACCAGGCCGGGAGCTGCCCACGCGGTGTCTCCCAACGGCACGCCGAACCCGGTATCTGGATTGTGGTCGAACACCGGCACGACGATTACGGTCGGCTCACTGGGGATCTCGTTGTAGACCGTGGAGGAGATGACGAGCACGTTGATTCCGGTGCCCGTAACCCAAATCTCGCCTCGGCGTGGCGATTTCAACGCTTTGTCAACTCGTCAAGATTTCGGTCGGCCCAGGCCTCGCTGAAGGCGACGGAATCGGGGTGCTCCCGCATCCACTGGTCGTGAGCTTCGCATCTGCGGCGCATGTCCTCAACATCGAGCACGCCCTCGATCCAGGAATTCATCGACGTATGGTCAGCATCTGCGTACCGCTTCACCGCCTCGTAGGCACCGTCGGATAAGCGCAACGTAACAGTCTTAGCCATCACTCGATGATAGCATTTGTTGATAGCACATCGTGACCTTGGCTGGCCTCATATCTAAAGAAACGAGACACCCTCCGAGGCACCACTCCCCCACCGCGTAATGCCAGGTCGCGGTGTCTCATTTCTTGTCTCACACCGCGTGTCTCAGATCCTCAATGCCAGAAGGCAATGAGACGGTAGTGATGTGACGAAGATTCTCGGGTACGCCCGCGTGAGCACCGTGGGCCAAGACCTCGATGCGCAGCTCGTCGCGCTCGCAGGGGCCGGTGTCGGACCGGATCAAGTCTTCACTGACAAACTCTCGGGAGCGGTGAGCACCGACCGGCCTGGGTTGACGGCAATGCTGCACTACGCCCGTGAAGGTGACACCGTCGTTGTCACTGCGATCGATCGTCTGGGCCGCTCCGTCGCCGAAGTGACACGCACTATCGCTGAACTCGGTGAGCGTCGAATCTTGTTGCGCGCCTTGCGTGAAGGCGTGGATACGGGCACTCCGACCGGCCGTGCCGTCGCCGCCATAATGGCAACCCTCGCGGAGCTCGAGCTCGAGCTCGGAAAAGAGCGCCGTGCCGCCTCACGCGAGTCCCGCCGAGCTCGCAGCTTGCCGGCCACCAAACCCCACAGGCTCAGCGCCGACCGCCAAGAGCAACTGCGTCGTCTCGCTGCGACCGGTGAACCGGTCACCGAGCTCGCCGCGGCGTTCGGGATCGGCAGGGCGACTGCGTACCGATATCTCGCACGCGGAGATATCGGTACTTAGCGTCGGTAGTGGGCAATACGCCCGATCCGGTGTATATTCGTGAGTGCAGACCCCCCCACACCTGTGGATAAGGGGGTCTAGCTGTTTCTGGGGGCAAGTTCCTTCGGCTGCCTGTTCGGATCCCGCTCAGCCAGGTATTTCTCGTACCAGTCCCAGGCAAACTCATTCCGCGGGTGGCGGTCGGCGGCCGCATACGCGCTCCAAGCGACCAAGTCGGCCATCTGCACAAGTTGCGACGATTTCGAATCGAGATGGATCGCGTCTTCGATGATGCGCCGTTCATCCAGCTTCAACTGACGGTGCGTGGTCCGGTAACTGCTATCGCTGCCGTCCCCGTCCATCACCACGACACCGAGCGAGTCGGTGGCGGCCAGCTCTTTTTCAAAGCGCATGATCAAATCTCGGTAAAGCTCCCGTTTGGTCGCGGCAAGGCGCGCGGGGTCCCCCTGGCGGTAGACCGACCCCACGACCAGCCCCTCGGCACAGCGCAGTGTGTCCAGGCATTCCACCGCGACCTCGCGGCCGAAGTCTTTCCAGAACTCGATCCCGTTGTGCACGTGCCGGTCAGGGACATTTTTGGAAATCCGGCCGCGGCCGTTCACGTAGTCCGTTGTGTGCAGCTCCTGTTGGATGGCCACCCGGTACTCACGCCACAGCATCTTTCGGCAATCGAGCCAGCACCGGAGCACAGAACCCCAGCGGTCCGGGCTGAACTCAACCCAGCCGTACACGACCATCCCAGACTGGGGGTGTCCAGAGTCGTCTATGTAGATCATCCGATTGAGGTGCCGTGGCATGCCTCAGGATGCTTCCCGATAACCGCAGACCCGACCTATCCGACACGCAGGGACAACGCAATCTAGCTAGCTAGGCGTGCTAGCATAGCTATCTGAGCTATGCTAGCACAGCTAGCCAGCATCGCCAGCCTAACTACGGAGGAAGCGCATCGTGCAACCAAAACGGCACGCCTTGGCCAACCAGAAAGGTGGCGTCGGCAAGACTGCGACGACACTCGGGCTGGCCAGCGCCATCAGTCACCGCGGAGGGCGTGCCCTCATCGTCGACGTGGACCCCCAGGCCAACGCCACCGAAGGCCTCGGTGTGTACACAGAAGATGGGCAACTCACCACCGCTGACCTCATGGATCGCACCGAAGCCGGCTCAGCCATCGATGCCGTCGTGGCCACTGACTGGGACGGCGTCGACCTCATCCCGTCCCACTTGGATCTGTCCAACGCCGAATCCAGCGGCGCTTCCGATCTCGTGTTCCGCCTGGATGTCGCTTTCGAAGGCCTGGACCTCTCGCCGTATGACGCCGTGCTGTTCGACTGCCCACCCAGCCTGGGCAAGCTGCTGTTCGCCGTTCTGCTCACTGTGGACACCGTGTACGCCATCACCGAACCAACGAAAGACTCCGTCAAAGGCGTGACGCGGCTGGAAACCACCGTCCAGAAGGTCAAGTTGCGCCCCAACCCGCGTCTGGAGCTGGCCAAGATCATTATTTCCCGCCGCCAGAACAAAGGCGAACACATCGACCGTGAACGCGAGCTGCGCGAAGCCTACGGCGACCTCGTGGCCCGCACCGTCATACCCGACCTCGGAGCCCGCCAAGACGCCCACAGCGCCGAAGTGCCCATGCACAAATTCAAAGGCGGCCGCGCACTCAGCCTGCAAGTCGCCTACGACGACTTGGCCGACGAACTCGGCATCACCATCGGAGCGCCCGCATGAGCACCACACGCAAACCAGCCATCACCCGCACCACCAGCCACCCAGCCGACACCATCCCCGACCGACCCGCAGTCCCCATCACCGCCGCCCCGCCTGACTCGTCTCAACTCGCATCGTCACCGCAGGCCGGAGGAGCGGCCGAGCGACTGACCGAGCAGCACAACGTCAGAATCCGGCCCTCCACTAAAAACCGCCTCGGAAAAGCCGTCGACAAGCTCCGTTACGAAACCGGCGACCGCACCATCAGCATCGCCTCCATCACCGACCAAGCCCTCGACGCCTACCTCACTCAACACGGCTGCTAGCTAGCTGTGCTATCACAGCTATCACAGCTATCAAAACGCTCTCATCTGGGCAAACAGGCCACAAAGGAGCCCAACATGTCAGACACCCGTCGTACCGTAAGAGTCATGGAAGCGAACACCCCGCCGCAGCCGGGTACCGCCGAGCACTGGGCGGCCTGGCTCGAACGGTACGGCGACGACTACGCCACTCACGACGAACGCCGCGCCGCCTATCAAGACTTCCAATCCAACCTGGCCACCATGCAAGCTGTCTTCTCGCAACCCGGCCAGCTGCACGCCGCCGGATACCTCGCCGCACACGATCGCGTCGCCGAGGGACTGTGGAAATAACGGTGTTTCCGGCACTGACACGCTGAGCGATGCTCGGCGAGAAAGGTGCCGTGATGACGACACTGGAAGATGTGGCGAAGAAGAAGGCGGCCGAGCAGTCCGCAGAGCACGAAGCCGGCGTCACCTCGGTCCGCCAGGGCCAGCCGATCCGCGAATACGTCTGGGACGCCCAGGGCGACGACCAGGTCCGCGAAATCACCGGCCACGTCTACTTCGTCGACGTCAACTAACCCCCCCACCAAAAGGGGCACCTCCTCTGGGAGGTGCCCCTTTCGTCATCCCGAACGCCGAAGTCGGATCAATGGAATCGTGCGCGCGGCGGCCCGCGCCTCGTAATCCCCATACCCGGCGTATTGATCGAGTGCCTTCGTCCAGGCATCCTCGCGCTCGGTGTGATCGGTGATCTCCGATGCGCTGTAGGTTCCGCTGCGGTTCCCGGCGAGTACCTCGACGGTCGGGGTGGCTTTGAGATTGCGGTACCACGCAGGATGACCCGGCCTTCCGTAGTTCGACGCGATCAGGATCAGCGAATCGTCGGCGACGAGGTACAGCAGCGGCAGTGTCCGAGGTAGTCCGGACTTCGCGCCCGTCGTCGTCAGCAGCATCACCGGCGCGGGATAGACGGTGCTGACCCGGCCGCCGGTGATCCGCAGCAGAGGCGGATCGACCCGCGGCGCCACATTTCTGACAAACCAGTACCCGGCCGACGTTCTCGCGAACTTCTCGAGCGTTCGCTCGTAGATGCTCATCGGTCGGCGCGGAGCGGTCATGGATGAACGCTACAACCCGCTGGCACGCAGGACCTCGCATAACGCAGAAACAGCGGGCACAAAGGCGTGCTCGGCGGGCGCGGCGAAGCCGATGATCAGGCCGTCGGTATCAGGCACGTCGACACCCGCGTCCGGATGCCGCATGAGCGAAAGTCCTTGTAATGCAATGCCTGCCTGACCGGCACGACGGATGACCTCCGGCTCGGCGCCGTCGGGCAAGGTCACCAGCGCGTTGACTCCTGCGGCAAGCCCACCGACCCCGACATCGAACGCGGACAGCGTGGAGGTCAGCGTGTCCCTGCGTCGCCGGTACCGCGTCCGCATCCGCCGGATGTGCCGGTCGTAGTAGCCACCGGAGATGAACTCGGCGAGGGTGAGCTGGTCGATGGCGCTGACGGAAAACTGTTGTCCACCAGCTGCTTCCACGACGGGGTCGATCAAGCCCTCGGGCAACACCATCCAGCCCAGGCGCAGCGCCTGCGACAGGCTCTTGCTCGTCGAACCCAGATAGACGACCTTCTCCGGGCGCAGTGCCTGGAGCGCACCGATCGGCTGACGGTCATAGCGGAATTCGCCGTCGTAGTCGTCGTCGAAGATGAAACCATCTGTTCTGCAAGCCCATTCGACAACCGCGGTGCGCCGCGACGAATGCAGTGGCATCCCCAGGGGGTTGTGATGGGCCGGGGTCAACAACACCGCCGTCACATCGAGATCGTCGAGTTCGCCGACGACCGCACCGTCGTCGTCCACGCCGATGGGTACCGTTGTCACACCGCTCGCCGCGATGGCGTCCCGGAACAGGTGGAGTCCGTACGCCTCCACCGCGATCGGTCCACCCACCGCACGTACCAGCAACTCCACACCCTGACGCACCCCCGCGCAGATGACGATCGAATCCGCAGACGCGCGCACGCCCCTCGCCCGCGCCAGGTACTCGGCGAGCGCTTCGCGCAACTCCGGTCGACCGCGCGGATCACCCATCCGCAGCGCTTCGTGAGGCGCGTTGGCCAGCGCCCGTCGCGTGCACGCCACCCAGTCGCTGCGGGGGAACTCCGAGACGTCCGGCGAGCCGGGCATCAGGTTGTGCACGGGGGTGACGCGCACGCCGCGGGGACGCGGTGGTTCGAGCCGATGGGCGGTGCCGACGACCCAGGTGCCCGCGCCCTGACGAGATCCCAGCCAGCCTTCGGCGACGAGTTCGGCGTAGGCGTCGGCGACGGTGTTGCGGGCCACGCCCAGATCGGCTGCCAGGGCGCGGGATGCGGGCAGCATCGTGCCCGGTACGAGGCGGCCGGATCGGGCGGCGTCGCGCAGTCCCGCGATCAGTGCGTCCTTGGTGCCTCGAGCGCCCGGGACGAGTGATCGACCCAGATCGACGTGCAGATCCCGACCCCCCGAATTGGCCCAAGAAACCATCTGCAGATTGAACCATCATCATGGGCTATTCGGAACTAGCGTGGATCCCATGACCCAGACATTCGCCACCCAGGACCGCCTCAAGATCTACAAGGCTTCCCCCGAGCTGTACGACGCGATGATGACGTTGTCGACCGCCGCGGCCAAAGACGTCGACCCCGAGCTCGGGGAGTTGATCAAGATCCGCGCCTCGCAGATCAACCACTGCGCCTTCTGCCTCGACATGCACACCCGCGACGCCCGCAAGCACGGCGTCAGCGAGCAGAAGCTGGATGTTCTCGCGGCCTGGGCAGAGGCGGGCGACCTGTTCACCGAGCGGGAGCGCGCCGCGCTGGCGCTGACCGAGGCGATCACCGAACTCGGCCACGGAGGGGTCTCCGATGACGTCTACGCGCAGGCCGCCGGGGTGTTCTCGGACCGCGAACTGGGACAGGTGATAACCATGGCGGTCACCATCAACGCCTGGAACCGCATCAACGCAGCAGTGCGGACGGCACCACCGCGGCGCTGAGGTGCAATAGCGTCGGGGTCGTGCAGACCCGGTCCGGTGCGCAGATCGACGTCGACGGCGTCGTTGTGCACAAGCTGCACCGGGTCGGGACGGATCCGCGCGCACTCGGACAGCGACTGCGCATCGCCGCGGAATCCGCGTCTTTGCTGGCCCCGATCTCAGTCATTCCCGAAGCCGTCGGGCCTCGCTGGCGGACGAGTTGGCCTGTCGTGGAAACCGTTGTCGCCGAATCGGATTGCTTACCCTGGACTCAGGCGGGGGCACTGCTGGCCGCGCTGCACCACGAACCGGTACCCGGCCCGGCGCCGGTTCACGGCTGGCCGCAGCGTCTCCGTCGAGGCGTCGACTACGTCCGGAAGTCACCCGGATCCGTGAAGCGGGCCGCCGCCGTGCTTCCCGAAGTCGTCTGGCGCGCCGGCTCAGCGGATCGGCCGTCGACGCTGGTTCACGGAGACTGGCATCTCGGGCAGATCGGCCGGCTCGCCTCGGGCGCACCGTGGGTGCTGATCGACGTCGACGACGTCGGTGTCGGTGACCCGGTGTGGGATCTGGCAAGACCGGCCGGTTTCTGGGCCGCGGGCCTGATCCCCGACGACGACTGGACAGCATTCGTCGACGGTTACCGCGGCGCGCGGGGCCCCGCCCTGCCCGACGCGGACCCGTGGGTGGTGCTGGAACCGTTCGCCCGGGCGGCCGTCGTCCACGCCGCCGCGTCCGGGCTCGCCCACGGCGACACCGACGAGGCCCAGCAGATGGTGCTCGCCGCGTGTGAGCGGATGGTCTAGCTGGAGAAGAACAGCCGGCCGAAGCCCTGTTTGCGGTAGTGCTTGTTGCCGCGGTGACCCCAGCCGGGTCCGTAGTTGTCGTACCCGCCGTAGCCTCCGTAGCCCTGCTGCTGCGGCGGCATCGGGGGAGGCGCGGCAGAAGCGAACCGGTTCTCCATCTGTGTCAGCGACTCCAGTTCGCCGATGTCGAGGAAGATGCCGCGGCACGTGTCGCACTGTTCGAGGTGGACCCCGTTGCGCTCGTAGGTCTTCATGACGCCCGAGCACTTCGGGCACAGCAGGGTGTTTCCCGCGCCGGACGACGGCAGGGGCGGCGGCTCATATGGCGGAATGCTCATGAGTTCACAACGGGCGACACCGCGCAGAAGTGCCTTTGGACCCTACGACGCGCAGTCGCGGCCGACGACGATCGTGACCATGGACGCCACCACCGCGCCGGACGCACCGGTCACCGCGCTCACCGAGGACGAGAGCTGGAGTCTGCTGGCCGGAGTTTCGCTGGGCCGGCTGGTGACGACGGTCGGCGGATGGACCGAGATCTTTCCCGTCAACTTCGTCGTGCAGCACAAGACGCTGCTGTTCCGTACGGCCGAAGGGACGAAGCTGCTGACCGCTGTGCTCAACGAGCATGTGGTGTTCGAAGCCGACGACCACGACGTCCGCGAGGGGTGGAGCGTCGTGGTCCGCGGCACCGCACAGTTGCTGTCCACCTCGGCCGACATCGACGACGCCCACTGCGCCGGGCTCTACCCGTGGGTCGCCACCGAGAAGCTGCGGTTCGTGCGCATCACGCCGGAGACGTTGACCGGCCGGCGGTTCGTCTTCGGGCCGGAACCTCAGACCCAGTAGGGGACCCGCGCCCGGTACTGGCGCATCGCCAACGCGGCGAAGATCCAGCCGATGATGGTCAGCGCGATCACCACCAGCCAGTGCCGTAACTCCTGCTCGGCGCCGAGCAGCGGGGCACGGACGATGTCGAGGTAGTGCAGCAGGGGGTTGAGCTCGACGATCCTGGCCCAGTCGCCGGCTCCCTGGCTGCGCAGCGTCGACTCGTTCCAGATGATCGGCGTCATGAAGAACAACAGCTGCACCAGGCTGGCCAGCAGCGGGCCGATGTCGCGGTAGCGGGTGGCCAGAATGCCGAAACACAGTGCCACCCAGACACAATTCAGCGCGATCAGGAACAGCGCCGGGATGAACGTCAGGTCGGTCCATTGCCACGGTTTGGGGAAGATGATCGCGATGATCACGAAGATGATGATGTTGTGCGCGAACAGGATCATCTGCCGCCACACCAGGCGGTAGACATGCACCGACAGCGGCGTGGGGAGCTGCTTGATCAGACCCTCGTTGGCGATGAACACGTCGGACCCCTCGAGGATCGACGCGTTGATCAGGTTCCAGATGATCAGGCCCAGCGTGACGTACGGAAGATGTTCGGACAGTTCGAGCTTGAACAGCACCGAGTACAGCGCGCCCATCGCGACCGCGGTGGTCCCGGTCGCGATGGTGATCCAGAACGGACCCAGCACCGAGCGCCGGTAGCGCTGCTTGATGTCCTGCCAGCCCAGGTGCAACCACAGCTCACGCTTGCCGAAGCCCTCGACGAGGTCGCCCCACGCCCGCCGGAACGTCCTGGACTGCGCGGCGGCATCCATGATCGTCATCTCTTCTTGGTCCCGTCGCTTCGCTCGCCCTGGTGAAACTCTTCCCGTCGGCCCAAGCGCCGCAATCGAATCCACTCCCGCAATCCAGCGGGATCGCGCCGGGTGATGAGAAAGTACCAGCCGAACCGTAGCCACTCCTGGGGCAGCAGCTTGCGCAGGCCGGGTTGGGAGAGCAGGTAACCGCGATTGCGATAGGTGAAGTACCGCTTCGCCGCGTCGTCGGGATACTGGGTGTGCATCCGTCCGCCGAGAATCGGCTTGAATTCCTCAGTGCCGCAAGGGTGTAGGTAGCTGGTCTGCAGGCAGGTGCCGAACGGGAGTCCGGAGCGCACCAGCCTGCGATGCAGCTCCACCTCGTCACCGCGGATGAACAGTCGCAGGTCCGGGACTCCAACCGCCTCGATGGTCGAGGCCCTGAAGAGCGCACCGTTGAACAGCGAGGCGATGCCGGAGAGCAGATCCTCGTGGGCGTCGGAGTGCAACTCGCTGACCAGTCGGCGCCATTTCAGACCGCGCCGCAACGGAAACGCCAGGCGGTCGGGGTGGTCGAGATTGCACACCATCGGGGAGACCTCGGCCAGGCCGTGTCTGTCGGCGCATGCCAGCAGAGTGGCCAGCACTTCGGCATCCTGGGGGCGCCCGTCGTCGTCGGCCAGCCAGACCCAGTCCGCGCCCAGGCTCAGCGCATGGAGCATGCCCAGCGCAAAACCGCCTGCGCCGCCCAGGTTTCGGTGAGATCCCAGGTATGTCGTCGGAATCGGTTGGCCCTCGACCAGATCACGCACGCGGTCGTCGTGATCGTTGTCCACGACGATCAGGTGGTCGGGGCGTCTGCTCTGCGACGAAACCGCGTCGAGTGACTTGGCGAGTTCGTCGGGGCGGCGGTGGGTGACGACCACCGCGATGACAGCCTCACTCATGCGTGTGTGCTGTCTCTTCCAGAACCTCACGCACGTGTCGGGCGGCGTCTTCGCCCTCGTAGGCCCGCACGACGTCCTCGATCTCACCCGACATCCTCACGGTGCCGTGGTCGATCCACATCGCGGTGTTGCACAACCGCGCAAGGAACTCGTTGGAGTGGCTGGCGAAGACGAGGATCCCCGAGCGCTCCACAAGGGCCGCCAACCGGGTCTGGGCCTTCTTCAGGAAGTCGGCGTCCACGGCGCCGATGCCCTCGTCGAGCAGCAGGATCTCCGGGTCGATACTGGTCACCACGCCCATCGCAAGCCGGACCCGCATGCCGGTCGAGTAGGTGCGCAACGGCATCGACAGGTAGTCGCCGAGTTCGGTGAACTCGGCGATCTCGTCGATCTTGGCCATCATCTGTTTGCGGGTCTGCCCGAGGAACAGGCCGCGGATGATGATGTTCTCGAATCCGGAGATCTCCGGGTCCATCCCGACCCCCAGATCGAACACGGGCGCGACGCGGCCCTGGACCGTCGCCACGCCCCGGGTCGGTTCGTAGATGCCCGACAGCAGGCGCAGCAGCGTCGACTTGCCGGCACCGTTGTGTCCGACCAGGCCGACGCGGTCGCCCATCTTGAGCGACAGGGTGATGTCGCGCAACGCCTCGATGACGACGACGTTGGAGTCGTTGCGTCCGATCGCGCCGCCCGCCTTCCCGAGGAAGGCCTTCTTCAGCGAGCGCGACTTGGCGTCGAAGATCGGGAACTCCACCCACGCATTGCGGGTGTCGATCCGTGGTTCTAACGGTTCAGGACTGGCCACACTCGTCTCACAGGTACTGACCGGTGCCGGGGTGCCCCGGACCACTTCGTTGCCCCGGCACGGCCACGCCCGGCGGCAACGCACCCTGGCGCATCTGCTCGAGCTGCTGGCGGGCCGCCATCTGTTGGGCGAACAGCGCCGTCTGGATGCCGTGGAAGAGCCCCTCGAGCCACCCGACCAGCTGCGCCTGGGCGATCCGTAGCTCGGCATCGGAGGGAACCGTGTCCTCGGTGAAGGGCAGCGTCAGCCGCTCCAGCTCGTCGCGCAGTTCGGGGGCCAGCCCCTCCTCCAGCTCGCTGATGCTGGTGCGGTGGATGTCGCGCAGCCGGCCGCGGCTGGCGTCGTCCAGCGGAGCCGCCCGCACTTCCTCCAGCAGCTGCTTGATCATCGTGCCGATCCGCATCACCTTTGCGGGCTGTTCGACGAGGTCGGTCAACGACTTGCCGTCGCCCCGGTCGACGTCCATCGCATCCGGACCGTCGGCGATGATCTCGATGTTGTCGTCGTCGGTGTTGCTTGTCATGTCCCTAGAGTGCCCCAGCATCGCTTTCCGGCTGCGGCGGGGCCACGCACCGGTGGTGGGCGCGGTCCGTGCCGTCGTCTCAGATCTTCTCCCACGACAACGATTTGTCCAGCGATCCCGGCCGTCGTGTCCCGGTCCGCAAACCCCGCTACACGGTGCGACGATTGCCCTGCCCGCTGCCAGCAACGACGCCACAAGTAGGACTCCGAGCCCGCGGCGCACTGGACTAGTATTGCTGCGCAGATGACCCGTTCCGGTTGGGCGCGGGCAGCAAGACGCAAGGTCGGACGTCCGTCGAATCGGTCCGTGTTCGGGCTGGTGAGGCGGAATTCACTGACGCACTAAGGTGGGCTGACATGGCATACGACGTCGCCCGGGTGCGGGGATTGCACCCGTCGTTGGGCGATGGCTGGGTTCATATGGACGCCCAGCACGGCATGTTGCTGCCGGATTCGGTCAGCCGCGCGGTGTCCACCGCATTCCGCGGTTCGATGCCCGATGCGTCCGGTCCGCACCCCTCCGCGAGGCGCAGCGCCGCGGTGCTCGCCGCCGCCCGGCAGGCGGTGGCCGATCTGGTCAACGCAGATCCGGCCGGAGTGGTGCTGGGCGCCGATCGTGCGGTGCTGCTGACGTCGCTGGCCGACGCCGCGTCCGGTCGGGTCGGACTCGGCTACGAGGTGGTGGTGACCCGCCTCGACGACGAGGCCAACATCGCGCCGTGGCTGCGCGCATCGAACCGTTACGGCGCCAAGGTGAAGTGGGCCGAGGTCGACATCGAGACCGGCGAACTGCCGCCCTGGCAGTGGGAGGGCTTGATCACCCGTCCCACCCGATTGGTCGCGATCACCTCTGCCTCTTCGACTTTGGGCACGGTTACCGAGCTGGGCGAGGTCACGAAGTTGGTGCACGAGGTCGGCGGACTGGTCGTCGTCGACCACTCGGCCGCGGCGCCGTACCGGCTCGTCGACATCAACGAGATCGACGCCGACGTCATCGCGGTCAACGCCCTGGCGTGGGGCGGGCCGCCGATCGGAGCGCTGGCCTTCCGCGACCCCTCGATCATCGACGCCTTCGGCTCGGTGTCGCTGGACCCCGAGGCCACCGGGCCGGCCCGGTTGGAGATCGGGTCACATCAGTTCGGGATGCTCGCGGGCGTGGTGGCCAGCATCGAATACCTTGCGAACCTGGACGATTCGGCACAGGGCAGCCGCCGTGAGCGGCTGTCGGTGTCGATGCAGTCCTCAGAGGCGTACCTGGGCGGGCTGTTCGACTACCTGCTGACGTCGCTGCGGTCGCTGCCGACGGTGATGGTCCTCGGCAGCCCCGAGGTGCGGATCCCGGTGCTGAGTTTTGCGATCGACAAGGTACCCGCCGAACGCGTCGTGCAGCGCCTTGCGGACAACGGCGTGCTGGCGATGGCGAACGCCAGTTCGCGCGTTCTGGACCTGATCGGCGTCGACGACATCGGCGGCGCGGTGACCGTCGGGCTGGCGCATTACAGCACCATCGCCGAGGTCGACCAGTTGGTGCGGGCGTTGGCGTCGCTCGGCTGACGCCTTCTGCCAGTGCTAATCGCCTACGCGCAGAAGCACTTTGCCTGACACATCACCCGATGCCAGCAACTCGTGGGCCGCTTGGGCTTCGGCGATCGGGAACTCAGCCCCGATCACCGGCCGGACCAGCCCGTCGGCCACCATCGGCCAGACGTCGTCGACCACCCGGGCCACGATGTCGCTCTTGCCGCCCGGGCCCTCGACCGGGCGGGCGCGCAGTGCGGTGGCGATGACGCCGCCGCGTTTGGCCAGCAGCTTCGCGATGTTCAGCTCTGCCTTGGCTCCTCCCTGCATGCCGATGATGACCAGCCGCCCGTCGTTGGCCAGTGCGTCGACGTTGCGGTCCAGGTAGGCCGCCCCCATGATGTCGAGGATGACGTCGGCTCCACCTGCGCTGCGGACCACGTCGACGAAGTCCTCGTTGTGGTAGTCGATGGTGATCTCGGCGCCCAGTTCCGCACACAGGTCGAGCTTGTTGCGCGAACCTGCGGTGACGGCGACCCGGCAGTTCAGTGCGCGGGCGACCTGGATGGCGTGGGTGCCGATGCCGCTGGCGCCGCCGTGGACGAGCAGAAGCTGCGAGGCGCGCAGCCCCGCGGTCATCACCAGATTCGACCACACAGTGCAGGCGACCTCGGGCAGGGCGGCGGCGTGTGGCAGCTCGACACCATCGGGTAGAGGCATCACCTGACCTGCGGGAACGGCCACATATTCGGCGTAGCCGCCGCCTGCCAGCAAAGCGCAGACCTGTTGCCCCGCAGACCATCGAGTGACGTGTTCGCCGACAGCCTCGATGGTTCCCGACACTTCCAGGCCGATGATCTCGCTGGCGCCGGGCGGGGGTGGATACTTCCCCGCGGCTTGCATGAGGTCGGCGCGGTTCACCCCTGCGGCGGCAACCTTGATGAGGACCTCGCCGATGGCGGGCGCCACGTCCGGGACGGATTGCCAGACGAGTCTGTCGGGGGATTCGGCCACGATCGCACGCATCCCGCAACGCTACTACGCTGCGGAAACGCGTCGCTCTTTCGACCTCCGGTGACGGCACCGCGGCCCTATCATATGCAGATGGAGGGGATCATAGGGGGGCGCACGGCGAGCGAAACGCCGGGCTTGGACATCGCTGAACAACGCGCGTGGCAGAACTTTCTCGACGCCGCGCTGAGAATGTACGCGACCATGAATCGGTCGCTGATCGACGAACACGGTCTGACGCTCAACGACGTACGACTGCTGGATCTTCTGGCCAGATCACCCAACGGGGCGGCCCGCATGGGTGATCTCGCCGAAGCTCTGCTGTCGCTGCCCAGTCGGGTGACGCGCCAGATCCACCGATTGGAGAAGCAGGGGCTCGTCACGCGGGGCGCCAGTCCCGACGACGGTCGCGGAGTCGTCGCCAGCATCACCTCCGAGGGCAGGGAGGCCCTCGGAACGGCGATGCGGACCTACGGCGTGGCAGTACGCACACACTTTCTCGACAAGCTGTCGCGGCCCCAGGTGTCGGCGATGGGGGAGAACTGCCGGCGGATCAGTGTCGGGCTGAAGTCCGGGGCGCCGTCGGCCAAGATCGGTCGCGTTTAGACTGTCCCGCGGTGGCGTGGCAGAGCGGCCTAATGCACTCGCCTTGAAAGCGAGAGTCGGCTAACACCGACCGGGGGTTCAAATCCCTCCGCCACCGCTGTCGCCCGTCTCACTCACCGGTGAAGTCGGGCGCCCGCTTCTCGAACATCGCGGTGATGCCCTCGGTCAGGTCCCGGGACGGTAGGAACGCCGAGTTCCACGCCGCGACGTAGCGCAGGCTGGCCGACACGTCTGCGGTCCGCTGCTCGTCGAGCACGTCCTTGATGCCCTGCACCACCAGCGGTGGGTTCGCGGCGATCTCTGCGGCGGTGGCGCGCGCGGCGGCCAGCGACGACTCGGCGTCGGGGTACACGTCGTTGACCAGTCCGATCTTCTCGGCGCGTGCTGAATCTATGTCCTTGCCCGTCAATGCCAGTTCGCGCAGATGGCCGTCGGACAGCATCAGCGGCAGCCGGGCCAGCGAGCCGACGTCGGCGACGATGGCGAGCTTGACCTCGCGTACCGAGAACTTCGCGTCCGCGCTCGCGTAACGGATGTCGACCGCGGAGATCAGGTCGACGCCACCGCCGATGCACCATCCGTGGACCGACGCGATGGTCGGGGTGCGGCAGTCCGCGACCGCGGTGATGGACTGCTGCATGACCTTGAGTCGCGCATGGAAGTCCGCCCGCGGCTTGGCCAGTGCACCGCCGGCCAGCATCGGTGAGAGCGTGTCACCCATCGCGATCAGGTCGAGGCCGTAGCTGAAGTTGCGGCCCGACCCGGTCAGGACGATCGCCCGCACTTCGGGGTCGGCGTCCAACTCGGCGAAGACCACCGGAAGCTCGGCCCAGAACGCCGGACCCATCGCATTGCCCTTGCCGGGGCCGATCAACGTCACCTGTGCGATGCGGTCGGCGATATCGACGGTCACCGATTCGTATGAGCTGCTCATGGAGCAAAAGGCTAGCCGGGGCTCTGCTAGCCGCCCATCAGGACCTCGCTGACGGTGGCCGTCGGCAGGAACTGACAGGCTGCGTCGGCGAGGATCTGCCCGACGAACTCGCCGTCGGGACCCAGCGGGTTGGCCTCCTGAGCGAGGATCTCCCGGACCACCGCCACCCTGGTGGCCTCGTCGAGCGCGCTGAACTCCTCGCACGTCATCTCGAGTGCGTTCGCCGGAGCGGGAACCTCGGGGACGTCGGTGTTGCGGGTCGGCAGCGGGATGTTGGGGATCTGGATGTCCGGCAGACCCGGGATGGACGGCGTACGGTCCCCGGTCGTCGGCGGCGAGGTGAGCGGCGGACCCGGTTCCGTCGTCTGCGCGACGACACCTTCGGTGGTCTGCTGGCATCCCGTGGCCACGCCGAGAACGATTCCCACACCGACCACGGTGGCTGCCGCCACCCGTACGCGTGTGTTCATCCTGGCCACGATATGCGGCTAGCTCCGTTCGAGGTAAAAGTACAGGTGGCGGGGTGTGCCCGACGAGGTGTCCAGCGCACCCTTGCCGTTCATCAGCCCGATCACCGCGTTGGCGTCGACGACCTTGAAGTGATCGTGCACCGGCTTACCGTCGTAGACCATCGAGGCGACCGACTCGCCTCGGAACTCCTCCATCCACAGGCTGGCCTCGCCGTTCATCGCCTCGGTGTTGGAGAACTTGTTGCCGTCGGCATCAATGCAGACGAGCGGCTTGGCGTCGGCCGCGGAGTGGAACGTCTTGCCGAACCAGTTCAGCCGTTTCATGAACCCGTTGGCCTTGTGCCCGGTCTGGAATTCGCCGCCCTTCCACTCGCCGATCATGAAGTCGATCGTGGCCGGGGCCAGCTTCTCCCAGAACTCGTCGAGCTCGGAGTCGGTGATCTGACCGGTGCGGCCCTTGAGTTCGACGAAGGTGTCGCGTGCGGTGCGTGTCACGGGCGGGCCGAGCGGGGTGGGTGGTGTTGCGGTCATCGGTGCGTCTCCTGTTCGGTGATCCAGCCCCTGGCGAATTCGAGGAAGGCATCGTTCTCATCGGGGGCGGCCACGGTCACCCGCACCCCGTCCTCCCCGTACGGACGCACGATGATGCGGCTGTTCGCGGCGTCCCCGGCGAACTGCTGGGCCCGGCCGACGAGCGGCAGCCACACGAAGTTGGCCTGCGAGGGCGGCACCTCGTAACCGGCCTCGCGCAGGGCCGCGGTGACCCGGGTGCGTTCGGCGACGACGGCGTCGGTGCGCACCATCAACTCGTCGGCGGCATCAAGGCAGGCGATCGCGGCAGCCTGGGAGACGCTCGTGGCGGTGAAGGGCACGTACACCTTGGACAGCGCGGTGATGATGTCCGGATCGCCGACGGCATAGCCGATGCGCAGTCCGGCCAACCCGTATGCCTTCGAAAAAGTGCGCAGCACAACAACATTCGCATGAGCCCGCACAAGTCCGAAGCTGTCGGGCACCAGGTCGTCGCGGATGTACTCGATGTAGGCCTCGTCGAGCACCACCAGGATGTGCGGCGGCACCGCCTCGACGAACCGGCTGAGCGCCCCGGGGTCGACGACGGTGCTGGTCGGGTTGTTCGGGTTGCACACGAAGATCAACCGGGTCCGCTCGGTGATCGCGGCGAGCATCGCGTCCAGGTCGAAGGTGTGATCACGCAGCGGCACCTGCACCGGGGTGGCGCCGGCGGTGCGAACCTGCAGCGGGTAGATCTCGAAACTGCGCCAGCCGAACAGCACCTCGTCGCCGACGGTCGAGGTGATCTGGATCAGTTGCTGGCACAGGCTGACCGACCCGCACCCGACGGAGATGTTCTCCGGTGCGAAGTTCACATGCTTGGCCAGGCGCTCCTTGAGCTCGACGTAGCCGTTGTCGGGATAGCGGTTGATGCCGTCGATCGCCTGTGTGATCGCGGCCCGCACACTGGGCAGCGGGCCGTCGACGGTCTCGTTGCTCGCGATCTTGATCGCGCCCGGCACCGTCTTGCCCGGCGTGTAGGCGGGGATGTCGGCGAGTTCGGGGCGCAGGCGGACGGACACCCGAACAGTTTAGGGCCCGGTCGGATCTGCTTTGCCTCCCGCGGCGGCCCCTGTGTACTCTCATCCAGCGGCGGTAAACGTCGGGAGGCGTGCCAGAGCGGCCGAATGGGACTCACTGCTAATGAGTTGTCCGTCTTAAAGCGGACCGGAGGTTCAAATCCTCTCGCCTCCGCGTAGGACAGCTCGTCGGCTCGCCGGCGTCGAGAACTGAATAGCTTCACCCAGCGCCCGTAGCTCAACGGATAGAGCATCTGACTACGGATCAGAAGGTTAGGGGTTCGAATCCCTTCGGGCGCACCATAACGTTGGTCACATGGCCGACAGCGACACTCCTTGGGAACCGCCGCTCGCGGGCAGCGAGCTCGAGCAGATCGTCGGTGCGCTCGAGCGGCTGCGCACCACGTTCTTGTGGAAGGCCGACGGACTGGACGCGGCGGGTCTGCAGGCGCGCACAGGCGCTTCAGCGCTGACCCTCGGCGGGCTGCTCAAGCACCTCGCATTCAACGAGGACTTCCTGTTCACCCGCAAGCTCACCGGCGACCCAGTCGGGCAGCCGTGGGATGCGCTGTGGGACGACACCGAGGACTGGGAGTTCACCTCGGCGGCAGCGGACACACCAGAGCAGCTGTATACCTTCTGGCATGACGCGGTGCACCGTTCGCGGACCCGACTGGCCGCGGCGTTGGCGCACGGCGGACTCGATCAGATCGTGGCGGTCAGCGACGAGCAGGGAAACCACGCCAACCTTCGCCGGCTGCTGTGCGATCTGATCGAGGAGTACGGCCGACACACCGGGCATGCCGACCTGCTGCGGGAGGCCGTGGACGGCCGGGTCGGTGAGGACCCGCCGTCGGGTTGGCGGCCGGTGTCGCGCGGGTCGACGTAAAGCGTTCTCGCCCAACGACTCCACCGCTCGCCCTGTCTTCATACAGATCGACGCACGTCACCGTCAGCTAGCATCGCAGGGAGAGCGCGCACTGATCGATGCAACTGGACGGGCTGGCGGCCGCTGTGAGCGAAGTTCTCGGCGTGAACAACGCCTACCCGACGCTGGACGCGCAGCAGGTACAGCAGATCCGCCGCTACGGCACCGGAGAATCGGTCGCGGTGGGCGACCTGCTGTTCGAGCCGGGTCAGGCGTACTACGACTTCTTCTATCTCGAGAGCGCCACCGTCGAGGTGGTCGGTTCGGCGGTTTCCGGCGGCGAGGTGCTCATCGACACCGATGGTCCGGGGCGTTTTCTCGGCGAGTTGAACATGCTGACCGGTCAGGAGACGGTTCTCGCAGCCCGGGTCATCGTGGCGGGAGAGGTAGTGCGGGTTCCCGCGGCCCGCTTCCGCGAGCTGATGGACCGGGAAGTCGAACTGTCGGATGTGATCTTTCGCGCTCTGCTCGCGCGGCGGCACATGATGCTCAGCGGGGCCGCGACAGAGAGTGTGCAGCTGATCGGCAGTGGGCTGTCGGGCGACACGTTGGCCATCCGCAGGTGGCTGGCCCGTTGCGAGATCCCCTACACCTGGAATGACGTCGAAACCGACGACGCCGAATCGATGTTGGCGTCCCATGGATTCACGTCGGCGGATCTGCCGGTACTGGTGACCCCGACCCGCACGGTGCGCGCCGCGACAGCCGCGACGGTCTCGCAAGCCCTCGGGATGGCAGGGTCGATTCGCAGCGATGCCAGCACCCGGGTGTGTGATGTCGTCATCGTGGGCGGAGGGCCGGCGGGTCTGGCGAGTGCGGTATATGCCGCCTCCGAGGGCCTCGACACGGTCTTGCTCGAGGCGACCACGATCGGCGGCCAGGCCGCGGCCAGTTCGCGCATCGAGAATTACCTCGGGTTCACCTCGGGCATCTCCGGCGCCGACCTCACCGGCCGCGCGATGATCCAGTCGCAGAAATTCGGTGCCGAACTGCTGAGTCCGGCCGCTGCGGTGGGGATCGTCGACGACGGTCCGCACCTGGCAGTCGAACTGGCCGACGGTGCGGTGATGAAGACCCGCACCATCGTCATCGCCACCGGTGCGGCCTACAGCACCCTGCCTCTGCCGAGGTGGCATGAGTTCGAAGGTGCGGGGATTTTCTACGCCGCCACACAACTGGAGGTCGACGCCTGCGGCGCTGACCCGGTCGCCGTCGTCGGCGGTGCCAATTCTGCTGGGCAAGCCGCATTACACTTGGCCGCCAACGGCTCTCGCGTCGACCTGATCGTGCGTGGCAGCACTTTACGCAAGGACATGTCGAGTTACCTTGCCGACCGGATCGACGAACATCCGGCGATCACGACGCGACTGTGCAGCGAGGTGACGGCGCTCCATGGAGACACCTATCTCGAGGCGATCTCGATCACTGACAGCTCCCGACGCGAACTCGCGCCGCAATCGTGCCGCGGCCTGTTCTGCTTCATCGGTGCACGACCTGCAACCCAGTGGTGTGGTGGCGTCGCCCTGGATGCCAAAGGATTCATCCTCACCGACTCGGCGCTGCCCGATGCCGTACTGAGCGGCGGTACGTGGCAGTCACTGAGCCGGCGGCCGCGCCCGTTCGAGACGTCGCTTCCCGGCGTGTTCGCGGTGGGTGACGTGCACGCGGGTTCGATGAAGCGGGTGGCCGCCGCGGTCGGCGAGGGCGCCAGCGCGGCGCGGTCGATTCATCAGACGCTCGCACGCTGACGGTCCCACCTCGGCCGGACCTCCTAATGTGGGGGATGTGCGCCTGCTGCTGATCGCTGACACGCACGTCCCCACGAGGGCGCGTGATCTGCCCGCTGTCGTCTGGGACGAGGTGGTTGCCGCGGACGTGGTGATCCACGCCGGTGATTGGATGGCGCCGGCCCTGCTCGACGCGCTGGAGGCGCAGGCCCGGCGGCTGGTGGCGTGTTGGGGCAACAACGACGGCGACGAACTGCGGCGCCGGCTTCCCGAACGCGCCGACGTGGTGCTGGGCGGTCTGCGATTCACCGTGACCCACGAGACCGGTGCGTCGGCCGGGCGCGACGAACGGATGGCGAAGGCGTATCCCGACACCGATGTGCTGGTGTTCGGCCACAGCCACATCCCGTGGGATGGAACCGCGAAATCTGGCCTGCGACTGCTGAATCCGGGTTCGCCGACCGACCGCCGCCGTCAGCCGCACTGCACGTACATGACCGCCACGGTGGCGGGCGGCGAGTTGACCGACGTCGAACTGCACCGGTTGCAACGTGATGCGTGACCGACCCGCCACCGAGGCCGACGTGCACGAGATCGCGGCGTCCATGCCGCACGTGACCCGGGTCGAGGGCCCCAAGGCGGGCAACTCGATCTACCAGGTCGGCGGCAAGTCGTTCGTGTTCTTCCGCACGCCGCGTCCGGACGCCGTCGATCCCGATACCGGCGAGAAGTACCCGGACGTCATCGTGGTCTGGGTGGAATCCGAGGCCGACAAGCGCGCGCTGGTGCAGGATCCGAAGTCACCGTTCTTCAGCACCGCGCACTTCGACGGGCACCTGTCGGTGCTGGTGCGTGCCAGCAGGATCGGCGAGGTCGGTGTCAGTGAACTACGGGAACTGATTCAGGACGCATGGCTCGCCCAGGCCTCGAAGCGACGCGCGGAACGCTGGTTGGCCGAACACGGCAGCTAGGGGTTATCCCCAATCGCTGATTGATCCCCAGGTTGGTCCTGGGTTGTGGTGGTGGGGTGCCGGTGCGACAAGAATCGAAAGAATGTTCGATAGTCAGCTCGCCGCCGTGGCCGCGGTCCGTACCCCGGGTGATGGGGTGCGGGCGTGCGCGCAACTGGAGAACGCGGCGTGCGCGGCCCGATTGCGGTTCATGGCCGATCTGCTCGAGCAGGCTTATGCCGCCGCCGGCTCGGCCGATAGGGAGCAATGGCGCCTGGACAATTGGGGCTCAGTCTGCGCCCAGATCGGGGCCGCGCACTCGGTGACAAGCGGGATCGCCAACGGCCTTCTTCTCGATGCGGTGGTACTGCGGGAACGGTTACCGAAGGTGGCCGCGGTGTTCGCGACTGGCCGCATCGCCTACCGGCTGGTGCACCAGATCTGCGCGCGAACCCTCCTGGTCCAAGACGCGGCAGCGCTGCGATCCATCGACGCCGAGCTGGCCGAATTGGTCGCGTCGGCAGGGGCGATGTCGGTCGATCAGGCCCAGAAGGCCATCGACGCGCTGATCCTGACGCACGACCGGTACGCGGTGCGACGCACTCAGACCGCAAGCCGCGGGCATCGCGTCGATGTTCACATCGATGACGCGTCTGGTTCTGCCCGGGTGGATGCCGACTTGGCGGCGACCGATGCGGTGGCTCTCGATCGGCGGCTGGACGCGTTGGCGGCCACGGTGTGTGAGCGCGATCCCCGCACCGCAGATCAACGCCGCGCTGCGGCGCTGGGAGCGGTGGGCTTTGGCTGGGACCGGCTGCCGTGTCTGTGCGAAAGCCCCGACTGCGAGGCCACGGCCATCCCGCCGGTAGGGGGGATCGTCATTCACCTCATCGCCCACTCCGACGCCCTCGCCACCACCGGGGACGATCCCGAGCTTCCGCCCGAAGACGGTCCTGGGCCGCCGGATGAAGATGCCCCTCCGCCACCGCCCGACCCGGGCACCGACGGCGCCCACGGCGACTTGCCCGACGAGCTCGTCGATGGACTCGACGAGGATACAGTGGAAGCCGAATCCGGTTCGGCTACAGCCGAATCAGGCTCCGACCCTGAGCCTGAGCCTGAGCCCGAACCCGCGCCTATGGGGGATCTGGGCGTGCAGCGCCGCGGGTTAGTGGGTGAGTTACCGGAGCTGCTCCCCATGCCTTGGTATTCCTATACTTGGGCCGGGTTGACCGAGGCGATCCAGGCCGACCGCGGCGAGTACTGTCCGGCACGGCCCGGGGTGATCCTCGGCGGCCCAGTCTTACCCGCACCCGTCATCGCCCAGGTCGCGATGTGCGCCACCGTGGCTCTGCTGATCCAGCCCGGCCCGGCACCCCCGGAATCCCACTACCGACCATCGAAGAAACTCGCAGAGTTCGTGCGGTGTCGAGACCTGACCTGCCGCTTCCCCGGCTGCACCCGACCGGCGACCATCGCCGATCTCGACCACACCGTCCCCTACCCCTGGGGGCCCACTGCAGCGTCGAATCTGGCCTGCCTATGCCGCGAACACCACCTGCTGAAGACGTTCTGGCCCGGCTGGACCTCCCGCCAGCTAAGCGACGCGACCCTGATATGGACCGACCCCGAAGGCCACACCTACACCACCTACCCCGGCAGCAGGCTGCTGTTCCCGGAATTGTGCACGCCCACAGCCGACGTGACCACCACCGGCGCCCCGCCACCGAAACACACCGCCGGCCTGACCATGCCCAAACGCGACACCACCCGCGCCCAAGCACGCCAACACCGCATCGACGCCGAACGTCAACAGAACATCGAATGGCTGGAACTCCAGCAGTCGATACCGCCGACCTAGCTACGCACGCCTGACATTGTCGTGGGCGGCCCCGCACACGAACAGTGCCAGTCGGGCCGGCGTGTCCCCCGGATTCTTCCAGCGGTGCCTGGTGCCGTTCTGGACGACGGTGTCTCCCGGATGCAGCGTCACCTCGGCGCCGTCGTCGAGTTCGAGCACCACAGTGCCCTCCAGCACCACTTCGAAGTCGATGGTGTCGGTGGTGTGCATGCCGGGGTCGTCGAGTTCCATGTAGGCCAGCAGGCCGGGGAGTTTCTGCTCCCCGTCGGCCACCGCATCTTCGGTGCTGAGGTTGTCTGTCCTGGCCTCTGCGGTGCCCGGCGGCAGCGTGAACATCGAGAACCGGAATCCACCGATCGGCGGAAAGTAGCTGTGCCAGTTCGGCATCGATCCGTCGTCGGGGAAGCGTGGGGTTTCGTCCCCGCCCCACAGCAGGGTGAATTCGGAGCCGGGCAACAGCACCGGTTTGCGCGGAGCGACGGCCTCGTCGCTGACGAACACGGACTTGCCGGACGCATCGTGTCCGGTGACCACTCGGCGTACATCCATATCGTCAGTCAACCATCGGGGGCGGGGGCTGCGTGGCAATCTGGATACATGGACAACAAGCCGCCTTCAGCGACAATCGAAGCTGCCCACCATGAGCACCTGAGCACCCTGCCGTTCGACGACACCCGCGATTTCGAGGATGCCGACCGAGGTTTCATCGCCGCCCGGCAGCCGTGTGTGATCACCGCGGCTGACGGGCGCGTGGTGTGGGACAACGACGCGTACGACTTCCTGTCCGGGGACGCGCCGACCAGCGTGCACCCCAGCCTGTGGCGGCAGTCGGCCCTGGTCGCCAAGCAGGGACTCTATGAAGTCGTCGAGGGTATCTACCAGGTGCGTGGCTTTGATCTGTCGAACATCACCTTCGTCGAGGGCGACACCGGGATCATCGTGATCGACCCGCTGGTGTCCACCGAGACCGCCGCCGCGGCACTGGCGCTCTACCGCGAACACCGTGGTGACCGGGCGGTCGTCGCCGTCATTTACACCCACAGCCATGTCGACCACTTCGGCGGCGTGCTCGGGGTGACGACGCAGGCCGACGTCGACGCCGGCAAGGTCGCAGTGCTGGCTCCCGAAGGATTCCTCGAGCACGCGGTGCAGGAGAACGTCTACGCGGGAACGGCGATGGCGCGTCGTGCCGGCTACATGTACGGCGCCGTCCTCGAGCGCGGGGCGAAAGGGCAGGTGGGCTGCGGGCTCGGACAGACCCCGTCGACGGGCGAGGTGGCCATCATCGTCCCGACCGTCGACATCCGCGAGACGGGCGAGACGCACACTCTCGACGGTGTGGAGATCGAATTCCAGATGGCGCCGGGCACCGAGGCGCCCGCCGAGATGCACTTCTACTTCCCCCGCTACCGCGCACTGTGCATGGCCGAGAACGCCACGCACAACCTGCACAACCTGCTGACCCTGCGCGGCGCCCTGGTGCGCGACCCGCACGGCTGGGCGGGCTACCTCACCGAGGCCATCGACACCTTCGTCGACCGCGCCGACGTGGTGTTCGCCTCGCATCACTGGCCCACGTGGGGCAGAGAACGGATCGTCGAATTCCTTTCGCTGCAAAGGGATCTGTACTCCTACCTGCACGACCAGACGCTGCGGCAACTCAACCAGGGGTTCACCGGTATCGAGATCGCCGAGGACTTCGTGATGCCGCCGGCGCTGGAACGGGCCTGGCACGCCCACGGGTATTACGGATCGGTCAGCCACAACGTCAAAGCGGTGTACCAGCGCTACATGGGCTGGTTCGACGGCAACCCCGCGCGGTTGTGGCCGCACCCGCCCGAAGCCATCGGGCCGCGTTATGTGGCGGCGATCGGCGGTGTCGACCGAGTTGTCGAGATCGCCCAGTCGGCGTTTGACGAGGGCGATTTCCGTTGGGCCGCAACACTGCTCGATCACGTGATCTTCACCGACGAGAACCACGCGGGGGCTCGGCAGTTGTATGCCGACACTCTCGAACAGCTTGCGTACGGGTCCGAGACCGCGACCTGGCGCAACTTCTTCCTCGCCGGCGCCACCGAACTGCGCGACGGCAACTTCGGTACCCCGACGCAGACTTCGTCCACGTCGATGGCGTCCCAGTTGTCGCCCGAGCAGATGTTCGACGTGTTGGCGATCAGCGTGAACGGTCCGCGGGCCTGGGATCTCGACCTCGCCATCGACATCACGTTCCTCGATGCCGCCACCAACTACCGGCTCACGCTGCGCAACGGCGTGCTGGTCTACCGCAAGGTGCCCGCCGATGCGGCGACCGCTCAGGCGACGCTGAACTTGGCGAGCAAGCTGCGTCTGCTCACGCTGGCGGCGGGGGACAGCACCTCGGCCGGCCTCGAGATCACCGGCGACGCCACGGTTCTCGAGTCGTTGGTCGGGGCTCTGGACAAGCCCGATCCCGGGTTCAACATCGTCACGCCCTGACTTTCCGCGGAATAGCATTCCGGGTTGCGCTCGAAGGCCGAGCCACTGCCAGGAATGCTATTCCGCGGGCCACGGCCGAGATCGAGTCACGCCCCGCCGTCGGCCCGCAGGATGGAGCCCGTGGTGAAACTCGACGCGTCGGACATCAGAAACAGTGCGGCACCGACGATTTCGCTGGGATCGCCAGCCCGCTGAAGCGCACTGTGCGCAAATGGGGTGGCCGACTCCCCGAAGTTCCAAGCCTTGCTGACATCGGTGAGGAACGGCCCGGGCATCAACGTGTTCACCCGGACGGTCGGACCGAACGCCAACGCCAGGCCCTCGGTCATGGCGTTCAGCCCGGCCTTGGACGCCGCGTAGGGCAGGAACGACGGGTGCGGGCGCAGTGAGCCGTGAGTGCTGACGTTGATGATCGTTCCGCTTCCGGCGGCGACCATCCGTTCCCCGATCAGCGCCGACAACCGGAAGGGACCCTTCAGGTTGAGGTTCATCACCGCGTCGAACAGTTTCTCGGTGACATCGGTCAGCGAGCCGTAAAGAGGTGACATACCGGCGTTGTTGACCAGGACGTCGACCCGCCCGAACCGGTCGTAGCAGGCGTCGACCAGCCCGTCGAGTTCGTCCCAGTGCCCTACGTGCACCTGGTACGGAAAGGCGATCCGCCCTGTCTCCGCGGTGATCTCCTCGGCGGTGGCCACGCATGCGTCGTACTTGCGGCTCGCCACGATGACATCGGCCCCGCTGCGCGCCGCCGCGAACGCCATCTCGCGGCCCAACCCGCGACTGCCACCGGTGATCAGTACCACCCTGCCGGTCAGATCAAAAAGCTCTGCCGCGGTGGGGATCTGGGCACTCATGCCGGCTCCTGGACGGCCGACTCCCGGACCACCCGGTGCACGAATCCGAGCTTGGCCACCACGGGCGGGGGAATCGTGAAGGGATACAACGGGTTCTTGCCCATCGCGGTGTTCACCCGGTTGAAGAACAGCGAGATCCACTGCCAGTCGTAGAGCAGTCGCTCGACGGGCACCTCGTCGTAGGACGCCAACGGCGCGGCGTCACGAGGGGCCGCGAACCGGACCTTGTCGGCGTGCAGCACCATCCCCGCTTCCCGGCTTGTGTCGATGGTGTCGGTGATGTGCAGGTAGTGCGCGAAGCACTCCGCGAAGTCCTCCCACGGGTGCATGGTGGCGTACTCGGAGATGAAGTCGCGGTGCCAGTCCTCGGGTGCGCCGAACCGGTAGTGGCGGTCGATCGCCTCGCTGTAGCCGGCCCGTTCGTCTCCGAAGAGTCTCCTGCAGTCGTCGAGATATCTGTCGGCGCCGGGGCCGGTCTCGACAAGAACGTTCTGGTAGTAGTGGCCCACCTCGTGGCGGAAGTGGCCGAGCATGGTGCGGTACGGCTCGCCGAGGCGCACCCGCAACGACTCCCGGTACGCGTCGAGCGACTCGACGAGGTCGATCGTGATGACGCCGTTCGCGTGGCCGATCGTCACCCGCTGTCCCTCGCTGTAACTGGACAGCAGGTCGAAGGCCAGGCCGCCATCGCGCCGCCAGAAGGGTTCCACGGGCAGGCCGATGTCCATCAGCTGGTACACCAACCGGCGCAGCGCGGCGGCCGTCGGCACCAGCTTCTCCCGGGCCGGGGTGTCCGCCGCGTCGGGTTCGCGGCGGATCAACGAGTCCGACAGGCATCGCCCGCGCTGATAGGCGTCGCTCTCCTCGTCGGGCACCAGCCAGTTGCAGCCCAGCGTCGTGTGTTGGGTGCACAGGATCCACCGCTGGCCGTCGACGCGGGCGGCGCCGTTGTCGAGCGCGAGCATCTCCTTCGACGGCAGATGTAGCCCCACCGCCGATCCGCAGGCTGCACAGTGGTCCGCCTCGAACGGCGTGAAGGCGTTGCACACGGGACAGGCGAAGGCGCGCATTGGCCATATGGTGTCACGGTGCAATTGCTTATGGTCCGACATGCGCTGCCGTTGCGGAGCGAACCCGGGCAGGGGTCTGACCCTCGCCTGTCCGCCGAAGGGATCGAGCAGGCGGCGAGACTGCCGGAAGCACTCAGCCGGTTCCCCGTTCGGCGCGTGGTGAGTAGCCCCCAGGTCCGGGCGATCGAGACCGCTCAGCCGCTGGCAGACGCATTGGGCATCGCCGTGGAGGTCGACGACCGACTCGCCGAATACGACCGCGACATGGCCCATTACATCCCGGTGGAACAGATCGCCGCCGAGAACCCGGCGGAGATGGAGCGGCTGATCAACGGCAAGCTGCCCAGCGGCGTCGACGAAGCCGAGTTCCTGGGCCGGGTCAGGGCCGCCGTCGACGATCTGGTCGCCGGCACCGACCACGACGACACCGTGGCCGTCTTCAGCCACGGCGGCGTGATCAACGTGCTGCTGCACCAGATCCTGGGCACCGAGCGGCTGCTGTCGTTCAACGTCGACTACGCCTCGGTGACGCGCCTCCTGTCGTCGCGCACCGGCCGTCTATGGGTGGCGGCGGTCAACGGCACCGAACACGTATGGGACCTCCTCCCCCGGAATCAGCGGTGGTAGACAAGTCCCGTGACTGACCTCGATGGCCTCGATCTGACCGCCCTGGATCGACACCTGCGCGACACCGGGATTCCGCGAACCGGGGCGCTGCGTGCGGAGTTGGTGTCCGGCGGCCGGTCGAACCTGACGTTCCTGGTGTCCGACGACGCGTCCCAGTGGGTGCTGCGCCGCCCGCCGCTGCACGGGCTCACCCCGTCCGCGCACGACATGGCGCGCGAGTACCGCGTGGTCGCGGCGCTGGCCGACACTGCTGTCCCGGTGGCCCGTGCGGTCACGATGCGCAACGACGACACCGTGCTCGGCGCGCCGTTCCAGATGGTGGCCTACGTACCGGGCAACGTGGTGCGCTACACCGAGCAACTCGCGGCGCTCGGGGACCGGGCCACCATCGAGTCCTGCGTGGACGCACTGATCACGGTGCTCGCCGACCTGCACGCGGTGGACCCCGACGCGGTCGGCCTCGGAGACTTCGGAAAGCCGAGCGGTTACCTCGAGCGCCAGGTGCGCCGGTGGGGTTCGCAGTGGGACCTGGTCAAGCAGGACGACGACCCCTGCGACAACGACGTCCGCACCCTGCATACGAAGCTGACGCAGGCCATTCCCCCGCAGAGTCGCACCGCGATCGTGCACGGGGACTATCGCATCGACAACACCATCCTGGACGCCGACGACCCGACCAAGGTGATCGCCGTGCTCGACTGGGAGATGTCCACCCTGGGCGACCCGCTCAGCGACGCCGCACTGATGTGTGTTTACCGGCACCCGACGTTTCACCTCGTCCACGCCGACGCCGCATGGGCCTCCGAACTGATCCCGCCGGCCGACGTGCTCGCCGAGAAGTATTCGCGTGCCGCCGGCCAGTCCCTGGATCACTGGGACTTCTACATGGCGCTGGCCTACTTCAAGCTCGCCATCATCGGGGCGGGCATCGCCTACCGCGCCAGGGAGAGCGGAGTCACCGACGATACGGATAAGGTTGCAGAGGCTGTCGCACCGCTGATCGCCGCGGGTCTGACCGAACTGTCCTGACGTTTCGCCCGTGGTCCTCGGGGGTAGAGATGCGCGTGGCCCGAAGAAGCGCCGTGAAAATTTTCCCCAGGATGAGAAGAAGGCGAGCGGCCATGAAGCGTGATGTCGGTGCAGAGTTGGACGTGGAGATCACCGCCCCGACCACCCTGGAATTCCAGATCGCGGTGGCCCCGCAACCGGGCGCCGAAGTCACCGAGTCGCTGACATTCGTGTTGGACGGCAAGGAGATTCCGCTGGCTGACATCCGGGAGATCGCGGGCGACCACGGCAACCGGATCCACACCTTCGAGGCCCCCGTCGGCAACCTGAAGGTGAGCTACTCGGCGACCGTCGTCGGTGAGGCCGACCCCGCTCCGCTGCGCGACATCGACATGTCGACTTACCTGCGGCCCAGTCGGTACGCCGAGGCCGACAAGTTCTACGGCTTCGCCGCCACAGAGTTCGGCGAGTTCGCCGACTCGGCCACGCTTCTGGAGAAGGTCTCGTCGTGGGTCGGCACCCGGCTCAGCTACGTGCCCGGTTCGAGCGACCCGATCGACGGTGCCGCCGACACGGTGCTGGCCGGCGCCGGCGTGTGCCGCGATTATGCGCACCTCGTCGTCGCACTGCTGCGCGCGGTGAACGTGCCCGCCCGGTTGGTGGCCGTCTACGCGCCGGGATGCGAGCCGATGGACTTCCACGCGGTGGCCGAGGCGTTCGTCGAGGGGCAGTGGCGGGTGGTCGACGCAACGTGTCTGGCGCCGCGGCAGTCGATGGTGCGCATCGCGACAGGTCGCGATGCGGCCGACACCGCGTTCCTGGACAACCACAAGGGCGCCATCACGCTGAACAACATGACCGTGACCGCGACGGTCGACGGTGACCTGCCGCGGGATTCGCTCGACCAGCTGGTGTCGATCCGGTAGCGCCCGCTACAGCCCGGCCTTGAGGTTCTTCTTGGCCGCACGCCGCAACTGGTGGATGCGGACCGCACCGACTGCCACGGTCAGCAGCCCGCCGGCCACCGCCGCGAACAGGATGGCGACTCCGAGCGGCAGGGACCAGTGCCAGCCGAGGAACGCGAACTCCGCCGACTCGGTGTTCTGGGCGATGAAGATCAGCAGGATGATCAGGACCAGGAAACCGAGGATGAGTGACGCCCACAAGGCCGCGGCTTTGGTGAACTTGACCGCCGACTCGGGCGGCGGCGGGGTCCGCTGCGGCGGCGGTGGCGGTGGTGGCGGCGGGTCAGCCGTCGCGAACGGATCGCTGGTCATAGGTCCATCTTTGCCCTTTCGCACGTTGAATGAAACCGAAACGCAGGTGGCGATAGGGTCACAACAAGTTTTGGCAGACTCTGCAGCCCGAGAGGACGTTTGCGTGAACAGCTCCCGACGAACCATCCGGTACCGGCTGCTCGCCGCTCTGGCGGCAGTGTTCGCGCTGATCACTGCCGCATGTGGCAGCTCGAATCCCCTGGGTGGCGGCGAGATCTCCGGTGACCTGATGTCGATCAAGGTGGGTTCTGCGGACTTCACCGAATCGAAGATCATCGCCGAGATCTACGCCCAGGCGCTGGAGGCCAACGGATTCACCATCACCCGCCAATTCGGCATCGGCAGTCGGGAGACCTACATCCCCGCGGTGCAGGACCACTCCATCGACCTGATCCCGGAGTACACCGGCAACCTGCTGCAGTACTTCGACGAGCAGAGCACCGCCACCACCTCCGACGAGGTGCTGTTGGCGTTGTTCAAGGCGTTGCCCGGCGATCTGTCGATCCTCTATCCGTCGCCCGCCGAGGACAAGGACACCATCGCGGTGACCGAGGAGACCGCGCAGCGCTGGAACCTCACGTCGCTCGCCGACCTCGCCCCCCGCTCCGCGGAGGTCAAAGTCGGTGCGCCCTCGGAGTTCCAGACCCGCCAGACCGGACTGGTGGGGCTCAAGGAGAAGTACGGCATCGACATCGCGCCGGCGAACTTCATCGCGATCAGCGACGGCGGCGGACCGGCGACGGTGCAGGCGCTGACCGGCGGGACGGTCGACGCCGCGAACATCTTCAGCACGTCGCCGGCGATCGAGCAGAACAATCTGGTGGTCCTCGAGGATCCCGAGAACGCGTTCCTGTCGGCGAACGTGGTGCCGCTGGTCGCCTCGCAGAAGATGTCCGACGAGCTCAAGACAGTGCTCGACGCCGTCAGCGCGAAACTGACCACCGAGGGTCTGATCGAGCTGAACACCTCGGTCGAGGGCAACCAGGGCGTCGATCCCGATGAGGCAGCGGAGAAGTGGATCGCGGACAACGGCTTCGACCAACCCGTCCAGAAGTAGACGAAGGGTAAACGCGCCTTGATCACGTTCGAGAACGTCACCAAGAAGTACCCGGACGGCACCGTCGCGGTCGACGATCTGACGCTGGAGGTGCCGGAGGGAACCCTCGCGGTGTTCGTCGGCCCGTCAGGGTGCGGCAAGACCACCTCGATGCGGATGATCAACCGGATGATCGATCCGACGTCGGGCACCCTGAGTGTCGACGGCGAGGACGTCACCAAGGTCGATGCCGTGAAGCTGCGGCTGGGCATGGGCTACGTCATCCAGAGTGCCGGCCTGATGCCGCACCTGCGGGTCGTCGACAACGTCGCGACCGTGCCGGTTCTTCGTGGCGAATCGCGGCGCAGTGCAAGGAAATCCGCGATCGGTGTGCTCGAGCGGGTCGGGCTGGATCCCAAGCTCGCCGATCGCTACCCGGCGCAGCTCTC
The DNA here is from genome assembly GCF_039729195.1 of Mycobacterium sp. DL. NCBI lineage: Bacteria > Bacillati > Actinomycetota > Actinomycetes > Mycobacteriales > Mycobacteriaceae > Mycobacterium > Mycobacterium sp. DL. The sequence continues at coordinate 3,813,934 of NZ_CP155796.1, forward strand.
CGGCGGGCAGCAGCAGCGCGTCGGGGTGGCCCGGGCGCTTGCGGCGGACCCGCCGATCCTGCTGATGGACGAGCCGTTCAGCGCCGTCGACCCGGTGGTCCGCGAGGATCTGCAAGCCGAGATCCTGCGTCTGCAAAGCGAACTGCACAAGACGATCGTGTTCGTCACCCACGACATCGATGAGGCGATCAAGCTGGGCGACAAGGTTGCGGTATTCGGTCGCGGAGGCAAGCTGCAGCAGTACGACGCGCCCCAACGGCTGCTGTCCAATCCGGCCAACGATGCCGTCGCCGGGTTTGTCGGCGCCGACCGCGGCTACCGCGGACTGCAGTTCTTCCACGCGACCGGACTGCCGTTGCACAACATCCGCCATCTTCCCGAACCCGAAATCGACTCGCTCACACTGGATCCGGGTGATTGGGCACTGGTCACCAGGCCCGACGGCACGCCCTACGCCTGGATCGATGCCGCCGGGGTCGAACTGCACCGCGACGGCAGCACCCTCTACGACAGCACCACCGCCGGTGGATCACTGTTCCGCCCGGACGGCACCCTGAGGCTGGCGCTCGATGCGGCGCTGTCGTCACCGGCCGGACTCGGGGTGGCAGTGGATGCCGACGGGCAGGTGATCGGCGGGGTGAAGGCCGAAGACGTGCTCGCCGCGCTGAACACCCAGCGGCAGAACGGCTGACCCGCCGATGCAGTATCTGGTCACCCACCTCGACGACCTGTGGACGCTGACGCTGATCCATCTGCGACTGTCGCTCATCCCGATCGTCCTCGGTCTGCTGATCGCCGTGCCGCTCGGTGCGCTGGTGCAACGCACCACGGTGTTCCGGCGGCTGACGACCATCACCGCGAGCATCATCTTCACGATCCCGTCGCTGGCGCTGTTCGTGGTGCTGCCGCTGATCATCCCGACCCGAATCCTCGATGAGGCCAACGTCATCGTCGCGCTCACGCTGTACACGGTGGCGCTGCTGGTGCGGGCGGTCCCGGAGGCGCTGGACGCGGTGTCACCCGCGGTGCTCGACGCCGCCACCGCGATCGGCTACCGGCCGCTCACCAGGATGTTGAAAATAGAACTGCCACTGGCGCTCCCGGTGCTCATCGCCAGCCTGCGGGTGGTCGCCGTCACCAACATCTCGATGGTCGCGGTCGGTTCGGTGATCGGTATCGGCGGTCTCGGTACCTGGTTCACGGAGGGCTACCAGGCGAACAAGAGCGACCAGATCGTCGCGGGCATCATCGCGATCTTCGTGCTGGCCGTCGTCATCGACACGCTGATCATGCTCGTGGGCAAGATGCTCACGCCCTGGACCCGAGCCGCCGAACCCGGCCGCGTCGCCAAGGCGGGAGCGGCGACGTGAACTTCCTCGAGCAGGCACTGTCCTTCATCTTCACCGCCGCCAACTGGGGTGGCCCCGCCGGACTGGGTGCGCGCACCATCGAGCACCTCCAGTACACCGCGATCGCCGTCGTCTTCTCGGTGCTGATCGCGGTTCCGATCGGCATGATCATCGGCCACACCGGGCGCGGCACGTTCCTGGTGGTGACCGGCGTCAACGCGCTTCGTGCCCTGCCGACGCTGGGCGTCCTGCTCCTCGGGGTCCTGCTGTGGGGACTGGGTCTGATCCCGCCGACGGTCGCGCTCATGCTGCTCGGCATCCCGCCGCTGCTGGCGGGCACGTACTCGGGTATCGCGAACGTCGACCGGTCGGTGGTGGACGCCGCCCGATCGATGGGCATGACCGAGTCGCGGATCCTGCTGCGCGTCGAGACCCCCAACGCGCTGCCGCTGATCCTCGGCGGGTTGCGCACCGCGACGCTGCAGATCGTGGCGACCGCCACGGTCGCGGCCTACGCCAGCCTCGGGGGGCTGGGGCGGTACCTGATCGACGGCATCAAGGTGCGGGAGTTCCACATCGCTCTGGTGGGCGCACTGATGGTCACCGTGCTGGCGTTGATCCTCGACGCGGTGCTCGCCTACGCGGTGTGGGCGTCGGTGCCGGGAACCGGGCGACTGGGTCGGCTGCGTCGGATCCCGCAGCCTCTCATCGGTGACGAGGTCGCGCTCGAATCACGTCCGCACGTCAGTTCTCGACCCAGTTTCGAAGCCCGCCACGAACGAGGGGACCCGTCGCATACGGTAGGGGGATGAGTGAAGAAAGTCGCTCTGATGCGAGCTCTGCCGCCTACCCCGCGATCCTGACGTGGCGGGCACACGACGTGCCCAGGATGGAGTCGGTGCGCGTCCAGCTCTCGGGTGACCGCATCAAGGCCTACGGCAGGATCGTGGCGGCGGCCACCGAGTCGCACCCGGCTTTCAGCGCCTCCTACGACCTGGTCACCGACGAGGTCGGAGCGACGAAGAGATTGTCACTGACCGTCACCCTCGCCGAGCGGGAGCGCCAGCTCTCCATCGCCCGCGACGAGGAGAGCATGTGGCTGGTCCAGGACCACAACGGTCAGACCAGCAGGTCGGACTTCGACGGCGCCCTCGACGTCGACGTGATCTTCAGCCCGTTCTTCAACGCGCTGCCTATTCGACGCACCGGCGTGCACCGCACGGGCGAGAAGACCGAGCTGATGCCCGTCGTCTACGTCCGGGTCCCCGATCTGTCGGTGGACGTCGCGACGATCAGCTACAGCTCCGGAGCCAACGGCCTCGAGGTGCACTCGCCGGTGGCCGATACGCCGATCACGGTCGATTCCGACGGCTTCATCCTGGACTACCCCGGGTTGGCAACGCGGATCTGATCACCCCGCCGGCACGTCCGGCGGCGGCGAGTTCGTCGCGCCAGCCCTCGGCGCCGACGACGGTGGCGATGATCTCCGGCCGGCTGTAGCCCTCGTAGCGGATCCGTGCGGCGTGACCGGCTTCCACCAGCGCCGACACCGGCTGGCCGGCTGCCAACTGGTCGCGTGCCTCGCCGAGCAGCAGCATCGCGTGCTCGAGCACGGGCACCAGTTGCGCGGCGTTGGCTTCGCACATCGCCCGCACCAGGTCCGGGGCGGTCGCCGCGACACGGGTGCCGTCGCGGAACGACCCTGCGGCCAACGCAAACGCCAACGGCACCTCGCCGGCCGTGGCGGCGAGCGCCTCGGCCAGCAGGTGAGGCAGATGCGAGATGGTCGCGGCGGCGGCGTCGTGCTCGTCGGAGCGGGCGGGGACGACGACGGCCCGGCAGTCCAGCGCCAGATGCATCACCTGCGTCCACACCGCCGCGTCGACGTGATCGTCGACGCTGATCACCCACGGTGCGCCGGCGAACAGGTCGGCGCTGCCGGCGATCCACCCCGAATGTGCGGTGCCCGCCATCGGATGCCCGCCGACAAAGCGTTCCAGCAGTCCGGCGGCGCGCACCGCGTCGCGCACGGCACCCTTGACGCTGGTGACGTCGGTCAAAGGGCAGTCCGGTGCGACCTCGCGGATGTGTCCCAGCATCTGCGGCAGCGCGGGCACGGGCACTGCCAGGACGATCAACGCTCCGGTGGCCGCCGCCCGCGACAGCGCCTCATCGAGGTGGCCCGTGGCATCGAAACCGTCGAACCGCGCTGCGTCGACGCCGTCCACCGATCGGTTGTAGCCGAACACCTCGCGACCGGCCGCCGTGGCCGCCCGCATGACCGAGCCGCCGATCAGTCCCAGACCGACCACACACACCGGTGTCTTCGTCACGGTCCAAGGTTGGCACATCAGCGCGCCCGTGCGACGTCAGGAGGTACGGACTCGCTGGTCATGGCCCTGACGGGGGACTACCGTACGTGACATGGGAGCGCAGAGTGCACAGCCGCAGAAGAGGGCCGTGGATGTGCCGGATGGCTTCGGTGTGGCCGTCGTCCGGGAGGACGGAAAATGGCGGTGCACCGCGATGCGTGCCGCAGCTTTGACCAGCTTGACCGCCGCCGAGACCGAGCTGCGTGAACTACGCAGTGCCGGAGCGGTTTTCGGCCTGCTGGACATCGACGACGAGTTCTTCGTGATCGTGCGCCCGGCTCCGTCGGGAACCAAGTTGCTGCTATCGGATGCCACCGCGGCGCTGGACTACGACATCGCCGCGGAGGTGCTCGAGAAGCTCGATGCGGACATCGAGGACGAGGATCTCGAACGTGCCGACCCGTTCGAGGAGGGCGATCTCGGGCTGCTGTCCGACATCGGGCTGCCCGAAGCGGTGCTGGGCGTCATCCTCGACGAGAGCGACGACCTCTACGCCGACGAGCAGTTGGGCCGGATCGCCAGGGAGATGGGCTTCGCCGACGAGCTGGCGGCGGTGCTCGAGCGACTGGATCGGTGACCGACGACGACCTGATCCGGGCTGCGTTGGCCGCCGCTCGCGGCGCGGGGCCCAGGGACGTGCCGATCGGTGCCGTCGTCATCGATGCCGACGGGACCGAACTGGCCCGCGCAGCCAACGCCCGCGAGGAACTCGGCGACCCCACCGCGCACGCGGAGATCCTGGCGCTGCGCGCTGCCGCGCTGGTCATGGGTGACGGCTGGCGGCTGGAAGGTGCCACGCTCGCGGTGACTGTGGAGCCCTGCACGATGTGTGCGGGTGCGCTGGTGATGGCGCGGGTCGCGCGGGTGGTGTTCGGGGCGTGGGAGCCGAAGACAGGCGCGGTCGGTTCGCTGTGGGACGTGGTCCGCGACCGGCGGCTGACACACCGGCCGCAGGTCCGCGGGGGAGTGCTCGCCGACGAATGCGCCGGCCTGCTGGGGGAGTTCTTCGCCCGCCAGCGCTGAGCGTTCGCTTTCGCCGAGTGTGAACCCACGGCTGTGCTTTGGGTGGTTTCAGCGACCACCAGTTCACTTTCGTGTGGCTGACAGTCGGCGGTTTGGGCAGATAGCCGCTCGTCGGTAAGCTGCCACACGGTGGCGTGTCCGAGCGGCCTAAGGAGCACGCCTCGAAAGCGTGTGACGGGTAACCCCCGTCCGAGGGTTCAAATCCCTCCGCCACCGCCACGCAGATCGCCCCGGCTCACGTCGGGGCTTTCCGCTATCCGGAGCCGGTTCCGGCGTCGACGGTGACCATGGCGCACGGTGAGCTTGCCGAGGTGGCCGCGCCTGCTGCCATACACATCCGGCTGTCCGTCGCTGCGCCGACGGCAGGCATCGCAGCGGTGATCGGGACGCCGAACAGGTTGAGCTGGTTGAGGATCACCACCACGGCATAACCGTCGTGATCGCCGGTGGTGGTCGTGTCGGTGTTGTAGGCGTTCGCCAGAGAGACCGTGCCGCCCAACCGTGCCCGGCCGCTGGCGATGAGATCTGCCGCGAGCGCGTCTCTGGCCACGTTCGACGACACGTAACCGTGCCGGGGCAGCAAGCCGGTCCAGACGAGTTCCTCGGTGCTGAATGCCCCGCTCCAGACGTAACCGCTGCTGGTCTCGACCGGGTCGGGTCCGAAGATCCGGCCGTGGTTGTTGTCCACCAGGAAGAAGTCGTCCGAGTAGCCGACCAGCAGGCCCCAAGGCTGCTGCCCGTAGCGGCGATCGTCGATGAGTCCCCGGAAACCGGTGCTGTGGAAGAGGCGGGGTGGGAATCCGGCACGGCGCATCGCGGCGTTGAGTTTCCACGCCGCCCCCAGGGCACTCTTCGACGTCGGATCGACGATGACCACGTTGATCGGTTCGAGCACCGTTCTGCCTTCGTACGGCAACCCGCCGTAGTCGGCGATGTTGCCGGTCCACTCCAGCATCCATTTGCCGATGTCGCCGTATTCCGTCGTGACCTGGTCGGCGGGCGAAGGAGCTACAGGCGTTGGCGTCTCGACGTTCGATGCAGCCGAGGTGTCCTGGTTTTCGCGGCGAGGCTGCGGCAGCACATCGAGCACCAACGTCTCCGGCGCCGCCGCGGAGCCGCCTTTTCGGCTCGACCTGCTCTCGATGGCGAGTGACTGCTCGTCGCCGGGTGCGTCATCGTGAGACTCCGTCACGCCCGCGAGCGAGGCCGGCGGCGCTGACGCGGGATCGTCGTCGGCCCGGGAGCGCCGATCGGTGTCGCTGCCGGTGTCGTCGCTTGTGTCGTCGGAGGCTTCGTCCTGCGTGTCCCGCTCTGTGGACTCGGTCGTCTGCCTTTTCGGCGACTTGGCCGCACTCGAATCTGCGGTGGTGTCCCCACCAGTCGACGACTGCGAAGGACGGTCGCCACCGGAATTGCTGGACGGTGTGTCAGCACCGGCGACCGCGGTGCCACCGGCGACCGCCGCCGCCCCGATCCCCAGGGCCACCGCCAGCAGTCCGACGCGGCCGACGTACATCGAGCTGCGTCGCGACCGAGGCTCGACACTTGAGAGTGCTTGCTGTGCAGCGATGTACGACGCGCTGTGCCGGCCCATGGTGATGCCCCCGTATCCCCGAGGCCGGACCGATTCCGCGGATGTTCCTCAGTCTCCGGCCGGGGAGAGTTTATACCGAAGCACGCAGATCTGGCTAAGAAGTCGTTCGGTTGCTGGAACAGTCACTCGCCGTGGTGATGGTCCCCGTGAGCGTCGTGTGACGGCCCCGGGGTCGGCGCTTCGGTAGGCGCCGGGGCTTCCACAGGTGCCAGGGGGACGGGCGTGCCGAGCGGTTCTGCGGCGGGCGGCGCCGGATGGTCATGGTGGCCATCAGACTGTCCGGTGCCGGCCGGTGCATGGTGGTCATGCTGCAGGCCCGAGGCCACTCCCACCGTCGACGCGACTGCGATGACCGCCCCGGCGCCGACGAGGACGACCGCGTTCGCAAACGCGGGTATCAGATCCCGCTGGTGGCCGCGGTACCACACCCAGCCCGCGCCCATCACCACGTAGATCTCCAGCAGAAGAGCGCACAGGTCGGCACCGTGTACCAGTTCGGGTGTCCCTGCCCGCGGACCGAACGGCGCTCCGGCGGTCCGGGACAGCGCCCAGATGATGATGGTCCCGACGTTGACCATGACTCCGGCGGCCAGCACCGGCGAACTCGGCCGGACGAGCACCCACAGCGCCCAGATGAGTTGGAACAGCGCGACCGAGACGAAGAACAATCCCGCGGGGAGCCATTCCTGCCAATGCGTCGGTACGACGGCGAAGTGGATGATCGCTGCGCCGAGTGATGCGATCGCTGCCATCCGTGCGGCAAGCCCGCTGTCGCTCTGCGTCGCTGTTCTGGCTGCCACTCGTCCGATGATGACAGCGTGTGCCCACGACGTCGCCGGGCGACATCACATCTCAACCCGACCGAGATTGACCCGACACCGCAGACAGCAGTCAGCCCGCCACTCCGACTGGAGTGACGGGCTGACCGAATGCCGTGGGCGTTCTACTTCTTGAACGCGTCCTTGACCTTCTCGCCGGCGTCCTTGAGGCTCGACTTGACCTGGTCGACCTTGCCTTCGTTCTCGGTGTCCTTGTCTCCGGTCACCTTGCCGAAGCCCTCTTTCGCCTTGCCGCCGAGGTCTTCGATCTTGTTGTTCGCTTTGTCTCCGGCGCTCATGTGTGCGCCTCCTTCGTATGCATCGGGTTGCGGCTCGGAGTCGAGCCATGCGCGACGGTTACCTCGGGGACCGTCTTCTGAAACCCATTCGAGTGAGACGTCACACTCGACGGGTCACACCCCCGCCGCCACCTCGGCGGGTGCGGGCTCCACCGTCACCTTGATGGCCTCGCCCTTCTTGACGATCTGGAACGCATTCAGCACGTCATCCAGCGGGATGTGACGGGTGATCAGGTCCTTGACGGGCACCTGACCGGTGGAGATGTACTCCAGTGCGCGCTTGTTGTGTTCGGGCGCCGAGCCGTTGGCTCCGTGGATGTGCAGCTGGCGGTAGTGCACGACGTTGGAGTCGCAGGTGATGGTGGGATCGGTCTTGGGCAGCCCGCCGAAGAACGAGATGCGGCCATTGCGGGCGGCCATCGCGATGGCCTGCTCCTGGGCGACATTGGCTGCGGTTGCGGTGATCACGATGTCCGCGCCTCGACCGCCGGTGAGTTCCATGACCTTCTCCACCACGTCGACATCGGCGGCGTTGATGACACCGTCGGGGTTGACGGCGTCGGCGGACATCTTGAGCCGGGCGTCGTTGACGTCGACGAGGTAGATCGGGCCGCACTTGTGGACGCCGCGCGCGATCCGGATGTGCATGCAGCCGATCGGGCCTGCGCCGAACACCACGACGGTGTCGCCCTCTTCGATGCCCAGCAGCTCCTGGGCATTGATGGCGCACGCGAACGGCTCGGCGGCCGAGGCCTCGTCGAAGCCGACGTTGTCCGGAATCCGGTTCAGGCCATCGACTTTGAGCACCTGGCGCGGCACGATCATGTACTCGGCGAAGCCACCGTCGTACTGGTATCCCATCGACGTCTGGTTCTGGCACACCGCCATCCAGCCCTTCTTGCATTCGTAGCACTCTCCGCAGGGCACGGCGGCGATCACCTGGACCCGGTCGCCCACCTGCCAGTTGCTGCCGTACGTCGAGTTGACGTCGGCACCCACCTCGGAGATCTCGCCTGCGATCTCGTGTCCGATGGTGCGGGGCGGCGTCAGGTTCTGGTGGCCGTTGTAGAAGATCTTCACGTCGGTGCCGCACGTCGAACAGTTGCGGACCCGCAGTTTGACCTCGTCGGGGGCGCACGTCGGCTCCGGAACGTCTTCGAGTCGGACATCCTCGGGTGCGTAGAACCGCAGTGCCTTCATGGGGGGATTCCTCTCGAGTCAACGACGTATCGACTGGTGTGCTCTTCAGCACTCTATCGCTCAACCGGGCACAAAACCACCGAAATCTTTGACCACTTTTGACCGAATGCTTGCATTTGTGCCCGTTTATGCGGTGTACTGGGCGTATGTGATCGGCATCACCAGCCGATACGGAATCGGAGGACTCGAATGTCAGGAGCAGCTGTCCAGGACGCGCCGGCGCGGACCGGGATGCGCGTGCGCGTGCAGAAGCTGGGCACCGCGCTGTCGAACATGGTCATGCCCAACATCGGCGCGTTCATCGCGTGGGGCCTGATCACCGCGCTGTTCATCGAACAGGGCTGGCTGCAGGCGATCTTCGCCGGGTTGAGAGATCCTGACGGCTGGGTCGCCAAGCTCGGCGGCTGGGGAGCCTACGACGGCGCCGGAATCGTCGGACCCATGATCACCTACCTGCTGCCGATCCTGATCGGCTACACCGGCGGCCGGATGATCCACGGCAACCGCGGCGCGGTGGTCGGCGCGATCGCCACCATCGGCGTCGTCACGGGCGCCGACGTCCCGATGTTCATGGGCGCCATGATCATGGGACCGCTGGGCGGTTGGGCGATGAAGAAGCTCGACGCGCTGTGGGACGGCAAGATCCGGCCAGGCTTCGAGATGCTGATCGACAACTTCTCCGCCGGCATCCTCGGGATGTTCCTGGCGATCTTCGGCTTCTTCGGCATCGGACCCATCGTGTCGTCGTTCACCCGGGTGGCCGGCAACGCGGTCGACTTCCTGGTCGAGAACAACCTGTTGCCGTTGACGTCGATCCTCATCGAGCCGGCCAAGGTGCTGTTCCTCAACAACGCGATCAACCACGGCGTGCTGACACCGCTGGGCACCACCCAGGCGCTCGAGACGGGTAAGTCGATCCTGTTCCTGCTGGAGGCCAACCCCGGCCCCGGCCTCGGACTCCTGTTGGCGTACACGTTCTTCGGTCGCGGCATCGCCCGTGCATCGGCACCCGGCGCGGCGATCATCCAGTTCTTCGGCGGCATCCACGAGATCTACTTCCCGTACGTGCTGATGAAGCCCAAGCTGATCATCGCGACCATCCTCGGCGGCATGACCGGCGTCTTCATCAACGTGCTGTTCGGCTCCGGGCTGCGTGCACCTGCTGCTCCGGGCTCGATCATCGCGGTCTACGCCCAGACTGCGAGCGGCAGCTTCCTGGGCGTGACGCTGTCGGTGTTCGGTGCGGCGGCGGTCTCGTTCCTGGTCGCCGGGCTGCTGCTGAAGACCGACCGCGCCACCGACGATCCCGATCTTGCTGCCGCCACCGCCGACATGGAGGCGATGAAGGGCAAGAAGTCCAGTGTGGCCTCGGCGTTGACAGGGGGCGGGACGGCGACCCTGACGCGACCGATCTCCACGATCGTGTTCGCCTGCGATGCCGGAATGGGATCGTCGGCGATGGGAGCGTCGGTGTTGCGCAGGAAGGTTCAGAAAGCCGGCTTCGGCGACATCAAGGTCACCAACTCGGCGATCTCCAACCTGACCGACACCTACGACCTGGTGGTCTCGCACCGCGATCTGACCGATCGGGCCCGGCAGAAGACGCCGTCGGCCGCCCATGTCTCTGTCGAGGACTTCATGAGCAGTCCGCGGTACGACGAGATCGTCGAGCAGTTGCAGCAGAACCAGGGCGATGGCGCCACTGCGAACGCGCCGGTCGAGGAGCCGGCCGCGGAGGACTCCGCAGGCGGTGCCGAGGTGTTGGCGCTGGAGTCGATCGTGCTGGACGGGTCGGCGCGCACCACCGCCGATGCGATCAGCGAGGCCGGTCAGTTGCTGGTGGCCGCCGGGGCAGTGGAGGCGGCCTACGTCGACGCCATGCACGAGCGGGAACGGTCCATCTCGACCTACATGGGTAACGGGTTGGCCATTCCGCACGGCACCAACGAGGCCAAGGACACCATCCGCCGAACCGGGCTGTCCTTCGTGCGCTACGCCGACCCGATCGACTGGAACGGCAAGCCGGCCGAGTTCGTCGTCGGGATCGCCGGTGCGGGCAAGGATCACATGGCGCTTCTGACCCAGATCGCCCAGGTCTTCCTCAAGTCCGAGGACGTCGCGCGGTTGCGGGAGGCGCAGACCGCCGACGAGATCAGGACCATCCTCACCGGTGGCGGCAAGTAGGCGATACGTAGCGTGACGTCGGTGGATTCCGACACTCGTCAGAGCCGGATCGTCGAGTTCGCCCGCACCCGTGGGCGGGTCGAGGTGGGGGCGCTCGCCGAGGAGTTGGATGTCGCCAGCGAGACGATCCGACGCGATCTCAAGGTGCTGGCCGGCCGCCGTCTGCTCAAGCGGGTGCACGGCGGCGCGGTGCCCATGGAGACGGCGGCCTTCGAATCGGGTGTGGAATACCGAAGTCAGGTGGACCTCGCCCAGAAACACCGGATGGCTTCCGCGGCAATGGAACTGCTGCACGGAGCCGAGACGGTGTATCTGGACGAGGGCTTCACGCCACGACTGATCGCCGAGCGACTCTCCGAGCGGGACCTGACGGTGGTGACGTCATCTCTGCTGGCCGCGGAGACGCTGGCCCACAGTCGCACGGTGACGGTGTTGCTGCTCGGCGGCCGGATGCGGGGCAGAACGCTTGCGACGGTGGATCACTGGGCGGTGGACATGCTCAGCGGTCTGGTGATCGACGTGGCGTTTCTCGGTACCAACGGGATCTCGCTCGAACACGGTCTGACGACACCCGATCCGGCGGTGGCCGCGGTGAAGAGCACCGCCGTGCGGGTGGCGCGGCGGCCGATCCTGGTGGCGGCGCACTCGAAGTTCGGGGAGAGCAGCTTCTGCCGATTCGCGAAGGTGGCCGACTTCGAGTCGATCGTGACAGGCTCGGAACTCGGTGTCGCCGAAGCCCGTCGGTACGAGGCGCTGGGCCCGGTCGTCATCCGGGCGTGACGGTCAGCGTGGGGTACAGGCGCGGTGGCGAGATGTCGGCGCCCGCGGCGAGATCGGCCATCAGGGCAGCGGCCCAGTCGAGCAGACCGTCGACGTCCACGGAGTGCGGCGGCGGATGGGCGACGGCGTCCAGGCTGAGGCATCCGCGTCGCAGCAGCGTGGTCGCTCCGGGGAGGTTGCCGCGCTGGACGTGGGTGATGCCGACCGCGAGTTGCGCCAGGCCCTGCCACAGCGGTCGCTCGTCGGCCGGGCCGTTCTTCCAGGCGGCCTCGAGCACCTCGTGGGCGTTGAAGGCCAGACCGCGGTTCATCAGATCCTGGGCGTAAGCCAGGGATCGGGCCGGAGGCAGGTCGAGATCGTCCGGGATCCGCGGGACACCCTCGCTGCCCGGCGGAAGCGGTCGGCCCAACGCGTCCCGCGGTCGGGTGTTCCGCGGCCGGCCGGACTCGTCGCGATCGCGTTCGGCCATCGGCCTTTTCACGGCCATGCTCAGACGCTAGTCCTCGATGATCGTGTCGGCCGCGTCGTCACCCGGCACCCGCTCCTTCTCGTCCTCGTCGACGACGGTGAAGAACGAGTCACCGTCCTCGGGTGTCCCGTCGATCTGCCCGGCGGTGCGGCGGGTCGGGCGCTCGTCGGACCCACCCGGCGGAAGGACGTCGGGAACCTCGGCGGCCAGCTTCTCGTCGAGGGTCTCGTCCTCCTCGGGCTCGATCCACTCCTCGGGCGGGTCGACGACGATGTCGCCGTCGTCGTTGCGGACCTCGTCGGAGTCGAGTGATTCACTGGGGCCGAGAGTGTTGTCCGGGCCTGCGTCGTCCCTGTCACCATCCATGTCGTCGAGTGTGCCCCATTGCGCAGACGGTCAACCGAGCCGTGCCCGCGCGCCGTCGAGAACCGCCTCGATGTCGCACCACGTGCTGCGGACGATGTCGGCGACGGGCTGCAGGTCGGTGATCCGTGAGGACACCTGACCGGTGTTGGCGACGCTGGCCTCCAGGTCGCCCGCGAAGTACAGGTCGGTGATCCGGCCGAGCAGTTGTGCCCCGGGATCGTGGTCGCTGATGCGCGCGGCCAGCCCGGTCCGCAGCACCCGCATGGTCGGATTGCCCGGAACGTCGAGCAGGACGGTGCCCGCGTCGTCGGCCGCGACGATCGCGTCCTTGAAGTTGGCGTGCACCGCGGCCTCCGTGCTGGCGAGCATCCGGGTGCCCATCTGCACACCCTCGGCGCCCAGCACCACCGCCGCGGCCCCTGAGCGGGCGTCGCACATCCCGCCGGCGCAGATGATCGGCAGCCCGACGCGCTCGGCGACCAGTGGCAGCAGCACCATGGTCGAGGCGCCCAGCGCCGACTTGAATCCGCCGCCCTCGACCCCTTCGACCACCAGCGCGTCGACCCCCGCGTCGGCCGCCTTCAGCGCACCCCTGAGCGACCCGACGACATGCACGACCGTCATGCCGGCGTCGTGCAGCCGTGAGGTGAACAGCGCCGGGTCTCCTGCGGAGGTGAACACGTGGCGCACCCCCGCGGCGGCCAGGACGTCGACGATCGACGGGTCGCGTTTCCATCCCTGGATCATCAGGTTCGCCGCGACCGGCCGGTCGGTGAGATCGCGCACCCGCAGCAGGTCGGCCCGGCCCGCCTCGGTGAGTGTCTCGATCATGCCGAGACCGCCGCCTTCGGACACCGCCGCCGCCAGTTCGGCGCGGGCGATGTAGGTCATGGGGGCCTGAACAATCGGGAACTCGACACCGAGGAGCGCTTGAATGCGGTTGGTCACGCAGCCCATCCTGCTACGGTCCGGTGCGTGTACCGGGTGATCCAGTGGGGGACAGGCGCTGTCGGAACCGAAATGGTCACCACCATCCTCGATCACCGGCAGGACCTGGCGCTCGTAGGCGCCAGGGTGTACTCCGAGGACAAGAACGGCCGTGACATCGGCACGCTCGTCGGCCGCGACCCGATCGGGGTGTGTGCCACCACCGACGTCGACGAGATCATGGCGCTGGAGGCCGACTGCGTCCTGTACACGCCGCGCACCGCGCGGGTCGACGACGTGTGTGCGCTGCTGGCCAGTGGCAAGAACGTGGCCACCACGGCGTTCATGTTCCACCCGCAGCGGATGTCCGCCGCCGATCGCGACCGGGTGCTCGCGGCATGCCAGACGGGTGGCACCTCGGTGCACGGCAGCGGTATCAACCCGGGGAACCTGTCGAGCGTGCTGCCGTTGGCGCTGACCGGGATGAGTCGCACCATCGAGCGGATCACGCTGCAGGAGCGCGCCGACTGGTCGGTGTACGAGAGCACCGGGATCACGTTCGACAACATGGGCTTCGGTCGGCCCGTCGATCAGATCAGCCCGACGGCGACCGAGTTCCTCGCCTTCAACAGTTCGATCTTCGTCGAGCAGGTCTGGTTCCTCGGCGACTCACTCGGAGCGGACCTCGACGAGGTGACCGCCACCGTCGAAGCCGTTGCCGCGCAAGAGGATCACCAGATCTTCGACCATCTGCTGCGGGCGGGGACGACCGCGGGTCAGCGATGGAACTGGACCGGTCGTCGGGATGGGCAGCCACTGGTCGAGATCGAGACACTGTGGACGGTCGGCGGCGAGTACCCGGGGCACTGGCCCACCCCGCAGCACGGGTGGACCTTGACGATCGAGGGCGACCCGTCGATGCGCACGCACTTCTTCTCGCTGGCGAGTTTCACCCGCGCCGCGTCCATGACCGAACATGTCCGTTCGGCGAGCGTGGCCACCGCGATGCAGGTTCTCAACGCCGTGCCCGCGGTCTGCGAGGCTCCGCCCGGCTTCGCGACGGCCGCGTCGCTACCGCTGATCTACAACCAGCGGGCCTTCCGTCAGCCGTAGTACATCACCCAGAAATCGTTGCTCCACGCACCGCCGTCGCACTTGAGCGGGTGACCGTCGGGACTCTGCGCCGCACTGGAGGTTTCGGTGCACGGCGACCGAAGCGTGCGCACCCCGATCAACGGCGCGTGGGACACCCACTGCCCTTTCGAGTTGCAGGCCAGGGTGTTGCCGGCGGAGTCCGTGCCGAAGTTGTAGCGGGGCGCCTGATTGCAGGCGGCGCCTGCCTGCGCCTCGAAGTCCACATACGGCACGCAGTCGGCGCCGTCGCACGTGGTCGGTGACGCCACCGCCGTGCCGGTTCCGACACCGATCAGGGGCGCGGCGAGAACACCACCGGCGAGTGCAGCGACAGCAATCAGCTTCATGGGCCATAGCGTAGGTTGCCGGGCCCCTGTCGTGAGCGCCGTTTGCCCGCATTGGCCGACGCAGGATCGGGCATTTGCTCCGTGTCGCAGTCCCGAGGCGTATGGTCTGATGGCATGAAGTCGCTGGTAGGAGTGCTGTCCATGGGGTTGCTGTCGGCGGGTGTGCTGGTCGCGGCGCCCACGGCGAACGCCGACACCGTGGCCTATCTGGTCAACGTGCATGTCCGTCCCGGCTACAACTTTCCCAACGCCGAGGCCGCGATCGGCTACGGACAGACGATCTGCGACCGGGTGGCGGCGAAGATGGGTTACGCCGAACTGGTCGACCAGGTGAAGGCCGACTTCCGCACCACCGACTACTACCAGGGCGGCTACCTGATCAACCAGGCCGTCAACGAACTCTGCCCTGCGCAGATCTGGCAACTGCGGCAGTCGGCCGCCGGCTACAAACCCTTCTGACAACCGGCGGCCGCGCGCCTCGCTACGGGCAGGTCACCTCGATCTCGAACGGCTTGTTCACCGGCTGCATCGGGTTGGCCATGTCCACACCTGTTGCGGTTCCGGAGATCTTGTACGTGCTGCCGTCCTTCTCGGCGGTGGCTTCGCCCTGGCCGGCGCCGCTCTGGTAGCCGAGCGTCACACCGTTGACGTTGCCGAGACCGACGGACTGGACCGCGGGCTCGTCACCGGTGCTGACGACGACGCCGATCCCTGTGGTGGCGTCGCCGATCGCGATGTTGGTGTTGCCGCCCATGTCCGAGCAGACGACGGTGCCTGCGACCTCTTGGTCCTGCCCGTCGATCGTCACTGTGCTGGTGCCTTCCGCCGCGGCGGCCGACGAGGTCTCGCCCGACGTGCTGGACTCTTCGTTCGAGGAACAGCCCGACAGACCGGCGATGACGATCGCTGCGCCGCCCACGGCGACCACGATTCCACGGTTCACGACGGTTCTCCTTTGTGTTGTGTGGTTCGTCGAGAGCGGCGAACCATCCAGAGCAGTATGGTCGGCACTCCGCGCGAGGGCACCATGAATCTCAAAATCAATCGGTGCAGGTGAAACCGGTCAGCAGGCCACTTTGATCTTGAAAGTCCCTGACGTGCGGAAGCTCGGGTTGGCGGTCTCGAAGCCCTCTGCTGTCCCGTCGATCTCGTAGGTGCGCCCGGTCATCGTGACCGTCGCCTCGCCGCCCAGTCCGGCGTTGAAGCTGCCCGTGAACCCACCGAGATCGGTGACGCCGACCTCCTTGACGACGAGCTCGTCCTCGCTGGCCACCAACGCGGAGATTCCGCTGGCGTCGGGATCGTCCGGGTCGCCGGTGGTGATAGTGGTCAGTGGGCCCGCCTCACTGCACTGCACCGCGTCGGTCATCCCCAGTTCCTGACCGTTGACCGACACCTGAGCGGTTCCCGCGATCAGCTCACCCGGCGGCGGTTGGTAGTCCGACGGTGGCGAAGACGAGCACCCCGCGGCGGCAAGGGTGGCCGCGACAGCGCCGGCGGCGAGGGCCCATCGTGTGGTCACAGTGCAGAATCTACGACGTGGGCGACCCGTTGTTCAGTGATCCGTTCTTTCGTGTGGAAGCCGAACTGCCGGGCCGCCTCGGCCGGACCGGGGTGATCAGCACTCCGCACGGTGACATCGCGACGCCCGCCTTCATCGCTGTCGGCACTCAGGCCACCGTGAAGGCGGTCCTTCCCGAGACCATGGCCGAACTCGGTGCGCAGGCGGTGCTGGCCAACGCCTACCACCTCTACCTGCAGCCGGGCCCTGACATCGTCGACGAAGCGGGCGGCCTGGGCGCCTTCATGAACTGGTCCGGACCCACCTTCACCGACAGCGGCGGCTTCCAGGTGATGTCGCTGGGCGTCGGGTTCAAGAAGGTGCTGTCGATGGATGCCACCCGTGTGCAGACCGACGACATCATCGCCGAGGGCAAGGAACGGCTCGCCCACGTCGACGACGATGGCGTGACGTTCCGCTCGCACCTCGACGGTTCGACCCACCGGTTCACCCCCGAGGTGTCGATCGGAATCCAGCATCAGCTCGGGGCCGACATCATCTTCGCGTTCGACGAGCTGACCACACTGGTGAACACCCGTGGTTACCAAGAGGCTTCGGTGCAACGCACCCACGACTGGGCGGTGCGCTGCCTGGCCGAGCATCGGCGGTTGTCGATCGAGCGTGCCGACAAACCGCCCCAGGCGTTGTTCGGTGTCGTGCAGGGCGCGCAGTACGAGGATCTGCGCCGGCAGGCCACCCGCGGGCTGGTGTCGATCGTCGATGAGGACGGTCGGGGGTTCGACGGGTACGGCATCGGGGGAGCGCTGGAGAAACAGAATCTGGCGACCATCGTCGGCTGGGTCAGCAGCGAGTTGCCCGTCGACAAGCCACGCCATCTGCTGGGCATCAGCGAACCCGACGACCTGTTCGCCGCAGTGGAATCGGGCGCCGACACGTTCGATTGTGTGTCGCCGTCGCGCGTCGCCCGCAACGCGGCGGTGTATTCGGCCACCGGGCGGTACAACATCAACACCGCGCGGTTCCGACGTGACTTCACACCGATCGACGCCGGGTGCGACTGCTACACCTGCGCCCACTACACCCGGGCGTATCTGCATCACCTGTTCAAGGCCAAGGAGATCCTGGCGTCGACGTTGTGCACGATCCACAACGAGCGCTTCATCGTCCGGCTCGTCGACGACATCCGCGACTCGATAGCCACGGGCCGGTTCGACGAACTGCGCGAGCACGTACTGGGTCGGTACTACTCGAAGCCGGCCTGACCAGCAGCTTCTTGCACGTGTGCACAATAAGACCATGACGACCGCCGCAGAACCGCAGTCGCTGCTGCTGCAGATGCTCGACCCGGCCCACCGGGCCGACCCGTATCCCCTCTACGGCCGCATCCTCGAGCAGGGCCCGATGCAGGTGCCGGAGAACAACCTCGTGGTCTTCTCCTCGTTCGCCGACTGTGACGAGGTGCTGCGGCATCCGTCCTCGGCCAGTGACCGGCTGAAGTCCACAGTCGTGCAGCGGATGATCGCCGACGGGGCCGAAGCTCGTCCGGTGGGCCCGCCCGGGTTCCTGTTCCTCGATCCGCCCGACCACACCCGGCTGCGCAGATTGGTGAGCAAGGCGTTCGTCCCGAAGGTGGTCAAGGCGCTCGAGCCCGAGATCACCAGGCTGGTCGACACGTTGCTCGCCGAGACGGGTGACGGCGCACCGTTCGACGCGATCTCCGGGTTGGCGTATCCGTTGCCGGTCGCAGTGATCTGCCGTCTTCTCGGCGTTCCGCTGGAGGACGAGCCCGAGTTCAGCGCCGCCTCGGGTCTGCTGGCGCAGTCGCTGGATCCCTTTGTCAGCGTGACGGGTTCGGCCGGCGGTGGATTCGAGGAGCGCATGCAGGCCGCGATGTGGCTGCGCGACTACCTGCGCGAGCTGATCGGCCGGCGGCGCCGCGACCCCGGCGACGACCTGATGTCGGGCCTCGTCGGAGTCGAGGAGTCCGGCGATCAGCTCACCGAGGACGAAATCGTCGCGACGTGCAACCTGCTGTTGGTCGCCGGGCACGAGACGACCGTCAACCTGATCGCCAACGCCATCCTGGCTCTGCTGCGCGACCCCCCGCAGTGGGCAGCGCTGGCGGCCGATCCGACGAGAGTGGCAGCGGTGATCGAGGAGACGCTGCGCTACGACCCGCCGGTGCAGCTGATGGGCCGGATCGCCGCCGAGGACATGACGATCGGTCCGGTGTCGATTCCCAAGGGCGACAACATGCTTGTGCTTCTCGCCGCGGCGCACCGCGACCCGGCGGCCTTCGAGCATCCGGACCGATTCGATCCGGATCGCGAGACGATCCGCCACCTCGGCTTCGGCAAGGGGCCGCACTTCTGCATCGGTGCGCCGCTGGCCCGGCTGGAGGCCACTGTCGCGTTGACCGCATTGACGGCGCGGTTCCCGGAAGCGGCGTTGGCCGGTGAGCCTGCGTACAAACAGAACGTGACGCTGCGCGGTATGTCGGAACTACCGATCACTTTGTGACACAGCGTATTCGGTGACAGCGGCCCGGACGATCGAGCGTAGCCACCGGTGCCTGCCGTCGTCGTCGTAGGCCCGGTGCCAGACCATCCGGTAGGCGAGCCGCCGGATCTGCGACGGTGCGGCAATGATCCGGACCGGATAGGTGTCCGGCCACCGCAGGGCCAGGCTCCCGGGGATGGTGGCCACCAGATCGCTTCCGGCGAGTATCTGAGGCACCGCCGCGTGGTAGGGGACGGTGACGACGGCGGCCCGTTCGGCACCCAGCAACCGCAACCGATTGTCGACGTCGGGTTGGGCGCCGTCGTGGACGTCGACGACGAGGTGGCGCAGCCGGGAGTACTCGGTGAGGGTGAACTGTCCCGTGGCGCAGGGATGGTCGATGTCGACGACGCACACGAACCGCTCGTTGCGCAGGTCGGCACTCGACAGGTCGGAGGGGGCGAACTCGCCGTAGAGGCCGAGGTCGACGCTGCCCCTTCGGATCTGCTCGGCCATCGTGTCGTAACGCCAGCTGTGGAACCGCACCGAGGCCAGTGGTGACTCGTGTAGCAGGCGGTGACAGATCGCCGCGCCGTAGGTGTGCACCGCAAAATCGGTGCTCGCGAGATTGATCGGCAACGTCGCCGACGCGGGATCGAACGACTCCGGGCCCACCAGCGCCTCGAGTGCGGGGAGAACGTCCTCGAGTTGAGCACGCAGTCCCTCCGCGCGGGGGGTCAGGCGGTAACCGTCGGGTTCGCGAATCAGCAGCGGGTCCCCCAGCAGGGACCGCAGCCGCTGCAGTGCGCGGCTCGTCGCCGGCTGGCTCAAGCCGAGACGAGCAGACGCTCGCGACACGTGCCGCTCCTCCAGGAGCGCGGCGAGCGCGGGGACGAGGTTCAGGTCTGCGCGCAGCACATGCGTCAGTTGCATAGTGCGCATCATAGAAATGCATGAGACAGATGGCGACTCATCCGGCAGCGTGGTGGTCAGGACCCCTCTACCGAAAGGACCCGATCGTGAAGATCTCCGGCAACACCATCTTCATTCCAGGGTCGACCAGCGGGATCGGACTCGCGCTGGCGACCGAACTGAAGGCCAAGGGCAACACCGTCATCATCGGCGGGCGGCGCCGTGAACTGCTCGACCGGATCGCCGCCGAACATCCCGACTTCGGCACGGTGCAGATCGACACCACCGACCCGGCGAGCATCGCGCGCGCGGCCGACGAGGTCATCTCCAAATACCCGGACCTCGATGTCGTCGTCGCGATGTCGGGCATCATGAAGGTCGAGGACTGGCACCGCCCCGACGACTTCCTCGCCTCGGCCGAGTCCGTCATCACCACCAACGTCCTGGGTCCGATCCGGCTCATCGCCGCCTTCGTCGAGCATCTGCAGAACCGGCCGTCGGCCACCTTCGTCACCGTGTCCTCGGGCCTGGCGTTCGCGCCGCTGAAAGCCACGCCGAGCTACAACGCGTCCAAGGCCGCGATCCACATGCTCACCGAATCAGTCCGACTCCAACTGGCCGACACCAACGTCGCCTTCGTGGAACTCGTACCTCCCTCCGTGGCGACCGATCTCATTCCCGGCCAACGGGACAGCGATTTCGCGATGCCCCTGGACGACTTCGTCTCCGAGGTGATGGGCCTTCTCGAAACCCAGCCGGATGCCACTGAGATCCAGGTCGAACGGGTGAAGTTCCTTCGCTACGGGGAAGCCCGCGGCGACTACGACACGGTCGTGGCGACGCTGAACGCAGCCGACCCGCACGGTGGCGACTGACGGTCAGCGCGCCAGGTCGTCGATGACGGCGTGTGCCGCCCGCTCGCCCGCCTCGACGGCGCCCTCCATGTAGGCACTCCAGAACGTGGCGGTGTCGGTCGAGGCCCAGTGGATCGCACCGATCGGCGCCGACAGCGCGTGACCGTACGTGGTCCACACGTGCGGGCCGTGGTTGGCGTTGTAGCATCCGCGGGTCCACTGCCGATCGGACCATTCACCGTCGACGTAGAACTCGGGATCTGCTGCCCTGCTTCCGAAGTGGCGCACCAACTCGGCTGTCAACGCCGCCCGTCGCTCATCGACGGGCAGCCGGCCGTAGACGCGGGCCTGCTCGCCCTCGAGGAACAGCAGGATCACGCCGTGGTCGTCGCCGGGGATGCAGGTGTCGTTGGACATCCGCGCCGGCCCGATGTCCGAGATGAGCTGTCCGTTGAGTCCGTCGGCGCGCCAGAACGGTTCGGCGTAGACAAAAAACGCCTTCATCGCCGAGCCGTTGGGAAGGCGCTGCGTGAGCTGATCACGCTCCCCGGACAGCGGAGGGTCGTACATGATGCGTCCGGCCAGCGTCGGCGAGATCGCGACGATGACCCTGCGACCGCGGGCCACCAGGCCGCCACGGCAGTGCACGGCGACACTGTCTGCGGTGTGCTCGATCAGCTGAACCGGGCTCTCGAGGACGATCCGGTCGGCGACGAGCGCCGCCAGTCTGTTCGGAATCTCCGCGGTGCCACCGACGAACCGCGTGGTCTGAGCGCCACCCTCCGATTCGGCGAACAGTTCGGAGGTGACGCCGCAGGTCTGGATCGTGAACAGCAGGTGCAGGAACGACACCTCGACGGTGGGCACCGCGAGGATCCCGACGGTGCAGATCTCCAACAGCGTGCGCGCCACCGGTGAAAGTCCCTGCCGGTCATACCAATCCGCGGCCGTCATGATGTCCCATTCGGCCGCCCTGGGGGCCAGCCACGGAGCCTCGACGGGAACCTCGGCGGCCAACTCGTCGAGGCGACGCAACACCTTCTCCAGTTCGGTGAGCTCGTCGGCGAACTGCGTGTGGAACTCGCTCTCCCGCAGCACCCCCGACCCGACCAGGTCGTAGGACGTCTCACCCTGGTCGTACTGCGGATAGGTCTCGACACCGAGTTCGGCGGCCAGCGCGAACATCCGGTGGTGGGTGTCGCCGATCCACTGGGCGCCGAGTTCGACCGGCAGACCGGGCAGCACCTCCTCGGTGAGAATGCGGCCGCCGACGCGGTCGTCGGCCTCCAGGATCAGCGGTGTCAGGCCGGCGCCGAGCAGAGTGCGGGCCGCGATAAGCCCGGAGATGCCGGCGCCGACGACGATGACGTCCGCTTCGTGGAGTGCCATGCGGGACACCTTCTCACGCCGGAGTCAGAGCGGGTTGAGGATCCGCTGCAAGAACTGCCGGGTGCGCTCCTCCTTGGGGTCGCCGATCACCGCTGCCGGCGGGCCCTGCTCGAGGATGACTCCCTGATCGGTGAACAGCACCTGGTCGGAAACCTGTTTGGCGAACTGGATCTCGTGGGTGACGACGACCAGGGTCCAGCCCTCGACCGCAAGATCCCTGATCACGGCGAGCACCTCCCCGACGAGTTCGGGGTCCAGCGCCGAGGTCGGCTCGTCGAACAGCACCACCTTGGGACGCAGCGCCAGCGCCCGCGCGATGCCGACCCGCTGCTGCTGACCGCCGGAGAGCTGGAACGGGTACTGGTCGCGTTTGTCCGCCAACCCCACCTTGCCGAGCAGTTCGTCGGCTTCGGCCTCCACCTCGTCGCGGGGTCGCTTCTGCGCCACGAGGGGACCCTCGGTGACGTTCTGCAGGACCGTCTTGTGCGGGAACAGGTTGTGGGACTGGAACACGAAGCCGCTCTGTGCCCGGTAGCGGCGCAGTTCGTCCTTGCTCACCGGTTTCGCGAAATCGATGGTGACGTCCCCGATCTGGACCACACCCGAGTCGGGAACGTCGAGCGCGTTCAGTGCCCGTAGCAGCGTGGTCTTGCCCGAACCCGACGGTCCGATGATCGCCGTCGCCGTGCCGCGCGGAACCGTGAACGAGACGTCCTCGAGGACCTGGTTGTCCCCGAACGCCTTGCGCAGGCCATCGGCGACGACGACATTCTCGACTGTCATTTCGCCACATACCTTTCCAGACGGCGTTCGATGCGGCCCTGGCTGAACGACAGCACCAGGCAGATCACCCAGTAGTACACCGCGGCCGTGCCGTACAGCGCGAAGAACTCGAACGTCGGAGCGGCGATGATCTGCGCCTGCCGCAGCAGTTCGGTGACCAGGATCGTCGACGCCAACGAGGTGTCTTTGACCAGTGAGATCAGCGTGTTGGACAGCGGCGGCACCGCCACCCGGGAGGCCTGCGGGAGGATGATGCGCCGCAGAGCCCCCACGTAGTTGAGGCCGATCGTCTCGGCCGCCTCCCACTGGCCCTTCGGGATGCTCTGGATCGCGGAGCGGATGATCTCGGCGGCGTATCCGCCGACGTTGAGCGAGAATGCGATCACCGCCGCGGGGAACGGGTCGATCCGCACGCCGAACTCCGGAAGCGCGAAGAACACGATGAACAACTGCACCAGCAACGGGGTGCCGCGGATGATCGAGATGTAGAAGCGCGCGAGGTTGCTCAGCACCACGTTCGGCGACAGCCGCGCCAGCGCCACCGCCAACGCGATCACCAGTCCGACGATGAAGCTGATGATCGTCAGCGGGATCGTCATCGTCAGCGCCGCCCTGGCCAGTGGCCACAGGTTGTCGAGGACCAACTGCATCGTCGACCGCGGCTGCGTCGGCGGTGCATCCTGACCACCGGAGGCGTTGGCTCTCAGGTATTTCTGCGAGATCTCGCCCAGGGTCCCGTCGGCCTTCAGTTCCTCGATGGCCCGGTTCAGTTCGGGCAGCATGCCGCTGTCTTTGCGTGCGGCGAAACCCTGCTCGCTCCTCTCGCCGGTGGTCGCGGCGATCTTCACGGCGGTGTCGTTGGTCTCGGCAAGGTAGGCGTAGATCGAGAGGCTGTCGTTGACCACGACGTCCACCCGGCCCTGGCTCAGCAGCGCCATCGCCTGGGTGAGCCCTTCCACCGCTTCGACCCGGGCGCCGGCGTCGCGGGCCACCTGGGCCCAGTTGCTGGTGGTGCTCTGCGCCGCAGTCCGGCCGCGCAGGTCGTCCAGCGAGGTGATCGAGTCGTCGTCGGCGCGGGTGACGATCACTCCCTCGCCGATGGCGTAGGGGTCGGAGAGGTCGTAGAGCTGTTGGCGTTCCGGGGTGATCGTCACCTGGTTGGCCACCACGTCGAAGCGGTTGGCCTCCAGCGCGGCGAAGATCGAGTCCCACGGCGTCTCGACGAACTCGATGTTCACCCCGAGCTTCTCGGCGACGGCGCGGGCCACGTCGACGTCGTAGCCGGTGAGTTGGCCGGTCGCCGGGTCGTGATAGCTGAACGGTGCGTAGACGCCTTCGGTGCCCACCCGCAGGACACCCGCTGACTGCACCGGGTCGTCGACATTGTTCGCCGCCGACCCGCATGCCGTCAGCAGCACGGCGAGCAGCGCGATCACCGCGAGGAGGCCTCGTCGTGGATAACCCATCGGCGGACGGTAACAACCGGCGGGCCGCGACCCAAGGGTTCTGTTCATCGGGGGCGGTATACCCACGGAACGCGCGGTAATCGCTGCGGGTCGAATTCGGCGAGCATGCCGTCGACGGTGGCCGCCGCATACCCCAGCGAGTCGGCGATCTGGCGCAGCGCGTCCGGCACGCCGATCTCGGCCAGCGTGACCGCACCGTCGCGCTTGGCCAGCCGCGCCCGGGCGGAATTGAGCACCAGCGGCACATGGGCGTATACCGGCTCCGGATGCCCGAGCAGCCGTGCGAGATACGCCTGGCGCGGCGACGAGGACAGCAGATCGTCCCCGCGTACCACCTGATCCACCCCGGAGGCGGCGTCGTCGACGACCACCGCCAGGTTGTACGCCGGCACCCCGTCGCCGCGTCGGATCACGAAGTCGTCGACCAGGCCGGTGTAGTCACCGTGCAGCACGTCGTGCACGGTGCATTCGACCGTGTCGGTGCGTAGCCGCAGCGCTGGGGGACGCTGCGTCTCCTGCCGCCGGGCCTCCCGTTCATCCTGCGTGAGATCGCGGCAGGTTCCGGGGTAGGCCCCTTCCGGAGCGTGCGGGGCCCGGGGCGCGGCGGCAATATCCTTTCGGGTGCAATAACATTCGTACAGCAGCCCGCGCGCGTTGAGGGTGTCGACGACCGCGTCGTAGCGCTGCTCGTGTGCGGTCTGCCGGTCGGCGGGACCGTCCCAGGACAGGCCCAGTGCGGCGAGGTCGGCGAGCTGGCGGTCGGCGATGTCGGCGTGGGTGCGGTCGTCGAGATCCTCGACCCGCATGAGGAACCGTCGCCCTGTGGACCGGGCGAACAGCCAGGCCAGCACCGCGGTGCGCAGGTTTCCGATGTGCAGGTCGGCAGACGGGCTCGGCGCGAACCTGCCCGCCCCCGCGCTCGTCACTGCGCCAGGGCGTCGACGAAGGCCGAGCAGAACCAGTCGACGTCGGCAGCCGAGAACACCAGTGGTGGCCGGATCTTGAGCACGTGGCCCTCGCTGCCGCACACCGAGATCAGCACCCGCCGCTCGCGCAGCGCATTGACAAGCCGACGGGCTTGCGCGCGGTCGGGAGTCCTGGCCTGCGGGTCGCTGACGATCTCGACGCCGATGTAGAGGCCGGTGCCCCGCACATCCCCGATCCGCGGGTCATCGACGCGGGCCAGTTCGCCGCGCAACGCCGCCCCGATGTCGCGGGCGTTGTCGAGCAGTCCGTCGTCGTCGATGACGTCGAGCACCGCGTTGGCCGCGGCCATCGACACCGCGTTGCCGGCGAAGGTGTTGAAGTACGGCACGCCGGTCGCGAACGGCGCGATCACCTCCGAGCGGCCCGCCATCGCCGCGACCGGCATCCCGTTGCCCATCGGCTTTCCCATCGTGACGAGGTCGGGGACCACACCGTGTCTGGCGAAACCCCACATGGCGTCACCGGTCCGGGCGAAACCGGGCTGCACCTCGTCGGCCAGGAACACCCCGCCGTGGCTGCGGGCGATGGCCACAGCTGAGCCCAGCACACCCGGTGTCGCGTACACCCCGTCGGAGGAGAAGATCGTGTCGAGAACCAGGGCGCTGACACCGAACCCGGCGGCAACGAGGTCGTCCGCGGCGGCGGCGACGTCGGCGGCAAATCGTGCCGCCAGTTCTGCGGCCGGCACCCGGTAGCTGTCCGGCGGCGGCACCACACGGACGTGGGAACCCAGGGTCGCTGCGCCCCCGAGGGACGGGGAGATCGCGGTGACGGCGGTGGTGTTGCCGTGGTAGGCCTCGCTGGTGACGATGACTCCGGTTGCGCCGGTGTACATTTCGGCGACCCGCAATGCGAGGTCGTTGGCCTCGGAGCCGGTGCAGGCGTACATCACCTGGTCCGGGGACCCGGGGCGGCCGTCGGAGAGGGTGGCGAGCAATCGCGCGGAGTAGTCGACGATGCCTTCGTGCAGATAGCGGGTATGGGTGTTCAGCGTCGACATCTGCCGGGTGACGGCGTCGACGACCCGCGGCTCACAGTGCCCGACGCTGACGACGTTGTTGTAGGCGTCGAGGTACTGCAGGCCGTCGGCGTCGTACAGATGAGCGCCCTCGCCGCGAACGATGTGCACCGGCCGTTCGTAGAACAGCCGGTTCGCCGGTCCGAGCAGTCGTTCGCGCGCAGCGATGAGCGGCGCAGTGTCGTCCGCGGGCGGCTGCCCCCGGAAACTGTTCGAGTCCATGATGTTGGAGAAACCCACCACGCGCCCCAGTCTGCTGCATCGCGGGTTCTCCGTCAGAATTGTGGGGATGTCCGGACTGCCGCCCGACCACGAGAGCTACGCCCGCGCCGTGCTGCCGGCCTACGGCCGCGACCCGGATTCGGACCTCCGGCTGCTCAGCCTGTCGGAGAACGCCACCTACCTGGTGGTCGGCGACGAGCCGATGGTGCTGCGGGTGCACCGTCCCGGCTACCACTCGCTCGACGGCATCCGCTCGGAGTTGAGCTGGATGGCGGCGCTGCGTGCGGACACGCCGGTGGCGACGCCGGAGTTGATCCGCGCCGCCGACGGCGCCGACGTGGTGGCCGCAGTCGTGGGAGACAACACGCTCTACGTGGACGCGGTGACGTTCATCGAGGGGTGCACTGCCGAGGAGCAGCCGGAAGCGGTCGGTTTCGACGAGCTCGGCAGGCTCTGCGGGCACATGCACTCGCACGTCGAGGGCTGGACCACGCCGGAGTACTTCAGCCGGTTCCGCTGGGATGTGGACGCCACGCTCGGGCCGCAGGCCCGATGGGGCAACTGGCTAGAGGCCCCCGGGCTGACCCCCTCCGGCTCTGCGGTCGTCGAGCAGGCAGCTGCCCGGGTGGCGACGGCGCTGACGGCGTTCGGGCAGGATCCCGACCGGTTCGGGCTGATCCACGCTGACCTGCGGATGGCGAACCTGATGATCGATCCCGGTGGATCAGCCGGCATCACCGTGATCGACTTCGACGACTGCGGATGGTCCTGGCATCTCGCCGACCTCGGCGCAGTGGTGTCGTTCATCGAGCACACTCCGGAGGCCGAACACATGATCGCCGACTGGCTGCGCGGCTACCGCGAGGTGCGGGACATCCCCGCCGACCACCTGGACATGATCCCGACCTTCGTGATGCTGCGCCGGCTGATGCTCACCGCGTGGGTGGCGTCGCACGCCGATGCCGACGCGGCGATCGCCTTCACCGACGGCTACGCCCCGGGCACCGCGGACCTGGCGCAGCGGTACCTCGGCGACCCGGCCTGGATGCGCTACGACTAGGTGTCAGCCGAGCTCGGCCAGCCGGGGGACCGCGGGTGACATCGCGTCGATCCAGGCCGCAGGCGAACCGGTGCTCGGGGTGATGATCGCGGTGTGCACACCCAACCGTGCGTACTCGGCCATCGCCGTGACGAATTCGTCGATGCGATCAGGTGTGACATCGGGTTTGTGGGCCATCACGGTCTTGCGGATGCCGTCGTAGTCGCGGCCGGCGTCGTCGCAGTGGCGACGTAACACGTCGAGTTTGTGGGCGACCTCCTCGGGAGACGTCGCGACCAGATTGCACGCGTCGGCGTAGCGGGCCACCAGCCGCAGCGTCTTGCGCTCCCCGCCCCCGCCGATCAACACGGTGGGCTTGGTGATCGGCTGCGGGGAGCACAGTGTCTCCTCGAGGTGATAGTGCTCGCCCACAAACGGGCCGTTGTTGTCCGGATCCCACATCTGGTTGCAGATCTGCAGCGCCTCCTCGAGGCGTTCGAAGCGCTCGGACAACGGCGGGAACGGGACGCCGAGGCCACGATGCTCACGCTCGAACCACGCGGCGCCGATGCCGAGCGCCGCGCGGCCGCCCGAGAGCACGTCGAGTGTCGTCACGGTTTTGGCCAGCAGTCCCGGGTGGCGGTAGGTGACCCCGGTGACGAGAAGTCCGAGCGTGACCGACGACGTGTGTGCCGCCAGGTAGCCGAGGGTGGTGTAGCCCTCCAGCATGTTCGATTCGGCGGGCAATCCGGTCGGCTCGATCTGGAAGAAGTGATCCATGAAGGACAGCCAGGTCGCGCCTGCGGCCTCGGCGGCGGCGCCGACCTCAGCCAGTTCGCCCGCGATCGCGGTGGTCCCGCCGTCGATGTCGAAAATGGGTACGTGGAATCCAAGGTCCATGACCTGTTCCAAGGCGTCAGCGGCGGCGAGCATTCCCCACGGGCGCAGGAAGTCCGTCGAGCGCCTGTGCGACGTGATCCCGCCATTCGCCCGGGTTGATCCGATGCACTGCCGAGTCACCCTGGAAGGCGCTGGAGATGACCACGTCGGGTTCGAGTTCGGCGAGCACGCGCAGGCTGTCTGCCAGCGACTCCGCGTCGCTGATGCCCTCGATGTAGCCGGCCCACCACCGGCCTTCGGGGTTGCGGATCAGGGTGTCGCCGGTGAACAGGTAGGTGCCCTCCGCGCCGGCGACCAGGTACGAGATGCTGCCCGGCGAATGCCCCGGTGTCGGGATGACCTCGACGCCGTTGTCGTCGGTGTGACGTCCGTCGAGTGGGACGTCGACGGGGTGGTGCCCGCTGATCTCGGCGAGTTCGGCCGCGGGTGCGTGCAGCGTCGAATGGAACTGCTGTGCAATGGTTTTGAGCATCGGCCCGGCCTCGTCGCGGTGTGAGAGGTACTGGTCCTCGATGCCACCGAGTTCGACGAGTTCGTCGAACTCGGCGTCGGTGGCCGTCGAATAGAACAGCGCGTTCGGCCCCTTCCACAGGTATGCATGGGTGGTCAGGCCGGGGAACGGTGAATCCGTCTGCGTCTCCCAGAGATCGCTCAGTACTTTGTTCATGCAGCCCAGGCTGCAACCTCAACAATGGTTGAGGTCAAGGGGGTTTTCCGAACTGGCTACGACACCAGTCCCTGCTCGATCAGCCACTCGCGGGCGACCAGTGCGGGATCGTCACCGTCGTTGTCCACCTTGGCGTTCAACTCGAGCATCGTCTCATTGGTGAGCTTCGGGTTCAGCTGCGCGAAGATCTCCTCGAGTTCAGGGTGCGCGGCGAGCAGGTCGGTGGCGACGACCTCGGTGAGGTTGTACAGCGGGAAGAACGCCTTGTCGTCCTCGAGGACTCTGAGGTCGAGAGCGGGGATGCGCCCGTCGGTGGTGAACACCTCGCCGAAGTTGCACACCCCGTCGGCGGTGGCGGTGTAGATGACGCCGGTGTCGAGCGTGACGACGTTGCCGAGGTCCGCCCGGGTCAGCCCGTAGGTCTGCAGCATCGGGACGAACCCGTCGTTGCGACTGGCGAATTCGCTTTCCACGCAGAAGGTCAGCTCTGATCTGTCGAGATTCGTCAGATCGGAGAGCGTGGCCACCCCGAGGCGCTCGGCGGCGTCCTCGCGGATCGCGAAGGCGTAGGTGTTGTTCATGGGGGCCGGCGGGAGCCAGGACAGTCCGTTGACCTGATCCGCGTCGTTCACCGCCTGCCACTGTGCGATCTCGCCCTTGATCGGTTGCTCGTTGCCCAGGTAGTTGATCCACCCGGTCCCCGTGTACTCCGGTGAGATGTTGGCATCACCGTTGAGCATGGCCTGCCGCACACCGAAACTTCCCGGCGTGTTGGTCAGGTTGGTGACATCGGCTCCGGCTGTGCTCAGGATGGTCGACAGCATGTTGCCGAGGATCAGCTGTTCGGTGAAGTCCTTGGCCGCGACGGTGATCGGCACCCCCTCGAGCGACTCGTAGTACTGGATCGACCCCGGTTCCGCGGCCAGCACCGCCCCACTGGCCGACCGCAGCCCACATCCGCCGAGCAAGACGACGCAGGCGACGGCGGCGATCACTCCGGGCCAGAAGCGCTTGCCGACGGTCGTGCGCATCAGAGTCCCTTTGGCGCGGCGACGATTTCGACCACACGCGCCAACCAGTCGATGAACAATGCCAACGCGGCCACCAGGATGCCACCGACCAGGAGGGTGACGTTCTGCTGCAACTTGATCCCGGTCGTGATCAGCTGACCCAACCCGCCGCCGCCGGTGAACGACGCCAGCGCGGCGGTACCCACGATGAGTACCAACGCGGTCCGCACGCCGGCCACGATCACGGCGAGCGCCAGCGGCAACTCGACGCGCAACAGCGTGGAGAACGCGGACATCCCCATGCCGCGGGCTGCTTCGACCAGGCGCGGGTCGACACCGTCGAGGCCGGTCACCGTGTTGGCGATGATCGGCAGTGCGCCGTAGACCGTCAGCGCGACGATGGCACCGACCTGACCGATGCCGAAGAGCACCGCACCGAGTGCGATCAAACCGATCGCCGGCGCGGCCTGACCGAAACCTGCGACGGTGATGACCGGCTTCGAGTAGCGACGCATCGGTCCGCGGGTCAGCAGGATTCCGATCGGGATGGCGATCACGCACGTCAGCACCGTTGCCGCCAGGCTGATCGTCATGTGCTCGCGCAGCAGCGTCAACAGGTTCGGGATGCCCAGCGAGCGCTGCTCCGAGTCGGATACGTCGGCGACGTTGACATACACCAGCGCGCCCACGACGGCGACGACACACGCCAGTGGCTGAAACACCCAGCGGCCGAGACCGCGACGCCGGGGCTGCTCCGAGCCGGCGTCCGTCGCCGCGGGGACCTCGGGGATGACGGCCGTCACGTCACGGACTCCGCGGATCCGGCCGCGCTGGGCATGCCGGACATCGCCTCCATGATGGTCTCGATCCGGATCACCCCGCGATAAGTGTTGCGGCGCCCCGTCACGACGACGACGCCGTGCGAGGAGGTGAGCATGGCGTCGAGGGCATCGTTGAGAGTCGACGCGAGGCTCACTGCTTCGAGATCCTCGTCACGGCTCACTCCGGAGAGCGAATTCGGTTCCTGCAGTTCGGCTATCGACAGCCATCTCTGTGGTCGGTCCTGGTCGTCGAGAACGATGACGTGCTCGCGGTCGATGGCCCGGGCGGCCCTGACCGCCTCGGCGGCGTCGCCACCGACCCGCGCGACCGCGGCTTCGTGGAGTTCCACATCGCGCACCCGCGTCAGCGTCAGCTGCTTGAGAGCCGCACCGTGGCCGACGAAGTCGCTGACGAAGTCGTCGGCGGGGTTGGCGAGAATCTGTTCCGGGGTGTCGTACTGCACGATCCTCGAACCGACCTGCAGGATCGCGATGCGATCGCCGAGCTTGACGGCCTCGTCGAAGTCGTGTGTCACGAACACGATGGTCTTACGCAGTTCCTCCTGCAGTCGCAGCAGTTCGTCCTGCAGGCGCTGCCGGGTGATCGGGTCGACCGCGCCGAAGGGCTCATCCATCAGTAGCACCGGCGGGTCGGCGGCCAGCGCGCGTGCCACACCGATGCGCTGCTGCTGACCGCCGGAGAGTTCCCGCGGGTAGCGGTTCCGGTACTTTTCGGGCTCGAGGCTGACTAGGTCGAGCAGCTCGTCCACGCGGTCGGCGATGCGCTTCTTGTCCCACTTGAGCAGACGGGGGACGAGCGCGATGTTGTCGCCGACAGTGAGGTGGGGAAACAGACCCGCACCCTGGATGACGTAACCGATGTGGCGCCGGAGTTGGTCGGGGTCCTGACGGGTCACGTCCTCGTCGCCGATCAGAATGCGGCCGGACGTCGGTTCGATGAGCCGGTTGATCATCTTCATCGTGGTGGTCTTGCCGCAACCGGAAGGCCCGACGAGCATCACGATCTCCCCGGCGGGAATCTCCAGGGTGACGTTGTCCACCGCCGGCACCGATTGCCCCTCGTACAGCTTGCTGACACCTTCCAGCAGGATGCGGGCGCCGCCGGCGGAGCGGTGACCTGTCGAGGGTGCCTCGTCGGTTGCCGGATCAGACACGGATCCCCCTTGGGGTGGTGAGTCGGGTGAGGACGTTGAGCACGGTGTCGAGGACGACCGCGAGGATCAGGATGCCGACGGTGCCGGCGACGATGGAGTTCGTCGCGTTGGCGCCGCCCGTCCTCGAGATCCCGGAGAAGATGTAGCCGCCCAGACCGGGCCCCAATGCAAACGCCGCGATGGCGGCGATACCCATCAGCATCTGCGCCGAGACGCGGACGCCGGTCATGATCACCGGCCAGGCCAGCGGCAATTCGAGCCTCACCAGGGTGGTGAGCCTGTTCATGCCCATGCCGCGGGCGGATTCGACCAGCGTCTTGTCCACTCCGGTCAACCCCACCACGACATTGCGCAGAATCGGGAAAAAGCCGAAGAACACCAGCATGATCACCGACGGCAGCACCCCGATACCGACGATTCCGACGAGAACCCCGAGCAGGGCGTACGACGGAATCGTGAGACCGACCGCGGTGATGGTGTTGCCGACCGTGGAACCCCACGGCGACCGGTAGATCAGCACGCCGATGACGAGTGCCAGCACGGTGGCCACCGCGAGCGTCTGCACGACCAGGCTCATGTGCTGGTAGGCCAGGAAGGACAGCACCGCCCAACGGTCGGAGACGAACTCGAGGAAGCCCATCAGGCTGCCACACGGAATGGGCGCGCAGGCGCGGCGAACGCGCCGCCCCGTCGAAGGCCCATCGAAGCCTGGTGCATCAGCGCCGCGTACCCACTCCCGGCGAGATGTATACCTAGTCTTCCAACTTTGCTGCTGGGTGCGTTATCCGAGGCCCGGGACGATGTCGCCGAGGCGGAACAGCACCGGGCGTTCCAGTTGCTCGTAGGTGCATGACTGCGGATCGCGGTCGGGTCGCCAGCGGTTGAATTGTGCGGTGTGCCGGAATCGCGCACCTTCCATGTGGTCATAGCGGACCTCGACGACACGTTCAGGCCGCAGAGGCACGAAGGACAGATCTTTGCCCGCGTTCCACCGTGAGCCGCCGCCGTACCGGCGTGCGAGTTCCGGGTCCGCCGCGGCCTGTGCCGCCCAGTTCCATGGGTGGTGGTCGAACGTTGTTGCCAGCGATTGCAGTTCGGTGAACAGTCGGCGCCTTGTCGCCATCGGGAACGAACCGATGACCCCGACCGAGGCCAGCGTGCCGTCGTCGGTGTAGAGCCCCAGCAGCAGCGATCCGATCGCATCGTCACCGGATTTGTGCAGCCGGTAACCCGCGACCACGCAGTCCGCGGTCCGCGCGTGCTTGATCTTGAACATCACCCGCTTGCCCGGGAGGTAGTGCCCGTCGAGCGGCTTGGCGACCACCCCGTCCAGGCCGGCCCCCTCGAACTCGTCGAACCACCGTTGCGCGGTGGCGAGGTCGGTGGTCGCCGGCGTGATGTGGAATGTCGGACCGGAGCCGGCCATCGCGTCGACCAGCGCCGCGCGCCGCTCGACGAACGGCCGCCCGGTGTAGTCGGTGTCGTCGAGCGCCAACAGGTCGAACGCGATGAACGCCGCCGGCGTCTGTCCGGCGAGCATCCGCACCCGCGAGGCTGCCGGGTGCATCCGTAGCTGCAGCGCATCGAAGTCCAAGCCGTGCGCACCGGCGATCACGATCTCGCCGTCGATGACACATCGCGGCGGCAGCTCTGCGCGGGCCGCGGCGGCGAGTTCCGGGAAGTACCGAGTCAGCGGCCGCTCGTTGCGGCTGCCCAACTCGACCTCGTCCCCGTCGCGGAACAGGATCGATCGGAATCCGTCCCACTTGGGCTCATAGGAGGCCTCCGCAGGGATGGCGGGAACCGACTTCGACAGCATCGGAGGCACCGGCGGCATCACGGGCAGTTGCACCCGTTCATTGTCGCTACGCGCGCAAGCGTGCCAACAACGCGTCGAGTCCGTACTCGAAGACCGCGTCGTAGTCGGTGGGGGCCTGCAGGGCTTCGACGAGCGCCTGATCGGGCCAGGCGTTCGCCCAGAGTGAGGGATCCTCCTCGTCGTGCTTGGCTCCGCGCACTGCCGAGAACTGCATGACCGCCGAGGAGATGACGTGCACCTGGATGGCGCGCAGGATGAGCGCAGCGTCGGTTCCGGTCACTCCGAGATCTGCCAGTTGTGCCGCCAGTGCCCGTTGGATGGGTAGGAACAACTCCGGTGTGCGGTCGCGTTCGTGGGCGATACCGAGCAGGTGTTGGCGCTCGATGAGCACCCTGCGTTGTGAACGGGCAAGTGAGGCAATGCGTTCGACGGGACCATCGCCTTCGACAGGCAGGTTCGACAGCTCGACGAGCAGTCCTTCGACGAGGCTGTCCAGAAGTTGGTCGCGCCCGCCGATGTGCCAGTAGATCGACGTGACCGCCACGCCCAGTCGGTCGGCGAGGCTGCGCATGGTCAGCGCCTTCACCCCGTCGATCTCGATCAGCCGGGCCGCGGTCTGCAGGATCAGGTCCGCCGTGACGCCCGGATCACCCGCGGGGTTGCGACGCGGGGGCGCCATCGGTTTCACCCCCGGTCATTCGATCTGCTTCCGGCACATCGAGATAACGTTCGAGGTTGCGGTGCATGTTGATGATGCGGCGCTCCTCGTTCGACAGGACGACATGAGTCAACCCCGGTTGGTGCAGTCCGCGTTGAAGCCCGGGCAGCACCGCGATGTCCTGGGTCAGAACCAGGCCGGGGTGGGCCTCGTCGGCGGTCAACCGGACGTCTGCAGGTTTGGTTCGCGGCGCCCCGGGCGGCATTCTCATCCACAGCGTCATGACCAGTTCGCCGCGGTCGGGATCGACGCCGGGTCGGGAGGTCAGCACCGTCAGGTGGTCGGCGTTGGTCAGCAGCGACATGTTGGGGAACACGTTGTACTGGTGTAGCCGCATGATCTGATCGTCGGTGGCCCACGCCAGGTCGACACCGCGTTCGGAGGCGAAGGACCGTGTCCGGTCTGCGATGAGCTCAGCGGCCGAACGCTCCGATGAGTCTTCTACCGGAAACGGAGTGCCCTCGGCGACGCCCATGAGCGCACCCTGGGTGCACACGTAGGCATCCCACACCGCGGCGTCGTCCACACTCTCCTTGAGGTGCGGACTGGGTACGCCGTAGAGCTGTTCGGACTTGCCCGTGTGCCCCCAGATGGATTGCGGCGCAAAGACGTCGTCCATGCACCGGTGCAGTTCGGGATGCAACGTCTGGATGTGGTAGGTCTCGCTGAACCCGTCGGCGATCGTCTTCCAGTTGGCGTCGACGTCGATGGTCATCGTCGCGTAGCAGCGGAATTCGCTCAGCCGGTTCCACGCGATGTCATCCGGGACCGCCTCGAGATAGTCGCGCAGCGGCATAGCGGATACGTCGAGATTGACGAACACGAGTCGCTCCCACGTGTCGACCTGCGCGGCGATCAGCGGGAACTCACTCATCGCGAGCGCGCCGAAACCCTTGCGGTGAGGCACCCGCCGCAAAGCGCCCTGCAGATCCCATGTCCAGCCGTGATAGCCGCACCGGAGTTCGCGCAATTGGGAACCGGCGCCGGTGCACAGGCTGTTCCCACGATGACGACAGACGTTCTGGAACGCCCGCAGCTCACCGTCGTCACCCCGGAGGACCAGAACGGAGTATGGCCCACAACGGTATTCGAAGTAGTCACCTGGGTCGGCCACGTGGTCGACAGTGCAGGCGAACTGCCACACCCTGGGCCACATCCGTTCGTCCTCGAGTCGGGCGAACTCCGGTGAGTAGTAACGCTCCGCAGGAACCATGGTCGGTCGCTGTGGCGGCGCACCGATGGCGTCCTCACGCTGTGGCCCAGCGTGGCGGCTGGGCTGCGCCGTGTGTGTCATGACTCGTCCTTCGAAAGTCGCTACCCGCGCTGGGAAACGCTATTACATTCGACTCTGTAACGGTGTTACATTCACAAACAAGTCGGCTGACGCTCGCGCTCGAGGAGGAAATCGTGTTCGACCTGAAGATCACCGGTGGGACCGTGGTTGACGGCACCGGGGCGGACCGATTCACCGCCGACGTCGCGGTGAAGGACGGCAAGATCGTCGAGATCCGTCGGCGTGGACCCGGCGACCCGCCGCTGGAGGGCAACGCCACCGAGACCATCGATGCCACGGGAAAGATCGTGGCGCCCGGGTTCGTCGACATCCACACGCACTACGACGGTCAGGTCAGCTGGGACAGCGTGCTGGAGCCGTCCAGCAATCACGGGGTGACGACCGTCGTCGCCGGCAACTGCGGTGTCGGATTCGCGCCGGTGCGCCCGGGCAGCGAGGAATGGCTGATCGCCCTGATGGAGGGTGTCGAGGACATCCCGGGGACGGCGCTGACCGAGGGCATCACGTGGGGCTGGGAGAGCTACGCGGAGTACCTCGACGTGATCGGCAAGCGGGAACTGGCCGTCGACTTCGGCAGCCAGATCGCGCACGGCACGGTGCGCGCGTACGCGATGGGGGAGCGCGGCGCCCGCAACGAACCCGCCAACGCGGAGGACATCGCGGCGATGAGCCGGCTGGTCCGCGAAGCCGCCGAGGCCGGCGCACTGGGCTTCTCGTCGTCGCGCACGATCGCCCACCGCGCCATGGACGGCGAACCTGTGCCTGGGACATATGCCGCCGAAGACGAACTGTTCGCGCTCGGCCATGCGATGGCCGCCGGTGGCGCCGGGGTGTTCGAGCTCGCGCCCCAGGGGGCAGCCGGAGAGGACATCGTCGCGCCGAAGAAGGAACTGGAGTGGATGCAACGGCTCGGCGGCGAGATCGATTGCGCGCTGAGCTTCGCATTGATCCAGGTCGACGCCGACCCGAATCTGTGGCGTGAACAACTCGACATCTCGGCGGCCGCGCACGAGGCGGGCAGCCGACTGCACCCGCAGATCGCCGCCCGCCCGTTCGGCATGCTGCTCGGCTTCCCGGGCCACCACGCGTTCACCCACCGTCCCACCTACCGGCGGTTGAAGGCCGAGTGCACCCGGGAGGAGCTCGCCGCACGGTTGGCCGAACCCGCGGTGCGGGCTGCGATCCTGTCCGAGGACGACATGCCGATCGATCCGACGAAGCTCTTCGACGGCATGTTCGCGCTGGCGCAGAACGTGACGGAGCGGCTGTACTACCTCGGCGAGCCGCCCAACTATGAGCCCACCGACGAGGACACGGTGGCCGCGATCGCGCGCGAGCGTGGCCAGGATCCGCTGGCGACGATGTACGACCTGATGCTGGAGGCCGATGCCGGCAACATGCTGATGTTCCCGATGTTCAACTACTCCAACGGAAACCACGACGCGATCCGCGAGATGATCACCCATCCCGCCGGTGTGATGGGACTGTCCGACGGGGGCGCGCACTGCAGCATGATCTGCGACGCGTCCTACCCCACGTTCCTGCTGACGCACTGGGCGAGAGACCGCCATCGCGGTGCCACGCTGCCGCTGGAGTACGTGATCCGCAAGCAGGCGCACGACACCGCACAGCTGTTCGGGCTGACCGACCGCGGCGTCATCAGCGTCGGCAAGAAGGCCGACGTGAACGTGATCGACATGGACGCGCTCACACTGCACGCCCCGCGGATGGCCTACGACCTGCCCGCCGGCGGTCACCGGTTGGTCCAGGGGGCGTCCGGTTACGACGCCACCGTCGTCAGCGGAGTCGTGACGCGCCGGCACGGTGCAGACACGGGTGCGCGTCCGGGTCGGCTGGTACGAGGAGCCCGGTAGGCCGGGGCGAGCGTAGCGACGGGGAGAATGACAGCCTTCCGGTACGACCCACGTCACCGCCCGGCTCAGCCCGCCCTACCAGCACCGGATGCCTTCACTGTCGCGAATGCCGTTGTTGCCGAGGGTGTTTCGCTGTCCTTCGTGCGGGAGGGCGTCGGTGGGATACCGCTGCTGCTGATCCACGGCTACCCCGAGACCAAACGAATCTGGTGGCGCAACATCGAGGCGCTGGCAGTGTCGGGCTTCGAGGTGATCGCGCCCGACCTGAGGGGGTTCGGGGACAGCGACCTGCCCCCTGACGATCAACACGACCTCGTGACCTACTCACGTGACCTGCACGCGTTGGTGCACGGACACCTCGGCCACACCTCGTGCATTATCGCCGCGAGCGACGTCGGCGGAGTCGTGGCGACCGACATGATCCACCGGTTCCCCGGCTTCGTGGAGGGGTTCTGTGTGTTCAACACCGTGCCACCCATGGGTGTGGACTACACCGGAATTGTGTTCGACGACATCGCCGATGGAACGGCGGTCTCGGATCCGACCGGAGACTACCGGTGGATGCAGGGTGCATTCCCCGAGGAGCTCGCCGCGATGCTGGGCTCGGCGCAGGCGCGCAGGCAGTGGGTCGCCTCGATGTACACCAACAGGCTGTGGGGGTCGAAGTATTCGTTCGAGCAGGCCGACGTCGACTTCATGACCGAGCCGTTCGCCGACGAGGCCCGGCTACGCGCGGGGTGGGCTACCTACCAACTGGCGTACGGCCGGATGTTGCCCGAGTTCCCGCTGATGGACGCTGTCGACGTTCGAACCCTGATCCTCTACGGGCCGGACGACCACGCCATCGGCGAGGACTTCGTCCCTCGATGCGAGCGGGCGTTCAGCAATCGTATTGGGCCGCTGGTGGTTCCCGGGGCAGGGCACTTTCTGCAGTGGGAACGCGCCGACATCTTCAATGAACTGCTGCCTGCCGTCTTCGGCGGTACCGCCCGGAAGGATCCGCGTCCGTGAGGCCGTTCCTCATCGCCGTCGAACAAGCGCAGCTGGACGATCTGCAACGCCGCCTGGAATCCGCCCGCTGGCCGGCGGAGGTCGACGGGGCAGGCGCGGACTACGGGACCGACCAGACGTTCCTGCGATCGGTGATCGCGCGGTGGACAAATGGCTACGACTGGCGGGCAACCGAAGCCGAGCTGAACCGATGGGGATCGTTCACCACCACCGCCGCCGGTCAGCATGTGCATCTGCTGCACGCTCGATCGGCCGACCCCGACGCCATCCCGCTGGTTCTCACCCATGGCTGGCCCGGCTCGATCGTCGAGTTCCTCGACACGCTGCCCCTGCTGCTGGACCGCTTTCACGTCGTTGTCGTGTCGATGCCCGGTTACGGGTTCTCCGGCCCGACGACGGAACAGGGGGTCGACGTCGCCAGGGTGGCCGTCGCGGTCAACGACGTCATGGTCCAGCTCGGCTATGACCGGTACGTGGCTCAGGGTGGCGATTGGGGCGCGCTCGTCACCCGATACCTCGGTGAACATTTCGCCCCCAATGTCGCTGCGATTCATACCAATATGTTGTTCGCGCTGCCCCCCGACAGTGCTTCCGATGCCATGGCGGGCGTCACCGAGGACGAGGTCGCCGCCATCGTCCGGACATCAGCGCAGGTGGCCAACGGCACCGCGTACATGGAGCTGCAAGCGACGCGACCGCATTCGGTCGGTTTCGGGCTGGACGACTCACCGATCGGACTGGCCGGTTGGATCCTGGAGAAGTTCGCGGCGTGGTGTGACAGCCGCGACGGCATGCCGGTGAGCACCGACCGGCTGATCGACAACCTGATGATGTACTGGCTCACGTGCACCGCGACATCGGCCGCGCGGCTGTACTGCGAATCCGAACGGGCCGGGACCGGTGCGCTGAGCCCGTGGAAGGGCCGGGTCGACGTGCCGACCGGTTATGCCGTGTACCCGTGCGAGATCCTGCAGACGCCGCGGGTCTGGGCAGAGAAGCACTACAACCTGGTGCACTACACACATCAGGACCGCGGCGGGCATTTTGCCGCCTTCGAGCAACCGCAACTCTTCGCCGCCGATCTGAACGCGTACGGAACGGTCCTGCGCGAAGCCGGTCTGTTCAATTGAGCTAGAACGTCGCAGCGGATTCGATGACATT
This sequence comes from Mycobacterium sp. DL, assembly GCF_039729195.1. Lineage (NCBI taxonomy): Bacteria > Bacillati > Actinomycetota > Actinomycetes > Mycobacteriales > Mycobacteriaceae > Mycobacterium > Mycobacterium sp. DL. The sequence goes on from NZ_CP155796.1 coordinate 3,853,937, forward strand.
GTCTGGGTACACCGGTCTACGTGAGTATGGAAACCATGGATCTCCCTGTGCGGCCGCCGCTGGAACCGATGCTGGCCAAGGCGCAGGCCAAGGTGCCGTCCGAGGCCGGCGTCTGGTCGTATGAACCCAAGTGGGACGGCTTTCTTCACTGAACTTGTCAACCCGATTTGGTGACTGGAGAACTAGCTAGAGAAGTCTTCGAGCAGGCGGCGGCGTAGAAACATCAACTCGCCTCAGGCGTGGTAGCGGGAGTGCAGCAGGAAGCGGACGGTTCACCGTGACGCGACCGTCGAAGCCACGAAGCTGCTGCAACACATCCGCGGAGCGGGCCGTTTCGCTGAATGGGTGTCCATGCCGAGAATTCCGAAGGTCATTGCTTCGCCCTCCTGCGTTGAGCGGCCGCGATCAGCGCGGCGGTATACGGGTGCTGAGGCGCGTCGAACACCTCGGTGGTGCGCCCATGCTCGACGACCCGGCCCCGCCGCATGACGGCCACCCGTTCACAGCCGTGCCCGACCAGGGCGAGGTCGTGGGTGATGTGCAGGATCGCGACACCTTTGGTGGCGGCCATTTCGCTGAGCAGGTCCACGATGTCGCGGCGCAGCGTCGCATCGAGCATCCGGGTGGGCTCATCGGCGAGCACCAGCCGAGGCTCGGTCACCAGCGCCCTGGCGAAAGCCACTCGTTGCCGTTCGCCGCCGGACAGCTGATGCGGGTATCGGGTGAGGTGGCGAGGATGCAGGTAGACGGCGTTCAGAGCATCGGCGGCTCGCTCCCGGCGCTCTTCCCGGTCGCCGATGCGGTGGATGACCAGCGGTTCGGCGACGATGTCGAGGACTCGCAGCGTCGGGGGCAGGGCCGCGTAAGGGTCTTGGAACACAAGGTGCAACCGCCGCCGCTGGCGCCGCGCAGCCCGTTGGCGCAGTCCTACGAGGTCGACCCCGTCCAGCCGGATGGCTCCCGAGTCGGGCGTGACGAGTCCGGCGACGGCCCGCGCGACGGTTGACTTGCCGACGCCGGACCCGCCGACGAGGCCGACGGTTTCCCCCGCCGCGATCTGGAGATCGAACTCGTCGACAGCCCGCACCGCACCGAAGCTCACGATGAGCCCCTTGACGTCGAGCGCGGGTGACTGCTCGCGGATCACGCTGGTGTTCCCGCGGTCGTGAGGCGCGGTACCGCGTCGACCAGACTTCGGGTGAAGGGGTGCGCGGATGCGGTGAGCACCTGTTCGGTCGGGCCGACCTCCACGATCCGACCGGCCTGCATCACCGCGATCCGATCGGCGATCCGCCCGACCACGCTCAGATCGTGCGACACGATCAGCAATGCGAGATTCAGCCGGTGACGTATGTCATCGAGCAGGTCGAGTATCTCACCCTGAACGACGCCGTCGAGACCACTGGTCGGTTCGTCGGCGATCACCACTGCGGGGTCGTTGATCAGTGCCATCGCAATGACGACGCGCTGGCACATGCCGCCGGAGAACTGGTGCGGATAGCTCCCGGCCCGAGCCGGGTCGAGCCCGACCAGGTTCAGCAGCTCGTCGGCACGCGCGCGTGCCGTGGCCCGCGTGACCGACCGGTGTGCGCGAACTGCCTCGGCGAGCTGCGCGCGGACAGTGCGCACCGGGTTCAGCGCGCTGATCGCGTCCTGCGGCACCAACGCGATCCGGTCCCCGCGCAGTGCCCGCAGCTCCTCGGCTGTGAGCGTCGCCAGGTCTCGGCCCTGTACCGCGACGGTGCCCGCGATCACCGTCGCGGCCGGCGGCAGTAGCGCGATGGCGGCCGCGGTGACCGTGGATTTGCCGCTACCGGACTCCCCGACCACGCCGACCAGCTCACCTGCCTCGACGGTGACACTCAGACCGTCCACGGCTGTGACGACACCACGGTCGGACTGATACGTGACGGTCAGATTCTCGATCACCAGTGGCGGCGCACCCAAGTCGACCGGGCCGGCAGCACGGGTGGGCGCGGATCGAGGCGGCTGACCGTCGCGCAGCGAGGGCCGGGCGCGTTCTTCGAACGCGTAGCCGAGCAGTGCGAAGGCCAGGACGGTGAGTGCGATCACGAGGCCCGGTGGGACCACCCACCACAGCCAGGCATCGGTGAGGAAGGCGCTGCGGGCGTGTGCGTTCGAGAGCATGGAACCCCAGCTCTTGGCGGTGATATCACCAAGTCCGAGGAAGGCGAGGGACGCTTCCAAGAGGATCGCGGACTTAGTGGCGAGGACGAACTGCGGCACCAGCAGCGGGGCAACCGCCGGCAGAATGTGTCGAGGGAGGACGTGGCCTGCTCCGGCGCCCATCGCGCGCAGGGCCTGGATGTGGTCACGTTCGCGCAGGGAAAGCACCTGTGCCCGCAGCTCGCGCGAGATACCGGCCCAGATCACGGCACTGATGACGATGACCTGGGTGATTAGGCCCGGCCCGGCAAACACCCCGATGACGATGGTCAACGGCAGCACCGGCAGTGCCAAGACCACGTCGACGAAGCGCATCAATACGGTGTCCACCCAGCCTCGGGCGTAGCCCGCGAGCAGTCCGACGCTCGCCCCGATGACCGTCGCCGCCAGCGCCGCAACGATTCCGACGAGCAGGGAGATGCGCGCGCCGTAGATCAGCTCGGACAGCAGATCGTGCCCCACGTCGTTGGTGCCCAGCAGATGCGCGGCCGACGGGGCCGAGAATGGCCGCCCGACCCGATCGCTCGGCGCGTAGGGCGCCAGCAGCGGTGCCGCCAAGGCAACGAATACCAGCACCCCGAGGAGGGCGAGGCCGACCATCGCGAGCCGCCGCGAGCGGGTCCTCATGACGGCACCGCGGTGCCCGTTGTCGTCACGGCGGACTCTCGCCGCTCGGGTCGTACCCGAGGATCGAGGAGTGGGTAGGTGAGGTCTGCCAACAGATTTGCCGCCACGATGCCGACCGTGATCAACAGGAACCCGCCCTGGAGCAGGGGGTAGTCCCTCGCCGTGACCGCGTTGAAGATCAACCGGCCGATCCCGGGATACGCAAAGACCGTTTCGACGACGACAGCCCCGGATACCAGCGTCCCGACGGCGAGCGTCACGTTGGTGTACACCGGCAGCAGCGCGTTCCGCAGGGCGTGGGTGATCACGATCCGTCGTTCGGAGAGGCCTTTGGCCCGGGCGAGCCGGACGAAGGGCTCGTCCAGGACGGTTGTCATCGTCGCCCTGGCCAGCAGGAAGAATCCGCCGAGCGTGGCGAGTACCAGCGTGGCCACCGGCAACACCATGCGCGCGGCGACGTCGGCGAGCCATCCGAGGCCGTCGCCGTCGATCGCCGCGGCACCGTAGGACGGGAAGATCCCGAGCTGCACCGCGAATACTGCGACGAGGATCATGCCGATCCAGAAGCTGGGCATGGCGTCAAGCAGGAGGACCCCGATGACCGAGCCCGCGTCGCGACGGGTGCCGCGCCGCCAGGCCGCCCAAGCGCCCAGGAGGGTGCCGATGACGAAAGCCAGCAGGATCGATACGGCGGCCAGCGCAACCGTCCAGGGCAGGTAGTCCAGCAGAATGTCGACCACCGGCCGGTTGAACTCGACCGATGTCCCCAGGTCACCCCGTACCAAGTCAGCCCAAAATGCGCCGTACTGTTCGAGGATGGACCGGTCCAATCCGTAGCTGGCCCGGATCTCCTCCAATAGTTCCGGTGCCAGATCGCCATTCTCGCCGTACAGGTAGACGACCGGATCGCCACCGGAGAGGTGTGGCAGCGCGAAATTCAGTGTGGCCGCGACCCACAACACCAGCGCGTACTGCCCGGCCCTCGCCAGTAGCCGGCCGGGCCTCATCCGTCCGGGACCGTCGTCCGTGCTACGTCGGGCAGGTACGGGTGCCTCACGGTGTCACCACGGCGTTGGCCGCCTCAGCCCGGTCTCGCGGAATCAACGACCATTTGTGCATGATGCCGTACCCCGGTGAGTCGACGAACCCGCCGTAGCTACCGATCCGGTAGGCGAAGTACTTGTCGGGATGGTAGAGCGCAACCACCGGCGGCACCTCGTTCAACAGTCGCTGGATCTCGAAGCCTGCCTCGCGCCGGTCTTCCAGCGTGGCGGTCTGCTTCCAGCGGTCGATCTTCTGCTGGAGTTCCGGGTACGGGTATTCGTCGAGGTTCCAGGAGGAGCCCGAGAACAGGCTCAGCACATACTGAGTGGGGTCGGCCACGGTATGCGGGACTCCGTCCCGCACCAGGAGGTCGAAGGTCTCCATGTCCTTGCCGGATGCAGCGTGCCGGCCGGCGTCCAGGGGCCGCACATTGACTGCCAGCCCGACGTCACCGAGCTGTTCGGCGACCACCTCGGCGGCACGGACCTGCGTGGGTTCGGCGCCGTTCACCTCCACGGTGAGCGTGAGCGGAGCGCCATCGGGGCTCTCCCGGAGACCATCGCCGTCGGTGTCGCGATACCCGGCTTCGTCGAGGATCGCGCGTGCCCGCTCCGGGTCGGTCGGCGTGGAGGCCTCTGGATCGGCCCACGGTGAGTCGGGATGCATGCGTCCCATCGTCGCTGCGCGTCCGCGACCCAACACAACGACGTCGAGCAGTTCCTCCTTGTCCAGCGCCAGCGATACCGCGCTGCGCACCCGGGCGTCGGCGAACATCGGTTTGGTGTAGTTCATCCGGAGGTCGACCTGTTCGAGCGGGGTGGTGTTCACGACCTCGATCGTGTCGGAGGCCTCGAACTCGTCCAGCAACTCCGGCGGAACCTGACGGGCGGCCACGTCGATCTCACCCGCGCGCAACGCGGTGAATGTGGCCGAGGGGTCTTCGATGACCGGCATCACCAGTTCGTTCACCCGCGGCTTGCCACCGAAATATTCGCTGAATGCGGTGAATCGGTAACCGGTGACGGGGTCGTACTCGGCGAGCCGGTATGGGCCGGTGCCGATCGGCAGTGCGGTGACCTTTTTGACGCTCTCCGGCGGAATCTGCGACCAGATGTGTTTGGGCAGGATCGGGAGGTCGGCAAGTGTCACCGTGCCGAGCTCCGGGCAGGGAAACGCGCATTCGAAACGTATTGTGTCGGAATCGATTCGGGTCGTCGAGGAGATCTCAGGAATCTCCGTGATGTGGTGCGTCCAGCGGCCGGTGTCGGCCTCTTGGGCGTAGGCGAAGGTGAACTCCACATCGGCGGCGGTGAACGGCTCCCCGTCATGCCAGGTGACGTCGTCTCGGACGGTAACTTCCCAGGTGCTGGGATCGACCATGGTGACCTCCGAGGCCAGCCACGGTTGCGGGTCGTCGACAAAGGGAGACGGTGCGACGAGCTTGTCGTAGACCAACTCGCTGATCCATTCCTCGTGCTCGACGAAGACGTTGACCGGGCCGACGTCCAACGGGATTGCCACGGTGAGCCGGTCAACCGTGTCCGGGCCGGCACTGGGTCCTGAGCCCTTATCGGCACATCCGCCCACCAGCAACGCAGACGCGCACATCAGTGCGCCCCACCGGTATTTCATCGCACACTCCCGGGTAGCAGGGTCGTCGTCACCCACGGCAGAAAGGCGGCCAGGAACCGCGCGCTGGCGGGCGCCCTGGTGTGGCCGTAATGCGCGAGTGGATCGATGGTGCTGACCATCAGCGTGCCGCCCGAGGCGGGCCGCTCCAGGTAGGCGACGGCCGACCCGTCGGGCGCGCTGAGTAACACTTCGGCGCCATCGGGTGCATCGAGCACACCGTGGTGGTGCAGGGCCTGCCCGGCGGCGCCTACCTCGGTGTGCGACCAGGTCCCGCCGATGCGGGTCTGTCCCGCGCCACCGACCGGACGGAAGGTCCAGCGCAGCGAATGTGGCCATCCCCCTTGCTGTTCACCGAACATCAGCACGATCCCCCCGCGGTTCAGCAATGCCTCCAGCTGCGGAGCCAGTCGGGACAACCGGCGTCTGGGGGTCCCCTCGGGCACCCAGACCGCCTCCGCGTCGTCAATTGCCGGGTATCCCGTCGCGCCGGTGTACACCACCGCATCGAGGTGTGCGCGGTGGTGCGGCTCGGCGAATGTCGCAGTTTCCGCGGCCGATCCGCTGGTCAGCGCAACCAGTCCGGTCATCGGGTGGCTCCCGCGATCCACTGGACCAGCTGCGGCATGATCCGTGCAGCCGTGGTGGTGGTGACGCCGTTCGCGATCAGGTTGTTGCCACTGTGCACCAGAACCGTGCCGCTCCCCGCCTTCGCGACGTAGGTGCCCGGTGTCTCGTCGGCTCGCCACGCGATCACTTCGGCATGCTCCGGTGGCCGATGCCAGCCATTGGCGTAGAGGAACGAGTGCCCGAGCTCTGCGGGCGCGACGCCGGCGAAGACCGGGTGGTCGGCGAGCACCGGCGATCCCGCGGTGTCCGCGTTGCTTTGATGCCACTCGAATGTCGTGGTTTCGGGCAGCCAGTCCTCCGCGAGTTGGCCGCTGAACACCACGACACCACCCCGGTCGAGCAGGCCGGCGATGCGCTGTTTCATTCGGGCAAGCAGCAGTTGGTCCGCGCGACCCGCGATGATCAGACCGGCAAACCCCTCCAGGTCGGCGTCGGGCAGGTCGTCCATGTCGAGCAGCGTGACCGGCATCGCGTCAAGCGCGGCATCGCGGCCGTCGACCCCGCCGGCGAGGGTCCACAAACGGTGGATCTCGTCCCAGTCCATCTCACCGCTCTGGCCCGGCCCAGGCGTCGGGTGCACTGCGATTGCGACTTCATGCAGCCTGAGGTAACAGGTCAAGTCAACTTCCTTAGGTTAGGCGAAGCTACCTGTCCTGTTTAGCACGCGAACAATGCTCCGGCTACCTCTCCGTAGAGACGAAAGGTGGCCGGAGCCAATTGAATTGCGCGCGCAGGAGAGCCGGACAGTTGTCTCGCGAATAGCACGTCACACCGCCCGACGCACTTTGCAACTTCGTGCCGGCCGACAGGGTGTCGACGCGAAAGTCATTGCGGTGCAGAACTAGCGGTGTGAAGGTCAATAGTCTGTATTGCCGGATCACGTCCGGCGTTTAGGCACTTCTCCACTCGGACGGGTCGGACCGTCCAAGGCCAGGCACGGCAACGCGAAATCGATGGCGGCGGCGACCGCACGCACCAAAAGCGCACTGCCCCAGACGGTCCGGCATCCGACGGATCGCCTTCAGCACAGGATCACATCACCGAATTGTGGCGTCGTAGACGTCCTTTGCCGGGTGGCTCAGAAGGCGTTGAGCCATATCCTTCTTCAGCCAGACGAGACGCTCTTCCTCTTCAGGGCTACGTTCTACTTTTCTTGCCAGCGTGATGAACTCGTCGGCAACAAGTCCGGGACGCAACGTGAGGTCGACGGTCCGGCCCCGGTACTTCAACCGGAAAAGATACTTGCCCTTGGGACTTTGCAGAATATCGTCGCCGGCCAGCGCCACGTCGACGTGATAGCGCCCGCCGGTCACGACCCGAGTGACGATCTCAAATGCGTCGCGGCCTCCGGGACCGGGGAACGCAGTCTCTATGGACAGGTCCGCCCGCTCGGGCGCCTTACCGTCGTCCAACAGCGGGAAGCCGCGTTCCATGACCTTGAACGCATGGGCCACCCCGCCGGGAAAGCCGAAGCCGTGGTATCGCAGCATCTCATCGAAGGTGAACTGGATTGGCTGGCCACCCTCGGTGACTGTCAGGGTCTCGGTATCAGGGTATGACATGTGATTCCTTCGGTTGTGTCAAGAGATTTCACGTTGCCGAACGGTCAACGCCGAGCGCCGTGCATGCGCGCACGGCGCGCTGCACCGGCTGAAGCAGTCACCACTCACGGGCGCCGGCAAGAACCGAGCGATGGCGTCTCCGCCCGGTAGGCATGGCTTCTGGATGGGCGGCCGCGCAACTCCTTCCTAGGTACGCACACACCGAGCCATGCGCATAATAGCTCGGACCCAGAGGTATTATGCAAGGTGTGGCCACCCACTCCGAGATCGCAGCTGACATCTTCGACACCCACGGGCGTTTCCGTCGTCAGGTGCGTCGGACGGCCGGTCGCGCCTTCACCACCGGACTGCCCGAGTCGCAAGCTGACCTCGTGCGGCTCATCGGTCGACAGCCTGGGATCTCGGTGAGCGCCGCGGCGGCAGAACTCGGCATGGCGGCCAACACCGCCTCCACGCTGGTCACCAAGCTGTCCGGTGACGGTCTGGTGATCCGCGAGGTGGACGCGACGGACCGGCGCGTGGGCCGACTGCGGCTCAGCGCCAATGCGCAGCGCGTCGCCGACAATTCCCGCAAGGCCCGGCGTACGGCTCTGGCGGGAATCCTCGACCAGCTCTCCGACAACGAGATCGACTCGCTCGCTGACGGATTGGTGGTCATCAAAAAGATGGTCCAGTTGCTCAACGAAGGTCAGCCGTAACCACCGAGGCGGCCATCGATCCCCGCGACACTCATCCGGTTGGGAAGGTACGCCCATGCTCACCGTAGTTCAGCAGGCCAACGACAGCGATGGCGGCCAGCGGTCGCTGCTCGATGAGATCGTTCGCGACGGTGCTCGGACCCGTTCCACGGGATTGACCATCTCTCAGATATTGGGTGGAAACGTCTAACACGGAAGGTTAGGTTCATCCGGTTGAAGAGCCATGCGTCCGAACGAGGTGTATTGGTGACGGTCCGAGCAACGGCAGCCGACTCAGGTCGACTGTCCTCCGCGCATGCCAGGACTGAATCAAACCCAAGGAGTATCTCTCGTGGATCTTCCACGCATCTTCACCATTCGCGAAAGTAGCCACCGGATCCACAACCCGTTTAGCTCTAGCAAGCTCGCCGCCCTGGGCCAAGCACTGCATCTGGAACCCGGGACGCGCGTGCTGGATCTCGCCAGCGGGTCGTGCGAAATGCTCTGCACGTGGGCCCGCGACCACCGCGTCACCGGGATTGGGGTGGACATCAGCACGGTGTTCACTGAGCAAGCCCGTGTCCGTGCCGCCGAACTCGGCGTCGCTGACCAGGCCACCTTCGTGCACTCCGACGCTTCCAGCTTCGTTGCGGGCAAGGTGGTCGATGTCGCCGCGTGCGTGGGCGCCACCTGGATCGGCGGCGGTGTGGCCGGTATCGTCGAACTGCTGAGCAAGAGTCTCCGTCCCGGTGGCCTGATGCTGATCGGTGAACCGTTCTGGCGTCGCGAAGTACCCTAGCCGACTTCCTCGCGACCGAAGCAGATCGAGTGGAAGCCGTCAACACCACTTCGTCATAGGGAGGCGTCGGCAGGAATTGTAGGTACCGACTTGGCCAACATCGGCGAGACCGGCGGCATGACGGGGAGCTTCATCGCCTCATTGTGGTCTCTGCTCGGTGAACGGGTTGCTGCCGTTTGAGAGTCGTTGCTCCGCCTCGGATTGCCGGCTGCGCAGATGCTTGATGCTCTCTTCGAGCGCGGCGACCTCGCCGAGCCATGCACGATCCTTCGCCTCCACGAGGCGCTGTTCGGCGTTCTCGGTCATCTCGTTGATGCGCCCCAACTGGGCGGGGTCCACGCGCAAGAACCGGCATCTCGTGCAGGCGTGCTCGTGCACGCAGGGCGTGCCGTAGGGGCGGTGGCACTCACCGAGGGCCACCCGACGCAGCAGGAAGTGGTTCTCGAACTCCGACCATTCGTCGGCCTCGGCGACCCGGTCCTCGCCGATCGGGCGCAACTGCCGGCGCCGTTCGATGAACGCCTGGTGGGCGGTGATGAGGTGCTCGGGAAACACCGCGGTATAGCCGCGGGTGGTGTCGAGGTTCAGGTGACCCAGCAGCGCAGCGGCGATGTGCAGCGGAAGGCCGCCGTTGACGGCGTCGGTGGCGAACAAGCGGCGGAAGTCGTGCGGGGTGAACCGGATCGGCTGGCCAGCATCGCTGAGTCCGGCCACTACCGCCAAATGGCTGAGGATGCCACGCAAGTAGTGCCCGGAGAGGACTTCCTGGCGGGCGCCGACCCTGCGGGAGAACAGGTGCGGAAACGGTTGACCGTGCACCTTCTCGGTGACGTCGTAGCGGACCGAGAGCGGCACGTGATCACCGCCGCCCTTGGCTCGCCGCAGTACCGCCAGCAGCACTTGCACCAGCTCTGGGGTCATCGGCACCAGTCGTTCGCAGTCGGTCTTGCTCGGCACGATGTGTAGCAGCGGTACCAGTGTTCCGGTGGTCGATGCGGTGTAGTGGCGCAGCGACAGCTGCGTCAGCTCCATCAGCTCTTCGACGCGAATACCGGTGTGGCGCAGGGTCTCGGCGACCGCCCAGCACCAAAATCCGTCATCCTCCACACCGGTGACATCGATGCGCTTGGCCTCGCCGCGGATCCAGTTCGGTCGCGGTTGTCCCGGCGCCAGCCGGGCCCACACCCGCGCGCGCTCGTCGATTGCCAGACGCTCCGGCGGCGCATCCCGCACGAACACGTAGCCGTCGATCTCGAACTGGATATCGTGCTCGGCGGCGCGAGCCTTCTCCAGGAACAGCGCGCTGCGCTGCTTGTGTTCGTTCACGGCGGTCAGGAACGTCGGCAGCAACGGCGTCAGTACGCGGGTACGGCTTTGCATCTGACTTTGTTGGCGCCGCTTGTTCTTGGCAGCCGCTCGGCTCAGTTCTCGCGGGACGGGGCAAGGTGCCACCCAGACGCCCCAGCGCACTGGGTCGTCGTGGGACCATTCGGCCAAATCGCGGTAGAAGCCGCGGATCGCGAACAAAACGGAGTGGACATCCCGGCGGTCGCGCCCGTCGGTCGTCACGGACAGTCGTTGACGCCACGCCGTAATGACGTCCGCCGACAGCCGTAGGTCGGCTTGCTCGGGGTTGATCTGTAGGATCTCCCACCAGAACAGACGCACGATCCGGTAGGCCAAGCCTTCTAGCGAGCCGTAATCCATGCCGGGGCGAATCTCTTCGAAGTAATCCGTCAGCAGATCCCGTACGCCCGAAGGTGGAATGCCGTAGCGGTCGACCAGGGTGGCGGTCGAGTGCTGTCGTGTATTGCCTTTTGCCGACCAGGCGGCCCGCAACGTCGGGGCTTCAGTGGCCAGCGGACCGAGGCGCACCAGCAGTTCCCACAGTAGATGTTCGCGGCGTTGCCTCCCTGAGGTCTTCACCACGTCGGCGTAGTAGAGCAGGTCGTCGCCGGTGACCTGCTCGATGGCTTTGCCGGTGCGGATCATCACTCGCGACAGACCGGCTTCTGCGTCGCGTTGATGGCGCAGTAGCGCTGACTGATACTCGTCGAGCTGCCGCAACTCGGTGAGGGCGTTGCCGCCGTTGTGCTCGATGAATTGGGCCGTGTTGAGCTTCGTCCGGGAGTCGAGCATCCAGCTGTAGGACGGTCGGAGAACACGCAGTTGCAGCAGCGCGTTCATTCCAAGCAGGGTGGGTGACCACCGGTTGTACTGGGGCAGGTCCGCATGGTCCATCCAGGTCCTTGGGGCGGCGTCCGAGCCGCTGGCCAGCCAGCGCTGCTCCCAGGTGTCACCGGGGTAGCCGTGAAGTCGGGTGAGCAGTGCCCGGGATCCGCGCACGATCGCCTGTCGGCGTTTCTGGTTGTAGGAGTGGTGATGGCGGCGGACAGCGTCACACAGCTCATCCACGGTGCGGTGCTGCATCGCGGCGCCGTGAGCTTGGGCGGGCAGCTCGGGTGGCGGCTGACTTGCGTCGTAGCCCTTCATGATTCGCAATCGCCCGGTGCGTCCGAACCGATCGTCGGGTGGGATCGCCGCCAGGTGCGGCGAATCGGGCCGTGACAGCAGCTGAATCGACGGAGCCGCCGCCGCGCGGGTCGCCGCGGCCTGCTGACTGCGCTGCAGCCGCGTGTCCTCGTCCTCGGCCGTCACGACAGCGGGAGTCCAAGCAGTTCGCGCACGGCGGCCGCGTCGTAGCTCGGTTCGATCGTCGGCCCCGTGACCGGCGGTCGGGCGTAATGCTCAAGCACCTTGCCGACCAGATCCTCGAGTCGCGGCTGGGTGTAGATCTGCGTCGTCGTAACGCTGGCATGCCGCAGCACTGTCTGCACGTCCACCAACGTGAACGCCGGATCGGCTAGCAACCGCGTCGCGGCCGTATGGCGAAAGTCGTGCAGCGACCAGTTCGTCCCCAAGCTGTCATTGGCCCGGCGCAGCACCGCGCGCATCGCGTGATAATTCAACGGCGCAGGCTTCGATCGCCGCGTCCACCACACCGGACCGCCCGGACTCATGGGTGGCTGCTGCTCGGCGAAGTAAAGCGCCAACCACACGAACGAGTCCACCGACGCCGGCACCACCTCCCGCGCCCGGCTGCCCTTACTGGTCACCGTGACCGTATAGCGGCCGGCATCGAGATCGCCGTGACACAGCCCCAACAACTCCGACGCCCGAACTCCCGACGACAGGTAGAAACTCACCAGAGCGCGGTCACGGTGGCTACGCAGTGCATCGAACAGCGTCGTCGCGGCCTCGTCCGGAATACCCCGCCAGACCGGACGAGGCGTCTTCTGCCTATAGTTCGCACGCTTGTGAATGACGAAGTCCTGCATCGGATTATGGTGCGAATGCGGACGGCCGCCGCCACGAGTCCGCTGCGCGGGCACCGGGTTGACCAGCGGTCCCAGGTTGGCTGCGCAAGCATGCTCGTAGAAGCCGAACAACACCGAGAGCTGATGGTTGATCGTCCTTGCCGCGTACTTCGCCGGCAGCTCGGCCTTGCCGGTCAGAGCGTTCACCGAACCGGGCGCAGGTCTGTTCGGGCGCCGGCGCAGGCGCTGCGGGTTCGGCGTCTCGCGGAGGTACTCGACGAAGGCACGGACGTCGACGCGTTCAGCTTGCTCCCAATTGACCAGGCGCTCGTGGAGGAACCTGAACCACCGCAGCAGGTCGAACGCGTAACTTCGAACTGTGAGTGGACTGCAATCCGAAGCCGCCAGCTCCCGCAGGTATGACGAGGCGCCGAGGTGCTCGTCGTCAGGGAAGATCACCCGCCACGGCAGGCCCGACTCGGCTGACTCCACTCGACCCAGCTCGCCCATAACCGGATCCTCCGCCCGCCGCACCCACCCCACCGGAAGGCTCGCCGAAGTTCAGTCAACTAGACGAGCGCTGGTGTTCCGCGACGGCGACGAGGTGGTGCTGCTGTCGCGCAGCGGGAAGGATCTGGGCCGCTACTTTCCCGAGGTTCTCGATGCGGTGCGCGACGAACTCGCGCCCCGCTGCGTTCTCGACGGCGAGATCGTCGTCCCCCGCGAGATCGCCGGCCGCACCCGGTTGGATTGGGAGTCGCTGAGCCAGCGCATCCACCCCGCCGAGTCCCGGGTGTGCAAGCTTTCCGCGGAGACCCCCGCACATTTCATCGGGTTCGACGCGCTCGCAACAGGCGACACCTCTCTGATGAAGGAGCCGTTCCGGGTGCGGCGGGAAGCGCTGGCAGACGCGGTCCTCCACAAGCAGTGGTGCCATGTCACCAGTACCACGGAGGATCCCGAGGTAGGCGCAACCTGGCTCGAGGAGTTCGAGGGAGCGGGTCTCGACGGGGTCATCGCCAAACGGCTCGACGGTCCGTATCTTCCCGGCAAGCGGGAGATGGTGAAGGTCAAGCACGCCCGTGACGCGGACTGCGTCGCGATCGGCTACCGGATTCACAAGAGCGGCGAAGGAATCGGGTCGGTTCTGCTCGGCCTCTACCGCGATGACGGTGAGCTGCAGATGGTCGGTGGCGCCGCGTCGTTCACCGCCAAGGCGCGGCTGTTGATGCTGGCCGACCTGGAGCCGCTACGCCTCGGCGACGACGTCCGCGACGGTGAGCCCAGCCGGTGGAACTCCGCCGCTGACAAGCGCTGGATCCCGGTGCGCCCGGAGAAGGTGTGTGAGGTCGCCTACGACCAGATGGAGGGAAACACCGCCCACGGCAGGCGCTTCCGCCACGCGGTGAAGTTCATGCGCTGGCGGCCGGACCGCGACCCGGCCAGCTGTACCTTCGACCAGCTCGATGTTCCGCTGAACTACGACCTCTACGACGTTCTGGAGTCCTGACATGGCTGGAAAAAGCTCCGCAACCGAAATCGACGTGGGCGGCATCAAGGTCCGGCTCACGAACCCGGACAAGCCGTACTTTCCGGCGCTCGGCAAAGACGGAACCAAAGGCAAACTCGTCGATTACTACCTGTCTGTCGCCGACCGCATGGTGACCCTGCTGCGGGACCGGCCCGTACATCTGCAACGGTTCCCCGACGGCATCGACGGCGAGGAGATCTACCAGAAGCGGGTGCCGCAGAAGCATCCCGATTACCTCGAGATCTGCACCGTGACGTTTCCGTCCGGGCGCACCGCCGACGCACTGAAGATCACCCACCCGTCGGCGATCGCGTGGGCCGCTCAGATGGGCTCGGTGACCCTGCACCCGTGGCAGGTGCGATGCCCTGACACCGAGCATCCCGACGAGCTGCGCATCGACCTCGACCCGCAGCCCGGCACCGGGTTCGCCGAAGCTGCGTCCGTCGCCGTAGACGTCCTCAAACCACTCCTCGACGAGCTGGGCCTGGTCGGCTACCCCAAGACGTCGGGTGGTCGTGGTGTGCATGTCTTCCTCCGCATCGCCACCGACTGGGACTTCATCGCGGTGCGGCGCGCCGGAATCGCGCTGGCCCGCGAAGTCGAACGGCGGGCTCCGGATGCGGTGACCACGTCGTGGTGGAAAGAGGAGCGTGGGGAGCGGATCTTCATCGACTACAACCAGAACGCCCGCGATCGCACGTTCGCGTCGGCGTATTCGGCGCGCAAGACCCCGATCGCCACGGTGTCGACGCCGCTGACCTGGGACGAACTGCGTGGTGCTGATCCTGACGACTACACGATCATCACGGTGCCGGAGTTCCTCGCCGGGCGGCCCGATCCGTGGGCGGACATCGACACGACAGCGCAGTCGATCGAGCCGCTGCTGGAGATGGTCGCCGCCGACGAGGACCATGGCCTCGCTGACCTGCCGTATCCACCGAGCTACCCGAAGATGCCCGGGGAGCCGCCCCGGGTCCAGCCGAGCAAGAAGGTTGCCGAGCATTGGGACGAGCACGGTAACCGCGTCGAGGAGTAGCCCGTTACCCTGCTGAGGTGACCATCCGTAAGTTGCTCGCGACTATTGCGATCCTCGGGATGCTCGCCAGTGGTATCGGAATCGCGTCGGTGATGATCTTCAGCAACCCCACGCAACAGCAGGCGGAGCCCCCGCGCCGCACCCCGCCCCAGCCGCCGCCCCCGTCGGTGCCGACCAACGACGAGTTCCTGATCGGGGTGGCCGTCACCGCGCAGAACTGTGACCCCGCCGGTGCCTGCGTCTACACCTACACCATCGACCCGAAATATGTTGGGCTGCATCCTTTCCCGGAAACTCCGTTCACGGTGGAGTACGAGGTCGTCGGTGGGAACCAGCCTCAGCCCGGCCAGTTCACCGTCCAGGGTCAGCAGGCGCAGATCCTCAAGGACGTCATGATCGAGGGTCCGCCCGGAGCCCAATTGCAGGCCAATGTGCTGCGGATCTTCGAGCCGCCGCCGCCACCGCCCGGGGAGCTGCCGCCGCCGGGCGCCGAACCGCCGCCTGGCGCCGCGCCGCCGCCTGGTGCCGCGCCGCCTCCGGGGTCATGACGACGCCGCCGCCGCTCAGCCGCTGGATCCGCACCTTCCATCCCGCGCCCGCCGCGCGCACCCGGCTCATCTGCCTGCCGCACGCCGGCGGCTCGGCGAGCTACTACTTCCCCTTGTCCTCGGCGTTGGCTCCCGAATTCGAGGTGTACAGCGTGCAGTACCCGGGCCGACAGGACCGCCACAAGGAACCTTTCGTCGACTCGATCGAAGACATGGCCGACCAGGTCTACACCGCGGTCGGCACACTGCCCGAGGCGCCGACGGCGTTCTTCGGCCACAGCATGGGCGCGGTGCTGGCATTCGAGGTCACCCGCCGACTCGAGGCGGCGGGGCGGCAGGCGGTCACGGTGTTCGCGTCGGGGTCGCGCGCTCCGAGCCACTACGGCGACGAGCGGGAGTACAAGGACGACACCGGTCTGGTCGAGGTGATGCGCCAACTCGGCGGCACCGATCCACGGGTGCTCAACAACCCGGAACTTCTGGACACGTTCCTGCCTGCGTTCCGAAACGACTACCGTGCGTTGCAGGCGTACCACCGGGGCACCGACGTCACGATCAGCGCACCCGTCGTGGTGCTGTCGGCGACCGACGATCCGAAGACCAGCGAGGCCGCGGCGGGGGCGTGGCTGGATCACACGACGGCGGGCGGCGACGTGCATATGTTCACCGGCGGACACTTCTTCCTCGAGAAGCAGGCCCAGCGGGTCATCGACATCGTCGCCTCGACACTGCGGAGCGTGGGCTGATCTCGTTTCTCCTCTGGCCTGACTGCTTGACAGAGCGGACTTGTCGGACCTGTCTGTGATGATGGTGTCATGTCTTCGGCTGCACCATGTTTCGTTCCCAGCCCGCCGCGGGGGGCGCGGCTGGAGGTGTTGTTCGAGGAACTGTCCGAGCTGGCCGGTCAACGGAATGCGATTGACGGGCGCATCGTCGATATCGTCGCCGAGATCGATCGCGACGGGCTGTGGTCGACGACCGGCGCCAAAACAGTGACCGCGCTGGTGGCCTGGAAACTGGGCACCTCCCCGCACAACGCCGAGACCCTGGTCACCGTCGCCGAACGGGTCGAGGAATTCCCCCGTTGCGTCGACGGGCTGCGTGAGGGCCGGTTCTCACTAGATCAGGTCGGGGTCATCGCCGAACGCGCCGCCGACGGCTCCGACGACCACTACGCCCTGCTCGCCGAGAGCGCGACAGTCACCCAACTACGCACCGCCTTCAGAGCGGCACCGCGACCCGCACCCAAACCCACACCGGAGCCCGAACGGTCGATCAGCAAGACCAGCGACCAGACGCACACCACCTACCGGATCCGGCTGCCGCACAGCGACGCCGCGACGGTCGACGCCGCACTGGGCACCCACCTCGACGGGCTCGTCGCCGACTGGAAAGCCGCCCACGGATCGGGTGATGACGGCGGCGGTGAGTCGGTCAGTGAGCAGGCGCCACCGTTCCCCACCACGATCGATGCGTTCATGAGCCTCATCGACGCCGGCTGGGACACCGAGGTGGCGCGGCGCCCCCACGGACAGCGGACCACCGCGGTGATCCACGTCGACGCCGACTCCCACGTCGCCTCGCTGCATCTGGGGCCGCTGCTCTCCGACGCTGACCGGCAGTACCTGCTGTGCGACGCGACGTGCGAGGTGTGGTTCCAACGCCACGGACAGGTCCTCGGTGCTGGGCGGGCCACCCGCACGGTGAACCGGCGGCTGCGTCGGGCGTTGGAGCACCGCGACCGCTGCTGTGTGGTCCCCGGGTGCGGGGCGACCCGAGGGTTGCATGCCCACCACCTGCGGCACTGGGAGGACGGCGGCCTCACCGACCTGTGCAACCTGGCCCTCGTATGTCCGTACCATCACCGCGCCCACCACCGCGGGCTGATCACCATCACCGGCCCCGCCGACCGACTGGTCGTCACCGACCAGACCGGCCGACCACTGACCAACCGGTCCCTGGCCCGACCCCCCACCACACCCCCACCAGCAGTGGACCCCTACCCCGGACCCACCGGCGAACGCGCCCAATGGAAGTGGTACCACCCCTACCAACCCGAACCACCACCGCAGCCCCTCAACCAGGCGAGCTAGAGGCCGAGGAACCCCCGGACCGGGGCCAGGTCGCTGATCTCGATATCCCTGCGGCGCACTGTCTTCCATTGTGTGCGGGTCATCGAGAACGCCAGCATGGTGTCGGCTCTGCCACGCCGCTGCTCCTGGGTGGCGCCGTCCTCGATGTAGGGCAGCGACCGCGTCACGCCTAACGACGCAATGTTGTCATGCCACGCCCGGGTTGTCGCACGTTCGCCGTCCAACCCGGCGAAGATGAGATGCAGTGCTGCCTGGCGCATTTCGCGCCCGAGTCCGCGCCTCTGGTAGCGGCGACCCAGCCACGACCCGGTGGTTGCGGTGTGCGTTGACGGGAACTGCTTGCCATCGACGGTGCAGACCCCGACCGGATCACCACTCTCCAGCACTGCGAAATTGAGATGCCAACTCTCGACGGTGGTTTCCGCTCGGCAGCGCCAGAAGTAGCGCAACGAATTCCACTGCAGTTCCGGCGGTGCGACGTCCGTCCACGGCTCCGAGAACGGCATCGTCGCGGGATCGTGGATGCCGTCGGCGGCGAGCCGGGCGATCTGCTCGCCGAGTTCGTCATTCAGGTAGCGCAGCGACAGCCGTGGGGTCGACACGACGAGGTCATCGAGCGGCCAGAGTGCTGCAGGCATGGGTCCCATGTCACCGCAGACCGGACGTCACTTCAACACAATTTCAGCTGCGGTGCGCCGGGTCGCCAACACCGAACCCGCGAGGATCAGTGCCAGGCCCACCAGGTGCCAGGGCGTCAGCGGCTCGTCCAGCACGATGACACCCGCAGCGAGTGCCACCGCGGGGTTGACGTAGGTGAACACCAACGCGCGCGCCGCGCCGACTTCCCGGATCAGCGCGAAGAACACGATGAACGCGAGCGCGGTACAGATCACGGCGAGCAGTGCGAGTGCCACGATGACCCGAGGTGACGGCACCACCTCGGGCCAGGTCGCCGCCGCGGGACCCGCATAGACGATCGCGGCCAGGCCGAGGCAGGCAGCCGTCAGCGGCAACGCCTGCACGCCACCGAGGTAACGCGCGGCGATCAGCGGCGCGATCGCGTAACAGACGGCCACCATCAGCACCTGGGTCACCGGCCATGCGCTCCCGCCGGTCAGCGCGGGGCCGGCAAGCACTGCGACACCGGCTATTCCGACGCCGAGTCCGGCGAGTCGAATGGGCGTCAGCCGGTGTTCGCCGCCGGTGAGCCGATCAAGAAGCGCTGCCACGATCGGTGAGGCCGCGATGAGCAGACCGGTGAGCGAACTGGAGATGTGGCGTTCGGCGTTGGTCAACAGAAGCCACGCCGCGATGATCTCGAAGAACGCGAATCCCGCCACCGGCTTCCAGTGCGTGATGACGGGAGTCCACATGGCGCGGCTCAACGTCAGCGGAATCAGCACCATCGCACCGACCGCGGTCCGCACCAGCACCAGCACGGGTACCGAGACTTCCTCGACGGCGACCTTGATCAGCAGGTAGGGGATACCCCAGATGACGCTCATCGCGGCGAACAGCAGCCATCCGCGTGTGCTCACCGGTCAATGTCAGCGCATGAGCGCCCCGAAATCCAATGAGATCTTCGAAACGCAGCTCAGCCGACGTGCACCACTCCGCGCGGCAAGGGCATCGGCAGGTCGTTGTAGGTCGCGATCCCGGGCGCCGCGGCGACGACTGCCGGGATCGCGTGGATCGGCGGCAGCGCGGTCATGATGTGGCCGAGGACGAAGAAGTCCTCGAGCGTCTTGGCGTTCTCGATCATGTCCGGAGGCGGCAGGAAGCCGACCGTCATGTTGACCGTCGGCCTGCCGTCGATGGTGATCTTCCAGCCGTCGCCGTCGAGCTGCCAGTCCGGCTCGAGGGTCTGGCCCTTCTTCCAGCGGACGTTGATGTCGATGACGGTCTTGCCGTTGACGATTCCCTGCCAGCTGGCGAAGACGCCCGCCACATGTCCGGCTTTGATGGTCCACGACGCCATCGGCAGATCCTCTGTCGTCTGGGCGTATTCGGACACGCAGGTGATCTCGTCGAGCTCGATGCCGAGAGCGTCTGCGACCAGTCGCACGGCTTCGGCGAACACCGCGGTCCCCTTCGCGGCCATCGGCGCCAAGTCGGGATCATCGATGGCCATGTCGAAGCCGACGGGTCGCTCGGTCTCCGGGGAGTCGTACAGGGTGGTGTCGGCGGACTCGGCGATGGTGATCTTGTCGATGCGGTCGCACGCGGTGCCTGCCACGATGGCGAGCATCTCGGCGAAGCCGGGGCTGACGCCGGAGCCGAACAGCGTCGATCCGCCGCGCTCGCACGCATCCGCGAGCTTCTCCCGATCGTCGCCCAGGTTGTGCCCGGTGATGAACGACGCCGACGCCACGACGTTCACACCGGATTCGAGGATGCGGACCAACTCGTCGACGTCGTTCCACATCGGGTTGTAGACCACCACATCGGGCTTCAGCGCCAGCAACGCGTCGACGTCGTTGGTGGCGCAGACCCCCAGCGGTTCGAGTCCGACGAGTTCGCCGACGTCACGGCCGGTCTTGTCGTCGGACCAGGCGTAGCAGCCGACCAGTTCGAGGGTCGGGTTCCTGGCTATCGCGGCGACCGAGCTCTTTCCGACGTTTCCCGTCGTCCACTGGACGACCCGATAGGGCGCATTGTTGGGCACTCGCTCAGCATAGGGTTCCTGGGCGTGCAGTCCGGAAGGATTGGGTCAATTGACGCCGGGTGTCAGCAACGCGGTGCCGGTGCGGGCCGCTCCTCTGCGATCAACCCATGTCAGGTCGAGTACGTCGCCGGGGTAGTGCCGATCCAGCACCGAGGTCAGCGTGTTCGTCGAGTCCAGCGTGACGCCGTCCAGTGCGACCAGGATGTCACCGGCGATCAGGCCGGCGCGCTCTGCCGGCCCGCCGATCATGACCTCCTGGATGAGGACACCCGGCTGATCCCGCGGCGCGGTACGCACACCGACACCGAGCAGCACGGGCGGGCCGATATGGACGGTGTCGGAGGGGACCCCGGCCCGGATCTGGCCGGCGACGCTCATCGCATCGTTGATGGGGATCGCGAAGCCTTTGCCGCCGGGCCCCATCCGGAAGTTCACCGACGCGGCCGTCGTCACGCCGACAACCTGACCGGCGCTGTTGACCACCGGACCGCCGGAGTCGCCCGCGCGCACGGGCGCGGCGAACTCCAGAAGGCCGGTCAGCTCGTCGGAGGTGCCGGTCAGAGTGTCCTCGGCGTTGACCGTCCGACCGAACCCGGTGACGGTGCCGACCTCGCGGGTGAGCGGTCCGTCGGTGCCCATCGCGTTGCCGAGGGCCACTACGGGTTCACCGGGCACCAGCACGTTCGCGTCGCCGATGGCCGCGGGCGGTAGCCCCGCCGCCCCGAGGAGTTGTAGAACCGCTACGTCGCGTCCGCGGTCGTAACCGACGAGAGTTGCCGGGTAAGAGCGGCCGCCCACCGTTCCGGTGATCTGGTCGGCACCCTGAACGACGTGGAAGTTGGTCAGGACCTGGCCGCCGGGATCAAGCACGATGCCGGTCCCCAGGCCGATGACACCCTGATAGTCGACTCTGGTGTCGATGCGCACCACCGACGCTTCCGCCTGGGCCGCCGCGGCGAGCGGTTCGCCGGGCTGGGCGGCGGCCGGCGCCACAGGGGCGACCAGAGCCACGACCGCAGCCAGTGCGATCAGTAGACGAAACGGGGGAAACAGGCCCATACCCATCAATAGTGGCCGCGCCGTCGGCTGCTGTCGATGTGACGGGGTCTGCTCAGTCCTCGACTGCGACGCCGCCACGAGTCCTCTTGCGCCTGCCCAGCACCGTTCCTTTGCCGGTCGGACGCCGATTCTGGAGTGCCCCGCTGTCGGCGGAAGGCTCGGCAGATTGGTCCTCGTCAGCATCCTCCGAGGTCGGGCTCGTCTTGTCAGGCGACCCGGAGTCGACGTCGGTCTCGGCCGTCGGCGCAGGATCGTCCTCGGTGACCGTGACGTCGTCCGATGATTCGGCGTTCGCTGACGATTCGATGACTTCGGCCGTTGCCGGCTCGGTCTCGTCGGTCTCGTCGGCGTCGTCGGTCGTGCTCTTGCGTCCGCGCCTGCTCTTGCGCTCCTTGACCTTCAACGGTTTCGGCGGGGGCGGCGGCATCTCGGCGACGAACGCGAGGTAGAAAGCGAACACCCCGAGCAACGCGAGGGCAGCCGCCGCACCGTAGATCCCGAACAGCCACTGACCCGCGGAGTCGAGAGAGAGCCAGATCTCGCTGATCGCGGCGCCGATGATGAGAACACCGGCGAGTACATGCAGCCCGATCGACGACGTCCGCAGGGTCAGCGCCATCTGCGGGGTGCCGAATTCGGGGCGACGGGTGCGCAGGAGTGTGAACACGACGGGCAACGCCGCCAGCCCGATGAGGGCGCCGGTCACGATGCGAAGCGCGGTCCCCAGCGTGGGAGAAGTCTCGCCCAGCAGCTCCGACGTGCGGGGCAGCACGAAGAAGAAGTAGAGGACACCGGCGGCAACGGAAAACGACGCGTGCCAGATCACCGCGGCGGTGCGGCCCATACCCCTCCTCGATCTTGTTCGCCCGGGATGCGACCGGCTGTCGGCCAGCCGGTCGCATCCCGGGCTGAGTGCGGAGGATAGGGGATTTGAACCCCTGAGGGCTATTAACCCAACCCGCGTTCCAGGCGAGCGCCATAGGCCACTAGGCGAATCCTCCGTCGGCCATGGTAGCCGACCCCCCTGCTGGCCCCACAAATCTGCTCGGCCGTCGCTCGGCGGCAGATCGGTTCGACGCGGGTATTACACTCTCGTTGGACCCCGCGCGGCGTCTATCCTGTGAACTCCCCCAGGGCCGGAAGGCAGCAAGGGTCAATGGGCTCTGGCGGGTGCGCGGGGTCCCCTTACGTTTCAGAGATTCCACCGACCACGGTGAAAGGCGAGCAGTGTCGTTTCAGTCGCTGGGCCGAGACGAACTGCTCGCGCAGCACGATCTGCAGAAGCGCAACTACGCCGAACTGCAGGCCAAAGCGCTCCACCTCGACCTGACCCGCGGTAAGCCGTCACCGGCGCAGCTCGACCTCTCCAACGCGTTGCTCGAGCTTCCCGGAGGTGGACGCGACGCGTTCCGCGACGCCGACGGCACCGACACCCGCAACTACGGCGGCCTGCACGGCCTGCCGGAACTGCGCGCCATCTTCGGCGAGCTGCTCGGCATCCCGGTGCCCAACCTGATCGCCGGCAACAACGCCAGCCTCGAGTTCATGCACGACGTGGTGGTTTTCTCGTTGCTGCACGGCGGCGTCGACTCGCCGCGGCCGTGGATCGACGAGCTCCGGGACGGTCCGGGCGTCAAGTTCCTGTGCCCCTCGCCGGGTTATGACCGGCACTTCGCGATCACCGAGAGCCTGGGCATCGAGATGATTCCGGTGCCGATGGGCGAGGAGGGTCCGGACGTCGACCTCATCGAGGAACTCGTCGCCGCGGATCCGGCGATCAAGGGCATGTGGTCGGTGCCGGTGTACTCGAACCCGACGGGCGTCACCTACTCCTGGGAGACGGTCCGCCGGCTGGTGCAGATGGAAACGGCCGCAAGCGATTTCCGGCTCCTGTGGGACAACGCGTACCCGGTGCACACGCTCACCCACGACTTCGTCCGCCAGGTCGACGTGCTGGGCCTGGCCGCGGCGGCGAACCATCCGAACCGGCCGCTGGTCTTCGCCTCCACGTCGAAGATCACCTTCGCCGGAGGCGGCGTCAGCTTCCTGGGCGGTTCGCTGGGCAACATCGCCTGGTACCTGCAGCACGCCGGAAAGAAATCGATCGGTCCCGACAAACTCAATCAGCTGCGGCACGCGCGTTTCTTCGGCGATGCCGACGGGGTGCGCCTGCACATGCAGCGCCACCAGGAGTTGCTGGCCCCGAAGTTCGCGCTGGTGCTGGAGATCCTCGAGGACCGCCTCGGTGACTCCAAGATCGCGTCCTGGACCGATCCCAAGGGTGGCTACTTCATCAGCCTCGACATCATTCCGGGCACAGCCAAGCGGACCGTGGCACTGGCCAAGGATGCGGGCATCGCGGTCACCGAGGCGGGTGCCTCGTTCCCGTACCGAAAAGACCCGGAGGACAAGAACATCCGGATTGCACCCACGTTTCCCGCCGAGGCCGATGTGCGCGCGGCCATCGACGGGCTCGCCACGTGCGCGCTGCTTTCGGCCACCGAAGCACTGCTGGCCGACAAGTAGTCGGTCAGGCTGGGTAGCCTGCTCCCGTGGCTCTATACCGCAAGTACCGACCGGCGAGCTTCGCTGAAGTCGTCGGCCAGGAACACGTCACCGAGCCGCTGTCGACAGCGCTGAACTCCGGGCGGATCAACCACGCCTATCTGTTCTCCGGGCCGCGAGGCTGTGGCAAGACATCCTCGGCGAGGATCCTGGCGCGCTCGCTGAACTGCGAGCAGGGGCCGACTTCCACGCCGTGCGGCGTCTGCGATTCCTGCGTCGCGCTGGCGCCCAACGGTCCCGGCAACGTCGACGTCGTCGAACTCGACGCCGCCAGCCACGGCGGTGTCGACGACACCCGCGAACTGCGAGACCGGGCGTTCTACGCGCCCGCACAGTCGCGCTATCGCATCTTCATCGTCGACGAGGCCCACATGGTCACCACGGCGGGCTTCAACGCTCTGCTCAAGATCGTCGAGGAGCCACCCGAGCACCTGATCTTCGTGTTCGCCACCACCGAACCGGAGAAGGTGTTGCCGACCATCCGGTCGCGTACCCACCACTACCCGTTCCGGCTGCTGGCGCCCAAGACGATGCGCACCCTGATCGAGAAGATCATCGCCTCGGAGGACGTCGACGTCGACGACGCGGTGTTCCCGCTGGTCATCCGCGCCGGCGGGGGGTCACCCCGGGACACGTTGAGCGTGCTCGACCAGCTGCTGGCCGGGGCCGACGGCAACCACGTCGCCTACCAGCGGGCGTTGTCCCTGCTGGGGGCCACCGACCTCGCCCTGATCGACGATGCGATCGACGCGTTAGCCGCCGGTGACGCCGCTGCGCTGTTCGGCGCGGTGGAGGGTGTCATCGACGCCGGCCACGACCCGCGCAGGTTCGCCACCGACCTGCTCGAGCGGTTCCGCGACCTGATCGTGCTGCAGGCGGTGCCCGACGCGGTCGCGCGGGGCGTCGTCGACGGAGCCGAGGACGTGTTGGAGCGGATGCGTGACCAGTCGGCCCGGGTCGGCATGGCCACCCTGACCCGCTACGCCGAAGTGGTGCACGCCGGACTGGGAGAGATGCGCGGAGCGACCGCACCGCGGCTGCTGCTCGAGGTGGTGTGTGCCCGGCTGCTGCTGCCGTCGGCCAGTGACACCGAATCCGCGCTGCTGCAGCGGGTGGAACGCATCGAGACCCGGCTCGACATGTCGATTCCCGCCGGCGAGCAGGTCAGTGCCGCCCTCGCGCCTCCGAAACAATTCGTCCGCAAGACCAAGGCCGCCCCCGAGCCCGAGCTGACACCCAAGCCCGCCGCGCCGGCGCCTGCGGTGCCCAAGCCTGTCGCGCCTGCGGTGCCCAAGCCTGTCGCGCCTGCCGTCGAGCCTGCGGCCGTCGAGCCTGCGGCCGTCGAGCCTGCGCCCGTCGAGCCTGCGCCTGAATCCGTCGCCCCGCCGCCGGCTCCGAAACCCGTTGAGCCCGAACCTGCCTCGCCACCTCCGGTCCGGCCACCGGCGGCACCGGCTGTGGAGGCGCCGGCCGCTACACCGCCGGCAGCGGTCGCCACCGGTGAACCCAACGCCGCTGCGGTGCGCAGCATGTGGACCACCGTGCGGGAAAAGGTCCGCGAGCGCAGTCGCACCACCGAGGTGATGCTCGCGGGTGCGATCGTGCGTGCCGTCGACGGGGACACGCTGGTCCTCAGCCATGAATCGGCGCCGCTGGCGAAACGACTGACCGAGCAACGCAACGCCGATGTCATCCGCGAAGCTCTCAAAGACGCGCTCGGGGTTAACTGGAAGATCCGCTGCGAGACCGGCGCAGCGGCCTCTGAGCCGGCAGTGTCCCCGCCGCCGCGGCAGAGCCCCGCTGAACCCGAGCAGGCCAATGACGACGAAGAGAGCATGCTCGCCGAGGCGGGCAAGGACGACCCCTTGGCGCCGCGCCGCGACCCCGAAGAGGCCGCCCTCGAGTTATTACAGACCGAACTCGGGGCGCGTCGCATCCAGGCGGATTAGCTAGACTGCCCTCTGTCACGAACTGGCGACCTAAATTTACGTTGCCGACAGGAGGCCGGCAATGGGCAGAAACGAGTTCGCTTTTGCGACTCAAGCATTGCGCGAAGGTCGCCTCACCAAGATTTCAGCCGCTTCGTCGGCGCATCGAGCGTCGCGATGGCGGGCATGGGCGTGGTTGCGCAGTTCCTGCCCTACGGCCCCAACAGCCTCACGAGCAGGCTGATTCTCGTCGTCGTGATCATTTCCGCGACCGTGGTCGGGGCGCGCTGGCTGTTGACGCCGTGGCCGCGGTACGGCGCTGCGGTGGCGTTCGTGATCTGGGCGGACTGTGCGCTCGCGTTGGGCGCGTCGACGATGTCCACGCCGCAGGCCCAACTTTGCTCCACGCTCTACATGGGCTTGGTCGGCGTGTTCGCTGCCTTTCTACTCAGCCCCCGAATCCTGTACCTGCACTGCGCTGGCGGATTTCTGGTGATCGCGGCGATCACCGGCTGGGCCACCGCTTCCGGACAATCCGACCTGATGGAGTTGTCCGTCTTCTACATGCCGGCGTTGACGTGGGTGGTTTTTGTGCCGCTGGGTGGTCTCGCGCTGATCGTGGGCGGACGGCGCGCAATCCGCAGGACCGCCAGGTCGGCCGCCTACGATCCGTTGACCGGACTGCGGAACCGCCGGGGGATGACCGCCGCTGTCGGCTCGGCACTGCGCGAGCTGACCGGGCCGACGACGATGTTCGTCGCGGTGTGCGACGTCGACCGCTTCAAAGAACTCAACGACCGCCAAGGCCACGCCGCAGGCGACGCGGCGTTGGAGCACATGGCGGGAAAGCTTCGCGACATCGCTCGACCGGGCGAGGTCGTCGCACGGATCGGCGGCGACGAACTGGTGCTCGTCGGATTTCTCGACGATGCCGACGACGTGGCGGAACTCTCCGACCGGCTGGCCCCCCTGACACGCGGCGAGATCGACGGAACCGAACTCAGCGCCAGCGTCGGTGTCGCGGCGTTGGCGACCGATGCCTCACACTTCATGGTCGACGATGTCGTCCGGCATGCCGATGCGGCGATGTACGAGGCGAAACGGGCCGGTGGCGGTCGGTGCGCGGTCTACGCCCACGCACCGGTGCCTAGGGTGCTTTCTTCTTCTCCCGCAGGATCAGCACTGGCAGCACCACCGTCGCGATAGCGGTGACCAACCAGACCAGCACGGTGGCCGCGACCCACGAACCGATGCCGCGGATGCTGAGCCCGTTGGACAACAGCGAGGCCAACACCAGCGCGACGAAAGTCGACACCAAGCCGATGCCGCCGAGGAACGCCGAGGCGTATCGGCTGGCCATCTTCAGGAAGAACGGTGACAGGATCGCCTGGGCCACAGTGAAGATCACCACCGCAGTGACGAAGCCCCACACCGAGACCGACACACCAGGCACCAACCAGTCGGCGACGAGCAGCCCGATTGCCGAGGACCCGAGAAATACGGCGACACGCAGCAGGAAGCGGATCACCGGTGTCCCCCTAGGCGTTCCACCAGGGCCGCAGCGGCAGCCCGTGATCGTCGCCGCGATCGTCGAGCTTGACCGCCAGTACCTGGTGTAGCTGAATAGCGTTCTGCTCGAACCCGATCCGGGATCCGGCCATGTACAGGCCCCATACCTTGGCGGTGGGCAGGCCCACCTCGGCGACTGCTTCGTCCCAGTTCTCGACGAGGTTGCGGCACCAGTCACGCAGCGTCAGCGCGTAGTGGTGGCGCAGGTTCTCTTCGTGCAGCACCTCGAGATCGGCGTTCTGCACCTCGGTGATGATGCGCCCGGAACCGGTGAGCTCCCCGTCGGGGAACACGTACCGGTCGATGAACCCGCCGGCAGTGGCCCCCGCTCGATTGTCGTGACGGGTGATGCAGTGGTTGAGCACAAGGCCGCCGGTACGCAGCTTCGATCGCAGGAACCGGAAGTACGCCGGATAGTTCCCCACCCCGATGTGCTCGGTGAGCCCGATCGAGGACACGGCGTCGAACTGTGACTCACGCACGTCGCGGTAGTCGCTGTGGCGCACTTCGGCCAGGTCTCCCAGACCCTCCTCGGCGATTGCCTTCTGCGCCCAGATGGCCTGCTCCCGCGACAGCGTCACGCCGATCACCTTCACGCCGTTGCGCGCGGCATGGCGCACCATGCCACCCCAGCCGCAGCCGACGTCGAGCAGACGGTCACCCGGTTGCAGTCGCAGCTTCTCGAAGACCAGCCGGTACTTGTTCTCCTGCGCCTCCTCCAGCGTGGCATCCGGATGTGGATAGCAGGCGCAGGTGTAGGTCATCGACGGGCCCAGGACCCACTCGTAGAAGGTGTTCGACACGTCGTAGTGGTGATGGATCGCTTCGGCGTCACGGGTCTTGCTGTGTCGCAACCCTTCTGCGAAGCGTCGCCATCGGGGCAGCGCCTCCTGGGGAGGTGGTGCGATCGGCACGAGGTGCTCGATGCCGATGGACCGGATGACGTTGGCCAGCACCCGCGCGGGCGGGCGCTTGAACTTCATCTTCTGCGCCATCGCGGCGAGCAGATCGTAGGGATCACCCGGATGGACGCCGAGGGCTTCCAGGTCGCCCGAGACATACGCCCGGGCCAGCCCCAGGTCGCCCGGTGCGGTCGCGAGATAGGTGGTCCCACGCGGCGTCCGCAGGTCGAGTCCCAACGTGGCGTCGTCGGGCCCGGCGCTGCTGCCGTCGTACGCAGTGAATTTCAGCGGCAGTCGGCCGGCCGCGAAGATCTCCAGAACCTCCGCCAGTGAGAGTCTGCCTTCGGAGTTGTCCGCCGCATCTGTGGCGCGTTCCCGAAATGTCGTCATTGTCTCTTCACCGCCTTCGCATACAGATCGAGGAATCGTGAGTCAGGGTCATAGGTCTTCTTCACCGTCTTGTAGGTCTCGCCGCCGTAGAGTTCGTCGAACTCCTCCGGCGAGTAGTACGCGTCGGAGTACAGCGACTTGTGTCCGTTCAGTTCGCTGACCCTGCGTTCGATCAGCTTGTTGGTGTGGCCCTCCTCCGGACCGACGGGCACCGAAGACCAGAAGCCGATGTTGACGTAGCTGTGGTGCGGGCGCAGCGGGTACAGCGGCCAGTTGCCCTCGTCGCGAAGTCTCAACGGGCACAACCAGATCGGTTCGATGGGTACGTTATCGAGGAACCATGCCACGAACTCGGCGGTGCGATCGATCGGCACCTCGACGTCCTGGACGACCCGTTCGCGTGGGGGCCGGCCGTTGCGTACCTCGAGGCGGTCGGCGATGTCGAAGCGCTGGTCGTAGCCGATGAGCTTCCAGTAGAAGCTGCTGCGCCGGTACTTTCGCGGCCACCAGCGGCGGATGCGCGGATTCTGGGCGCCGAACGCTCTGGAGCACCAGAACCAGTCGGTGTCCCACCGCCACAGGTAGTCATGGATGGTGAGCCGGTCGTGCTTCTCACCGCCCTCGTGCTGGATCGACTGGTAGTAGATGTCGCTGCCGGTGTAATCGCTGACTGGTCCGGGGGTGGCCGACTGGGTGCCGAGACAGAGGTAGCCCTCGTCGGCGGTGAACACTACACCGTCGAGGTAATCGACTCGCTCGCCGTCGAATTCGCCGGAGGTGATGATCGCCTCCATCGCGTCGACCAGGTCGGTCAGCGATCCGAATCTGACGTGCCGCAGCGCCACGAACGGCTTGACGGGCTCCAACTCGATCTTCAGGCGAACCGAGTAACCCAACGTGCCATAGGAATTCGGAAACGCCCGGAACAGTTCGGGGTTCTCGTCGGGCGATGCCCGCAGAATCTCGCCGGTGCCGGTGAGGATGTCCATCTCCAGGACGGACTCGTGGGGCAGACCGTTGCGGAACGACGCCGACTCGATGCCGAGCCCGGTCACCGCACCGCCGAGGGTGATGGTCTTGAGCTGGGGGACCACCAGCGGCGAGAGCCCATACGGCAGCGTGGCGGCCACCAGGTCCTCGTAGGTGCACATGCCGGCCACGTCGGCGGTGCGGGTGTGCGGATCGACCGCGATGACGTGTGTCAACCCTGAGGTGTCCAGGCCGGGGCCGGTGTTCTTGGCGCGGGCGCGGAACAGGTTGGACGTCGGCTTGGCCAGCCGAACCGAGGCGTCGGCGGGAATCGCCCGATAACTGGAAAGAAGCCGCCGCACGCCGTCGGTATGAGCGGCACGTGCGTCGGTCGAGGCGACAGACACACATATACGCTAGTCCGCGGTGGCACCCGATGCGACCGTACCCAGACACCTTCACCCCCTGTTGACGAGGAGTTTGCACTGATGGGACAGGTCAGCGCGTCCAGCACGGTCCTGATCGACGCCGACCCGGCGACCGTCTTCGGCGCCGTCGCGGACTACCAGGCCATGCGCCCGAGAATCCTCTCCGAGCACTACAGCGGCTACCGGGTACTCGAGGGCGGCCAGGGTGCCGGAACGGTTGCCACCTGGAAGCTGCAGGCCACCAAGTCGCGGTCCCGCGACGTGAAGGCTGACGTCGACGTCGCAGGTCACACCGTTATCGAGAAGGACGCGAACTCGTCGATGGTGACGAACTGGACCGTCGCGCCGGCAGGTCCGGGATCGTCGGTGACGGTCAAGACGTCGTGGCAGGGTGCGGGCGGGATCGGCGGCTTCTTCGAGAAGACTTTCGCCCCGATCGGCCTGCGCAAGATCCAGGCCGTAGTGCTCGGAAACCTCAAGCGTGAGGTCGAGGGCACCCTCGGATCGGAGAACTGATCTCCGTCGAGCGTGTCGTGGACGTCACTCTCAACTCTGGGAGCTGAGGAACGCCACGATGCCGCGGACGACGGCGTCGGCGTACTTCTGGCGCCCCTGCTCTGTTGTCATCAGGGCCGAATCGGCCGGATTCTTCATGTTGCCCAGTTCGACAAGGATCGACGGGTACTGAGCCAGGTTGAGGCCGGCGATGTCGGAGCGCGGATTGAGTCCCGACGAGCCGATGTAGGTCGCGGGCGGGATGCCCGAACCGGCGAGCTGATCGCGCATCACCCTGGCGAACTGCACCGAGGGCCCCGCCTGGGCCGCGTTCAGCGGTGGCGAGGAGTACAACACGTGGAAACCACGCCCGCTGGCCGGGCCGCCGTCGCCGTGGATCGAGACCACGGCGTTGGGCCGGATCTGGTTCGCCATCGCCGCCCGTTCGTCGACGCACGGGCCCAGGCCGGTGTCGTCGCCCCGCGACATCGCGGTCCGCACGCCCAGGGCGGTCAGCGCCTGCCGGATCCGCAGGGTGGTGTCCCAGGTGAAGCTGTGCTCGGGATAGCCGTCGCCGGTGGTGGTGCCGCTGGCCTGGCAGTCCTTGGTGCCGCCGCGCCCGGTCGGGACCTGTCTGCTGATCGAGGCGTCGTTGGCGCCGTTGTGACCGGGGTCGAGGAAGACGATCTTCCCCGCCACGCTGGTCGGGGCGGCATGGGCAGGGCTGATGAGCGTCGACGCGGCGACGAGCAGTCCGGCGGTGAGCGCTGAAGCTACTCGCGTGCCGACACGGTGGCGGGCTGGCGCGTGCACGGCGCCACGGTAGCCCGCATGCGGACTACGCTTAAAGACCAAAGTGCCGGATCTGGGCGAGCGCAACCAAGTCGAGACCGAGACGAAACCTATCCGCATATCTATCCCCGATTCACCAACACGTACAGAGGACAGTCATGCAGCCCGGTGGTCAACCCGATATGTCAGCACTGCTCGCGCAGGCCCAGCAGGTACAGCAGCAGTTGATGGAGGCCCAGGAGGCCCTCGCCAATGCCGAGGTGCACGGCCAGGCGGGCGGTGGCCTGGTCCAGGTCAGCATGCGTGGCAGCGGCGAGGTGGTGGCCGTGGCGATCGACCCCAAGGTGGTCGACCCCTCCGACGTCGAGACTCTTCAGGACCTGATCGTCGGCGCGATCGGCGACGCGGCCAAGCAGGTGACCATCCTGGCGCACGACAGGCTCGGCCCGCTGGCGGGCGGAATGGGCGGCCTCGGGCTGCCGGGGATGTGACTCCTTGTTCGAAGGACCGGTCCAGGATCTGATCGACGAGCTGGGCAAGCTGCCCGGCATCGGGCCGAAGAGTGCCCAGCGCATCGCGTTCCACCTGCTCTCGGTCGAGCCGCCGGACATCGACCGGCTCACCGCCGTCCTCGGCAAGGTCCGCGACGGGGTGAAGTTCTGCGCGGTGTGCGGAAACGTCAGCGACGAGGACCGCTGCCGCATCTGCAGCGACTCGCGCCGCGACGCCTCCCTGGTCTGTGTCGTCGAGGAACCCAAGGATGTGCAGGCGGTCGAACGCACCCGGGAGTTCCGCGGTCGCTACCACGTGCTCGGCGGCGCGCTCGACCCGCTGTCGGGCATCGGCCCGGACCAGCTGCGAATCCGCGAGCTGCTCAACAGGATCGGCGAGCGGGTCGACGGTGTCGACGTCGCCGAGGTGATCATCGCCACCGATCCGAACACCGAGGGTGAGGCCACCGCGACGTATCTGGTGCGGATGCTGCGCGACATCCCCGGGCTGTCCGTGACGCGGATCGCCTCGGGCCTGCCGATGGGCGGTGATCTGGAGTTCGCCGACGAGTTGACGCTGGGTCGCGCGCTGGTCGGCCGCCGCGCGATGGCCTGACTCGGGTTCGCGCGCCGAACGTACGGGGTCACCTGCGGGAGTTCAGAGGCCCGCTGGCGTGACCGATCCACCTTTTGCAGCCGGTTACTCGCACTTTTCCTGCAGAACGTGGATCGGTCGGTTCGTCAGTGATGTCGGTGCGGGCTGGCAACATGACCGGCGTGAACAGGGTCGTGCTGGGCGGGGAGGCTGTCAGGGCCGGTGTAGTGACCAGGCATGAGTTGGCGCGCGATTACACGACGCTCTACCGCGGCGTGTTCGTGCGCAAGGGTATGGAGATCACGCTGCGTGACCGGGCGATCGGCGCCTGGTTGGCCACCGGACGCAAAGGGGCGATCGCCGGCGTTGCGGCAGCCGCTTTGCACGGTGCGCCGTGGATCGACGCCGATATCCCGATCGAAGTGACGGGCGTCAAGTGCCGCCCTCGCGACGGATTGATCATCCGCACCGACTCCCTTCCCGGCAACCAGATCACCCGTCGCTCAGGCCTTCCCGTCACCACGCGCATCCGGACGGCTTTCGACCTCGGCCGTCACCTCGACAGACCCGAGGCGCTGGCCCGACTCGATGCGTTGATGTGGAACCAGCACTTCGACGTTGCCGACGTCGTCAGCCTGGCTGATCGGCTGCCGCGGCTGCGGGGGATCGCTCAGCTCAGAGAGCTGCTCCCGCTCGTCGACGGCGGAGCCGCTTCGCCACGGGAAAGCGAACTGCGATTGCGTCTGCTGGACAAGGGTTTTCCCCGGCCCGAGACGCAGATCCCGGTTCTGGCGGGCTCTCGACCCGTCGCGTTCTTGGACATGGGGTGGCCCGAACACCGTGTCGCTGTCGAATACGACGGTGATCATCACCGGAAGAACCGGAAGCAGTACGTCAAGGACATCAAGCGGCTGCGGATGCTCGAGGCGATGGGGTGGACGGTGATCCGGGTGATCGCCGAGGATGAAGCCGAGCAGTGGCTGGATCGGGTCGACGCGGCGCTGCGGGAGCGGGGTTGCCCTACACCCGTCGGGGTGCCGCGAGGCGTTCCCGGCGCAGCTGCGTGACTTCCGACAGTTGCAGCGGCGCCAGCGTACCGACGACCTCGGCGAGCAAGTGGTCGGCGAGCTCCGGATTGCGGGCCAGGCAGCAGCCGTGCAGATAGGTGGCGACGACGCTGCCCTGCACCGCTCCGTCGACACCGTCCCCGGCCCGGTTGCCCGCGCCCTTGGTCACTGCGGCCAGTGGCCGCGCGTCAGCGCCCAATACCGTTCCACCGCGGTGGTTTTCGAAACCGGTCAACGGTTCGGTCAACCCGTCGACCAACGGAGTCGCCGTGACCTCACCGATGGTGCGCTCCGGTTGCGGCGACGTCGTCAGGTCCAGCACTCCCACCCCGTCGACGCGTTCCCCGGCCGAGGTCTCGTACCAGTGCCCCAGCACCTGGATGGCCGCGCAGATCGCCAGTACCGGGGCTCCTCGCGAAATGGCCTGCTGCAGACCTGGATAGCGGATCAGATGCTTGGTGGCCAGCCGTTGCGCGTAGTCCTCGGCGCCGCCGAGGGTGTAGATGTCCAGCTCCGACGGCACTGGATCGTCGAGCGTGATCTCGACGATCTCGGCGTCGATTCCCCTCAGGCGCAACCTCTGTCGCAGCACCACCGAGTTGCCGCCGTCGCCGTAGGTGCCCATCACGTCGGGCAGCACCAGCCCGATCCGCACCGTCGATTCGGTCATGCGAGGCGCTCCAGGATTCGGTTCAACTGCAGGAATGCGGTGTAGTTCGCGATGACCTCGACGTGGCCGGGCGGGCACGAATCGATCGCGCGCATCGTGTCGTGCACCAGCGTGTGCTCGACGCCCGCATAGCCCAGACGCACCGCGAGGTCGGTGCCACGTTCGCCGGCAGCGACCACCTGCACCGTGTCAAAGTGTTCGAAGCGCACGTCCCACAGCCAGGACAGGTCCTCGCCGTCGGGTACCTGCCCGTTGACCGCGATCACCACCCCCGCGGCATCGCGGTCCACCATCGACAGCGCCTCCTGCCAACCGGCCGGGTTCTTCGCGAGCAACACGCGTGCGGTGTGCGCGCCGAGTTGCACGGTCCGGTACCGGCCCGCCACCTCGTCGACCAGTGACACCGCCGCGACCGCTGCGGCGGGATCGGCGCCCAGTGTCACCGCCGCGGCGACCGCGTGTGTCGCGTTGCCGCGGTTGACCGCGCCGGGCAGCGCCAGGGTCATCGGCAGGGACAGGCCGTCGGGTCCGTGGATGTGGGTGTCGTCGAACCACCAGGCAGGGTCGGGGCGCTTGAAATCCTGGCCGGTGGAGTACCAGTGCGACTGTTCCCGCACGATGATCTCCCCGGAGCGCGGGCAGCTCACCGAATCGCTCGCCCAGCCGCCACCCGCCGCGACCCACACCACGTTCGGGCTGTCGTAGGCGGCCGACGCCATCAGCACGTCGTCGCAGTTGGCCACGACCACCGCCGACGGGTGCCGGGCCAGCCCGCTGCGCAGGGTGCGTTCGATGTGGTTGATCTCACCGACCCGGTCGAGCTGGTCGCGAGACAGATTGAGCAGGACGACGACGGCGGCTTGCACCGCATCCAAGACGTGCGGGACGTGCATCTCGTCGACCTCGAGGGCGGCAAGCGTTGCGCCGGGTGCGGCGGCCAGCGCGGCCACCAGGCCGGCGTCCATGTTGGCGCCCTCGGCGTTGGTGGCCACAGGTCCGAGCGTGGCCAGTGCGGCCGCTGTCATGCGGGTTGTCGTGGACTTACCGTTGGTGCCGGTCACGACGACTGCGCGGCGGTCGCGACCCAGCTGGCTCAGGATCGAGCGATCCAGCGTCATCGCGACCAGGCCGCCGATCATGGCTCCGACACCCCTGCCGGTGACCCGCGACCCCCACCGCGCGGCGGCGCCCGCCGCGAGCGCGATCCGACCCCGTCCGGTAACCATCCCGGCAGTCTAAAAGAGACCGAACTGCGGCGACCGACACGCGGCGGATGGCGGCGGGCATGTCAGCGCCGCGTGCCATCCTCGAACGGTGAGCTCAACCGCCGGAATGCACTGGGGCCGACCAGCCGACCAGACCGGCGCCGGCTGGGCCGTCGTCGATGTGGAGACCTCAGGCTTCCATCCGGGGCAGGCCCGCATCGTGAGCATCGCGGCGCTGGCCCTCAGTGACGACGGGAACGTCGAGAAGAGCCTCTACAGTCTGCTGAACCCCGGCGTCGACCCCGGCCCCACGCATGTGCACGGGCTCACCTCCGAGATGCTGGAGGGTCAACCGACCTTCGGCGACGTCGTCGCCGACCTGAACGAGCTGCTGCGGGGGCGCACCCTCGTCGCCCACAATGTCGGCTTCGACTACGCCTTCCTCGCGGCCGAGGCGGAGTTGGTCGGAGCCCACTTACCGGTCGAGACGGTGATGTGCACCGTCGAACTGGCGCGGCGCCTCGACCTGGGCACCGAGAACCTTCGACTCGAGACGCTCGCCCGTCACTGGGGCATCACGCAGATGAAACCGCACGACGCCCTCGACGACGCGATGGTGCTGGCCCAGATCCTCAAACCGGTGCTGGTGCGGGCCGCCGAGCGCCGGGCGTGGCTGCCGGTGCATCCGGTGACGCGCCGCACCTGGCCCAACGGCACCGTCACCCACGACGAACTGCGCCCGCTCAAGGTGCAGGCCGCCCGGATGCCGTGTCCGTACGCCAATCCCGGACGGTTCGTGCCGGGACGGCCGCTGGTCCAGGGGATGCGGGTGGCGCTGGCGTCCGAGGTGAGCCACACCCATGAGGAGCTCGTCGAGCGCATCCTGCACGCCGGGCTGGCCTACACCGACGCGGTGGATCTGCACACGTCGCTGGTGATCTGCGACGACGACGCGCCTGAGCAGGGCAGGGGATACCTGGCCAGGGAGTTCGGCGTGCCGCTGCTCGCCGGTGTCGAGTTCCTGCAGAAGCTGGACTCGGTGCTCGGCGGCCCCGCCATCGAGGAGTTCGTCGACACCTCGGCGGTCGCCGATCAGTTCACGTTGTTCTGACCCGTGACTAGCTGAGCGCCTTGGTCTTCAGTGCTTCGAACTCCGCCGCGCTGATGGTGCCCGAGTCCAACAGCGCCTTGGCGTCGGCGATCTCCTGCGCGGGCGAGCGCCCGGCGGCCTGCTTGATGTAGTCGTCGGTCTGCGCTTTGGCCTGCAGCGCCTGCTCGCGCGCCCGTTCGGCCATGCCCTTGCCGCGCGCGATGAGGTAGACCAGCGCCGTCAGGTACGGGATCAGGATCAGGAAGATCACCCAGATCGCCTTGACCACGCCGGAGGTCTTGTGATCACGCCAGAACAGGTCCGCCAAGATGTTGAACAGGATCATCAGATACGCGATGAACGCGAAGATGACGACCGCTGACCACAGAAAATCCCAGAACGAATCCCACATGACGGCTACTCCTCAACCGAGTCGCGCGGTTTGCGCGGACGTCAGTTAACCACGCGCGGCACGGTTCACGGCCGACACAACGGCCCGAAGTGACGCAGTTGTGATGGAGGTCGCGATCCCGGCACCCCACACGGTCTTCCCGCCGATCGAGGCCTCGACGTAGGCCGCGGCCTGGGCCTCCTCGCCCGCCGACATCGCATGTTCGGAGTAGTCGAGCACGCTCACGTCGTAGCCGACGGCACCCAACGCGTCGCAGAACGCCGCCAGCGGTCCGTTGCCCGCGCCGACGATCTCACGTTCCACCCCGTCGATCTTGACGATCGCGGTGATGGTGTCGGTGCCGCCGTCGACCTCTGCGGCGTCCACCTTCTGTCGCATCCGCTCCAGTGGCGTGATCGGGGCCAGGTACTCCTCGTGGAACGCGTCCCACATCTCCTTGGGCGACACCTCGCCGCCCTCGCCGTCGGTGATCTGCTGAATCGCCTGGGAGAACTCGATCTGCAGTCGGCGCGGCAGGGCCAGCCCGTGGTCGGCCTTCATGATGTAGGCGACGCCGCCCTTGCCCGACTGGGAGTTCACCCGGATGACGGCCTCGTAGGTGCGGCCGACGTCCTTCGGGTCGATCGGCAGGTAAGGAACCTGCCACAGCATGTCGTCGACGTCCGAATCTGCCTCGTCGGCAGCGACTTTCATTGCGTCCAGGCCCTTGTTGATGGCGTCCTGGTGGCTGCCGGAGAACGCGGTGTACACCAGGTCGCCGCCGTAGGGATGGCGCTCGTGCACCGGCAACTGGTTGCAGTACTCGACCGTGCGCCGGATCTCGTCGATGTTGGAGAAGTCGATCTGCGGATCGACGCCGCGGCTGAACAGGTTCAGGCCCAGCGTCACCAGACACACGTTGCCGGTGCGCTCACCGTTGCCGAACAGGCAGCCCTCGATGCGGTCGGCGCCGGCTGCGTAGCCCAATTCGGCTGCGGCAACCGCGGTTCCGCGATCGTTGTGCGGGTGCAAGCTCAGGATGATCGCGTCCCGGCGGGCCAGGTTGCGGCTCATCCACTCGATCGAGTCGGCGTAGACGTTGGGGGTGGCCATCTCAACGGTGGCCGGCAGGTTCACGACCAGCGGTGTGTCCGGCGTGGGGGCGATGATGTCGGAGACGGCGTTGCACACCTCGACGGCGTACTGCAGTTCGGTGCCGGTGTAGGACTCCGGGGAGTACTCGAACCGCCAGTGGGTGCCGGGGTACTTCTTGGCCTCCTCGACACACAACCGGGCGCCGTCGGTGGCGATTTTCTTGACGGCGTCGCGGTCGGCGCGAAAGACCACGCGCCGCTGCAGGATCGACGTCGAGTTGTAGAAGTGCACGATGGCCCGCGGCGCACCTTCACAGGCGAGGAACGTGCGCTCGATCAACTCCGGCCGGCACTGCGTCAGCACCTGGATCGTGACGTCGTCGGGAATCGCACCCTCGGTGATGATCTCGCGGACGAAGTCGAAGTCGGTCTGGCTCGCCGACGGGAAGCCGACCTCGATCTCCTTGTAGCCCATCCGCACCAGCAGGTCGAACATCCGACGCTTGCGGCCCGGGCTCATCGGGTCGATCAGCGCCTGATTGCCGTCGCGCAGATCCACCGCGCACCACATCGGCGCGCTGTCGATCACCTTGTCGGGCCAGGTGCGGTCGAACGGTGCGGGGGGTTGTCCCCCGGGGACTTCAGCGGCGAAACTGCGGTAGCGGCTCACCGGCATGGACACCCCTCGCTGGGTGTTCCAGGAGGGCTGGTTCGGATGTGGCGCACCGGCGGGGGTGTTGATCGTGCGCACCGAACTGTAAGCGTCAGCGGGGTTGAAGTTCTCAGTCATCTCGTGCTCCGGAAGGTCTGGGGATTTCTCAGACCGGCGCATCGCGAAAACCCGCGACGGGAAGCCGGTCTGGACTAGACCCCGTCGCGGCGTCCGAGAAGGAGCACCCGCTGCACGGGGATGACTGTACTCCCGTGTGCAGCGGTTGCCCAAACCCCGTCAGACCTGGGAGTCCGGGAACGCGATCACCGACAGGAACCGGATGGGCAGCGACACCAGGTCGATGGGGCCGTGCGCGCCCTCGCCGTCGATCTGCAGCGAATCGCCCGGGTGCAGCCGGTACACCGACCGGCTGTGGCTGTAGTCCATGACACCCTCGAGCATGTAGATGAACTCGGTTCCGGGGTGCTGGAACAGCGGGTAGGTCTGGCTCTTCTCCGACAGTGTGACGTGCAGGCACTCCAGGCGTTTGTGCTCGCCGCGCAGCGATCCGAGCAGCTGGTACTCGTGGCCCTCCTTGGTCCCGTTGCGCACGATCCGGGCGCCGTTGCCGGCCTTCACGAACGCTGCCGGCCGCTCCACGTCGGCTCCGCGGAACAGGCTGGTCACGGGCACGTCGAAGCCTTTGGCCAACAGCGCGAGGGTGGACAGGCTGCACGAGGTCTGGGCGTTCTCGATCTTGCTCATCATGGCTTTGGAGATGCCGATGCGAGCTGCGGTCTCGGCCACGGTCAGGCCCTGCTGCAGCCGTAGCTGGCGCACGTTGTGTCCGATCGCGGCCTCGATCTCGAGCTCTTCGACCGGCTCGGCCGGATCACGGTCCCGGGCGGTGCCGGACTTGTTGCGAAGCAGCGGCACGTTGTCGTCGGCGTGAGAGTCAGGCGGGGCCACAGTGCTCCTGTCTAGCGCATCTGGCCGGCCCCGACGTACGGGTAGGGCGTTTTGAGCAGCTCGCCCTCGGCGAATCGGGAGAAGCGGAAGTCCGAGGACGGGATGCGCGGGTCGCTGCCGTGTCCGTCGACGACGAGGTCGGCGACGAGCCGGCCGACCGCGGGCGCGATCTTGAAACCGTGGCCGCTGAAGCCGGCCGCGATCACCAACCCGTCCAGCGGCGCCCGGGAGATCACCGGGTTCCAGTCCGGCGTGACGTCGTAACAGCCGGCGTAGCTGCCGGCAATGGATGCGTCGGCGAAGCCGGGAAATCGGGTTCCCACCTTGTCGACGGTGACGTCGACCGCGGCCTCGGTGGCCCGGTTGAGGTAGTCGTCGGGATCGGCCGGATCGATGTGTTCGTAACCGGGCAGGTCGCTGTTGCCGAACAGGATGTCCCCGCCCACCTCGGGGCGGACGTACTGCAGCGACACCAGATCGGAGAAGATCGGAAGGCGACCGATGACCGTTTCGTCTATGCCGGGGCTGATCATCACGATCTGCTCGCGCACCACCCGGATCGGCACGTCGATGCCGTAGGGCGCGAGGAACGGCCGGGTCCACACCCCGGTGGCGACGACGACGGTGCCCGCCGAGATCTCCGAGCCGTCGGCGAACCGCACTCCGGTGACCGTGTCGCCGTCGACCAGCAGGCCGGTGGCCGCAAATCCTTGGCGGACCCGAACCCCGGCCGCGCGGGCGGACGTCGAAAACGCCTGTGCGGTCTGGTAGGCGTCGCCGTACCCGCCGCGGGCCTCCCAGCCGAACGCGGCGAACGGTGTCAGATCCGCGAACGGCCACAGTCGCGCGACCTCGCTGTGGTCGATCTCCTCGGTCTGCACCCCGACGGCGCGTTGTGCGGCCATGCTCTTGCGCAGCGAGTCCACATTGGGATCGCCCACGCCGACGACGTAGCCGGTCTGGCGGAACCCGATGTCGGTGACGTCGTCTCCCAGGAATTCCTGCGGGCGCTCGAAGACCTCCAGCCCGTCGGCGGCCATCGCTGCCAGCGAGCTGACACCGTAGTGGCAGCGCACGATGCCGCTGGACTTGCCGGTCATCCCGGATCCGACCGTATTGCGTTCGGCCACAACCACATCCGTGACCCCGCGCCGGCTCAGTGCCCACGCGGTCGCGGAGCCCTCGATGCCGCCGCCGACGATGACGACGTCCGCGGTCTCGGTCATGAACGCATGCCGGGGATCCAGTCCGTGCCCGCCAGCGGCACCCGCGCCATCGCCGCGGCCTCGATGCTCACCGCGACGAGGTCGTCGGGTTCGAGGTGACAGACGTGCGACTTGCCGCAGGCCCTGGCGATGGTCTGGGCTTCCATCGTCAGCACCCGCAGGTAGTTGGCCAGCCGGTGACCGCCTGCCACCGGATCGAACCGGGCGGCGAGTTCAGGGTCCTGGGTGCTGATTCCCGCGGGGTCGTTGCCGTCCTGGTAGTCGTCGTAGAAACCCGCTGCGCTGCCGATCTTCTCGTACTCGGCGGCGTATCGAGGGTGGTTGTCGCCCAACGCGATCAGCGCCGCGGTGCCGATCGCGACCGCGTCGGCGCCCAGGGCCAGCGCCTTGGCCACGTCCGCGCCGTTGCGGATGCCACCGGAGACGATCAGTTGCACACCTTGTCGGTGCACGCCGAGTTCCTGCAACGCCTGCACGGCCTGTGGGATCGCCGCGAGGGTGGGGATCCCGACGTGCTCGATGAAGACGTCCTGGGTGGCTGCCGTGCCGCCCTGCATACCGTCCACCACCACCACGTCCGCGCCGGCGTGCACCGCGAGCTTGACGTCGTAGTACGTGCGGGTGGCGCCGACCTTGACGTACACCGGCTTCTCCCAGTCGGTGATCTCGCGCAGTTCGTTGATCTTGATGGTCAGATCGTCGGGGCCCGTCCAGTCCGGATGCCGGCATGCTGAGCGCTGATCGATGCCTTGGGGGAGGGTCCTCATGCCCGCGACACGCTCGGAGATCTTCTGTCCCAACAGCATTCCTCCGCCGCCCGGTTTGGCGCCCTGGCCGAGGACGATCTCGATGGCATCGGCCTTGCGCAGGTCGTCGGGGTTCATCCCGTAGCGCGACGGAAGGTACTGGTAGACCAGGTACTTGCTCTGGCCCCGCTCCTCGGTGGTCATCCCGCCGTCACCGGTGGTCGTCGACGTCCCGACCTCGCTGGCGCCGCGACCCAGCGCCTCCTTGGCCGGCCCGGACAGCGCACCGAAGCTCATGCCGGCGATGGTGACCGGAATGTCCAGATGCAAGGGGTGTTTGGCGAACCGACCGCCGAGCACGACGTCGGTCGCGCAGCGCTCCCGGTATCCCTCCAGCGGATAGCGGGACATCGACGCGCCCAGGAACAGCAGATCGTCGAAGTGGGGTAGCGCGCGTTTGGCGCCCCAGCCGCGGATGTCGTAGATGCCGGTGTCGGCGGCACGCTGGATGGCCGCGATGGTGGCCCGATCGAAGGTGGCCGATTCGCGCAGTCCGCGGCGGGCCCGGTCATCGCTGGTGTCACTCATGGGTTCCGTCCTAGTACGCCGCAGCGTTGTCGACGTGGAAGTGGTACAACGACCGCGCCGACCCGTACCGGGTGTACGCACTGGTGTCGTCGTCCCCGAATCCAGCCGCCTTCAACAGTTCTGCGAGTTCGGTGTGGTGCTCGGCGTCCATTTGCTTGGCCACGCAGTCGGCGCCCAGTGATGCCACGTCGCCGCGCACGTAGAGGCGAGCCTCGTAGATCGAATCTCCCAGCGCCTCGCCCGCATCGCCGCGGATCACCAGGCGCCCGGCCTGCGCCATGAACGCGCTCATGTGACCGACGTTTCCGCCGACGACGATGTCGACGCCCTTCATCGAGATGCCGCACCTCGCAGCGGCATTGCCGTCGATGACGAGCAGTCCGCCGTG
Organism: Mycobacterium sp. DL; assembly: GCF_039729195.1. Lineage (NCBI taxonomy): Bacteria > Bacillati > Actinomycetota > Actinomycetes > Mycobacteriales > Mycobacteriaceae > Mycobacterium > Mycobacterium sp. DL. The sequence continues at coordinate 3,896,551 of NZ_CP155796.1, forward strand.
GGCCGTCGCGCCCGCGGACTGTGATGCGTTGCCCTTGACCCAGACCGACCCGCTCATCATGTTCTCCGCGACGCCGGTGCCGGCGTTGCCGTTGATGATCACCTCAGCGTGCTTGTTCATCCCGGCGGCGTAGTAGCCGACGTGGCCGTCGATCGTCACCTTGACCGGGGCATCCAGGCCGACGGCGACATTGTGGGCACCTGCGGGATGGGCGATGACGAACTCGCCGGCGAGATCCGGTGTGTGCAGGGCGGTGTTGATCTCACGAAGAGGGGAGTCGCGCAGATCGAACAGTTTTGTGATCACCTGCTCCATGCGTACACGACCTCCGGTTCGGGCTCCCAGATCCGGGCCTTCTCGACGCCGGGCAGGCCTGCCAGGGCGCGGTACTCACTGCCCATCGCCACCCAGTCGTCGGTTTCGGCGATGACCGCCGGCTTGCAGGCGATCGCGTCGCGGACCACCGCGAACGAGTCGCGGTTGGAGACCAGCAGCGTGTAGAAGCCGTCGAAGGTGGCGCACAACGTCTTGAGCGCGGTCTCGACATCCCGGCCCTCGGAGAGCAGCCTGGCGATGAACCGGGCGCCCACCTCGGTGTCGTTCTCGCTGTCGAAAGGCACACCGGCCGCGCGCAGTTCACGCCTGATGGTCGCGTGGTTGGCGAAGGAGCCGTTGTGCACCATGCACTGCTCCGGGCCGACCGCGTAGGGGTGGCAACCCGCGGGTGTCACGGCGGACTCGGTGGCCATCCGGGTGTGGCCGACACCCTGCCAGCCCTGCGCCTTCTCCAGTTGCCATCCGTCGGTGAGCTGTCGCGGGTGCCCGACACCTTTGAGAACGGCCATGTCCGAACCGAATCCGGCGATCAATGCCTGCGGGTACACCGATCGCACGGCGCGCAGAAGCGTTTCGGAGTCCACGTCGGCCGACAGCAGGTAGCTGCCCTGAACTGCCACGACGCCGACGTCGCTGTCGAGGGCCGTTCCGACCGCGGAGGTCACCAGGGCGACGTCATCGATGAGCCCCGCGCCGAGGTCGGCCACGGATACGCAGCCCTGTCCCGGCGGTGACCAGGTCGGGTCGCCGTAGACGGCGACGCCGGCGGAGTCGCTGCCGCGGTCACCCATCTCACACAGCATGCCGGTGAGCAGTTCTCCGAGTTGGGGATACAACTCGGGGGTGCGCAGGTGTAGTCCGACGATCCCGCACATGGCTTGCTTCCCTTCGTTTTCGGCTCAGAATGCCGTCAGGTAGTTGTCGAGCTCCCACGGGCTGACGTCGCTGTGGTAGGCGAAGAACTCCTCGCGCTTGACCTTCGCGAAGTAGCCGGCGACGCCCTCCCCCGCAGCATCGAGCACACCGGTCACCACGGGATCACCCTCGAAGTCCTCGACCGCGTGCAGCAGGGTCGGGGGTAGCGCGCGCGAGCTGACACCGCCGCCGACGCCACCCGGGTCGGTGCTGCGCTTGACTCCGTCCAAGCCGGCGCCCAGGGCCGCCGCGATCGCGAGATACGGGTTGGCGGCGCCGTCCCCGCCGCGCAACTCGATCCGGTCGCCGTCGGGAACACGGATGTAGTGGGTGCGGTCGTTGCCACCGTAAGTGGGCAGTCGCGGCGCCCAGGATGCTCCCGACGCCGTCGAGAGAGCACCGGTTCGCTTGTAGGAGTTGACTGTCGGGGCGATGACCGCCTGCAGGGCGCAGGCGTGGTCGAGGATTCCGCCGATGAACCCGTAGGCGGTCTCCGACAGGCCGAGACCACGGCCGTCCGCATCGCCCGAGCCGACCGGGAACACCGGGGAGCCGCCGCTGGTCAGAGACAGGTGCAGGTGCAGCCCGCTGCCGGTCTTGTCCGAGAACGGTTTCGGCATGAAGGTGGCGATCATGCCGCGCTCGGCCGCGATCATCGACAGCAGGTAGCGCAGTGTGACGACGCGGTCGGCGGTGATCAGCGCCTCGGCGAACTTGAAGTTCTGCTCGAACTGACCGTTGCCGTCCTCGTGGTCGTTGGCGTAGTTGGACCACCCCAGCTGGTTCATCGCCGACGACACCGCGGTCAGGTGGTCATACATCCGGGTGACACCGCGTGCGTCGTAACAGGGTTGGGCGGCGGTGTCGGCCGCGTCGGCGACCGTCACGCTGCCGTCGTCCCCGCGGCGCAGCAGGAAGTACTCGACCTCGGCGCCGACCCAGGGTTCGAACCCGGCGTCAGCGCACTGCTCGACGAGTGCCTTGAGGATGACGCGCGGCGCGTACGGCCACGGCTTGCCACTGACGTGTGGGTCGCAGTGCACGATCGCCAGGCCGTCCTTGATGAACGGGATCGGTGTGAACGACGACGGGTCGGGGATGGCCATCAGGTCGGGATCTTTGGGCTCCTGGCCCATGGCGCCGACCGCGTACCCGGCGAAACCCACGCCCTCGGTGGCGAGCAACTCGACGGCCTCGACCGGGACCAGTTTGGCGCACGGCTTGCCCCGCAGGTCCACGAACAGCGCGAGGATGAACTTCGTCCCGGACTGCTCAGCCTTGGTGGCGAGGTCGGATGGCATTCGGATCACCTCTGTCTCTTAACGGGAATCAAAGTATCACGGAGTGAAACAACGCGCAGCGCGAGGAAACACCGCGTGCCGCCTGTGGACTGACAGTCAGCGGTTGTTGTTACGGCCGCGGTCGTGTGTCGTTTCGGGGCGGTAACCACGTCGGGCCGATACGGTGCAACGCGTGTGCACCCGCGTGGTTTACCTCGGCCCGGAAGAGCGGATCGTCACCGGCAGGTCCATGGACTGGACCGTCGAGATCGGCACCAACCTGTGGGCCTTTCCTCGCGGCGTGCGACGCACCGGTGAGGCCGGACCGGATTCGGCGACGTGGACGTCGACCTACGGAAGCGTGGTGGCCAGCGGCTACGACATCTCCACCACCGATGGCCTGAACGAAGCGGGGCTGGTCACCAACCTGCTGTGGCTGGCCGAATCGAAGTACCCGGCCAACAGCGGGGACCGGCCCGCAATGTCACTGGCGGTGTGGGCGCAGTACGTCCTCGACAACTTCGCCACGGTGAGCGAGGCGGTGGCGGCGTTGACCGCGACGCCGCTGCGGGTGGTCACCGCCCAGGTTCCCGGTCAGGAGCGGCTGGCCACCGTGCATCTGGCGATGTCGGATGCCAGCGGGGACAGCGCCATCGTCGAGTACATCGACGGTGAACAGGTGATCCACCACGGCCGGCAGTACCAGGTCATGACGAACTCGCCGACCTTCGACAAGCAGCTCGCGATCACCGAGTACTGGGACGAGATCGGTGGCACCGTGATGCTGCCCGGAACCAACCGGGCAGCCGACCGGTTCGTGCGCGCCTCGTTCTACGTCAACGCGGTACCCAAGACCGCCGACCCGCTGCTGGCCGCCGCGTCCGTGTTCAGCGTGATGCGCAACGTCTCGGTGCCCTACGGCATCACGACGCCCGACCAGCCCAACATCTCCTCCACGCGCTGGCGCACCGTCGTCGACCATGCGTCGCTGCGCTACTTCTTCGAGTCGGCGTTGTCTCCCAACACTTTCTGGGTCGAACTCAAGAACCTCGACCTCTCCGAAGGCGCGCCCACATTGCGATTGAACCTCGGCGAAGGCGAGAAGACCATCTACGCCGGCGATGCGAGCGCACAGTTCGCGCAGGCCGAGCCGTTCACCTTCCTGGGCGTGCCGTAGTCACAGCCGGGAAGCCAGAACTTTCTGCCCGGCTCCGCTGAGTTCGCCGAGAACGGATGGCCGGCCCGCCATCGCCATCAGCAGAGCCTCCCCCGTCCCGACGACCTCGCGGCCCCGTCCGTGTGTCCAGTCGATGTCGTCGGCGCGCAGCCGCAACCCTCTGATCCGGCGCGGGACACCCAGCCTGGGGTTGAGCGGCATGAGCCGGAGCACCCGGTCCAGCCGATCGGGCGGGACGGTGCGAGGAAGCGCCAGCGAGCGACGGATGTCCTGATGGTGGATCGTGCCGTCGACCAGCGCGATCATCCCGCCGAACCCCGCGGTCAGGCCGCGCGGTTGCACGTGGTCGGCGAGGAACGACACGAGTTGTTCCGGGGTCAGCGACGAGTATTCGTCGACACCCACCTGGTTGGCGTGTACCACGCGACCTCTGGCGAACCTCTCGAACAGACCGACAGCGCCGAGCTCTTCGTAGCTGATCATGTGTGCGACAACATCTTTGATGCTCCAGCCGGCGCACAGGCTGTCGTGTTCCCACTGCTGCGGACTCAGGGTTGCCAGAAACTCCGCGAGCTCGGTGCGTTCCGCGCGTGCCATGGCCATCAGATCGGCGCCCATCAGCCGGCCAGGATCCCGGCGAAGCGCCGCAGATACAGCGGCCATCCGCTGTTCCCGTCCACACCGTCGGAGACCGAGCGCCACCCCGGTCCGTGACGGTCGAGATGGCGGTGCTCGAGTTCGACCCGGGTGCGGTCCGGGGCTTCGGCGACGAAGCGAACCTCCACCTCGCTGGTTCTGCTCAGATCGGGTTCCACCGCCCAGGTCGGGCCGATGTCCCAGGTGAACACCACTCGCGACGGCGGTTCGAAGACCAGCACTCGGGCCCATTCGCACCGACTGCCGTCGGTGCCGACGTCGTAGATGTGGCCACCCACCTCAGGCTCGAACACCGTCTCGGCGATCGGCACGGCGAGCAGGTTGTGTTCACGGGGCTTGAAGTCCCCGAATCGGGCGGTGAACGTGGTGAAAGCCCGCTCCACCGCTGCGTTCACGAGGATCTGGTGCCTGATGTTGCCGCTCATGTGTCCTCCTCCGCGGATTCTGCTGGGTCCTCGACGAGCTGTTTGAAGTTGGTGAGCGCCTGCGCCCAGAAGCGGTCGAGGTCGGCGCGCAGCGTCTCGATTCCTCTGGGATCCAGGTGGTAGACGCGGCGGGTGCCCACGGCGCGATCGGTGACCAGGCCGGCGCATTTGAGCACCTTGAGGTGCTGGGAGACCGCCGGTCGGCTGACCGGGAGGTCGCGTGCCAGCTCGCCGACCGCGCAGGGTCCCTGCGCGAGCCGCTCGACGATCGAGCGCCGGGTGCCGTCGGCGATCGCGTGCCAAGCCTCGTCGGATGTTCGGTAAGTACTCACTAACGGTAAGTTACCACTTACCAGTTGAGGACAACCTCGTTCAGCGGCAGGCGCTCGCGGGGCATCGCGTCGCGCTCCGTGATCTGCGGGTCCGTCCGGGCGTAGTCACCCAGCACGCCGACGGCGATCACCACCAGCGGACGCATCCCGTCAGGCAGCTGGAACACCTCGGCGGCTCCACGGGCGTCGAACCCCGCCATCGGATGGACGATCAGCCCGCGCGAGACGGCTTCGATGCTGAGGTTGGCCATCGCGGCGCCGGTGTCCACAGCGGAGTACAGCGCTGTCTTGTCGTCCTCGCCTTCGTCGGCGCAGAGCAGGATCAGGGCAGCGGCGGCCTTGGCGTAGCTGTTGCCGCGGCGGAGCAGGTCCGCGATCGCGGCGAACGCTGGGTCGTCGCGCAGGCCGACGACGAACCGCACCGGCTGGCGCCGACCCCAGGTGGGAGCCCAGCGCGCCGCCTCGAGCAGAGCGGTCAGATCCGCGTCGGCCAGAACCGCGGCGGGGTCGAAGGCCCGCGGGCTCCAGCGGGCCGCGAGGGCAGGATGGATCGGGACGGAGGTGTCGGCCAACCGGCCGGCGGGTGCGTCGGGCACGGTCGCGACGCTACCGGCGGGATTAATCGGATGCGGGCAGCCTTTATCCTTTATGGGCATCCCCCCGGCAATGGAAGGTTCAGTAGTGGCGCTCGTCGTACAGAAGTACGGCGGATCCTCGGTGTCCGACGCCGATCGAATCCGCCGTGTGGCCGAGCGCATCGTCGAGACCAAGAAGGCGGGCAACGACGTCGTTGTCGTGGTCTCCGCGATGGGCGACACCACCGACGAACTGCTGGACCTGGCCAAACAGGTGTGCCCTGCGCCGCCGGCCCGCGAGCTGGACATGCTGCTGACCGCCGGCGAACGCATCTCCAACGCACTGGTGGCGATGGCCATCGAGTCCCTCGGCGCGCAGGCCCGTTCGTTCACCGGATCCCAGGCCGGCGTGATAACCACGGGCACCCACGGCAACGCCAAGATCATCGACGTCACCCCCGGCCGACTGCGCCAGGCGCTCGACGACGGCCAGATCGTGCTGGTCGCCGGATTCCAGGGCGTCAGCCAGGACACCAAGGACGTCACCACGCTGGGCCGCGGCGGATCAGATACCACCGCGGTCGCGGTGGCGGCAGCACTCAAGGCCGATGTGTGCGAGATCTACACCGACGTCGACGGCATCTTCACCGCCGATCCGCGCATCGTTCCCGATGCCCGCCGACTGGACACCGTCTCCTTCGAGGAGATGCTGGAGATGGCCGCCGCCGGCGCCAAGGTGCTGATGCTGCGCTGCGTGGAGTACGCACGCCGCTTCGACCTGCCCATCCACGTCCGGTCGTCGTATTCCGACAAACCCGGCACGCTCGTCAAAGGATCGATGGAGGACATCCCGATGGAAGACGCCATCCTCACCGGAGTCGCGCACGACCGCGGCGAGGCCAAGGTCACCGTCGTCGGACTGCCCGACGTCCCCGGCTACGCCGCCCAGGTGTTCCGCGCGGTCGCCGACGCCGACGTGAACATCGACATGGTTCTGCAGAACATCTCGAAGGTCGAGGACGGCAAGACCGACATCACGTTCACCTGCTCGCGGGAGAGCGGGCCCGGCGCCGTGGAGAAGCTGACCTCGCTGCAGGACGAGATCGGCTTCACCCGGGTGCTCTACGACGACCACATCGGCAAGGTGTCGCTGATCGGTGCGGGCATGCGGTCGCACCCCGGTGTGACGGCAACCTTCTGTGAAGCGCTCGCCGAGGCGGGCATCAACATCGACCTGATCTCCACTTCCGAGATCCGCATCTCGGTGCTGATCAAGGACACCGAACTCGACAGTGCGGTGGCCGCGCTGCACAGGGCATTCGGACTCGGCGGCGATGAAGAAGCCGTCGTGTACGCGGGAACGGGGCGCTGAGAAAATGGTGCGGATAGGTGTAGTCGGAGCGACCGGCCAGGTCGGCCAGGTGATGCGGAAACTGTTGGCAGAGCGCGACTTCCCGGCCACCGAGGTGCGGTTCTTCGCCTCGGCGCGCTCCGCCGGAAAGAAGCTGGAGTTCCGCGGTCAGGAGATCGAGGTCGAGGACTCCGAGACCGCCGATCCGTCCGGCCTGGACATTGCGCTGTTCTCCGCGGGTGCGACGATGTCGCGGGTGCAGGCGCCGCGCTTCGCGGCCGCGGGTGCGGTGGTGGTCGACAACTCTTCGGCATGGCGCAAGGATCCCGACGTTCCGCTGGTGGTGTCCGAGGTCAACTTCGCGCACGATGCCCACAACCGCCCGAAAGGCATCATCGCCAACCCGAACTGCACCACGATGGCCGCGATGCCGGTGCTCAAACCGCTGCACGACGAGGCCGGTCTGGTGCGGATGATCGCCTCGACGTACCAGGCGGTTTCGGGCAGCGGGTTGGCCGGGGTCGAGGAACTGTTCGGTCAGGCCAGTGCCGTCGTCGCCGACAGCCAGGAACTGGTGCACGACGGTAGCGCGGTCGCCTTCCCGGCGCCCGACAAGTACGTCGCACCGATCGCGTTCAACGTGGTGCCCCTTGCCGGATCGATCGTCGACGACGGATCCGGCGAGACGGACGAGGATCAGAAGCTGCGCAACGAGAGCCGCAAGATCCTCGGCATCCCCGAGCTGGCCGTCTCCGGCACCTGCGTGCGGGTGCCGGTCTACACCGGACACTCGCTGTCGATAAATGTGGAGTTCTCGCAACCGTTGTCGGTGGCGCGGGCTACCGAGATCCTCGCCGGCGCACCGGGGGTGACGCTGGTCGACGTGCCCACGCCGCTGGCCGCCGCCGGTGCCGACCATTCACTCGTCGGTCGAATCAGGCAGGACCCCGGTGTTCCCGACGGCCGCGGACTGGCGCTGTTCGTCTCCGGGGACAACCTGCGAAAAGGCGCGGCGCTGAACACCATCCAGATCGCCGAGCTGCTGGCCGCCGAACTCTAGCTCCCGTGCGCCCACTCCGCCGGAATTGCATTCCAGCAGGTCTGCTCTCGGCGTTTCTCTGCTGGAATGCAATTCCGGCGGCACAGGCCACGCCGATCGAGTTGCCGCCGCTGCAGCCGGGCCAGGTTCTGCGGATCGGCCCGGCGGCCGGAACGGGCACGCCGACAGTCGATTACGGCATCGGCGCGACAGACCTGTGCGAGTTCATGCAGTTCCCGGAGCAGCTGCTGCAGGTCTGCGGAGACAGCTTTCGCGGCCAGGGCGTGGGTTTCGGCGGATGGTTCTCGCCGGTCGCACTGCACGTCGAAGACGACACCCTCGATGACGCGGCCGGTGTGCGCTACGACGGTGTCACCGGTATCGACACCCCGTTGCTCGCCGACCCGACGCCCCCGGGGGCGTCGCAGCTGCCCGCGGGTGTCGTCGAGATCAACCGCGAGAACTACCTGATGGTGACCACCACGAAAGACCTCCGGCCGCAGACCTCTCGATTGGTGAAAGCCGAACCAGGACAAGGCAACTGGGTGACGGTGCCGGACTCCGAACGCGACGCCGCCTATGCGGGTGGCGGGCAGTCGCAGATCAGCGGCTACTACGACCCGATCCCGACGGCTGACTCCCAGCGTGGCTGGATCTATATCGTGGCGAACAACTTCGACCGCAGCGCGCCGGTGGTGTTGTACCGGACCACGCCAGAGTCCTTCACCGACAGATCGGCGTGGCAGGGCTGGTCGGACACCCTGGGCTGGGGGCACGAGCCGACGCCGCTGTGGGGTGACCGCGTGGGGGAGATGAGTGTGCGCCAGATCGACGGCAGAACCGTGCTGTCCTACTTCAACGCGAGCACCGGGAACATGGAGATGCGGGTCGCCGACGGCCCGACGAGTTTGGGTGCCGCGCCGGTCACCACGGTCGTGGTCGCTACGGAATGGCCGGAACAGGTGGAACAACTGCCGCCGCCTGAGATCAATCGGCTGGCCCAGCCGTACGGGGGTTACATCGCGCCGGGATCCACGCTGGACGCGGTGCGGGTGTTCGTCAGCCAGTGGAACACCATGGCCCGCGGCGGCTCACCGTATCGCGTCATCCAGTACGCGGTGAACCCGGTTAAGCCCTCATAGCTGATTCACAGCCTGCACCTATCTGACGCTGTGGATTGCGGCGAATGATCACCGTCATGAGCGATCCAACCCCGCCACCCGCGAACTCCGAACCCCCCACCGGGCCGGTGGTCACCCCACCGCCGGCCGCCGCGCCGGTCCCCGAACCCGCGCCGTATCACGAGCCGCAACCCGTCTTCGTCGAGCAGTCCAATCGACTCAACAAGGCCGCGGCGTGGGTCGGCATCATCGCCGGATCGGTGATCATCGTCGCGGTGATCTTCGGGACCGGATTTTTTGTCGGCCAGCAGGTCGGTGACGATTCCCGCGGCCCCGACCGGTCCAACCACATGGTGCTGCGACCCGGGCCGCCGATGTTCCCGATGGGCGAGCGCGGCGAGTTCCAGCGGGGACCCGGTTTCGCGGGACCGTTCGGTCCCGGTGGCCCGATGGTCGAGATGCCGCGGTCGCCGGGCGGGCCGAACGCCGATACTCCGCCCGGGCCACCTCGGTCCCCGGGTGGTTCTGACGAAGCGCCGGCCCTGCCTCGCCCCTGATCGGCCGTTCCTCGGGTGGATCGACCGGCTTTCGGGTACACCGGCAGCAGGGCGGCGGCACAGCCCACAAGCCGTCGCGTCCCGAGGAGATGAGGCTTATGACCGAGAAGTACGCGACCACCGATTCCGGCGCGCCCGCACCGAGCTTTGAGCACTCGCTGACCGTCGGCACAGACGGGCCGATCCTGCTGCAGGACCACTATCTGATCGAGCAGATGGCCAACTTCAACCGCGAGCGGATCCCGGAGCGTCAGCCCCACGCCAAAGGCGGCGGCGCATTCGGCACGTTCGAGGTGACCCAGGACGTCAGCCAGTTCACCAAGGCGGCGTTTCTGCAGCCTGGCGCCACCACGGAGATGGTTGCCCGGTTCTCCACCGTCGCCGGCGAGCGGGGAAGCCCGGACACCTGGCGTGACCCACGGGGCTTCTCGCTGAAGTTCTACACCAGCGACGGCAACTTCGACATGGTCGGCAACAACACCCCGGTGTTCTTCATCCGCGACCCGATGAAGTTCCAGAACTTCATCCGCAGCCAGAAGCGGATGGCGGCCAACAACCTCCGTGACCACCACATGCAGTGGGACTTCTGGACATTGTCACCGGAGTCGGCGCATCAGGTCACCTGGTTGATGGGGGATCGTGGCATCCCCAAGACCTGGCGGAACATGAACGGCTACTCCAGCCACACCTACAGCTGGGTCAATGCCAACGACGAGATGTTCTGGGTGAAGTACCACTTCAAGACCGACCAGGGCATCGACTTCCTCTCCCAGGAGGACGCCGACCGTCTCGCCGGTGAGGACGGCGACTACCACCAGCGCGATCTGTTCACCTCCATCGAGGACGGCAACTTCCCCACCTGGACGCTGAAGGTCCAGATCATGCCGTTCGAGGACGCCAAGACGTATCGGTTCAACCCGTTCGACCTGACCAAGGTGTGGCCGCACAGCGACTACCCGCTGCACGAGGTCGGCAAGATGACGCTGAACCGCAACGTCGTCGACTACCACGCACAGATGGAGCAGGCGGCCTTCGAGCCCAACAACGTCGTCCCGGGTACCGGGCTCAGCCCCGACAAGATGTTGCTGGCCCGCGGGTTCTCCTACTCCGACGCACACCGCGCCAGGCTCGGGGTGAACTACAAGCAGATCCCGGTCAACGAACCGCAGGTCGAGGTCCGGGCGTACTCCAAGGACGGTGCGATGCGGATTCGCAACGCGACCGATCCGGTGTACGCGCCGAACTCGATGGGCGGCCCGGAGGCCGACCCCAAACGCGCCGCCGAAGTGCACTGGGCTTCCGACGGTGACATGGTCCGGTCGGCGTACGCCCTTCGTCCCGAAGACGACGACTGGAGTCAGGCCGGCACCCTGGTCCGTGAGGTCCTCGACGACGAGGCCCGAGATCGACTGGCCCACAACATCATCGGGCACGTGTCCAAGGGTGTCCGGGAACCGGTGCTGTCACGGGTGTTCGAGTACTGGAAGAACGTCGACCCCGACCTCGGCAAGAAGGTCGAGGAGGGCGTCAGGGCCGGTTCCGACTAGCGCTGACCCTGGCCCGGGTACGGCAGCAGCGCCATCTCGCGCGCGGTCTTGACGGCCGTGGCGATCTGGCGTTGCTGCTGTACCGTCAGCCCGGTGACGCTGCGGGAGCGGATCTTTCCGCGCTCGGAGAGGAACTGCCGCAGCCGTTTCGCCTTCACCAGCTGGAATTCCGGTTGCTGCGCAGCTCGCCCTGGTGGACGAGTTCCCGGACCCGCACCCCGGACAGGCCGAACTTGCGCAGGTGTCCGCGGGGACGCCCGTCGACCGCGTCGCGATTGCGCACCCGTACCGCGCTGGCGTCGCGCGGTTGGCGCGCCAACTCCGCCTGTGCGGCGATCCGGGCCTCAGGCGCGGCCGACGGTGACTTGATGATGCGCTCGAGTTCGGCAACGTTGCACTGCTTCCGATCTCACGTGGCGATCCGGAGCATCAGGCATCAAGCGCCTCGACTCATGGTGGTGGCTGCGGCGAGGTCCTCAGGAATGGGCATTGCTGTCATCAGCCCCGCGTCGACGCGACCGGTGTTGCCGACGGGATAGCGGCCGGTCATTGAACCGGGGGCAGCGACGATCAGGCGTAGGACTTGGCCGAAGGCTTCGCGGCGGTCGTGCTGGCGCAACGCCAATGTCAGCATCGCGCCGTGGTTGCGGGTGTGCAACCACGGATCTGGTTGCGAGACAATGTGTGCGCGCTCCAGATGTCGCCACCTGGTCGCGGGGCTGGTCGCATGTTTCGCAGCGGTCATCTCACCTCGGTAGACCTGGCGGGCCTGCGCACTGATTCGTGCCATCGAGTCAGCTCCTTTCGTGCGGAGAGGGGTCTACCGGTGGTTGGCCGTTGTGGATGTGGTCGGGCCGTCGATTGTTTTGCCACAGCAGGGGTCGTCGAGTGTGGGTCCCGAGCCGATGTCGACCGAGTGGGTTGTTGACCGCACGGCAGTCGTTGTCACGCCGGGGAGCGCGGCGATGCGAGCGGCACGGATGGCGTTGAAAATGACGAATACCTCGGCGGTTTCGTGGATCAGGACCACGGTGGCCAAGCCGAGAATGCCGAACGCGGCTAGCGGTATCAGGACGGCAATGATGGCCAGTGAAAACGCGATGTTCTGCACCATGATTCGGCGGGCGCGCCGCGAGTGGGCCAGTACCTGGGGTAGGTGACGAAGGTCTTCACCCATAAGCGCGACGTCCGCGGTTTCGATGGCGACGTCGGTGCCCATGGCGCCCATGGCGATGCCGATGTCGGCGGTGGCCAGCGCGGGGGCGTCGTTGATGCCATCGCCGACCATGGCGATCGGGCGGCCCTTTGCGACGGTCGGCAGCAGAGCTGCCTTGTCCTCGGGGAGCAGCTCGGAGTACACGGTGGTGATGCCGGCTTCGGCGGCCACCGCCTGGGCGGTACGGGTGTTGTCGCCGGTGAGCATCACCACCGTGAGGCCAAGTCGTGTCAGCAGCCCCACTGTGTCGGCGGCTTCGGGGCGAAGTTCATCGCGCACGGCGATAGCGGCGACCGGCTGTTCGTCTCGGGCCAGCACCACCACGGTCGCACCGGCTGCCTGCAACCGCTCGATGTCGCCGGCGAGTGGTCCGGGCGCAACCCAGGAGGGTTTACCGAGGCGCAGTCGGTGGCCATCGAGGTCACCGTGCAGACCGTGGCCGGGCACTGCGGTCACGTCACTGGCGGTCGGCGGGTCACCCGCGGAAGTCAGAATCGCTTGCGCGAGTGGGTGTTCACTGCGCGCCTCCAGAGATGCTGCCCACCTCAGCGCCTCATCGTCGCTGAAGCTGTCGGTGGTGACGACGTCAATGACACGGGGCTGATTGCGGGTGAGCGTGCCCGTCTTGTCCAGGGCGACGACTTTGATGCGGCCGAGTTCCTCGACTGCGGCGCCACCCTTGATCAAGGCGCCGTGGCGGCTGGCGGCCCCAATGGCCGCGACCACGGTCAGCGGGACGGCGATCGCCAGCGCGCACGGTGAAGCGGCCACCAGCACCACCAGCGCCCGCTCCAGCCACAGCATCGGGTCACCGAAAACCGAGCCCAGCGCCGCGACGCCCGCAGCGAACGCCATGATCGCCGGCACCAGCGGACGCGCAATCCGATCGGCCAGTCGTTGGCCGGCACCCTTGCGCTCCTGAGCTTCCTCGACGATGTGCACGATCCGCGCCAAGGAGCTGTCAGTGGCCAAGGCGGTGACCTCGACCTCGATCGCTCCGCCGCCATTGATCGCACCAGCGAACACGCTGCTGCCCGGTCCGGCTTCCACGGGCACCGACTCGCCGGTGATCGCCGACAGGTCCAGGCTCGTCTGACCAGATCGGATGGTGCCGTCGGTGGCGGCCCGTTCACCGGGCCGGATCACCATGACGTCGCCGACGACGAGATCGCCGGGGGGCACGGTTGTTTCGGCGCCATCCCGCAGCACCGAGGCTTTCGGCGGCACCAGGGACAACAGGGATCGCAGCCCGCGGCGGGTGCGGCTCACCGCATAGTGCTCAAGCCCCTCAGCGATCGAGAACAAGATGCCCAGCAGGGCCGCTTCGGCGAACTGGCCCAAGGCCACCGCACCGATCGCGGCGATCGTCATCAACGTGCCCACCCCGAGGCGACCGTGCCGCAGATTGCGGATCGCATCGGGCACGAACGTGATGGCGCCTGCGGCTACGGCAGCCAACTCGACGGCTTTCGCGGCACCATCCAGGCCATCGAACCGCCCCACGATCCAGCTCACGGCCAGCAAGACTGCAGCCAGCGCCGCGAATTGCAGTTCCTTTACTTGCCAGAGCTTTTCGGGACCCGCGTCGGGTTCGGCGTCGTTGCGTGGCCCGCAGCATGCATCAGACACGATCGATGCCCTTCCCCGCAGGCGCGCTCACGCTGGCGAGCACCGACTCGGTCAACTGGCGCCCACGCGCGGTCAGCTGGTACATCACCAACTTGCCCTGACGCCGCGAGGACACCAGAGACGCATTCTTGAGTTGGCGTAGATGGTGCGACACCAAGCCCTGAGGCAGTCCAACCACCCAAGCTATGTCGCAAACGCACAACTCGTCACCGGCTGCGAGCGCGGCCGCGATGGACAACCGGGTCGCGTCGCTCAGGCCGCGCGCCGCGGCGGCGGCGACTTGGACGGTGGCCCTGTCGGGCACCGTGGCCCGGATGGACTCCGCATGAGGCAGGTCCAGACAGAGAAGGTCGCAGGTGTCCACCGGCTCAGACATATCGACATACTAAAGTATGTCGATATGTCCTGTGAAGGGTCTTGCCCATCTTGATCAACACTGGGCCGAGTCGAAGAATCTGCAGTGGCCATCGCGCGACGTCCGGTTGCCGCCAGTGGGCGAGCCATCAGCAGCGATTCTTCGATGCCGGGTCGGGGGTCGACGTCTGAGTGGCACCGGTCGGCGTTGTGGTGTCCTCCGACGCACAGCCGCCGCGTCGAGTGAATGGGTAGAGCACCTGGCGCAGATAGCTGGTGGGGTAATCAGGCTTGGCGGCCATACCCAGCTGGGTGGAGTCGAATCGTCTTGCGGGGTCATAGGAGAAGGTCCGCATGATGTGATCCCACACCAAGGTGAACAGCCCGAAGTTGACGTCGCCGATGCCGGCCCATTTGAGGTGGTGGAATCGGTGGCCCTCGTTGAGGGCCAGGACGTACTTGGCAGGGCCGATACGGTACTCGGCGTTGGAGTGTTGCAGCAGCAGTTGAATCGCGACGGCCAGGGCGAGGGCGGATGCGACGTCGACGGGTAGCGCGATCAGGATCAGGGGTGCGACGCCGGCGGCCATCTCCACGGTTTGGTGCAGCGGGTGTTTCATCAGGCCGTTGAGGCCGTAGAAGCGGGTGACGCTGTGGTGCACCGCGTGGAAGCGCCACAGCACGCCGACCTTGTGGCTGGCAAGATGTACCACGGTAATGCCGAAGTCGGCGACCAGGATCGCGGCGAGGACTTGTGCGGCGAATGGCCAACTGTGTGGCCATAGTTGAGGTGCGGGGACGATGGCGGCGAGCAGCGGGATCGCGGCGACGCTGGCCAAAATGAGGGTTTCGTTGACCGCGACGTGAATGCTGTCACGCTTGCCATCGGCGCGATCGTGGTTCCACTCTGAGTCGTACGGGATGATTCGCTCCACCAGGAGCGCGGTAGCGATTGCGGCTGCCAGAATCGCGAGCAGCCAATATTTCGGTAAGCCAGCGGCGGCTACGGCGATGCCTGCGCCGTTGAGTCCGACCAGCATGAACGGCACGTAGCCGTATCGGGCTAGGGCCTTCACTGCGGTGGTGGATGTCGAGGCCGTGCGAGAAGTTGTACTCATGCCTTGATCGTCGCGGTAGCCGCCGGGACAGGGCTTGAATGATTCGGCTAGCTGCTGGGGTCGAGGTCCCAGGACACGTGCCGACTCAGCACCGAGGGCGGCAGGCCGAACATCTCGCGGGTGGTGCGAGTGAGGTGGGCACTGTCGGCGAAGCCTGCACCGTGCGCGGCGCCAGTCAGGTCGTCCCCGCCCTGGACCAGAGTGATCGCAATCCGCAGCCGTGACCACAACACATAACGCCGAAGCGGGATTCCAACCTGCTCGGTGAACAGGTGAGTGAAGCGGCTCGCCGAAAGGCCCACCTGCGCCGCGAGTTTGGTACCGCTAACGGGACCGGCTGCTACGAGAGTTGGCAGCAACCGCAATGCATGGTCGACCGAGGAGTGTTGGGCCGGGACATCGCGATCGGAGGTAGCGGGCGATAGGTCAGCGACTACGTCGGCGACCACGGTGGCAAGCGGTCGGCGCGCAGCGGAGGCGAACGCCGAGCTGATGACCCATCCGGCGTCGATTGCCCGCCTATGCGCAGCTCGTCCCGGCGCGGATGCCGGGTCCAGGAACACCACTGTGCCGTCCTCGGCACCGCCCCAGATTCGATGGGCCGCGTCGGCAGGCACCACTACCTTCGTGCCCGTGTGTGGCGCTCCCTGCTCATCGGGAACGGTCAAAGGCGTTGTCGCCATTATGATTTGTACGGCGTGGTGGGCGTGGGTATCGGTGGCACCGATAGACCCGGCGAAGGCCAGCACTCCCGACCGGAGCAGCGCCGCACCGCCCCAGCGCGGTTGGACATCGTCTGCGGAGTTATTCGTCTCCGGGACGCTCATCGTTCGAGGTGTTCTTGCGGCGGTGCCGTAGTAATTGCCAGAACGCGAGCCCAGAGGAACAGGCGTCGGGGACGTATCGCTCCGCATGAACGGGTCACCGTTGGGCGCCGTCGGGCACGGCGACGCCTACGCCGCGATAGCGGTCGGACGGGTTTGAGCGCCATCAAGCCGATGGCCCCCTGACAGGTGACCGACCGATGCGCGGAACGAAACGTCCGACGCGGCTCACGTAATCGCGGTAACGCTCGCTGTGCGTGCGATGCAGATACGGCTCCTCCACGACGCGGACCTGCAGCTCGATCGACGTCAACAACAGAACAAACCCCATGATTGCCAGCAGATTTGGCGCCATCAGCGCTATGCCGGCACCGAATATCAGCATTGCGGTGAAGATGGGGTTGCGGACCCAGCCAAACATTCCACGGTCGACGAGTTGGGTGGTTTCGCCGGCGTCGACGCCGATGCGCCACGAGTCACCCATCGACTCTTGCGCCCACAACGTCGCGGCGATACCTACAAGCGCCGCCAGCGTTCCCAGCGCCCCAAATACGGGGGCGTCGAGCGTGGTGACAGGCGACAGCAAGCCGGCTAGCTGAAGGATTGGCGCGAGCGCACCCACCACAATCGCCACCACGAAGCCGGCACCGGCGAGCCACTCTAACGACCCGGGTTGTCCATGGAAGCCGCGCATACCCGTGGACCCTGTACGGCGCCACTGCCGATAGCTACGCCACCCGAACCCCAAAACGATAAATATCCCGTAGAGCATCAGCGCCGCCATTGCCATCGTGGCCTCTCCATTCAATCCATAACCGTTGTGAGCAAGAGCGACTACTCCGCGACCGAAGACTCGCTCGCGAACCGGGCCCGTGTGTCGAATCGGTCGGCGCAAGCCGCCGAGCAGAAGCGGTAGGTGCGGCCATCACGGCTTCGGGTGATCGCGGCGGACGCGGCGGTCACATGTAGCCGGCACATCGGGTCGACGTGCTGCTGGTGTTCCTCGCCGATGTCCACCGCGAACAGTTCCATCCGGTTAGCCATGTTTCTGATGCTCACCAGCCCGAGCGCTTCGACGGGAAGGCCGAGATCGGCGGCGGCCGCGGCGACGTCGCGGCCGAATACGATTCGCCCAGGTGCAGCGAGTGCTGCCAACCGCGCCGCGGCGTTCACAATCGTCCCGAACACATCGCCGCGCCGTCTCACCACCGTTCCCGCGCTGAGCCCCGCACGAAGCATCGGAAAGCCCTCGGCACGCCTGGCCGCAACGCCCAAGCGGCGCAGGAAGGCCAGCGCCGCAGGTGCGTCCGCACTGGTGACCATGACGGCATCACCCATCGTCTTGATCAGCTCGTCGCCGGGCCCCAGCGCTTCGCCTGCCATGCCTGCGAAGTCCTCGGCGAACTGGGCAGCGACGTGATCGCCATGAATCTCGGTGAGTGCGGTGTAGCCAGACATGTCGACGAACACGATGGCCGCATTGGTGTCGACATGGTCGAGAGTCGGTTCAGCACTTGCCTTGGCCGTCACCGTACTGAGTTGTGTCACCGCTTCCGACATGAGGACACCATACATAGTGATATGCGCATGTGTCTATATATGTTGGAGCGGTGCGGTGGAGACGAGCGGTGAAGGCCGGGAACGCCAACCGCTAATCGACCGCAGTTCACGACGCCGTGCCGACATGGCGTCCGGCTCAACGTCACTGACACCTGTTGCTGTGCAGTTCGTTCGGTGATCTGCAGTTCGTCTCCGCTAATCCTTCCCGCACGCATTTTTCCCTGGCCATATTGGGGGGTCTTTGTCCAGCGGTGGCCGCGTCCAAGCGATCGGTCCACGGAAAATTTCACTGCTGTAGTTATGTGGCTGCTGTTACTAAAGGGGCTAATGTGAGATACGTTTCTACGTAGGAGATACGTAATTGAGTACCGAGCTCACGTTTGCGATTCAGCCGCTATCGGCTTGTGGAAGTAGCTCACCGCGCGGCGCGCCGAGGAGAAGACATGGAAGCACACGCCCGGAGCAAGGGTGCACTACCTGCCGGCGCTGACCGCTCTCACCCGGCCGGTACTGCGGGAAGCGTTTGGCGGGTCCCCGCTGTTATCGCGATGGTTATCCTGATTTCTCTCGTGTGTGCGCCGGTCGCGTCGACCCAACCTGCTGCCGGCCCTTGGGACCCCCTTCTTCCAAAGCGGCCAAGCGCGGGCGCTCCCGGTGATCCGCTTGCGATCGCCAACGCATCCCTTCAGGCAACGGCGTTGGCGACGCAGACAGCGATGAATATGGGTCGCGATTTTCTCAGCAGCCTGGGAATCGTCAGTCCCGCCGCAGATCCGTCGACGAGCGTGCGTGGAAATCGCATTAATGGTCCCCAAGCGATCGAGTACGTGATTCGCCGGGCGGGAACACAAATCGGTGTCCCCTACTCCTGGGGTGGCGGAAGCCTCACCGGTCCAACCCGCGGTGTCGACCAGGGTGCAGGCACTGTCGGCTTTGACTGTTCAGGCCTTACGCGGTTCGCCTTCGCCGGCGTCGGAGTGTTGCTGCCGCGGTGGTCCGGTGACCAGTACAACGCTGGGCGAAAGGTGCCACCCTCCCAAGCGAAGCGGGGCGATCTGCTGTTCTGGGGGCCTGGCGGAAGTCAACACGAGGCGATCTACTTGGGCGGAGGGCAGATGATCGAGGCGCAACGGACTGGCGTTCCCGTCAAGGTCTCACCAGTGCGCCAAGCCGGGATGACCCCGTACGTTGTTCGGATTATCGAGAGCTGACCGAAATCGGCCATCTTGTCAGTACCGAGATCATCGCGGGCGCGGCCGTCATGTCGGCGACTTTGTACCGTTAGTCGTCTGTCTCAGTTTTGGTTGACTACTTGCTGGAGTTTGACGCGTTCGCGTCGGACTTGGCTCCTCCCTTACCTTACGCCGCTCAGCTCAGCCCGGCCCGGCCCGGCCCGGCCCGGCCCGGCCCGGAAGCGTAGAACAAGGCCGTCGTACCGGCAAAGGCGGCGGCCCACAGCACCACGACGATGGCACACAGCATCAGCCACGTCTGCCAATCGATACTGTTGGGGCAGACGCCGAGCACCCACCGCATGGGTCGGATCCTCCTGTCACTTTCAGCCTCACGCGCCTGCAGAACGCAACCGGTACGACTCCTGTAAAGATCTGTTGAAGATCGCGCCGTTGCGGCAGTCGCGCGCCGCCGCGTCCGTATCAGCGGGCACCATGTTCATCATGGAGCACCACCCCCCGGGTACACCGACTGAGCAGGCGAAGGGATACCGCGCCCTGGTTGTCGACGACGAACTTCCCTTGGCCGAAGTGGTGGCCAGCTATTTGGAACGCGAGCAGTTCGAGGCGGCTGTGGCCGGCAACGGCGTCGATGCGATCGCCGTCGCCCGCGACCTCGACCCCGATGTCGTCATCCTCGACATCGGCCTGCCCGGCATCGATGGATTGGAAGTCTGCAGACAGATACGCACGTTCTCCGACGCCTACATCGTCATGCTCACCGCCCGCGACACCGAAATCGACACCGTCCTCGGACTGACCGTCGGCGCCGACGACTACATCACCAAACCCTTCAGCCCCCGCGAACTCGTCGCGCGCATTCGCGCCATGCTGCGCCGGCCCCGCGTCCTGCAATCGGCCATCGCGACCGCAGAGGCCGACATCGCGCCACCGCGTCGCTTCGGCCCGCTGAGCATCGACGTCGCTGCACGTGAGGTACGCATCGACGACGAACAGATTCTGTTGACCCGCACAGAGTTCGACATTCTCGAAGCGCTTTCGGGGCGGCCGGGCAATGTGCTGAGCCGGCGACAACTTCTTGAAACCGTCAGAGACGGACCCTGGGTAGGCAACGAGCATCTCGTCGACGTCCACATCGGCCATCTGCGGCGCAAACTAGGCGACGATGCAGCCTCTCCGCGCTACATCGCCACCGTGCGAGGGGTGGGATACCGGATGGGGTCGGGACAGTGACTCCGGTACGGGCGGCCACAGCTGGCCGGCGTCGACGGTGGGGTCGTCCAGGTATCGGTTTGCGGCTGCTGGCGGCCCAAACCATTGTGCTGGTAGCCGGGGCCGCGACGACCGCGGTGGTGGCCGCCGTCGTCGGTCCTCCCCTATTTCGCGAGCATCTTCACCGCGCGGGGGTGCCGATGAACTCCCCTGAGGAATTCCACGCCGAGGAGGCCTACGGCTACGCGACGGTGATATCCATCGGGGGCGCCCTGGCGGTGTCGGCGCTGGCCGCGCTTGCCGTCAGCTTCTACGTCAGTCGACGGCTTCAACGGTCCATCACCGAGGTTGCGTCCGCCGCCACCCATGTCGCTCAGGGGAATTACGAGATCCGTGTGTCACCACCGCGACTAGGCGACGATTTCGACGCGCTGTCGACCGCTTTTAACCAGATGGCTTCCCGGCTCCAAGCCGTTGATTCGACAAGACAGCAACTGTTCGGAGACTTGGCGCACGAGATCCGCACACCGGTCTCGGTGCTGGAGGCCTATATCGAAGCACTCGAAGACGGGGTGCGCACTTTGACTCCGCAGACAGCGGCGATGCTGCGCGACCAGACCCGCCGGCTGGTCCGGTTTTCCGATGATGTCGCCGCTCTCGCCAAGGCCGAGGAGAGCTCAGTCTCCATGTCGTATAACACCATTGACGTCGACCGCCTGACGCGCCACTGCGTCGTCGCGGTGAAGGAACGCTACGACAGCAAAGGTGTTGCGCTACGCGTACGTCTTCAGACGACACTCCCGCCGCTGTGGGCCGACCAGCAACGACTCTCCCAAGTCCTGGGCAACCTGCTGGAAAACGCGCTGCGGCACACGCCTTCCGGCGGCTCGGTCGAACTCAGCTGTGTCCGCGACGGCGACCGGTTGAGCATCGCCGTCGCCGACACCGGTGAAGGGATTGCCCCCGAGCACGTCACCCGGGTGTTCGAACGGTTTTACCGGGCCGACGCCGCCCGCGATCGCGAGCACGGCGGTGCCGGTTTAGGGCTCGCCATCGCCAAAGCGCTGGTCGAGGCCCACAGAGGATCCATTTCCGTAGCGAGCGCTGGACTCGGCGCCGGCGCAACATTCACCGTCGACTTACCCATAGCCCAGGTACATGCCGACTACTTCCCTGTTACCGCTGCCTCAACACGGGCCTGACCGTCCAGCCCTCGACTCGCTACTTGTTCAGCATCCCCTGCATCGTGTCGATCTCCGCTTGCTGAGAAGACACAATGTTGCGCGCCATTTCGACCGCCGCCGGGAACTGGCCGATCTCAATCTCTTCTTGCGCCATCATGATTGCGCCCTTGTGATGGGCAATCATCTGCGTCAAGAAGAGTCGGCTCGCCTCCGCACCCTGCGCGTTCTGCAGCGCAGCCATGTCGACTTCCGACATCATGCCGTGGTCGCCGCTACCCATACCCGGCATATCGCCCATGTCGCCGCTAGGCATCTGGTGGCCGGGCATATCGTGGCCAGGCATTGCGGCGCCGGTCGGCGCAGGTGCAGGCGAGGACGACGCTCCCCACTCCTGAAGCCAGCCCTGCATCTGCTCGATCTCAGGGCCTTGAGCGTTCTTGATTTCGTTTGCCAGTGAGATGACCTCGGGATCGATGCTCTGCTTGCCGAGAAGCATGTCAGTCATCTCGATCGCCTGCTGGTGATGAGGAATCATGCCCTGGGCGAAGGTCACATCAGCGTCGTTGTGGGTAGCGTCGCTGCTGGTAGCGCTCGGCGATGCCGATGCGGCTGCCGAGGTGCTGCTGGGCGAAGGCTGAGAGTCCGTTGTCGCATTCGAACAGGCGCCGATTACCAAGGCCGACGCCGCTAGAGCTGCAAACCCAATTCCGAATCGCTTGTGCTGCATCGCACATCCCTTCTCAAACATGTGGTGACACCAGACGTCCACAGGGCGAGCGCTCTCGCCGCCTCGGTCCAGCCTCAAGAACCCGAATATGGGTCGGCTCGTATTCTGATGAAGATTTGATGAAGACGCTCCCCGGTTGGCTTTCAAGGCCTGGGTCTTCAGGCGGTTAGGTTTCGTGTTGGCGCTCAGCGGCTTCGCCGGGACGTTGTATGCACAGAACGACATGGGCGATTCGTGGCGGGTGGGCGTCAATGCGCAGGAGTCCACGACGCACACACGCAGCGGTGCATTCGCGTTCGTGCGCAATCCCGAACGTCCTGGCGCTGGCTGCACACATTCCTCTGATCGTGGCGATCCGAATTGCGAGTAGGCGTGTTGGAGCCCTACGAGGTACTCCCGCACTGAGGACGCCTACCGGTCCCACGGTCCAGCCGTCGGCCGGTTTGTTCCCGTACTGGGACACTTTGTTAGGGGCCGCGAGGGATGGGTCCCGCTAAGCGGGCGAAAGCAGAATCTGCGCCAGCCGGGTGGTCGTTTCCACACCATCGTCGTAGCCGCCTTCCCCGTTGAGCGAGTTCATGATCGCCAATGTATAGCGCTGCTGAGGGCCGGCGAAACCGACGCTGTTGACGACCCAGCCGCCCTGTTCTTGCGACCACCCGTTCTTGTTTCCGGGAGTCATGGCCGGGCCCGCTCCCCACACGCCCCATTGCTGGTTGGCGTCGAGGTGCTGCATCTCCGACACGATGGCCGCGGTCTGGGCCGCAGGCAAACTGGTGAGCGTGTAGTTCATCAGCCGGTCGAGGTCGTCGCTCGTGGCCTTCTGAAAACCCCAGTACGGGTACGTGCCGCTGAATCCCTGCTGGGGTTGCAGGCTGGTGAGTCCGTACGCGGCGAAATTGCGGTTGAATGCCATGTTGTCGGGTCCGCTGTAGCGTTCCCAAAGCGTATCTGCAGCATCGCTGTCCGATGAGTGCATCATGTCGACCATGAGTTGGCGATCAGCCGGGGTCAAGGTGATCTTGCCGGCATGTGCCCGAGTCAGCAGGTCGACCACCATCGCCAGCTTTATGGTGGATGCGGTCCACATCATCGTGGTAGCCGCGTTGTTTCGGTGAGCCTGTCCGGTCGTCCGGTCGCGAAGCACATACCCGACCGTGCCCGGACGAGTGGCGAGGTAGGCGTCTGCCTGCGCGATGCGCTGTCCGATCTCAGCGGCCGCCACAGGCGCAGGCACGAAGAGCAATACGGTCATAGCGACGAGGCCGGTGACGACGGTCTTCACGTGCGTAGCTTGTCAGCCCCAGTGGCAA
Organism: Mycobacterium sp. DL; assembly: GCF_039729195.1. NCBI lineage: Bacteria > Bacillati > Actinomycetota > Actinomycetes > Mycobacteriales > Mycobacteriaceae > Mycobacterium > Mycobacterium sp. DL. The sequence continues at coordinate 3,920,193 of NZ_CP155796.1, forward strand.
TCATGGCCGACGGCACGCCGTGTAAGCCTCGATTCCTACTACCCATCTCCGTACGTGCAGGCTGATGACGACTGGGGCGCTGTCGCGGGTAGACGTGTGACGCCGGCTCGTTGTCCCGTTCGGCGTACGCGGCGTGTCGCGCAGTAATCATCTGCTACAGAAGGGCGCCGTCGTGATGCGTCCGTCCTTCTGACAATGCGGTCCTTGTCGTCACGAGCCCGGGCTTGGCGCGGCCGCTCTCTGCTCAATCGCGGTCGAGCGGCGGCGCTGGAGGATCAGCACCGCAAGCGCCACCCCCACTGCCAGAAGCCCGCCGGCAGCGATTATTTGGCCTCCCAGCCGCTGGTCGCCGAGCAAGTCCGCATGCCAGCTCAGCTTCAAGGAGCGGTAGAAGACGGCGCCGAGAACCTCGCGCATGTTCATCACCACGACCCCGGCAATGACGAACTGCGAAAGCCCGAACAACAGGATCGCGATCCGGCGCCGCTTGGGCATCAACCGTGGCACCGGCTCGACACCGCTGACGGCGGCGAAGAACAGCGAACCGCTGACTAAGAAGTACCCGATCATCAGCATGTGCGAGGCGTGTTCGCTCACGGCGGCATCGAACACCACTTGGAGGCAAAGCCCGTAGACGCCCACCACGAGAAGTGCCAGCGCCGTCCACGGATGCGCGATGAAACGCACGAGTGACGAATTCAGCGCGCTGACAAGCCATTCGCGAGGTCCGGGCACCCCGCTGGGATCGACTGCCTGCAATGCCTTCAGCGCGAGGGTTACCGGTGCGCCCTGCACGAGCAACACCGGCACCACTATCGTGAGCATCAATTGAGCGACAGCGTGCATGCTGAACATTGCCGCCATGTACATGCCAAGCCCCGATGAAGTGGCGAACAGCAAAGCGAGGCAACCGATCAGCCACGATACGGTGCGCCGCATTGACCACGGGGCTCCGCGGTGAGCCAGCCGATACACCGCAGCAAGGTATATGCCGGCCATGACTAACGCAGCCGTGCCGAAGATCAGGTCGAATCGCCATTCGAGGAACACCCACGCGATCGTCGGCGGCTCGGCGAGAGCGAAGCCGAGCGCAGCCTCGGCCGGAAGTGGTTCGCGCGTCGCGGGCGGCGGTGGCGTGCGACCTAACCCGACCGCCACTCCAATTGCGACGCCAAACAGGGCGGCTTCTGTGAGTGCGAGCCGCAGCAGGGGTCTGCGCGACGTCGGATCATGCTGCAGCGCAACGATCGACGTCCGTCGCTGTCGCCAGCCGATCGCACCGAGGCCGACCAGCGCCGTCACCTTCCCCACGAGGAGGAGTCCGTAGCTGCTGTCCAGCATGGTCGACACGTCGATCCGGACCGCCGCGTTGATGATTCCGCTCACGGCCATCGCCGCGAAGCACCACAGCGCCAGACCCGAGAACCGCCGGGCGGCGATGTCGGTGTGGCTGCCGTCTCGCAGCGTGTGCACGAGCAGCGCCAGCAATCCGCCCGCCCACAATGTCCCGGCAACCAGGTGAATGATCAGACTGTTAGTCGCGATGTCGTGTGAGCCGCCCGATGAGGAGTGCCCCGTGACGGCCAGCGGCATCAACGTCATCAGGCCGCCCGCCAGCATTGCGGGAGTCCACGACCAGCGCAACACCGTCAGGCTCGCTACGGCGACGAACGCCGCCAGAATCGAGGTGGTGCGCCATGCCGCGCTGGTTTCGACGAGGTCGGCCGCCGACCATATGTCCAGCGGTGTGAGTTTGGTCAGCGGCACCCCCGACACGTCGGAGACCGTCAACGCCACCAACAGCGCAGCGCACACAGCCCAAACCGCACAAGCGGCACCGCCGACCCGAAGCGCCCGATAACCGCCGACGTCGAGCACTCCACCGGGCTGCGGCGGCACGAGGAACGCCGCGAACAGGAAGTGTCCGATCGCCACCACCGCAGCAATCTCTCCGGCGGCACGCACGAAGGACAGGCCGTAGGTAGTGAAGGGCCCCGGATCGCTGAGACCGGTCACCGCAAGTACCTCAGGCAGTGCCAACGCGCCGATCACGGCAGCTGTAACGCCCGAAATCATTGCGACACCGAGCAATACAGCCCGCACCATCCAGCGTCGGGGAGCGACAGAGGTGGCCATCACCTCCCCCATTCCGATCGCGCGGTGTCTTCGCCGTCACGACTCCGGCGCGTCACAGGTAACACGCCTGTCCCCGGACAGCGCGGCGGTGCGGCGCGCCCGAAAGCGACTGCGTCATATCGGCAGTGTGGTGTTGCTGACGAACGCATCGCGTATCCACGACACCACCTCGTTCCACAGCCCGGTCAGCAGCGCTATGCCGACCGCGACGAGGAGCACGCCGCCGAAGACCTTAATACGCCGGGTGTTTCGTCGCAGCCAGCCCAGCGCCCTCATTGCCCGTCCGGATGCCACCGCGAATAGCACGAACGGAGCGCCCAGGCCCACACAGTAGGCGACGACGAGCGCGATTCCGCGCGCGACGTTGGGCCCCTCGGTGGCAGATGCGACGGCGATGACGCCCGTGAGCGTCGGTCCCAAACAGGGGGTCCAGCCCAGCCCGAACACCGCCCCGAGGAGCGGTGCACCCCATAGTGTGGACAACGTCGTGGGCGTAAACCGTGCGTCGCGTTGCAGCGCGGGGAAGAAACCCATGAACACCAGACCCATCACGATCGTGACGACTCCGCCGATGCGCTGCAACATCACCCCATTAGAGATGATCGTCGTGGTCAGACCGAGAATCGCGACCGTTCCCATCAGGAACACCGCCGTGAACCCGACAACGAACAACCCCGCGGCCCCCGCCACCCGCAGACGTGCCCTGGACAGCGGCTGGGCACGCGCTTGATCATCCACGCCGACCACCGCGGCCAGGTAAGAGAGATAGCCGGGTACGAGAGGGACGACGCAGGGCGAGGCGAACGACACCAACCCGGCCAAAGCCGACACGAATACCGCGAGGAGAACATTTCCAGACGTAGCGATCGCGGTGACACCATCCACGAAGTCCGACACCCTTTCGTACCCACCGGTCCGACATCGCTCGACAACGATCAAGGTCCGCGGCCATAGTGCCGCGTCCGTTTCCCATCATCTACTATGGAGCTACGTAGCAACAAATTGCTTGAGGGAGGAGGTCCGCATGCGGTACCCGACCCCCAAGCTGGTCGTGGCAACGATGTTGGCCGCACTAACAGTCGTGACTGTGCTGGCCGGCCCGTCGGCGACCGCGGAGCCCCAGACACCTTTGCCCACACCCGCCGATCCCCTCACGGACCCCGGATCGACAGCGCCGAGTCCCTTCCTCCCGCCGCTAACCGGAACGCCCCCCGGCTTATCGCCGACAGCTGCTGAGGATCCGCCAGCCGGCCAGAACTCGGCGCCCTACCTCGGCCCACCGGTATTCGCTCCCCCCACGTTCAACCCGACGAACGGCTCGATGGTCGGCGTCGCCAAACCCATCATCATCAACTTTCAAAGGCCTATCGCCAACCGCACGCTGGCAGAACAGGCCGTCCACATCTCCTCCACCCCCGCGGTCCCCGGGAAGTTCTATTGGATGAGCACGACCCAGCTCAGATGGCGACCCATCGACTTCTGGCCCGCCAACACCACGGTCAGCATTGATGCCAGCGGCACGAAATCGAGTTTCCGCACCGGCGACTCGTTGGTGGCGACCATCGACAACGCCACCCTCCAAATGGAGGTCATGCGCAACGGCGTACTCGAGAAGACCATGCCGGTGTCCCTGGGTAAGCCGGGATACGAAACGCCCAACGGCACCTACTACGTGCTCGAGAAGTTCGCCGACATGGTGATGGACTCGTCCACCTATGGTGTGCCGGTTGACTCCGCTGAAGGTTACAAGCTCGAGGTGAAAGACGCCGTGCGCATCAACAATGCCGGCATTTTCGTTCACGGCGCGCCTTGGTCAGTCGCCGATCAGGGTAAGCGAAACGTCAGCCACGGGTGCCCCAATTTGAGCCCCGCGAACGCGCAGTGGTTCTACGACAACTTCGGCAGCGGGGACCCCGTCGTCGTCAAGAATTCCCTCGGCATATACGACGAAAACGACGGAGCCCAGGACTGGCAGATCTGACGCTTGGGCGGGCGAATGCAACCAAACGCATACACGGATCATCCGTGACGAATCGCGGATAGTGCTTGTTCCTGCTCGCTGCACTGACCGCCCGGGGGTCAGGGGTGGCGCCGATGGTGCTGCTTCACGTTTGGAAGCTGTCACGCGCATCGCTCGCCCAGTTGTAGCCGTTTGCCGCAGCACATGTCTTGCCCCTCCTTGTCTGGACCCGGCCCCGAGAACTGTTCGATATACCTGCAGGGGTATTGCGGATTGGGGCCGAGGCAACAGCCTCAGGGGAAAGTGATCGCCGGGCGACGCCGTTCTACAGAGTGGTCACATCACGGTCTCGCACTCTTTGCGGGAATGTTGAGGCACATTGGCCCTACTGTCGGGGCGCCCTACCAGTACATCGTGGGTGATGAGTTTCGGCGGCGAATGACGCTGCTGGGCGGACAACAGGAATCGCGATGACTCAAGTGCCGCGGGCTCACGGTCGGCGGATAGCGCGGTGCCGGTCGACTCAGCACCTCAAGAGTTGGATGCAGCGAAGGAGATTGGAAGCATGACCGATACACCTGAACCAACGAGCGAACGAATCGCTGTGGCCGGACAGCGCCAAGGGGTGAACCACGCCTTGGCGTGGAGTGGCATTGCCGCCGCTGCGGTATTCATCGTTGCGGTGGTGTTCTCTTCCGGGTTCTTAATCGGCAGGGCGACCGACGGTTTCGGCGGCAATCAGGGACATTGTCAAGGAACGCCCGGCATGATGGGGCCCGGCATGATGGGGCCGCAGGGCCCGTGGCCACACGGAAACGTGGGGCCTTCAGGTCCCTGGGGTCCTGGCCAGTCGCAGCCGCCGACAATCACACCGACCACACCTCGGCCGTAGCGTGCAATAGCTGATTACGCTGCAGGAGAATCGATTCCAGACTTTTGTCGGGCGGGCCATCGTCGGCAAGAAGCGGCCGATGCCCGAAGAAGCTCCGCACCAAGCGTCCGCCGACAACGCGATTCCCACAACACATGGTCAGCACGAGGAGGAACTTCAGGTATGGACGGAATGGGTAGACGAGCGGCGCTGAGAATGCTCGTCACCGGTGCGGCCCTCTTCGGCCTGGGGTGTGTCTTGCGCAACATCATCGACATACCGGTGAGCCGTGCCCAACCCGGGATGGGTGGCTCGACGGGAATGGACATGCGCGCCTACATGAACATGTTCATGCGGCATACCGAGCTTCGACGCAGCGTCGAAGAGATTCCCGGAGGTGTGCGCACCACCACCGAAACTGACTCCGCCGACCTCGTCGCCGAACTGCAGGCCCACGTCTCATCGATGTATACCCACCTCGATCAAGGCAGTGAAGTCACCTGCATGAGCTCAAGCCTGCCCACGCTGTTCCGCCGCGCTGCTGATTATCAACGTCAGATAACGCTCACACCCGGCGGCGTGGTCGTCGTCGAAACCTCCAGCGATCCCGAACTGGCCAACGCCATTCGCGAACACGCCCACGAAGTCACCGGATTCGTCATCGAAGGAATGCCGGCGATGATGAGTGGAATGATGGGCGGCGGGATGATGGGACCCGGCACGGGTCACGGAATGATGGGACCAACCGGCTGAACCAAAGCAAGCAAACCCATTTTACGAGGAAGTAGAACGAGTAGACATCGGTGCAGCCTCCCGCCCGCCCGGAGAGGCTTCTAGCGTGCCGAAGTGGGTCGCGACCTCACCGAAAAACGACTGAGTGGACTGCGAATCCCCGTCACCAGACGACGTGCTCAAATCGCCAACGCGGTCAGCGAATTGGCGTAGACAGGCCGTGGAACAGAAGTAGAAGCGGTAGGTCTCCTCCTCGTGCGTGATCGTCAGCGGTTGGGCATCTGCCGTGACGTGCATCCGACATATCGGATCGACGTGCTCTTGGTGACGGGTTCCGACGTCGAGGGCGAACGCTTCCACCAGGGCGCCGACGTTTCGCAGTCGAAGCGGGCCCAACGACGTCATCGCGACAAGGTCCGTTCCTCGAAGCGCGGACGCGGACGAGGCGTCACCGACGATCTGACCTGGCCGGGCGACAGCGGCCAGTCTAGCTGCGGTATTGACCGTCGCCCCGAAGACGTTTCCGCGGTGCTTCACCACTGCCCCAGTGCAGATGCCCGCGCGCAGCAACGGAAATCCGTCGATGCGACGGGTCTCGACGTGAAGTCGCCGAAGAAAGGCCAGCGCCGCAGTGGGGTCCGAACTGGTGATCATCACAGCGTCGCCGAGGGTCTTGATCATGTCGTCGCCGGGTCCGAGGTTGCTAGCGGCTATGGTGGTGAACCGATTTGCCAGTTCGGCGGCACGGTGATCGCCGTGGGCTTCGGTGAAGGCCGCGAACCCAGCGATGTCCACGAAGACGACCACTCTGTCTACGTCCGCATGATCGAATCTGCCTGCAGGATTGGATGTTTCGAACATCATTGGGTCTCCACTGCACGCTCGACGCGTGGCGCTTCTGGGGTTACCGACTGCATCGGCAATCCGAGGAGGCGCAACGCATTGGCGACGACGATGAGTGTGGAGCCTTCGTGGATGAGCACGGCGGGACCGATGCCCAAGCCGAAGATCGTGGCTGGGATGAGCACCGCGACGATTCCGAGGCTCGCCCACAGGTTTTGCTTGATCACGCGCGACGAGCGCCGGCTCAAGCTCACCGCGAACGGCAACGCGCGCAGGTCGTCGGCCATCAGCGCAACGTCAGCGGTCTCCAACGCCACGTCGGAGCCTGCCGCCCCCATCGCGATACCGACGCTCGCACCGGCCATTGCGGGTGCGTCGTTTACGCCGTCGCCGACCATCCCGACGCGGCCGTGGCGTTCCCGGAGTGCGGCTATCTGGGCGACCTTGTCTTCAGGCATCAGATCGCCGCGCGCGGAGGCGACACCGACTTCGGCGGCGACGGCGTCGGCCACCCGCTGATTATCCCCCGACAACATCACGGTGTTCGTCAAGCCGAGCTCGGCGAGACGTGCGATCACCGCCGACGCCTCCGGTCGGGGAAGATCCATCAATCCGATCGCGCCCAACCAGCGGTCTCCTGCGCGGACGAGCATCGTTGTGCGGCCGGCTTCTTCGAGACGATCCACCTCGGCCGCCAGCTCCGCCGGCGGGGGCTGGGCAACATCGGTGAACAATTCGGTCTTGCCGATGCAGACCTCGACACCTTCGACGGATGCGACGATGCCGCGGCCGATCACCGCACGGACGTCGGACGCACGGGGCGTCGCCACTCCGGCCAACCGCTGGCGGCCGTCACGGACGATGGCGCGGGCGAGCGGATGGTCGCTCTGCTCCTCGACGGCCACGGCGATTCTCAGCAGTTCGGCGTCATCGCTGTCTGCGGTGGCAAAAACATCGGCGATCCTGGGCCGCCCTTCGGTGAGCGTGCCGGTCTTGTCGAAGGCCAGCACCTGGACCCGACCGAGTTCCTCCAAGGCTCCGCCGCCTTTCACGAGGATGCCGGCACGCGCTGCCCGAGCCACCGCCGACAACACCGCACTCGGTGTGGCGATCGCCAGCGCACACGGGCTCGCCGCCACCAGAACGGCGAGAGCCCTGTACACCGTGTCGCTGAACGGCTCGTCAACGACGAACCCGGCGAAGAGCAGCACGAATACCCCGATCAGGATCACCGGGACGAAGATGCGCTGGAACCGGTCGGTGAAGCGCTGTGCGGAGGTGGTTTTGGTTTGCGCCTCGGCCACCAGACGCACTACCCGGGCCAGGGTGGAGTCCCCGGCCAGCCGGGTCACCTGAACCTCGATGGCGCCGGCGCCGTTGATGGTGCCGGCGAACACGCGTGATGCGGCGTCGATGAGCTCAGGTGAGGCGGCGGCGACCGCTACATCCGGAACCGGATTCTTGTCAACGGGTACGCTCTCCCCGGTCACCGGGGCTTGATCGATGCTGCTACTTCCTGCCACCACGAAGCCGTCTGCGGCCAGGCGCATGTTTGGGCGCACCACGACGATGTCCCCGATGCGCAGGTCCGCGACAGACACCTCGACGGTGTCGCCGGTGCCGCCGCGTCGGACCAGTGCCGTCTTCGGGGCGAGTTCGGCGAGCGCTTCGATCGCCCGTCGAGCGCGGCCCATCGCATAGCCTTCGAGCGCGTGCCCGACGCTGAACAGGAACAGCAGGAGTGCGCCTTCGGCGACTTCGCCGAGCGCCGCCGCACCCGCAGCGGAGACCAGCATGAGGAAGTCGATCTCGAACCGGCCCTGCCGCACACTGGCGAAGGCTTCCTGCACGGTGAAGAACGCGCCGAAGAAGAACGCCAGGCCGTAGACCACCACCTCAGCCGCGCGCGGTGTATCGGCGAAGGCAGCGAGTAGCCAGCCCGTGAGCAGCAGCGCGCCCGCCAGTCCAGCGAAGACCAATTCGGTGCGTTCGCCGAAGATCCCGCCGTGACCGTGTTGATGGTCGGCATCGTCTCCGTCGTGCGCGACGGCGGCTTCGTCGTCGACTGCTCTCCTTTGCGGCGCCACCTGCGCGGCTATGACATCCACGAGTTCCTGGGCGGTTACCGTCATCCGCTCGAACTCCAGCTCGATCGAATCGGGCGTCGCTGCTGCTGAGACCACGCCAGGCATTGCCGACAGCGTGTCGACGAGTGCTGCAGGTATGGCCTCATCGTCTTGGGTGTCTGTGGTCAACCACCGCAGATGCCCGTACTTCGACGCGATGGTGTCAGCCGCCTGCAGAGCTCGACGCTGCACTTCTGTTGGGGACATAGCCGCGGCGTCGTAGTGCACGCACAGGCGGGGTTTGGTCGTGTCGCCATCGATGACGTGGGCCTGCTCGACGATCCCGTCATCCACCAGGCCGCGCGTGAGGCGGTCAGCGCAGCGCTCGTCGCTACCGGGAAGCAGGTCTGTCAGGTCTAGCGCCAGGGTCCTACTCGTGGGCGTTCCGTCGGCACCGTGTCCCCTCGCCGTCCCGCCGTTGCGATCTGCCATGCATGCAATAATACGCATGTTTGCATATGATGCGTCAACCCCGGCTGCGAAGTCCCACCGCATCGATGGGCTCAATCACGCTGGGGTCGACGAGACGGATGCGTCGAACAGACCGGCGGGCGACGCTCCAAGTCCTGCCGAGGAATTGCCGAGAACTCATGTCGGAGAACGCGAAACCGAAGTGGGTGAAGGCGAACCCGGCGAACGGGCCAGAAAGGAATTTGTTCATGGTTCCCTCCCCAGTTTCCGGGTTCTCTAAGCCAAGAGTCGCACCCTGCGCGGGTCCGGATTAGGGTCAAAGGTAATCCCCGAATATTGGTAAGCGGGTGGGCGGCAACGCGAGTTTGGATTCGGATGCCTGGTCGAGTTGGTGGACCTTAAGAAGACATGAAGCTTCGGAGCTAGCCAGAAACGGTCTGCGGAACCTCGGTACCATTCTCCCGCACAATGATTGGGTCACCCAGGTTGACTGTATTCAAGTACCATTCGGCATCTTGGGTGCTGAGCCCGATACAACCATGGCTTGTATTCTCGTAGCCCATTTGATCAACAGCCCATGGAGCTGAATGCACGAATAAGCCACGCCACGTGAAACGGACTGCGTATTCCACGTCCAGCAGGTAGCCGTCGGGGTCATCGATGGGGATGCCGACACTACTCGAATCCATAACGATGTCACGTTCTTTCGCCAATACTGAATAGACACCAACCGGGGTCGGGTAATCAGGGCGTCCCATTGAAGCTGGGAACACGCCCGGTTGTCCCCAATTGGCTCGGTGATGCGGCGCTGGTAGCTCGGAGGGCGGTACGCCGTCGATGGTCACGGTGAAAGTGCGGTCCGAGACGTTGGCGACGCCGACGACGGCGGCACCAGTCTGGAAGTTTCTGGTTGGCAAGTTGCCCACCGAAAGGGAGATCGTGCTGTGTGCAGGCCAGAACTGGTCAGGTACCCACTGCGCGACATCGTTTTGAATCCACTCGAACTTGCCCGTCATCGCCGGCACCGACTTGATGTCAACGGCGCGTTCGGCCGCGCGCCGATCGGCGACAGGGCGGTTGAACGTGATCACCACAGGATGGGCTACGCCCACGACCGCGCCCTCCGCAGGTAGCAGCGACGCGACATCGGGTCGGTTGGACGAACTCGCGGCCCTACTGATGTCCACGGGGCCCGCAACCACGCTCGCAGCCAACATGGCCGCGGTGAGAACGCTACGAATAGTCAGGCGCATGGGTTTTCGAAACACCGGGCAACAAAGTCCCAGAACCACTGGACCGCTACGAAGGGCTCCCACCACACTCTGCGGTATCGCATCGTTCATCGTCGCTAATGGTAGGGCTGCGAGGTCATTTCGCGAAAGCACCTGCGCGCCTTCGATTCGGTTAAGGGTTCGTCACGCTGCGGCCACGGTCCACAGGTCCGAGCGCCCCTTGCTCCATGGGTGAGACGTAGCACTGCCGTCAGTGCACCCTTGAGTGGGCAGTTTTGCACGAACGTCCGTGACTCTCACGGAAGCCCGGGACATTTGGAGGGGTCGCAAAAAAATCCGCAACGGGTGGACGCTGCCGCAACTACTCTTGGAACTCCGCGTGTATACCCAACGACGGTCGCAGCTGCGTCAGGATCCGAGCGTCCTGCGCATGACCTCGCACCAGCCAGAAATAGTGCCCGCGTTCTGTTTTCGGCATCATGGCGCGCCGTTTAGGTGCGCACTTGAGCGTCGTCGCGGCGCGTGACATCTCCGTCATCAGGTCCGTGCGCCCGGCCGACGTGGGCCTCGCGGCGCATCCGTTCGACCATGTGCGGATAGTGCAGCTCGAAGGCGGGACGCTCGGAGCGGATCCGGGGCAGCTCGGTGAAGTTGTGCCGGGGCGGCGGGCAGCTGGTGGCCCACTCCAGGGAGTTTCCGTAGCCCCACGGATCGTCGACCGTGACGACCTCGCCGTAGCGCCAGCTCTTGAAGATGTTCCACAGGAACGGCAGCGTCGACGCACCGAGGATGAACGCGCCGATCGTCGAGACGATGTTCAGCGTGGTGAAGCCGTCGCTGGGGAGGTAGTCGGCGTAGCGGCGCGGCATGCCCTCATTGCCGAGCCAGTGCTGCACCAGGAACGTGGTGTGGAACCCGATGAACGTCAGCCAGAAGTGCAGCTTGCCCAGCCGTTCGTCGAGCAGCCTGCCGGTCATCTTCGGGAACCAGAAGTAGATGCCGGCGTAGGTGGCGAACACGATGGTGCCGAACAGCACGTAGTGGAAGTGCGCGATGACGAAGTAGCTGTCGGTGACCTGGAAGTCGATCGGCGGGCTGGCCAGCAGCACGCCCGACAGACCGCCGAGAAGGAAGGTCACGATGAAGCCGATGGAGAACAGCATCGGTGTCTCGAACGTCAACTGGCCTTTCCACATCGTGCCTATCCAGTTGAAGAACTTGATCCCGGTGGGCACCGCTATCAGGAACGTCATGAACGAGAAGAACGGCAGCAGCACCGCACCCGTGGCGTACATGTGGTGCGCCCACACCGCCACCGACAGCGCCGCGATACCCAGCGTGGCGTAGATCAGCGTGGTGTAGCCGAAGATCGGTTTGCGGCTGAACACCGGGAAGATCTCGCTGACGATGCCGAAGAACGGCAGCGCGATGATGTAGACCTCGGGGTGGCCGAAGAACCAGAACAAGTGCTGCCACAGCAGTGTCCCGCCGTTGGCCGGGTCGTAGATGTTGGCCCCCAGGTGGCGGTCGGCGGCCAAGGCGAACAGCGCCGCGGTCAGCAGCGGGAAGGCCAGCAGCACCAGGATCGACGTCACCAGGATGTTCCAGGTGAAGATCGGCATCCGGAACATCGTCATGCCGGGTGCACGCATGCACACCACGGTGGTGATCATGTTCACCGCGCCCAAGATCGTGCCCAGGCCGCCCACAATCAGGCCGACGATCCAGAGGTCGGCGCCGGCACCGGGTGAATAAATGGCACTGGACAAGGGCGTGTACGCGGTCCAGCCGAAGTCCGCGGCGCCGCCCGGGGTGATGAAGCCCGCGGTGGCGATCAGTGCGCCGAAGAGGAACAGCCAGAACGAGAACGCGTTCAACCGCGGGAACGCCACGTCGGGCGCGCCGATCTGCAGGGGCAGCACCAGGTTGGCGAAGCCGAACACGATCGGGGTCGCATAGAACAGCAGCATCACCGTGCCGTGCATGGTGAACAGCTGGTTGTACTGCTCGTTGGACAGGAACTGCAGGCCCGGAACCGTCAACTCGGTGCGGATGAACAGCGCCATCAGGCCGCCGATGAGGAAGAACGCAAAGCAGGCGACGCAGTACATCATGCCGATCAGCTTGTGATCGGTGGTGGTGATCAGGTTGTAGATCAGGTTGCCCTTCGGGCCCATCCGGGCGGGGAAGGGACGGCGGGCCTCGAGTTCCCCGATCTGCGGCGCATCGGCGACCATGAAGCTCCTTCCGCGACGTGTGGTACAGCGTTCTCATTATCTACTGACTAGATACGTAGGTTACTCTACGGCGGTGTTTAGGACTACTCGCGTGGCTGCGAAATTCCGGGCCCGGAAGTGCGCCATATCGCCCGGTGACGGGTGCCCCGCCGGGGCGGGTGCAGAGCACTCGCACCCGCTCCGGCCCCGGCGCATCGGGCCGACCTTCGGCGCGGCGGCGTTGCAAGACCTAGCGACAGCGCGAGCTGTTTCGAGGCGGATCGTCGAACGACGCCTCCGTCCTTGGCAATCGTCCCAATTCCGCAGCTACTACGTAGGTACCGAGTCGGGGAGACCGTTCGCGACCTTGCGCATATCGTGACCGAATCGATTGGACCTCAACGCTTTTAGCGACGCGCGCCGTCGCGTGGCGACATTCGTCGGAAGTCGATGACTTGCCCGATCGCGGGTGTTGGGTTAGCGTCTCGCCAACCAGATAACGAATTGGTAACGGCAAAGGATCGTCTCGAAGTGGTGCATCACCGGATCGCGCGACCAGATGCGTCGGTCGACCGTGCCACCGACGTCACCGAGATCATCGCCTTCGATGAGTTCGGCGCGATGGTGGACATGGCCGGTTCTCACAGCGATCCGTTCGCGATCGACTACGAGGTGTTGAGCGCACCTGAACTCGACGACCTCAACGATATTGCCGACGAGTCGCCTCGGCTGCTGCTCTTACCGAGAGATGCATCGAACGCGGCGACGCCGACGGTGCCGATCCCCATCGACGGGGCAAGCCTCAGGGAAGGCCAGCGGTCGTCTAGCCGGGCGCTGATGGGCGCTTCCGTCCGTTCTTCTCGCGGGGCGCATCGAAGGACCCCTGAGGCGACCGGCGCGGCGCACAGCAGGCTGGTTATCACGGCTGTCGCAGTCGGCGCGGTCGCCGCCGCGGCGAACACCGCGGTCAACGCAACCGATGCGCAGCAGCCGGTTCTGGTCGCCGACACTGCCACGTCACTGGCTGCCCGCCCCGAAGCCTCGGGTATGCAGATCATCCCTGTGGCGAACAGCTTTGATGCCGGGATCCATCGACAGGAATCGGCCAGAGGCGCGGCTTTCGCTGAGGAGCGGGCGCAGCGGGAGGCGCGACTTCTGCGCCCACAGTTCACTTTTCCCGCCCGAGGCATGCTGACATCGGGCTTCGGAGCCCGGTGGGGCACCCTGCACGCCGGACTCGATGTCGCCAACGCCGTCGGTACTCCGATCTACGCGGCATCCGATGGAGAGGTGATTGCGTCCGGTCCGACACCGGGGTTCGGCATGTGGGTCAAGATCCGCGCCGCGGACGGCACGGTCACGCTCTACGGTCACATCGACACCACACTGGTGCAAACCGGCCAGCCGGTGATGGCCGGCGACCAGATCGCCACCATGGGCAACCGAGGCAACTCGACCGGACCGCACCTGCACTTCGAGGTGCACCGCAACGGATCGGACAAGACCGACCCGATGGCGTGGTTAGGGGAACGGGGAGTGTCGAACCGTTACTAGCGGCAGCCCGGCCTCGGGGGCCGTCAGCATCGCGCATGCATATCCGCAGCGAAGGCTAGTAGCTCAGCTACTGACTTTCTCAGTAAGATCATGCCGAGCCGGCTGGCCGGCGCTCGATCAGCGGCACCATGCGCTCGCTTCAGCGCCCGGCACGCCGACGAACGCCGTAAGCTACCTACTGACCAATTCAGGAGGTTCGATCATGGCTCGGGTGCGTGGCTTCGGAGAACTCGAGGCATCGATCATGGATCGCCTCTGGAATCGTGATCCCGACAGCGACACCACGGTCAGGGAGATCTTTGACGAGTTGAGCACCGAACGGCATATCGCGTACACCACGGTCATGTCGACGATGGACAACCTGCACGGAAAGGGTTGGCTGTCGCGTGAACGCGACGGCAAGGCATATCGATACCGGCCCACCCTGACTCGCGAGGAGCACAGTGCACGACTCATGCTGGAGGCGCTGAGCGGCGGTGGTCGATCCGAGGCGGTCCTGAGTCATTTCGTGGCGCAGATCGACCCGGACGAATCCGCTGACTTGCGCGCTGCGCTGCGGCGGCTGGCCCGCAAGTCAGGCCGCCGATGACCGTCGCGGCGGCTTTGCTGCTATACGTCGCAGCGGTACTGACGATCGGACCGAAGCTTCTGGTTCACATCACCGCCGACGGCGAGGCTCCGCGCCTGGCGATAGCCGCGTGGACCACCGCTGTCGTAACGGTGCTCGGCTGCTCAGTTGCCGCCGTCGCGCTGGTCCTCATCGAGGCCGCTGGACACTGGGACAGCCCCGACGCGCTGATCGTCTCTTGCCTGGAACGTCTCCGCGCCATTCTCCTCGGCCACGCCGGGTTGCCGGCACGAATCGTGGCGACCGTCGCGGTGGCTTTCGCCGTCGGAAGTTTGATCGCCATAGTCATACGAATAGGTCGCGCTCTGGGCCGCATGCGCATCCACACTTTCGCCCATGCCGACGCCGTGCGCCTGGTGGGCAGGTCCTACGGCAGCGACGTCGTGGTCATCGAGGCATCGGAGCCTGCGGCGTACTGTGTGGCGGGACGTCCGCCGGCGATAGTGGTGACCACCGCAGCTCTGGCCGCACTCGATGAGAATCAACTTGCGGCTGTCGTCGCCCACGAACGTGCTCACCTCGACGGCCGTCACGCCTACGCCATCGCCGCGGCGCGCTGCCTGACTGCTGCGCTGCCCACCTGCAGGTTGTTCGCGGGCGCAGCCACGCACATCAATTCTCTGTTGGAAATGTGCGCCGACGATGCGGCCGCTCGTCGCCACGGCCGTCAGCCCCTGCTCGCGGGCCTGTTGACCCTGTCAGGCGCCACCACCCCGGCTCACGGTCTGGCCGCTGCCGGTATCGCCGTGCTCACCCGTGCCGAACGGTTATCGAAGCCACCACGACGGTTCGCCCGCATCCAGACCCAAGTCGCGCTGAGCGGAGCCGTAGCGGCGATGGCCGCCACACCGTTCGCGATCGTCACTCTGTCGCTGACGGGCGTACTGATCTGCTTCGCGTAAGCGGGTCCACGAGGTCACCGACCCCCGGACATTCGATGCGACCCAAATGTGTTGCGGCACAGCATGATTACGTCACTATGACTGCGGCAAGGTCGTGGTGCTTCGGCAGGCGGCTACGCGGGAGGGAAGATGGCCATGCACGCAACATGAGCCGCGACCGGTTCAGCCACCAGCAAGGCCAACACCGCCAAGCCCAGGGCTAACAGTAGCGACGTCACGATCCGTCGACGACCCAATCGACCTGCCGACTGCGTGTGGTGCTGCTGAGGCCACCGCGACCGCGCTCCGTGGCAGGACACGGCGAGCGAACTCTTCACACGACCAATCTACTATGTCACTACGTATGTGACCATCGCTTCGCCTCTACCCGGGGTAGGGATAGGCGTTGGCTAATCCGTGACGTCGCCAGACAGATCAGCGCGAGCAGCAGCACCTACGTCAACGAGCTGCAGGCGCTCGTGACGGATGGAAATTCACCATGACCGCGGGATCGCTCATCGGATGCCATCAAGTCGACATCTCCTGGCCATGAAGACACTGCGGCACTGACGAATGTCGCTGCGGTGAGCTGGGTTTGGCCTCGAACTGAGCGCCGCCGCGTCGTCGCCACGGTGTCAGTCATCCTTGTCGGCGGTGCTCGGCAGGTCGGTAGGCCGTCGCGACGGTTGCTGCAATCCGCGCAGAAACGCGTTGTAGGCAGCAAGTTCCGCATCGTCGCGTTCGACGTCGGCCTCCTTTTTCGCCGCCTCCGACTCCTCGTCACGGCGCCAGCGGATGGCGAAGATCACTATGGTCAGCAACGCGACGGGCTCGCCATAAGACCACGCCAACGCGCCGGCCACCGCCTGGTCGGCGACGGGGTCGACGTTCCAGTCCGGTGGAGGATTGGCAAAGGTCTCGGTGAGCGTCCGCGGTGCCATCATCAGGATCACGCCGATGAAGACGTGCAGCGGCATTTCGACGAAGATGTCGAAGAAGCGGCCCAGGTTGCTCTGCCGGACCGGCAAGGGGCCGGTCGACAGTATCGGCAGGATGAACAACAGGCCGCTGACGAGGAAGAACACCTGCAGTGCTACGTGTCCGGCCACGCTGGCCGCCGCCGCATCGAATAGGTCGGAGAGGTACAGGCCGTAGTAGCTCAAGAGGAAAACCGGAATAGTGAAGCCGGGGTGCAACACGATCCTGCTCGCCCGGCACCGAAGTCCAGCCAGCGCGGACATCACGACGTAACGTCCGAGGCCACTGTGGGGTGTGGACCTGAGTAGCAACCGGCCAGGCGCACCCAGAACCAGCAGAGGCGGAACGAGGATCGACAGCGTCAGGTGCTGAAACATGAAGGCACTGAACAAACGGTAGCCATAGCCGTCGATGGCCAGGCCCGTGACCGCCGCCAAGGCGATACACCCTCCCAGGAAGCTCGCCGTCCGCGTCCACGCCCACTGGCGGCCTCGCGATCTGACGACTCGAACGGCGAGCACGTACCACACCGCCAACACCACTGCCAATACGGGCAGTAATGGAACCGGCGGCGGTAACCAACCGAGCATCGCCCAAACCGTCGGCGGTGAGGCGGGGAGCACCACCTGACCGATCACGGTTCCGACCACCATCGAGTCACATTGGCGCGCCCGGGTGTGCGCCGGGCCCAGCGGCGACGTGGAGCCGAGGCGGGGTCGCCGTTCACCGCGGGGGTCCTGAGCCGGATGCGGTCTCGGCGGCGAGGCGACGGACCACCGGTTCGAGGTCCTCGGCGAGCAGCGCCCGCAGGAACACCGCGGCAACGCGATGCGACCGGTCCAAGACGATGGTGGACGGGATCACGGTAGTGGGATACTTCGCGCCCAAGGCGATCATCGTGCGCATCGGTGGGTCGTATATCGATGGGAAGGTGACCTTGCGATCGACGATGAAGTCGACCGCAGCTTGGCGGTTGTTGTCGCGGACGTCGATACCAAGGAAGGCGACCCCCTCGTTTCGGGTCGCGTCGTACACCCTTTGCAATTCGGGCATCTCGGTCCGACAGGGACCACACCACTGACCCCACACGTTGATCACCACCACCTGCTCGGCGAAGTCATCGAGTGACAACGTGCGGTTGGGGTCCATGAGGTCGGGTCCGCGTATCGGCCCCGGTCGACCACGACTCAAAGGTGGATCATAGAAGATATCGACCTGCCCCCCTGGCGACACGAACTCGAACGTGCCACCCTGCGCGACGGCGTCGTCTCCGCTGGAGCATCCTGACACTGCGACACCCAGCAGCAACGCGCTCAGGCCCGCCGCGGTGCAACGCCGTATCATCGGTGGCCAAAGTATCGGAGATCGCCGCTGTCGCCAACGCTCAGCGCCCATGTCCATGTGCCGCTTCGGGGGAACCCTCCGGGCGCCCCGTTGAGTCGATGGGTCAGTCCAAGTGCCACTCGCGCGGAGCATGCTGCGCATCGACACGACGACCTCCGTGACTGGGCGTGCGGCGCCGGCGGGGCCCGGTCAGCGTGGCGTCTTCTCCGTAGAGACTACGTAGAAGCGTAGCGCAACCACTCACGACGAATGCCGGGACGACGACGACGTTGATGAGCCGGACGGACCCACGCGCCTTCATGTCACGGGCCGCGGCTGAGGTGGTGGCGTGGCGGTTTGCCCGCTCGCAACATGATGACGGCGATCGCGATCAATCCGGCGGCGGCGCCCGCCAGGATCCACAGCGCCGGGTTCGCGGTTTCGGGTTGTTGCCCGGTATGCGTGTCGTCGTAGGAATGTGTGGTGGGCGTGGTTGCAGCGGGTGTGGGAGGGACTGTCGAGGAGTCCTGTGCCGACGTCGGCTCCGCAACGACGGTCGGTGCGACGGACGAGGCGAGTCCAAGGAGGGTGGCCACGACTGCGACGACAACGGCCGCGTGCGCAGGCCTCCTCCGGGGTCGTCGTCGACACCACGTGCGCGCCGTGTTCCTGGTCATCTCACGAAGTAGATGGTGGCAAAGAGCGCGATCCACACGATATCGACGAAGTGCCAGTAATAGGACACCACGATGGCGGCCGTCGCTTGGGCGGGGGTGAACTTGCTCATGCGCGTGCGCACGAGGAGCAGGATGAAGGCGACGAGACCGCCAATGACGTGCAAACCGTGGAAACCGGTCGTGAGGTAGAAGACCGAGCCATAGGCGCTGCCGGCGATCGTGGTTCCCTCCCGCACCAGGCTGAGGTATTCGTATCCCTGGCCGAGCATGAAGAACAATCCCATGACGAAGGTGACGAAGTACCACCGGCGCAGGCCGAATACGTCGCCGCGTTCGGCGGCGAACACTCCCATCTGGCAAGTGAACGAAGACGCGATGAGGACCAGGGTCACCGGCACCGCGAGCGCGAGATTCAGCTCGGTGGGGGGTGGCGGCCACTCGTCGGCCTGGGCACGAGCGGTGAAATACATCGCGAACAGACCGGCGAAGAACATCAACTCACTGGACAACCACACGATCGTCCCCACGGCGACCATGTTCGGCCGGTTCAACGAATGAACCCGTGCCGTGATGGCGGTCGAACTTGTCATGTCGTTCCTCGTCGAGCCAAGTCCGCAGACTGTCTACTGAGTCACGACCTACTATTGCACACAGTAGTTGTGCGATAGTTGCGACGTTGGGGTACCCCGGTTGGAGTTGTCCGGAATGCGAAGCGGAAGAATGCTTTTGAACCGCGTTCCGTGCGGTGGAGCACGCGAGATGCAACCGTGCAGACGATGATCCTTGCCATGCGCGTGGACATTGGACGCGGTTGCTCGTAATCTTTCCGTGACCTACGTAGCTAGACCATAGATGTCCCTGCGTGTGAGGATTGATGTTTTGAGAATGAACCGCCCTGCCGCAGTATGCCGATCGGCGGGTGCTCTCGTCGTGGCGGTAGTGCTGGCACTGACACTTGGCGATTCGGCGGGCGTCGGGCGGGCCGATCCGGCTGCCGATGCCCTGGCCCGCTTGACGGAGCTCTCGCGCGAGGCCGAACGGACCACAGAGGCCGTGTATTCGGCCGAACTAGACCTCGAGGCGAAACTCACGGCGCAGCGCGCGGCCGAGGATCGTCAACGCTCCGAACAGGAGGCGATGACCGTGGCGCGGGCCAATCTCGCCGAGTATCAGACCGCCGTGAACCAGGTGGCGGCCGCGTCGTACATGGGCGGTTCCACCAGCACAATCAGCGCGGCGCTGACCGCGGAGTCTCCGCAACGCCTACTGGACGACCTTTCGGCCAGCAAGGTGATGGCGGCTCAGATGTCGAACCGCATCAATGCCTTTCGCGCTGCATCGGCCCGGGCCGACGACGCAGCGCGCGCGGCGCAGTCATCGGCGCTGGCAGCTCGTACCGCCGCCGAGCAGGCATCAGCCGTCCGCGCAAGCCTGCAATCCAAGCAGAGTCGGCTGCGAACACAGATAGCAGAAGTAGAGGCGCTCTACCGCGCACTCACTCCCGACCAACGTGCGGCGCTCGCCGATCCCGGGCCGGTGCCGACCGCGCCGCCGGCCCCACCAGCGGCAAACCCCGCCATCATGGCATTGCCCGAGGCGATAGCGCCGGCGGGGCCGGGTCCGTCCAACGCACCCGGTGGGGCAGCGGTCGTGCAGGCGGCGTTGACCCGTGTGGGTGCGCCCTATTCGTGGGGTGCGACAGGACCAGATGCGTTCGACTGCTCGGGGCTCATCAAGTGGGCGTTCCTGCAGAACGGCAAGTCGCTCCCGCGATCCAGTCAGGCGCTGGCGGCGGGCGGACAACCCGTGGCGACGGCCGAAGTGCAGCCCGGCGACATTGTCACCTTCTACTCGGATGCCTCGCACGCGGGCATCTACATAGGCGATGGGAACATGGTGCATGCCTCGACGTACGGCACTCCGGTGAAGGTGGCGCCGATCTCGTCGGCGCCGATCTACAACGTGCGCCGCTACTAGCCGGCTACCGGAGCGTTGCCCGCCTTCACTTGCCTAGGCAATGTTTCAGTGGCCGAGTGCGTCGGCCATCCGCAAGGGGGCCCACCGTATCGACGACATCGCGGCAATCGTCGTCGCAGAAGCACCTGCCATCTCAAGGAGTGACCCAGAGGCGTGACTGACCTTGGCGTTGCCAGACCGGAACATAAACTCATCCGCGCGGACCTCGTGTTGGTCCGATGGACACGAAGCTCAAGGAGGACTGTGAATCTGGCCACGCGCGCCGTCACGACCACACTGGTGGCGCTGGCGTTCTTGCTGTCCGGAGTCGGGGTTGCTGCCGCGCACACCTCACTCGTTGGTTCTGATCCGGTGAACGGCGCGACCGTCGCCTCCCCATTGACCGCCGTTGTGCTGAACTTCTCCGAAGAAATCAATCCAGCGTTCGCTGACGTCGCAGTTACCAGCGCTGATGGTCGAAACTGGGTGTCCGGCTCAGCAAGCGTCGAAGGTCCGCGACTCACTGCCGCCCTCGGACCCGACCGGCTCACGGACGGCCGATACACCGTCGGCTACCGCGTGGTCTCAGCAGATGGCCACCCCGTCACCGGCTCGTACACGTTCACCATCGCCGGCGTCCGCGACCAGCCTTCACCCACAACTGCGCCATCCCCTGCAGCACCTAGCACCGATGAGCCGTCAGTACCGGCGCCCGCGGCACCCGCAGGTTCGGACACCAAAGCATCCGTACTCACAGCGGCCGGCGTCGGCCTGGCCCTTGGAGGTGTGATCGCGTTCTGGCAACACAGGCGCCGTCGGAAGAACGCTGCCCATCACCCCGGCTCTGAACCCGGGCCGGGCAGGTCGGCGTAGCACTCCACCGTCACTTTCGAATATGCCGAACCAGGGGCGGGGCCTGCCAGGCGCTGACTACTCCTACTGGCCGAGAGCGTTCTGTATCGCAACGCCCAGGTCGGCGTAAGTTTTGATATCTAACTGCTTCCCGTTGACGAAGAAGGTAGGCGTGCCCTGCACGCCGAGGGCGGTGCCGTCGGCGATGTCCTCCTTGATTCGCTCAAGTGTGGCCGGAGCGTTGTACGCCTCATCCCACGCAGCTACATCGAGACCCAGTTCGGTTGCGTATCCGCGGAACACCTCGTCTGCCGGGACCTGCTGTTCGCCCCATTGACTCTGCGTCTCGAACATCTTCTTGTACATCGGTTCGAACTGGCCTTGCTGCGCCGCTGCTTCTACCGCACGTGCCGCGCGTTCTCCGTTGAAGTGCCCGGGCATCGGGAAGTAGCGGGCGACGAAGGTGACTTGCTGGCCGTACTGTGCGCGCAACTGCTCAACGGCGGGGAACGCCGCGCCGCAACCTTCACATTCGAAATCGAGAAATTCGACAAAGGTCACATCGCTGTCGGGCGGGGAACTGAGGCGATGACTGTTCTCGCGCACCACCTGGGCTTCGCCATCACCCTGTGTTGCACCCGATCCTGCGGTACCACCATCTCGGCTTGAAAAGTACACACCGGCGCCGATCACCGCAGTGATGACAACAAAGACAGTCAGCAGAATTCGAGTCATTGGATTCACGTCGGGAGGTCCTTTCGCTCCGCAGCGCTCTCTGAGCCTGAGCAATCTACGGTGTATCTACGTAAATAGTTCTACCACGATAGCGCTCCGCCCACGTTCAAGCGTCCTTCGCTTGCCGACTCTTGTTATTTCTCAACATGGTTCGGAGCACACCCGGAGCCAATCACTGCCGGGCTCGATGTCGGCGGCGTTCGAAACCCTTTGCGATGAAGCATGTCGACATCAGTCCGGCGCCTTCGCCCCTCAGGCCCGAACCGCATGGACTGGCGCCGTAGTGCGGCTCATCGCCTCCTGGTCAAGGGCGCAATGCGCTGCCACTTACCCATTTGTCCCAGGGCACAGACCAATCTCCGTTCTGCCACTGTTCCAGAGGTGCGCCGCCAGTATTGCGGACCTCGACAACATCGCCCACATTGGCGAAGTCGTAGTACCACGCGGCATTCTCAGCGCTCAGATTCAGACAGCCCGCCGAAACGTTGGTGTTTCCCTGCGCCCACACCGTCGCTTCGCGGTCATGGAGGTAGATGCCGTCGGGACTGATCCGCACTGCGTTCGGGACGCTGATCTTGTACCCCGACGCAGAATCGACGGGCAATCCATAAGTCGACGAGTCCATCAGGACGGGATTCTGCTTCTCCATCACCGTGTAAACGCCAGGTTGTGTCCAGAAAGCGATCGTCTTGTCCCCGACAGTCTGCGTCCCTCCCCGGCCCATCGATGTCGGCATCGTGCGGACCAAACGGCCGTCCTCGTAGACACTGACCTGTTTGGTCGTGTCATCGGCGATCGCCACACGAGATGGCCCGATCCGGAAACTGACCCGCTTGTCCTGTTCTCCGAATAGTCCACCACCGAGATCGGTGCCGTAGAGATCTGCGTTGACCGTGACCTCGGTCCCGGAAGGAAAATACTCGCGGGGCCGCCAGTGCGCCTTGCGATCGTTGACCCACATCCACGAACCCGCTAACTGCGGCGACGTTTTGACCTGGAGGCGGGATTCGGCCGCAGCACGGTCAGGGATATCCGCGTCGAAAGTTGCCACGATCACCGTTCCGACACCGTAGACGCCTCCGTCTACCAGCGACGCTCCGTTGGTCATGCCCAGTCTTATCCCGGCCTGGGATTGCGGCGCGACGGTAGAGAACTCCGAAACGGACGTGATGGTGCGGGAGTCGGCCCCCCGGCCGGTCGCGCTGAGCGTGTAGGACCGTCCGTACCCGAGTGGCTCGGCGGGCTCCCACGCGCGTCCGCCCCTCACCATTCGACCGGCAACGAGCTTGCCCTGTTCGTTCTGCATACGCACATCGGTCAGGGTGCTGGCAGTCGCGGTCACCTTCACTGCTCCGACGGGTACCACATCGCTCGCGCCTGTTCGGGGGAGAATCTCGATTGCAGGAGGCTCGGGCGCGGCCTGCGGCGTCTGCTCAACCTCGAGAGCACCGGGCGCCGCCAGTGCATTCGACAGCCGAGGCTTGAGCGCACTCGTCTGCGATGCCGTCACCAATACCGCGACAGCCGACAACACGCTCAGCGCAGCTGCCTGTCGGCGTCCAGCCAACTTCTTCATCACAACCATCCGTCGGATCGCGCTCTTTCTTACGTAGCCACATAGTAGTTGGTGGCGCCGCCAACTACCGTTCCGACGGGGCGGGGCGGTAGAAGGGCGGCCCTCAATTTCAACGCGACTGAGCACCGGCGATAGTGACGTGCGCAGTACTTACGAACTCCGGAAGGCACTATGTCCAACTCGTCTGTCACCGTGACGATGGAACGCCACCAGATCGCCATCTACCTCGGCGGGCTCGCTGCCGGCGCCGCCGCGGGACTGGCCTGGCCTGCCGGCGGACCGACCTGGGAAGCGGCGATATATCCGGTATTGGGCGCGCTGCTCTACGCCACGTTCCTGCAGGTGCCGTTCACCAAACTCACTGCCGCGTTCCGCGACGGCCGATTCCTCGGCGCAGTCTTACTGGTCAACTTCGTCGTCGTGCCACTGGTGGTCGCTGGACTGACGCTCGTGGTGTCACTGCAGCAGGCGGTGCTACTCGGTGTCCTGCTGACGCTGCTGACTCCATGTATCGACTATGTAATCGTCTTCAGCGGCCTCGCCGGCGGGGACAGCCAACGCTTGCTAGCCGCTGCGCCGCTGCTGATGCTCGCGCAAATGGCCACACTGCCACTGTTGCTGTGGCTCTTCGTCGGACCAGAACTCGCCGACATCGTCGAGGTCGGCCCGTTCGTGGAAGCCTTCCTCGTTCTGATCGTGCTCCCGCTCGCGTTGGCCTGGGCCACCGAAGCCCTGTCCAACCGCCACCGCATCGGGTATGCCATCTCCGCTGCGATGACCACCGCGATGGTGCCGCTCATGACCGCCACCCTGTTCGTGGTCGTGGCAAGTCAGTTCCCGAAAATCGCCGATCAGAGCGACCAAGTGCTGACGGTCGTACCGATCTACGCCGCATTCCTGGTCATCATGGCCGGTGTTGGAATGGTCGCGGCGAAGCTACTCCGCCTCGACTCCCCGCGCTCGCGTGCGTTGATCTTCAGTGGCGCGACACGCAATTCGCTGGTCGTGCTGCCGTTGGCGCTCGCCCTGCCCGACGCGTACGCGGTCACCGCGATCATCGTCGTCACCCAAACCCTTGTCGAACTCCTCGGAATGATCATCTACGTCCGTCTCATCCCACGACTGACACCCGCACTGCCCGACAATGCGTAGAACTGCCTCAACACCCCCTGCGCTCGTGGACCGACATCTCGTTGGAGGCAGACGGTGCCTTCATCGATGCGCTGCTCAGCGACAACGACAAACGGGGTGGCCACGAGGCCTGACCCGACCCTGAGGTCGGCTGGCATGATCGAACTCATGAGCATCGATGCCGTGCACACGTCACGCTCGCGGCGACGGTGGCCTGACGTGAGAGCCGGTGCAGTCGGCATCGCGGTCGGCACAGGGCTCGCCCTGGCGCTCGCATCCCCCGCAAACGCGCGGCCGTCGGATCCCGGCGTGGTGAATTACGCCGTGCTGCCGAAGGGGTCAGTGGGCAACATCGTCGGTGCGCGGATGGGCTTCGAGTGGACCTACTCCGACCCGTTCCAGTCCTTCTACGTCGACAACCCGGTGTGCAACAACTGGGCCGACATCGGTCTGCCCGAGGTGTACAACGATCCCGACCTGGCGGCGTTCAACGGTGCGGTGGCGCAGCAGTCTCCGACCGACATGACGCACTTCGTCAAGCAGGCGGTCGGGGTGTTCGCCACCTCCGAGGCCGCCGACCGGGCCTTTGCGCGGGTCGTCGACCGGACCGCCGGATGTAGCGGGCAGACCACGGCAATGCACCTGGACAACTTCACCACCCAGGTGTGGACGTTCACCGGCGGGCCGACGACCGCGACGGACGCAGACTGGGTCAAGCAGGAGGCCGGCACCGACCGACGGTGCTTCGTCACCACCCGCAAACGTGAGAACGTGCTGCTACAGGCCAAGGTATGTCAGTCGGGCAACGGCGGTCCTGCCGTCAACGTCCTGGCGGGCGCGATGCAGAACACCCTGGGCCAGTAGTACGCGGCCGCACACAACGCGTAACGCCCGTCGAATTCGGGCACACGTCATCCACGCGTCATGCGCCGAACGCGAGACTTTGTCGGTGCGCTCTGGACAATAGAAGACGCATCGATCGATCCAGACCCGGAGGGAG
This sequence comes from Mycobacterium sp. DL, assembly GCF_039729195.1. Lineage (NCBI taxonomy): Bacteria > Bacillati > Actinomycetota > Actinomycetes > Mycobacteriales > Mycobacteriaceae > Mycobacterium > Mycobacterium sp. DL. Next base: position 3,946,011 of record NZ_CP155796.1, read on the forward strand.
CGGCGGAGATGGCCCGCACCATGGCATCCGACTGTGTCGCCGATGAACTGACCAGCGCATCCGCCGCTGCCGAACACCTCGTCGCCGGGTGCCTGATCGACGGTCCGGCGGGCCGGGTCGGCCTCGAGATCGAGGCGCACTGCTACGACCTGGCCGATCCTTCGAGGCGGCCCGGGTGGGACGAGTTGACCGCGGCGATCTCCGATCTGCCGCCGCTGCCCGGCGGCAGCCTGGTCACCGTCGAACCCGGCGGTGCGGTCGAACTCTCGGGGCCGCCCATGAGCGATCCGACGACGGCGATCTCGGCGATGGCCTCGGACCGGGCAGTGCTGCGCACGGCGTTCAAGCAGGCCGGGCTCGGTGTGGTGTTGCTCGGCGCCGACCCGCTGCGGCCGTCCGAGCGGGTGAACCCCGGTGCGCGCTATCACGCGATGGAACAGTTCTTCCACGCCAGCCAGACCGGCACCGCGGGTGCGGCGATGATGACCTCCACCGCGTCGATCCAGGTCAATGTCGAGGCCGGACCGCGGACGATGTGGGCCGACCGGGTTCGGCTGGCGCATGCCCTGGGCCCAACGATGATTGCGATCTCCGCGAACTCCCCGGTGCTCGGTGGCAGTTTCACCGGCTGGCAGTCGACCCGTCAGCGTGTGTGGAGCCAACTGGACTCGGCTCGGTGCGGGCCGATTCTGGGTGAGAGCGGGGACGATCCGGCCAGCGACTGGGCGCGCTACGCGTTGCGCGCGCCGGTGATGCTCGTGCACAGTCCCGACCCGGTTCCGGTGGTGGAATGGGTGCCGTTCGCGGACTGGGCCGACGGGCGGGTGCTGCTCGGCGACCGAAGGCCGACGATGGCTGACCTGGACTATCACCTGACCACGCTGTTCCCGCCGGTGCGACCACGCGGATTCCTGGAGGTGCGCTACCTCGACAGCGTGCCGGACGCGATCTGGCCCGCAGTGGTGTTCACCCTGGCCACCCTGCTGGACGATCCGGGAGCCTCCGATACCGCGGCCGAGGCCACCGAATCAGTGGCCACCGCATGGGACCGGGCCGCGCAGGTCGGCCTCCGGGACCGGCGACTGCACGCAGCCGCGCTGCGGTGTGTGCAGGCGGCCGCCGAGCGCGCGCCAGGCGACCTCGAGGAATCGATGGGGCTGCTGATGCGTTCGGTCGAACAGGGCCGCAGCCCGGCCGACGACTTCGCCGACCGCGCGGTCCGGTACGGGATCGCCGGCGCGGTCACCCAACTGGCACAAGGGGAGCTGTGACGTCACGCGAGATGCTCGCCGACGAACTGGCCGCGGCGAGGAACCGCACGCTGCGGCTCGTCGACTTCGACGACGACGAGGTGCACCGCCAGTACGACCCGCTGATGAGCCCGCTGGTCTGGGATCTGGCGCATATCGGCCAGCAGGAGGAGTTCTGGCTTCTCCGTGGCGGCGACCCGAACCGGCCCGGCCTGCTGTCACGACAGGTCGATCAGCTCTACGACGCATTCACGCACTCCCGGGCGAGCAGGGTCGGCCTGCCGCTGCTGCCTCCCGCCGATGCCCGTGCGTACTGCGCCACCGTGCGTGGCAGGATCCTCGACGCGCTGGACACGCTGCCCGACGGACACCCCGACGCATTCACCTTCGGGATGGTGGTCAGCCACGAGAACCAACACGACGAGACGATGCTGCAGGCGCTGAACCTACGGACCGGTGCGCCGCTGCTGGACCGGGGCAGTGTGTTGCCCGCGGGACGCGCCGGAGTGGCCGGGACGTCGGTGTTGATCCCAGCCGGTGAGTTCGTTCTCGGGGTCGACGCCGCGGCGGAACCGTTCTCGCTGGACAACGAACGTCCCGCCCACGCCGTCGATGTCGCCGCCTTCCGCATCGGCCGGGTGCCGGTGACCAACGCCGAGTGGCAGCAGTTCATCGACGGCGACGGGTACCGGGAGAGCCGCTGGTGGTCTGAAGCGGGCTGGGCCCACCGGCAGCAGGCCGGTCTGACGGCTCCGCTGTTCTGGAACGGTGACGGCAGCCGCACCCGGTTCGGCCACGTGGAGGACATCCCGGGCGACGAACCCGTTCAGCACGTCACCTTCTTCGAGGCGCAGGCCTACGCGGCCTGGGCGGGTGCGCGGCTGCCCACCGAGATCGAATGGGAGAAAGCCTGTGCCTGGGATCCGGATTCCCGGTCCCGGCGTCGATACCCTTGGGGCGCGGCACAACCCACCGCTGAGCTGGCCAACCTGGGGGGCGACGCGCTCCGTCCGGCACCTGTCGGCGCCTACCCCGCGGGTGCGTCGGCGTACGGGGCCGAGCAGATGTTGGGTGATGTGTGGGAGTGGACGACCTCGCCGCTGCGGCCGTGGCCGGGCTTCACCCCGATGGTCTACGACCGGTACTCCGAACCGTTCTTCGACGGCGTCGGCTCCGGTGACTACCGGGTGCTGCGCGGGGGATCCTGGGCGGTGGCGGCGGGCATCCTGCGCCCCAGCTTCCGCAACTGGGATCACCCCATCCGCAGGCAGATCTTCTCGGGCGTGCGGTTGGCGTGGGATGTGTAGACACCTGGCCTGGCTCGGTGCGCCGGTGTCGGTGGCGTCGCTGATCCTCGACCCACCGTCGGGCCTGCTGGTCCAGTCCTATGCACCCCGTCGCCAGAAGCACGGTCTGATGAATGCCGACGGTTGGGGCATCGGCTTTTTCGACAGCGAAGTGCCGCGACGCTGGCGTAGCGCGACACCGCTGTGGGGTGACGCGTCCTTCGCCTCTGTCGCACCGGCGTTGGTCAGCGGGTGTGTGGTGGCGGCAGTGCGATCCGCGAGCGTCGGCATGTCGATCGAGCCGTCGGCCTCGGCGCCGTTCACCGACGGAACCTGGCTGCTGTCGCACAACGGGATCGTCGACCGCGCAGTGTTGCCCGCGACGCGGCAGGCCGAATCCACCAACGACAGTGCCCTGCTCGCGGCCCTCATCTTCGACCGCGGCGTGGACCGCCTCGCCGACACCATCGCCGGGGTTGCGGCCGACGACCCGAATGCCCGGCTGAACATCTTGGCCGCCAACGGTTCTCGACTCGTCGCCACCACGTGGGGAGACACCCTGTCGGTGCTGCGCCGAGACGACGGCGTGGTGCTGGCCAGCGAACCCTACGACGACGACCCAGCCTGGCAGGAGATCCCCGACCGCCACCTCGTGGAGGTCATCAACGAGCGTGTGCAGCTGACCCCGCTGAAAGGATCGTGATGACGTTCTCACTGGCCAACTACCTGGCCGCCGACGCCGCCGAGGAAGCGCTTCGCCGCGATGTCCGCGATGGCCTGGCACAGTCTCCGAAGTCGTTGCCACCCAAGTGGTTCTACGACTCCGTCGGCAGTGACCTGTTCGACCAGATCACCCGCCTTCCCGAGTACTACCCGACCCGTGCCGAGGCGCAGATCCTCGGGGCGCGTGCCGCGGAGATCGCGGCTGCCTCCGGCGCCGACACGCTCGTGGAGCTGGGCAGTGGCACCTCGGAGAAGACCCGGATGTTGCTCGACGCACTGCGCGACCGGGAATCGTTGCGCAGGTTCGTGCCGTTCGACGTCGACGCCAGCGTGCTGACCGCCGCAGGGGCGGCCATCGAGCAGGAGTACCCCGGTGTCGAGATCACCGCGGTCTGCGGCGATTTCGAAGAGCACCTGGGCAAGATCCCTTCCGAGGGCCGGCGCCTGGTTGCATTCCTGGGATCGACGATCGGCAACCTGACTCCCGGGCCGCGCGCCGACTTCCTGTCCTCGGTGGCCGACATGCTTCAACCCGGCGACTCGTTGCTGCTGGGCACCGACCTGATCAAGGACACCGACCGGCTGATCCGCGCCTACGACGACAGCGCGGGGGTGACGGCGCAGTTCAACCGCAACGTGCTGTCGGTGGTGAACCGGGAACTCGACGCCGACTTCGATGTCACCGCATTTGCGCATGTGGCCCGGTTCAACGCTGCCGAGGAGCGCATCGAGATGTGGCTGAGGTCGACGCGCGCCCAACGTGTCCGCATCGCCGCTCTGGACCTCGAGGTCGACTTCGCCGACGGCGAGGAGATGCTCACCGAGGTGTCGTGCAAATTCCGCCGCTCGGGTGTCGACGCCGAGTTGGCCGCCGCCGGGCTACGCCGCACCCACTGGTGGACCGACGAGCCCGGCGACTTCGGACTGTCGCTGTCGGTCAAATGACTCCGGCCGCAGACCGCACGCTCGCCGAGAACTGGCGCGCGGCAAGGCCGCCCGTCGCCGGGGTGCACTTCGACAGCGCAGCCTGCTCGCGCCAGAGCTTCGCGGTGATCGACGCCGCCGCCCAGCACGCCCGTCATGAGGCCGAGGTCGGCGGATACGTCGCCGCCGAGGCCGCCGCCCCCGCCCTCGATGCGGGTCATGCCGCGGTCCGGGCGCTGACCGGGATGCGCGACGCCGACGTCGTCCTCACCACCGGTGCCAACCACGCACTCGACATCCTGCTCGGCGAGTGGACCGGGGAACGCACGCTGGCGTGCCTGCCGGGGGAGTTCGGTCCCAGCCTGATGAGCATGCAGCGTCACGGCTTCGAGATCCGCGAGCTTCCGGTCGACGGATTCGGCCGTCTCGACCTCGACGCGGTCGGTGCGTTCCTGTCGTCGAATCCGCCTGCGCTGGTGCACTTCACCGTGCTGGCCAGCCACACCGGGATCGTACAACCCGCACGTGAGATGGCCTCGGCGTGCCGGGCACACGACATCACGCTGATCGTCGACGCGGCCCAGGGTTTCGCCCATCTGGACTGCACCGGCATCGGTGCCGACGTGCTGTACACCACGTCGCGCAAGTGGACGGCCGGCCCGCGGGGCGTCGGCATGCTGGCGACCCGCCCCGGTTGGTTCTCCCAGGCCACGATGGAGCGGTTGAGTCACGCGGAGAAGAACATCGGGCTGCACGTCGCGCTGTCGGTTGCCCTCGGTGAGCATGTCGCGGCGGGGCCACAGGAGATTCAGGCCAGGCTGCGCGAGGTCGGTGCTGTCACCCGCGGCGCGCTCGGGCAGGCCACCGGGTGGCGTGTCGTCGAGCCCGACGACGAACCCAGCGCCATCACGACTCTGCAGCCGCCCGACGGGGTCGACCCGATGGAGGTGCGGGCGCGGTTGATCGCCGAGCACTCCATCGTCACGACGTTCCTCGGTCTGGAACGTGCGCCGCGGGAGATGACTCGACCGGCGCTGCGGGTGTCGCCGCACGTCGACGTCACCGATGCCGACCTCGAGACACTCGTCGAGGCGCTGGCCGCGGTTACGCGCTGACCGTCGTCGTTGCCAACCGCACCGGCATCTGCTTGACCCCGGGCACCATCGTCGCCTGCATCCGGACGACCGCACCGTCGAGTTCGATGTGCTCGAAGCGGGCCAGCAGTTCCTCGAACAGCACCCGCGCTTCCAGGCGGGCCAGCTGCGCACCCAGGCAGGAATGCTCACCACACCCGAATGCCAAGTGCGGGTTCGGGTTCCGGGTGATGTCGAGCTGCTCGGCGGTGGGTCCGAAGATCTCCTCATCGCGGTTGGCCGAACCGTAGAGCATGGTGAGGAATTGGCCCTCGCGGATCAGCTGTCCGCGAATCTCGACATCCTGGGTGGCGCATCGGGACATGTTGGCAACCGGCGTGGTGAAGCGGAGCAACTCCTCGACCGCCGACGGCATGAGTTCGGGATCCTCCCGCAGCAGCCGGAACTGCTCGGGATTGTTGATGAGCGCCAGCGTGCCCAGAGCGATGAGGTTGCGGGTCGTCTCGTTGCCGGCGACCAGCAGCAGCAGGCAGAACTGGAGTAGGTCCTGATCGGTCAGCCGTTCACCGTCTACCTCGGCGGCGACCAGCACCGACAGCAGATCGTCGGCGTGGCCGAGGGCACCGCTGCGGCGCAGCGAGATCAGCTCCTGGAAGTATTCGTAGAGCTGGCCCAGCGCGGTGAAGGTGTCCAGTTCGACGTCGGGGTCGTCCATCCCCACCGTCGCATCCGACCACGTCCGGAACTGCTCCCAGTCCTGGTCGGGAGCACCGAGCAACTCGGCGATCATCCGCGTCGGCAGTGGTGCGGCGATCTGTTCGGCGAACTCGGCGCCGGCGTCCGGATCGATGCTGTCCAGTGCGGCCCGGGCGAACGTGCGCAGCTTGGGTTCCAGGATCGCCACCTGGCGGCGGGTGAACCCGGTGTTGATCAGCTTGCGCAGCTGCCGGTGCCGCGGCGGGTCGGTGAAGATCAGGCTGCCGTCGAGCACCGGGTTGCCGATCGCCGGGTCGGGGACGGTGATGCCCTTGGCCGAGGAGAACAGTGCCGGGTTGGTCGAGACGTATCGGATGTCCTCGTACTTCAGCAGCCCCCAGAAACCGGCCTCGGCGTTCCAGCACACCGGTTCGGTGGCACGCAGTTCCCGGTAGGCGGGGTACGGGTCGCCTGCGTAGAACGCGGGGGAGTGCAGGGGCTGGGCCATCAGATCTCCTTCGGTCAGGTCGGTGGTGGTGGTGCCGAACAGTGGTGCAGGCCGGCCAGGATGACTCGCAGGCCGTGTTCGAAGAGCAGCTGGGCATCGCCCGCTCCGGTGCGTCGCAGGTGGTGCTCCAGCTGCACCGAGCCGAGGAGATGGATGTAGAGGACCGCGTGCGCGGAATCCACATCGTCTGGCGGCCAACCTGATTCGGCCAGGATCTGCTTGGCGGTGTGATTCATGGCGTGGGCTGCGCCGATCATCGGGCGTTGCTGGATCAGTGCGGCGATGCCCGGGACGGCGACCATCGCGCGCCAGGCGTTGCCGTAGATCTCGGTGATCCGGTCCTCCCAGTCGCCGTCCACGGGGATCTCGATGCTCTCGAGGACCGAGTCGGTGAGCAGGTCGAGCATCGCGGCCTTGTCCTTGACGTGGTAGTAGACCGACGACGCCGATGTCCCTGCCTCCGCGGCGAGGTTGCGCATCGTGACGTTCTCGACGCCGACCCGGCGCGCGAGCTCCAGCAGGTGTTTGACCAGGTGTTCGCGGTCGAGCGCGCCGTAGGGCAGGACCGAGGTGGTGCGTCGGGTCCGTGCCATGCCCCTCACCCTTCTGAACAACGTTCGGATTCGAACAGTGTTCAGATCAGATCATCCGAAAGCTCCTCGGTCAAGAGGGGGCAGCGTCCATTCCGCGAGCGCGCGTGTCTGCACAGCGGCGCGCCGCAAATGGTGTGCAGGAGCGCGCGCTTGTCGCGGCCGAACGATCCGAAACTGTCAGCGGGGCAGGTCCCAGGTGTGTACCGGGTCGTTGGAATGCATCCGCTCGCAGTACAACCGCAGCATCTCGGCGAGCGCGTCGGGCCGGCTCAACCCGCGACCCTGCAGCGCCTCGACCGCCGCCGACTGCCACACCGCTCCGTTGCGGCCGGTCTTGGCGCGGCCCTCGATCACCCCGAGGTAGCGGTCGCGCACATCAGCGGCAACCTCCCACCGACGAAGACCCTCCTCGGCCATCGGCAACAATTCGCGCAGCACCAGTTCGTCCGGGGTGACCTCACCCAGGCCCGGCCAGTACAACCGGGCGTCCATGCCCCGCTGCGCCGCGGCCAGGAAATTGGCCTCTGCCGCAGCGAAACTCATCTTCGTCCACAAAGGCCTGTCCTCCTCGGACAGTGCTCGCAGCATCCCGTAGTAGAACGCGGAGTTGGCCATCATGTCGACGACGGTCGGCCCCGCAGGCAGCACCCTGTTCTCGACGCGCAGGTGCGGTCGACCGTTCACCACGTCGTACACCGGCCGGTTCCATCGGTAGATGGTGCCGTTGTGCAGCCGCAGTTCCGACAGCTGCGGGGTGCGTCCGGCTGCCAATTCGGCAACGGGGTCCTCGTCGGAGAGCTCGGGAAGCAGTGACGGGAAGTAGCGCACGTTCTCCTCGAACAGGTCGAAGATCGACGTGATCCAGCGTTCCCCGAACCACACCCGCGGGCGCACTCCCTGCGTCTTGAGCTCGTCGGGACGCGTGTCGGTGGCCTGGGCGAACAGTTCGATCCGCGTCTCCGACCACAGGTGGTGGCCGAAGAAGTACGGGGAGTTGGCGCCCAGCGCCAACTGCGGGCCGGCCAGCACCTGGGCGGCGTTCCAGTTGTTGGCGAAGTCGGCCGGGGAGACCTGCAGATGCAACTGCATGCTGGTGCACGCCGACTCGGGTGCAATAGACGCGGTCTGCAGGGACAGCCGTTCGGGACCGGCGATGTCGATCATGATGTCCTCACCACGGGCGGTGAAGATCGAGTCGTTGAGAGCCTGATACCGCGTCGACTCGCTCATCCAGGGTCCGGACAGGTGCTCGGGCATCAGGGTGGGCAGGATCCCGATCATCACGATGTGAGCGCCGTCGGTGTTGGCCTTGACCTCGGCGGCGTTGAGGCTGGCGCGGACCTCACCCTCGAGGTCCAGCGCGGCGCGCCCCGGCAATCGCCGCGGCGGCACGTTGAATTCGATGTTGTAGGCGCCCAATTCGGTCTGATAGGCAGGGTCGGCGATCGAGGCGAGTACCTCGGAGTTGCTCATCGCAGGCTGGTAGTGGGAGTCGACGAGGTTGCATTCGATCTCCATGCCGGTCAGTGGCTTCTCGAAGTCGAAACTCGACTGCGCGAGCATGGTCTCGAAGACATCGAGGGACAACTGAACCTTGCGTCGGTAGTCCCGGCGGTGCGCGCGACTGAATACCGTCTGCTTCAGTTCCTCGCCCACGTGCCGAAGCCTAACGGCGGGATGCCACCACCACTTGCGGACTGAACAACCCGCCGCGTAACTCCACCTCGATCGACGGGTCGGCATAGGCGGCCAGCGCCCGCATCGCCGACGGGCTGTAGGCACGCAGCGAACTGATCACCCCGTCATGCAGAAACGGGGCGAACGGCGCCAGCGGCAGCATCGCGGCCAGTTGCAGCACATGCAGCGGCGCGGGGGGCCGCGGCAGGTCGATGATCACCAGCTTGGTCGCTACCCGGGTGCCCTCGGCGAACACCCGCGCGGCCGAATCCGGCGGCAGGTGATGGAAGGACAGTGCAAAGACCGCGAGGTCGAACTCCTCGTCATCGGCATCCAACGACGTCGCATCCATTTCGCGCACGGTGGCGCGCGGATGGGCTCCGATGTCGCCGGCCGCGATCGCCGCGACCGACGCGGGTTCGACGTCGGTCACCGTCAGCCGCGCTGTCGGATGCCAGTCCAGCAGCTTGCGGGACAGTGCGCCGTGGCCGGCGCCCAATTCGAGGATCCGAGGGTCGGCGACCTCGGCCACCTCGTCGAGCACGATCTTGGCGAACTTCTCGTGGTTGCCGAACACCTCGCCGGTCCAGTCCAGCGCGCGGATCACGCTGCGCTTGCGCGCCTCGAGGTCCGCATCTCCGTCGGAGGCACGGTCCAGGTACTCCCGCCGGCCGGTCTGCAGCAGCCGGTCCAGACAGGAGGCGTCCGGGCCGCCCCGGGGCATGCGGGTGATGTCGATCGTGCTGACTGTTGAGGTACCCACGCCATCCATCATGGACGACCCGTCGCCACGTCGGTCATCGGAGGGAAACACGGCGCACACATCATCGCAACCACATGGTCATAGCGTCACGTCATGTCGGCGCGCCGTCCAGTGTGTGCCAGGTCGTACGGGCTCGTCCGGTGGGTACGGCGGTCCGGGAAAGGATCTTGATGGCCGCCGAGCAGAGCGACCCCGTCAGCCACGACCCCTTGATCATCTCCTCGTCGCCGTCGGCGGCGATCGTCGTCGACGATTTTGTGGCGTCGGAGGCGCACAGTTCACTGCACAACGAAGAACTGTCACCGACGTCTCCTGCGCAGCGGAAGTGGGGTTGGTTCGAGATCTTCAACGTCTGGACCAACGACGTCCAGAGCCTGGCCGGCTACACGCTGGCCGCCAGCCTGTTCGTCACCGCCGGCATCAACGGCTGGTTCGTCCTGGCGGCGATCGTCCTGGCCGGGACGTTGGTGATGTTCTTCGTGAACTGGTCGGGTCGGCCGAGCGTCAAGTACGGCGTGCCCTATCCGGTGGTGGCCCGAGCGTCGATGGGCGTGCGGGGGGCGATGTTCCCGGCCACCGTCCGGGGTATCGTCGCCATCTTCTGGTACGGCGCGCAGACCTACTTCGCCTCCACCGCAGTCGCATTGGCCATCAACGCGGTGCTGGGTGCGACGCCGACGGGGATGTTCCTCGGGATGACCTGGGTGGACTGGGTCTCCTACACCGTGGTGGCCGGCTTCCAGATCTGGTTGTTCGTCCGCGGTCTGGACGGAATCGTGAAGTTCCTCAACTTCGCGGGCCCCGCGGTGTACGCGGTGATGATCCTGCTGCTGGTCGCGATCTGGTGGCAGGCCGGTTCCGGGTTGTTGAGTTCGGTCGGTGACCTGTTCGCCGGGGAGAAGCAGGGCACCGCCGCGATCGCCGCGTTCTTCGGGGTGGTGGGAACGATGATCGCCTACTTCTCGGCGGTGATCATCAACTTCGGCGACTTCGCCCGGTTCACCCGCAGCGACCAGGAAATGAAGAAGGGCAACCTGCTCGGGCTCCCGGTGAGCCTGACGTTCTTCACGCTGCTGTCGCTGTTCATCACCGCCGGCGCCTACATCGTGTTCCAGGACGGTCAGGGCGACCCGATGACCAACCCCGCCGACATCGTCGGCGCGGTCGGCAACGTGTGGCTCTCCATTCTGGCTGCGGTCACCTTCTTCATCGCCACCGTCGGCATCAACCTGGTGGCGAACTTCATTCCGCCGGTCTACGACATCGTGAACCTCAAGCCGGAGAAGCTGAACTTCCGGATCGCCGGGTTCATCACCGCCGCATTGGGTTTCCTCATCGGCGCGCTGTGGGTGTCGGTCATCGGCAACGCGGGTCTGCCCAAGTTCGTCGACACCCTCGGCGCGGTCCTGGCCCCGCTCTACGGCATCATGATCGCTGACTACTTCCTGCTGCGGCGCCAGACGCTCAAGCTGAAGGACCTGTACTCGGTCGATCCTGTCGGCATCTACTACTTCAACAAGGGCTGGAATGTCCGGGCGCTGTGGGCCTTTGCGGTGTCCGGGGTGTTCGCGATCTCCGCGGTCTGGGTGCCCGCGCTGCACGCGCTGTCCGGGTTCGCCTGGGTGTTCGGCGCGGCCCTGGGTGCGGGGCTGCACTGGCTGGTGATGCGCGGTCACTCGATCGACGCCCCGAAGGAGTCGGTCACCGCCTGAGATCTCAGGCGGCGGAGTCCAGTTCCTGTCGGATGTCGTCGTCGAGCGTGATGTCGGCGACGGCGGTGTTCTGCTCCAGATGAGCCACCGACGAGGTGCCGGGGATCAGCAACACGTTCGGTGCCACCGACAGCGTCCAGGCCAAGACGATCTGGGCCGGGGTGTGCCCCAGACGGGCCGCCTCACGGACCACCGCCGGGTGTCCGAGCACCGGGTTGTCGGCGGAGAAACCAGAACCCAGGGGGAAGAACGGAACGAACGCGATCCCGTGTTCCGCGCACAGTTCCAGCACCGGGCCAGACGTGCGGTCGAGCAGGTTGTAGGCGTTCTGGACGCAGACGATCTCCGTGCGGTCCAAGGCGATTCGTAGGTGCTCGGCTGCGATGTTGCTCAGGCCGATCCCGTCGATCAGACCTTCATCGCGCGCCGCGATCATCGCGGACAACTGACGGTCGAACAGGTCGTGATCCACCTCGATGGGCGCGTTGGGGTCCACGCCGCCGAACACCCGCAGGTTGACCGCGGCCAGCCGGTCGGTCTGCAGCGTGTTCAGATTCTCATCGATCTGCCGGCGTAGGTCGTCGGGCTCTGGTGCCGGCAGCCAGTTGCCCACGTCGTCGCGCTTGCCGCCGACCTTGCTGACCAGAGCGAGGTTCGCGGGGTAGGGGTGCAGCGCTTCGCGGATGAGTTCGTTGGCGACGTCGGGGCCGTAGATCTGCGCGGTGTCGATGTGGTTGATGCCGAGTTCTACTGCCCGCCGCAGGACGGCGACGGCCTGGTCGTGGTCGCGCGGCGGGCCGAACACGCCGGGTCCGGGCAGTTGCATGGCGCCGAACCCGACGCGACCGACGGAGTGGGTGCCCAGGGGGGAAAGAAGTCCATGTGGTCAGTCTTCTCCGAGAACCTGATAGATCTCGCGGCGGGCAGTGTTGACGATGTCGACGATGCGCTGCTGCTGCTCGCTGTTGGCGGCGTGGGCCGACTGGGCGACCGCGCCCATCAGCTGTCCGACGGCGTTGCGCAGGCCCATCGCGCCGGGGTCGGCGTCCTGGGTGATCTCGTCCCACGGCGCGGTCTCGATCTTCTCGGCTGCGGCGCGACCGTCGTCGGTCAGCTCGAAGCGCTTCTTGCTGCCCTCGGACTCCGTGGCGATCAGCAGGCCTTCGTCGACGAGGAGTTGCAGCGTGGGATACACCGAGCCGGGGCTGGGCTTCCACAGCTGCTGGCTGCGTTCGTTGATCTCCTGGATCATCTCGTAGCCGTGCATCGGGCCGTCGACGAGCAGTTTGAGGATCGCGGCGCGGACGTCACCGCGCCTGCCGCGGCCGCCGCCGCGCGGCCCACCGCGCCGGCCGCCGCGAGCGCCCGGCCCGAAGCCGAAACCGCCGCCGGGCCCGAAGCCGCCGGGGCCGAAGCCGCCTGGTCCGAAGCCGCCGAACCCGGGCCCGAAGCCGGCGTCGCCGCGGTGCTCGCGGATGTGGTCGCGGAACTCGCGACGGGACTGTCTGCGCTGTTCGTGCAGTGCGCGACGGTTCTCGGGGCTGAAGCCGAAGCCGGGGCCACCGAAGGGGGGTCCCGGGGGTGTGAATGGGGTGTTCATGTTCGTGTCCTTCTTTCGACAGGAAGCACGGAGTGCGCTTCCGATACGTTGACGATATATCGGAAACTATCGCGATGCAACGACGAGTTTGGTGTCAGTCGGCCGCGCGGGCGTCGATCGAGGTGACCAGCCACTGCGCCCACTGCTCCTCCATCGCGGTGTCCCGCAGTCCGAACTCGAGCGCTGCGCGTCCGTAGAACGCCGCGTCGCTGTCGCCCCACTCCAATGAATCACGAAGGTGCTCAAGCTTTTTGCGTTCGGCGGCGGCGCGTTGCGCGAAGGCTGAGGCGTAGCTCCTGGCGTCGTCGAGGGCCAGTTCGCCGAGCAGGAAGACTCGAAGCAGGTCCGGTCGGCGCCTCGGCGGGTCGTCCTGGGAATCACCGATCCAGCGGACGAGTTCGGCGCGACCGGAGCCGGTGACCCGGTATTCCTTGCGGCCGCGCGGTCCGACGGCGGCCACCTCGATCAGGCCTGCGTCGGCCAGCTTGTTCAACTCGCCGTACAGCTGACTCTGGGTGGCGGGCCAGACGTTGGCCATCGACTTCTCGAACCGCTTGAGCAGGTCATAGCCACTGCCGGGATGCTGAGCGAGCAGGCCGAGCGCGGCGAATCGAAGACTCATGGCGGCATCGTACGGCCTCGACATTCCAGAACTGGAGCATCGGACTGCGACACCCGGCGACCTTCACAGTCCATCATTGACATGTCATCAATGCCATGTCAGGGTGAAGCCGAGCCCGACAGGAGGTCGACCCGTGACCGATACCGCCTCAGACCAGACCGACACCGCAGAGCAGACCGACATCTTTCAGGTGGGCAACTATGCGCCGGTCGCCGACGAGCTGACCGAGTTCGGTCTTCCGGTGCAGGGCTCGATTCCGCCCGAACTGACCGGCTGGTACCTGCGTAACGGGCCGAACCCGCGGAACGCGACGGGTCACTGGTTCACCGGAGACGGCATGGTCCACGGCGTGCGGATCGAGGGCGGGCGGGCCGCGTGGTACCGCAATCGATGGGTGCGCACCGACAGCTTCAGAGAAGACTTTCCGCTGTACAGGGAAGACGGCACCCGCAATCTGCGGGCCAGCGTGGCCAACACCCACATCGTCAACCACGCCGGTCGGACGCTTGCGCTCGTCGAGTCGTCGTTGCCGTACGAGATCACCAACGAACTCGAGACAGTGGGCGCCTACGACTTCGGCGGCAAGCTGGACAACTCGATGACCGCGCATCCCAAGATCTGTCCGACCACCGGTGAATTGCACTTCTTCGGATACGGCAGCATCTTCGCCCCGCACGTCACCTACCACCGTGCGGATGCCGACGGACAACTCGTCGTCAACCGGCCTTTGGAGGTCAAGGCGCTGACGATGATGCACGACTTCGCGCTGACGGCCGGCTATGTGGTGTTCATGGATTTGCCCATCGTGTTCAACCTCGACGTCGCGATGAGCGGCTCCGGTGCCATGCCCTACGGGTGGGACGACTCGTACGGGGCCCGGCTGGGGCTGCTGCGCCGAGACGATCCCCACGGTGAGGTGCGGTGGTTCGAGATCGATCCGTGCTTCGTCTTCCACGTCGCCAACGCCTACGACCGTGATGCCGACACCGTGGTGCTCCAAGGCGTCCGCTACCCCGAATTGTGGCGCGGCAACGACGGATTCGACGCGCAGGGGGTGATGTGGACGTGGACGGTGGACCTGCGCCGCGGCACCGTCACCGAGAGTCAGCTCGATGACCGGTCGGTGGAGTTCCCCCGGATCGACGACCGGCTGGCGACCCTGCCGGCGCGCTACGCGGTGTCAGTGGGGGACGGCGGCCTGGTCCGCCACGACCTGCTCACCGGCGACGCCGCCACGCACCGGTTCGGAACCGTGGACGCGCCGGGCGGACCGGGAGAGTTCGTGTTCGTGCCGGACCCGGGCGCCGCCGACGAGAGCAGTGGCTGGTACCTGGGTTATGTCTACGATCCCGCACGTGACGGCAGCGATCTGGTGATCATCGATGCGTCCGACTTCGCCGGTGCTCCGGTGGCCAGAATTGAGCTGCCACAGCGTGTTCCGTACGGCTTCCACGGGAACTGGATCGCCGACTGACCCCTGGTGGGCTACGACGGCGGGGTGAACGCTCCTGGTTCCTTCGACGGCTGCTGGGGTGACGGCTGCTGGGGTGTCGGCGTCTGCGGGAAAGTGGGATAGGTGTATCTCGGATCCACTCCGCCATTCGTGGCCCACGCGGGCGGCTGCGGCGCCCGAAGCCGGGTCAGTTCCCGGCGATGACGTTCGGCGAGCACGGCCGCGAGGATCAGCGGCGCCGGCGTACCGGGCGGCGGCGGCGGCGAGATGCGGCAGATCACCTCGGTGGTGATCCGGTGGGCCATCTGGTCGCGCATCTGGGGATTCAATTGTGGTGCGCGAGTGAGGAACTGACGAGCCAGCTCGGCCTGTTCGGAGCCCAGGCCGGACAGCTGCAGCGAAGACGCCCACCACGCGAGCTGCGGGGGCATCGGTGGCGGGGGTGAAAGCCTCGGTCCGCGTTCACTGATCACCACCGTGCCGGCGAAGATGTCGCCGATACGCTTGCCTTTCGGCGAGATCAGGCTGCAGATCACCGCAGGACCGCCGGTGAGCATCCAGATCTCGATCACACCCGCCAGCCCGCGGAAGAGAGCCTGGCGGAAGCGTTCCGGGCCGCCGTCTTCGGACACCACCCGCAGGCCCATCGCCATCTTGCCCAGCGACCTGCCTCGGGTGGCGGTCTCGAAGACGACCGGATAGCCCACCAGGGCGAGAACCGTGAAGATGATCAGCACCGCACCCGAGAACGCCGAGTCGAACTGTGACAGCGTCGCCGCCCACAGCACCACACCGGTCACGTAGCAGATGAACACGACGACGATGTCGATCAACACCGCCAATGCACGCACCGGGACCTGGGCGATCTGGACATCGAGGACCACCGCGTCCCCGGTCACCACGGGCTCTTGCGGACTGGCCATATCCCAACGCTACTAGGATCAGCGGGTGTGGATGTCGACGCGTTCGTGGTGGCGAATCGCCCGACGTGGGATCGACTCGACCGGTTGGTGAAGAAACGCCGGCAGTTGACCGGCGCCGAGGTCGACGAGCTCGTGGACCTCTACCAGCGGGTCTCCACCCACCTGTCGATGGTGCGTTCGTCGTCCTCGGATGCCGTTCTCGTGGGCAAGCTGTCCGGGTTGGTGGCCCGGGCGCGCTCGGTCGTGACCGGGGCCCATGCGCCGCTGTGGCGCGAGTTCGTCCGCTTCTGGACGGTGTCCTTCCCGGTGGTCGCATACCGTTCCTGGCGGTGGTGGTTGGGCTCGGCGATCGGGTTCTTCTTCGTCGCCACGTTGATCGCCGTCTGGATCGCCGGTAACCCCGAGGTGCAGGCCGCGTTCGGCACGCCCGCCGAGATCGACCAACTGGTCAACAACGATTTCGCCGCGTACTACAGCGAGAATCCGGCGGGATCGTTCGCCCTGCAGGTCTGGGTGAACAACGCCTGGGTCGCGGCGCAGTGCATCGGTTTCGCGATCCTGCTCGGCATCCCCATCCCGTATGTGCTGTTCCAGAACGCGGCCAATCTCGGTGCGAACGCCGGGTTGATGTTCGACGCAGGCAAGGGTGACATCTTCCTCGGCCTGATCACCCCGCACGGGCTGCTGGAGTTGACGGCGGTGTTCCTGGCCGCCGGTGCCGGGATGCGACTCGGCTGGTCGGTGGTGTCGCCGGGCAACCGGCCACGAGGTCAGGTGCTCGCCGAGCAGGGCCGCGCGGTGATCGCGGTGGCGCTCGGCCTGGTCGTCGTGCTCCTGATATCCGGGGTGATCGAGGCGTTTGTCACACCGTCGCCGCTGCCGACATTCGCGCGCATCCTGATCGGAGTCGCTGCGGAGGCCGCCTTCATCGGGTACGTGATCCACTTCGGCCGGAAGGCGTCGATGGCCGGTGAGACCGGTGACATCGAGGACGCTCCGGACCTGGTGCCGACCCGCTGAGCGTCGCCCTACAGCCGTCCGGTGGCCTTCATCGCCAGGTAGTGGTCGGCGAGTTCCGGTGCGAGTTGCTCCGGCGGGGCGTCGACCACGTCGACCCCGCAGCGCCGCAACCGGGACGCGACGTCGCGTCGTTCGTTGCGGGCGCGCTCGGCCGCCGCGGCGTCGTACACCGCGACGGCATCGGTGCGGCCCGCGGCGAGTGCGTCCACCCGCGGATCGGCGACCGCTGCCAAGAGCACATGGTGTTTGGCGGTCAGTTGGGGCAGCACGGTGAGCAGCCCCTCGTCGATGGCCGAGGCGTTGAGGTCGGTCAGCAGTACGACGAGGGCGCGCCGTCGCGTCCGCCGCTGGATCGCGGCGACCATCGCCCGCGAATCGGACTCGACCAGCGCAGGTTCCAACGGCGCCATCGCCTCGACCAGATGGGCCAGTAGTTCGGTACGCGAGGTGTTGAACACCCCGGCCCGGGTGACGCGGTCGTGTGCCAGGAAGTCGACGTGGTCTCCGGCGCGGGTGGCCAGCGCCGCCAGCAGCAGCGCCGCGTCCATCGACCAGTCCAGGCGCGGCCAGCCTCCGGGGTCTGCCGCCGTCGGATCCACACCGACCCGCCCGGCCGACGTCCGACCGGTGTCGAGCACGATCACCACCCGTCGATCGCGTTCGGGCCGCCAGGTGCGCACCACCACGTCGGCGCGTCGCGCTGTGGCACGCCAGTCGATCGAGCGGACGTCGTCGCCGACGACATACTCACGGAGCGAATCGAACTCGGTGCCCTGCCCTCTGATCAGCGCAGGCGTCATCCCGTCGAGCTCACGGAGCCTGGCCAGCCGTGACGGCAGGTGCTTGCGCGACAGGAACGGCGGCAGGATGCGGATCGTCCACGGGACCCGGTGCGACCCCTGCCTTCCGGCAAGGCCGAGCGGCCCCACCGATCTGGCGGTCACCAGCGCCGACACCTGGTCGCCGCGTCGTACCGGCCGCAACTGTGTTTCGAGCGTGATCTGTTGGCCTGCAGCGATATCAACAGGATGGGTGCGCGGTTCGGCGCGGGCGCTGGGTGCCCACGCATCCCGGACCACCCCCCGGAAGCGCGACCTACCGCCGTTGGCCACCGTCAACACCGCGGTCACCGGTTGGCCCAGGCGCGCCGAGGTCTGACCGCTGCGTGTCGGCTCGAGGGCCCGCGGGCTCCCCGCCAGGACCAGATCCGCCGCGACGGCTACAGCGAGCAGTGCCGCGAGCACCGCGAAAGCCAGTGCGGGCCGGGCGGAGAACGCGATGGGCAGCGCGCACAGCAGTGCGATCAGTCCGGTGCGTCCGGTGAGTATCACTGTGCGGCACCTATCTCGGCACCGGCACCGCAGCCAGGATGCCCTCGATCACGCCGTCCGCGCTTGCCCCTTCGAGTTCGGCCTCGGGGCGCAGTGCGACACGATGCCGCAGCGTGGGCCTGGCCATCGCCTTGACGTCGTCGGGGGTGACGTAGCTGCGGCCCGACAGCCATGCCCACGACCTCGACGTCGACAGCAGGGCCGTGGCACCGCGGGGCGACACCCCGAGCTGCAGCGACGGGGATTGCCTTGTCGCACCGACGATGTCGACGATGTAGCCGAGGACCTCGTCGCCGATGAGCACCTGCCGGACCGCTTCGCGCGCTGCGGCGAGGTCGGCGGGGCCGGCGACGGGTCTGACGGCAGACAGGTCGCGCGGGTCGAAGCCCCGCGCGTGGCGGTCGAGGATCGCGATCTCCTGGTCGCACGGCGGCAGCGGAACGTTGAGTTTGATCAGGAACCGGTCGAGTTGGGCCTCGGGCAACTGGTAGGTGCCCTCGTACTCGATCGGGTTCTGGGTGGCCGCGACGATGAACGGGTCCGGCAGCGCGCGAGGCTCGCCGTCGACGCTGACCTGCCGCTCCTCCATCGCCTCCAGCAGCGCTGCCTGCGTCTTGGGTGGCGTCCGGTTGATCTCGTCGGCCAGCAGCAGGTTGGTGAACACCGGACCCGCGCGGAACTCGAACTCCGCGGTGCGTGCGTCGTAGACGAGCGATCCGGTGACGTCGCCGGGCATCAGGTCGGGGGTGAACTGCACCCGCTTGAAGTCCAGTTGCAGCGCCGCCGCCAGGGTGCGCACCAGCAGCGTCTTCGCGACGCCGGGAACCCCTTCCAACAGCACGTGGCCGCGGCACAGCAGCGCGATCACCAGGCCGCTGACCACGGCGTCCTGGCCGACGACGACCTTGCCGATCTCGGTGCGCAGCGCCATCAGCGCGGCGCGGGCGCTGTCGTGCTCGGTGGGTTGTGTCACGACTGTGCGACCAGCCTTTCCAAGTTGTCGAGTTCGCGGGCGAGGTTGACCAGGTCGGCGTCGGTGGCCGGCGCCGGCCCGTAGAGCGTATGGGTGATGGGCTGGGGGTCCAGGCCGCTGCGTGCGGCGACGGCAGCGGCAACGGTGGACGGCTGGGCCCCCGGTCCCAACCCGAGGCGGGGCAGCAGACGCTGCAGGCTCGATGTGCGCAGCGCGTCGGAGGCGCGGTCCCTGGCCCGTCGCGACCGGTACAACCGTCCGCGGCCCTCCACCGTCTCCGAGGCACGCACCACCACCGGCAGCCTCTCGGCCACCAGCGGTCCGACCCGGCGCGCCTTCCACAGCGCGAGCAACGCCACCGCCAGCACCAGCTGCCACACCACCCAGGTCACCTGCGGGGGGATCAGGTCGGAAACCGTGGCGCTACCGCCGGAGTCCTGACCCTCGTCGCGCTGCGGGGCGTACCAGACCACCCGGGATCGGGTGCCCGCGAGGTTCATCGCCAGCGCGGCGTTGCCCTCCTCGAGCAGGCCCTCGTTCGTCATGAAGTAGGAGCTGCCGACGATGGTGACCGTGCGGCCGTCTGCGGTGTAGCGCGCCAGCACGCCGTCGTAGCAGCGGGTCACAGGTGTCGTCCCGGACGCCTGGTAGGCGTCGGCCACACCGAACTGCACCGTTCCGGCCCGATTCGCCTCGCGCAGATCACAATTCGGTGCCAGCCCGCCATAGCTCGTTGATTCCGCGCGGCGGATCCCGGGTGCGAGTTGCTCGCGGGTGCTGCCCACCGGTTCGACCAGCAGACGATCGCCCGGCACCTCCGCCAGCCGGCTCAGCAGTGAGTCACCGAACAGGTTGAACGTCTGCGCCGCCACGAGAAGGCTGTCGGATCGGGCCTCGCGTTCGACGTCGGCGATGGTCTCTGCCTCGACGACCGTCACGCCGTTGTCACGCAACAGCGTCACCAGGGCGCGCGCCCCTTCCGCGGACGTCGACGTCGCCTCCATCCTGCCGCCGGGTCGAGGGGCGGTGAGGTAGGTTCCTGCCGCGGCGACGACGACGATGACGGCGAGGGCGAGCAGCACCCATCGCAGTCCGCGCCAACGCTGGCTCAGGGTGGGGCCGACCACTGTCGACGAGTGCTGTGTCATCGCACCTCGGCCCAAGCCGGAGGCGCCTCGGTCTGCGGGGATGCGCCCTGCCGTCGCGCGATGTGGCTGCCCAGCTTGTCG
Source organism: Mycobacterium sp. DL (assembly GCF_039729195.1). Lineage (NCBI taxonomy): Bacteria > Bacillati > Actinomycetota > Actinomycetes > Mycobacteriales > Mycobacteriaceae > Mycobacterium > Mycobacterium sp. DL. Next base: position 3,966,388 of record NZ_CP155796.1, read on the forward strand.
TCCAGCGCCGCGATCATCCGGTACTGCGACTCCAGGCCGGGCCGTTCCCCGTAGGTCACGTCGTTGAAAGCCTCTGCGGCCGAGGTGAGTTCGCCGGCCAGATCCGGCAGCGCGCGGCCCGCGGTACGCGCCAGCTCGGTCGCTGTCCGCCCCGGAACGGAATCGAGCACACCGTTCTCCTCGAGCTGGCGCGCGACTGCCCGCAGCCGGTGGCGCACGGCGGGCGCCCAATCTCCGGCCGCCGCATACCCTTCGGCGGTGGCGCGGTGCTCGGCAGCACTGAGTTCCTGGCCGCCGAACAGCGCGGCCGTAGCACCGCGGTTGGTGCGCATGGCCCGTCGGGCGATGCGGACGGCCACCACCACGGCGACGGCCAACAGGATCAGCAGCACCGTGACGGTGAACCAGCCACCCGGAACGTCCGCGCCGCCGGCCACCAGTCGGTAGATCAGTTCGTCGATCCAGTTGACGATCTGCTCGGTCAGCGACGGCCGCGGATAGACGGGATCTGCGAGTTCCCGCTGGGCGGCGCCGTGGGCAGCATCGCGGTCGATGTCGATCGTGGGCATGTCAGCTCTGGCGGGTCAGCCAGAGGTCGTCGGTGGATTCTGGTGACGATGTCGCAGGTCCGCTCGCCGCGCCCGTCTGCAGGACCAGATCGAAGGCCTCCGACCGGATGCGACGGTCGGTGTACTGCAGCACGATGACGCCTGCGCTGAACGGTCCGGTGATGATCTGGCCGATGGCGCCACCCACCGACAACAACACCATGGACAGCAGCATTGCCGCGGTCGACACCGACGTGGCGAACACGAGCTGGCCGCCGAAGCTGAACGGGATCGCCACCGCCCCCGCAATCAGATTCGCCACCAGCGTCGCGAGCAGCCGGATGCCGAACACCCGCCAGAAGTCACCTTTGATCAGGACAAAGGACCGTTTGATCGACGAGATGATGTCGCGGCGCTCCAACACGATGGCCACCGGTGCGAACGTCAGCATGGTGCCGAGGTACACCAGTGCGGCGAGCACCGCGAGCATGAGCGGGGCACCGACGAGAAATGCGACCAGGCCGTCGTCGGTGGCGACCGCGATCCCGAAGATGATGAACAACGCGACGACGATCAGCAGCACGGCGCCGATTGTCTGCAGCAGCGTGAACCCGATCAACGCCCACAGTCGCGGGCGGAACCGACGCCAGGCGTCCCCGATCGTGATCGTGGCGCCGAACACCGCGCGCCCGACGATCACGGTCAGCAGACCGCTGAGCAGGATCGCCGACAGAAACGTGGAGACGCTCGCGGTCAGGCTCGATGCCACCCAGCCGACCATCATCTCGGCGGTGGGCTCGTCGCTGCCCATCGCGTCGGCGAACTGGCCGGTGAACGCGAACGGCACCAGCGACAGCACCAGCGTCAGAATCTGCGCCGCGACCACGACGATCGTCGTGAGGCCAAGGGTGGCTTTGGGATTGGCCCGGATGTAGGCGACCGCGCCGTTGAACATGTCGGACAGGCTGAGCGGTCGGAGCGGAACAATGCCCGGCTTCAACGCCGGCGGCGGTCCGTATCCCGGCGGTGGGTAGCCGGGGGACCCGTAGCCGGGCGCGCCGCCGTACGGCGGTGGCCCGTAACCGGGCGGTGGCCCGTAGCCCGGCGGTGGCCCGTAGCCCGGCGGTGGCCCGTAGCCCGGCGGTGGCCCGTAACCGGGCGGTGGCCCGTAGCCTGCCGGCGGGTAGCCCGGGTATCCGGGTGGGGGATAGCCGGTGGGCGGGCCACTGGGGGGAGGAGTCCCCGCCGGACCGAACCCGCCGACGTTTGAGGTCATGATCACCATCCTGTCGATCACCGCCGGAATTGACAACGTCAGTCACTCCAGACGCACGCCTGACGTTCCGGCACCCCCGGAGATCATCGAGATCACCGCATCAACCGGCGGCCCGCGAGTGGGACATGTGCGTCATATCGGGGTTCGGCGACGCCGTGGTCGGCGTCATCGTTTCGGACTGGGAAGCTCGGGTATCCGACGCGCATGACGCGTTTCGGCTACACCCTCATGACCGAACAGAGTGGACCCAAAGAGCTTGTCCGCTATGCGATTTCGGCAGAAGAAGTCGGTTTCGACTTCGAAGTGTCCAGCGACCACTACTTCCCCTGGCTGTCGTCGCAGGGTCACGCGCCCTACGCATGGTCGGTTCTCGGAGCGGTCGCACACGCCACCGAACGGGTGGAGCTGATGACCTACGTCACCTGCCCGACCATTCGATACCACCCCGCCGTGGTCGCTCAGAAGGCGGCGACCCTGCAGATCCTGGCCGACGGCCGGTTCACGCTGGGCCTGGGCAGTGGGGAGAACCTCAACGAGCACGTCGTCGGCGCAGGCTGGCCGACCGTGGCGCGGCGTCAGGACATGCTGCGGGAGGCCATTCAGATCATCCGCGAGCTGTGGACCGGGGAGTTGGTCGACTGGAAAGGTGAGTACTTCCAGGTCGATTCTGCGCGGATCTGGGACGTCCCCGATGTACCGATCGCCATTGCAGCGGCGGTCTCGGGCGACCGCTCCGTCGAGGAGTTCGCGCCGCTGGCCGACCACCTGATCGCCGTGCAGCCGAACAAGGAGCTTGTCGATTCCTGGCATGACACCCGGCGTGGGACCGGGCTTCCGGGCGACGTCCGGGTGATCGGTCAGATCCCGATCTGCTGGGATCCCGACCGCGACGCCGCCGTGGCCCGCGCGCACGACCAGTTCCGATGGTTCGCCGGTGGTTGGGCGGTGAACGCGGATCTGCCGACCACGGCGGGTTTCGACGGCGCCACGCAGTTCGTCCGACCCGAGGATGTCGCCGAGTCCATCCCCTGCGGTCCCGACCTGGACGCGATCGTGGAATCGGTGCGTGAATACTGGGAGGCGGGCTTCACCGACATCGCACTCGTGCAGGTCGGCGGCGACAGCCAGGATGCGTTCCTCGAACAGGCGGCCGGCCCACTCCTGGACAAGCTCCGAAGCGCTTCGCAGTGAGGGGAATTCGATGACCCGAGGCAAAGGTATCTACGACGACGAAGAGGGTTCGGCATCTTCGAAGAACACCAAGGCCGACGAGGCTGAGGGCGCCGACCGGCGGAAGGACACCCCCGACGTCGACGGGGACGCAGGCGAGCCGACAGCCTGAGGCGGGCGAGACACGCAGAGGTATGCCATGACGTGGCTTCTTTTGGCCTGCGCGATCCTGTGTGAAGTGGCGGCGACACTGTCGCTGAAGGGGTCCGCCACGATTCCGGCGCTGTACGTCGTGGTGGTGGTGGGCTATTTCGCATCGTTCGTCTTCCTTGCCGCTGTGCTCAAGCGGGGCATGGGAATCGGTGTCGCCTACGGCATCTGGGCAGCGACGGGAGTGGCACTCGTGGCGTCGCTGTCGGCGATGTTCTTCGGCGAGGCGTTCACCGTCGCGATGGGCGTCGGCCTGGTCTGCATCATCGCCGGGGTGCTGCTGGTCGAGACCGGCTCGCATCCCGCGACGCCGTCTGAGGGTGGCTGAGGCGAGTGCAGTACCTGCTGTTGTGCGGCGCGATCCTGTCGGAGGTCGTCGCCACGCTGACGCTGCGGGTCGCCGCGACCGGCCGGCCGCGCCTCTACGCCGTGGTCCTGGTCGGCTACGTCGTCGCCTTCACGATGCTGCTCGGTTCGCTGCGCCAGGGCATGCCGCTGGGCATCGCCTACGGGATCTGGGCCGCGGCGGGGGTGGCGCTGACCGCCTTGGCGTCACGGGTGCTGTTCGGTGAGCAGTTGACGCGCCGGATGGTTGCCGGACTCGGATTGATCATGGTCGGTGTCCTGCTGGTCGAACTGGGCGCCGGACACTGAGCACGGAGGACCCGCGGGTCGTTACGCGGCCCTAACGGGTTCTGACCGGGTCGCCGCTACGTTTGCTCTCCAGTCGGTGCCAGGTCCACCAGAACAGCAGCGCAGCGGCCACCGAACCGGCGGCGGCCAGCCACTGCGAACCCAGAAACAGATGCCACTCTGCGGGGTCGTCGTTCAGATGGGCCGACGCGCCGCGCAGCACCTGCACCACGCCGAGTGCCAGGCTCGCCGACCCCACAGCGCCGACCAGCACGACGAACACCGTACGGAGTGTGTAGCGCGTCGCAGAGGGGGAGATCACCGCGCGGATCCGGCCGGTACGGGCCAGGAAGTGTGACGCGGCGCAGGCCACGATGAGCGCCACCGCGTCGGCAGCCAGAGTGTCCGAGAGCCGGTGGGCCTTGATGATGACGGTGTAGGCACCGATGCCCACCGCCCAGGTGAGGGTGAAGAACATGGCCACACCACGGAACCGGTACGGCATCACGATCAGCGTGGCGAACAGCAGCGACATCGCCGCGGTGGTGTGCCCGCTGGGCAATGTGTTGTCGGCGAACGTGCCGTTGATCGCGACAAGTTCGGGACGCGACAGCACGTGATACTTCAGCACCTGCGTGGCGGCCTGCCCGCCGAGGATCACCCCCACCCCGGCCACGGCCAGCCACACCTGGCGACGCAGTAACCCGATCACTCCGACGATCGCCGCCGCGGCCAGCTGAGACGTCACCGTGATGGTGTGGAATTGGTCCAGCGCCGCCTGACGCAACTCGGCGTCGACCTGGGTGGCGCCGCGCAGCGCCGCGTCCTCGAACCGCTGGCCCGTCGTGGTCTGCACGGCCAGCAGGTAGACCACGGCGCCGAACAGCAATGCGGCGATCAGTACTGCAGTCCACCGGTGCCGGGCCCGATGCAGCCGGTCGTCCCCATCGAGCGCCACCCGCCTCTCGGTCCTCGTCACCGCCCCAGAGCTCCTATTCGTACGTCCGGTCCGGACCGAAACCCAGCGTTCGACCGAGCGTATCGGCAGTCTGTATCCCGCACCGTTTGTACGCAGTGAGCGTGGCCGCCCGCAGAATAAGTCCATGACGTATGTGCCGCGCTTCGCTCAGACGCCGGGGGACACCGTGGCCGTGGTCGACCTGGAATCGGCGTGCGCACTGTTCGGCTGGGACATGCTGCCGTATCCACTGGGGCGTAGCCGACCCGTCGGGTCGGTGTGGCTTGCCGCCAGAGCGGGCGAACCGATCGCTGATCGACTCGCCGGTGGAGACCTCCCCGGAGTCCGATCATGGGTGGAAGCCCTTGTGCGAAGCGATGTCTGCGTGGAATGCCGAGTGCACTCCTTGGACGCGCACGCGCCCGAGTTGCGGCTGCACGCGTTGCGTGCGGGCGAATCCGGGTTCGTCGCAGTGCAGACCCGCGACCGGGACGGTATCGACGTCGTCGACATCCACTCGGTGGCGCCGGATGCGTTGGCGGCCGCGATTGCAGAATCGGTAGGACTGGTCGGCGCGGGTGCGCACCCGCGTATCGCGGTGGCCGGAGGTGGCAATCATCTGCCGAAGATGCCCGATACGCTGGAAGAATACGATGACCTCGGATTCCCTGTCCGGCGTGCCGAGCCCGACGAACTGCCTGCCCGCGTCTTCGACGTCAGCGAGATCGTGGCGACCGGGACGGTGCAGACCCGTTACGAGCCGGCGCGGCAGTGGGGTCCGGACCCGCAGAGTCGAATCCTGCAGTGGGTGCGGGTCAGCGGCGACGGCGACTACATCTACGAATCTGACGGCCACGCCGAGCCGCTGAGCGAAGACATGCTGCGGAGTTTCATCGAGGGTTCCATCGCAGACGACATGGAGTCCGCGCGTGCGCGCCGCGGCCTTATTTGAGGTTGAGAACTGCGTTCACCCCGGTGCGACGAGAGACGACCAATGTCATTCGCGGGTGAACTTCTTGTCATCGAGACGCTGAAGGGCGCGGCCGTCGACGAGCTCGTCGCGGCATTCGGGGTGCTGCCAATAGAACCGAACCCAGTCTCGCAACGGGTCGCTGTTGCCGGTGACACAATCTGAGAGAAGGGTGGCGCTTCTACCCTCGGGCAGCACCAGCACGATCAGCTCTCTGCCGCGGAGTTTGCGACGCACCGGGTGGTCCTGAATCTGTTTGATGTCTTCCCAATTGGCGCGCCGGAATGCCAGCCACGGCCCGTTCCACACTTCGCAACTGTCCGGGGTCAAGCGCAGATAGCAGTCGCCGCCGTGAGCGATCATGCGCCACAGCGTCGCCACGCCCGTCACCAGGATGAAGACCATCATCCAGGGCGTGGAAGACCGATAAGTGGGCATGTCGACATGACCGAATGGTGCGAAAGCGACATAGAGTACGGCCGCGAGTACCGCCGCGCCGATCCAGATCATGGAAAGTGCGTCAAAGAGTTTCCTCGGTCGAATTGTGGTTCCGACGGAGTTGAACTGGCCTCTAGGCTCCGCCATCCACCGCATGACCGCCCATTGGGCCGAAAAGCCGAAAATTCCGACAGCGAATATTGACGCGATTGCTCCCGAGAGGCCTTTTCCGTCAACGATTTCCGCGAGCCCCCACCAGAGAAAGAATATTCCGCATGCAGGCAGAAACCCGAATGCGGCTAGGTTGCTGACCAGTCTCATCGCGTGCAGAACTGATTTCCCAGGAAGGTGCCGAGAGCGCCAACACCTTGAGAGCCGGCCGCGGAGATGAATCCCGCACCAATCCATCCCACTCCAGGGAATGCCAAAGGCGCGAATCCACCCGCGATTGAGCCGGCACCGGTGTAGGTGTCAACGCATCGCTCGAAAGCACTTTGGGCGCCGGCGACATTGAGCAACATCTCAGCGACCCCGACGGCAGGTCCGGCGAACTTGGCTCCTGTACCGACCTTCTCGAGTGCTTCCGCACTCAGTCTCGGGATGGATCCACCCTGTTCGACGTATCGCTCCAAACCGGTCAGAGCACCACCCGCGATGGCCGTAGGTGGATTGCTGAAAATCTCAATCGGGATGTCGCCTTCCCGCCCGTCGGGGGTGTACAGCTTGGCTTCGGTCCTGCCGTTCGGCCACTGATGGGTTTCCATGAGTGTGCCGTCTGCAAGACGTGTACTCGTTGTCGTGGCGCCTCGAAGTGAATAGGTCGTCGAGTCCTTCCACGTGACAGTGCTGGTCTGCGACAAGAAGTTCCCATCTCTGTCGTAGTGGGCGACGCGCAGGGTAGGGCCACGGTCCCACTGGTACTCGTTGTCGTCGGTCACCACTTGCTTGCTGCCATCCTGCATGGTGTGCGTTGTGGTGGTGATGTCACCGTCGGCTTCCACCGCCGTATCCCTGACCGTTTGTGACATGTCGATGTCACGCAGCATTGCCTGCTGCATCAGTCCGGTCGCCGCCGCCGGGCAAGGCACTTCATCGCCGGGCCTCTGTAGTCCGGGCATCAAGTTGTCCAGTCCGGTCGGATCTGGCGCTTCGAACCCGTGCGGCTTCGCCGCCGCGACCACCGCGGCGGCAGTGTCGTCGTCGGCAGCGCCCACCGCCAGCAGAAGTCCGTTGACGGTGATCTGCTCGGCCTGGGCGCGTCGCTCCAGCGCTGCCGCCTCCTCGGCGGTCATCGCAGCGCCGGTGATCAGGACCACCCACTGATCGCTGACGTGTAATTGACCGGTCATGTCGATCTCGTCGGCCCTGTTCAACAATGCGGTTCGTGCTTCGCTGACGGTGCCGGCGCCGCCCCGAAGCGCCGCGCCGACGGTCTTGGTGTACGCCGCCAAGTCACTCGCCGCGTCCGCTGCGCGTCCGAACATCTTGTTGGCCGCGGTGTGCGCGTCACCGGACCACGCTCTGGTCTCGGGCATGGTGTCGATGTTGTTGCTCATCATGGTCACCGCATCGGCGACAGCTCGGCCGCTGTCCTCGACCGCTTGTCCGGTGAAGGCCAGAGAATCGGGATTCCAGCGCTCCAATCGGGAACGAGAAGGCAGCACGGGTCAGAAGATTCCCTCGAAGCCGTCGGCAGCGGTGGCCACCTTGGTCCCGATATCGGCGTCGCGGATCAGCGCCGCGGCGTTGTCGACCTGCCCGGCGAAGGCCCGCAGAATCTCCGGATCGACATCCATGGCGACCAGATTAGTGCAGCCAGAGGGGCCGGTGGTGCACCAATTTCGTCCGCTCGGGCGGACTGGACGGCAAGAGGGCCATGACCGGAAGACCAGTCAGGGCATGGAATCTGGGCCGCGCCGGATGGTCACCGGACTCGGAGGCGCGACGCTCAGCCGCGGCCGTCAGGCTGATCGTTGTTCTTCTGGGCGCCCCAGCCGTGCACCCGGTCGACCTCGATCAGCGCGCTGACACGCGGCCGGTCACGGTCCGGGTATGGCTTTCCCTGGTAGTGCTGGGACAGTGCGTCGATGTCGGTGAGGCCTTCGTCGTCATAGATATCGGTGATATGTCCGATGACGGTGACGTGGGTGTACCAGTCGCCGTCGTCGATCACCGTCAGCGAGACCCGCGGATCCTTGCGCATGTGATTCAGCCGCTTGCGGTGAACATCCATGTTGACCAGCAGCTGGTCGCCTCGCAGGAGGTACCACGTCGCGGCCGAGACCGGATGCCCGTCGCTGCGGACGGTGCTGATGACGGCGGGGTTGGGCTTCGACAGCATCTTCTTGGCGTCGTCGGTCAGTGCTGAAGGCATGAGGTCTCCTGAGTGGGGTTGCGTCACTGTCATCACAGAGTGCCCGGCCGCCGATGAGTTACACCGGCTCGAGCTCAGGACTGTGCCAATCCGTGGACCACGGCGAATATGACAAGCGCAAGCAGCAGAGTGAGAACTCCGAGGGCGCCGCCGGCCAGTGCGGCGCCCCGGTTCGTGGCTTGCCTGCGATCGACGCGGCCGGAACCGACCACCCCGGCGATGATCGCGCAGACCGCGGCGGGGAGCGCGACAAAATCTCCGACGATCGGGACGAAGGTGAACGTGATCGAGATGACCCCGAGAATCAGCGCAGCGGTTCCCACACCGTTGCGCATTGCGGGCGTTGGCGTTTCGAGCGGCGGCGTCATCGAACTCCTTCGCAGAGTGCGTCGTCTATCACGATAGCGCCCAATTTCGCGGGCTGACGGGACGGAACGTCTTCGGGTACTCACCGAGCGCGTGGGATGGAATAGGGCTGGAGAAGTTGGTCGACCGGTGCGTAGTCATCGGTGAGCACGTGTGCCTCCCCGATCCATGTGGACAAGTCGGTGTCGGCGATGACGGTCCATGGCGTTTCCTGGATGTCGAGCGCCGTGTGGATGCCGCGTTGATCGAGTGGACCGTCCGAGGCCACGACGACCAGATTGCCGCCGTCTGGCGGGTTGGACTGGCCGGTGAGGATGACATGATCGAAGGTCTGCCTTAAGGTCGCGACCGCTGCGCGCGCGAACGCCTGGGCTCCGTGGTCGATGAGGTTCGCGACGTAGATGCCGTCGGGTTTGAGGACCCTGCGCACGTCTGCCATGGCCTCGACGGTGGTGAGGTGCCAGGGCACACTCACACCGCCGAAGGCGTCGCCCACAATGAGATCGCGGCTGTCATCTTCGAGTCGGCGCAGACCGAGTCGGCCGTCTTCGACGCGAAGGTCGATCCCGATGTCTGATGCGCCGAGTACGTCGCGGTCGATGCGCACCACTCCGCCGTCGATCTCGGAGACGACATTGTCGGTGCCGGGCCGGCGGGCGGCGAGATAGCGGGGAAACGTCAGACCACCGCCGCCGAGGTGATAGGCCGTCAGTGGCGCGGACCCGGGAAACGACGTATCGACGATCGCGGCGATCGCACGGATGTAGGTGAATTGCAGGAACGTCGGGTCGTCGACGTCGACGTAGGAGTGCCGCACACCGTCGAGTTCCAGGGTGCGGCCGCTGCCGCGGTCGGGGTCCGTGATCAGCCGGGCGCAGTGGTATTGCGTTTCCGCGTCGCACCCGCCGGGCGCGAAGTAGCCGGCGACACCACCCGCCACGGTCACGAGCGCCATTGCCGCCGCAGTAGCACTGGTCCACCTGCGGGTTCGCCACTCGAACAAGCCGGCGCCGGCAACCAACAGAACTCCGAGGCCGACCAGGATGGCGGTGACCGGTAGCCGCGAGATCAGGACGAAGCCGGTGAGTACGGTTCCGGCGATCGCGCCCACGGTGCCGACTCCGGACAACTGACCCACCACTGTCCCGGTTTCGGCGAGCCTGCTCAGCCTCAGCTTCGTCACCATCGGCGTCACCGCCGACAGCAGCGCACCAGGCACCAGGATGCTCGCCGACGCCACGAACATCAGGGCAGGTGGTGCCCACTCGGCCACACTTCGCAGCAGCGCCGGAGTGAACGCCACCACAGTCCCGGATATGCCCAGTGCGGGCCCGATGAGTTGACGCGGATCCCGCCAGTCTGCGACACGCCCACCCACCCAAGATCCGAAAGCGATTGCGCACAGCGCGATTCCGATCACCATCGTGCTCGTCTCGAGTGTCAGACCGAGATAGGGAGCGAGCAGTCTGAGCGCGGTGATCTCGACCACCAGCACCGCAGCCGAGGAGAAGAAGGCCAGCGCTGACGCCGTGCGGGAACCCATCAGGGTGACTTCCGGGGTCGCGGGCTGCCCGGACGGGCGATTCGCTTGGGCCACGTAGCCCATCCTCGCAGGCGACTTCGCGATGGCCGCCGAACAGGAAGAAGGCCCCGACCAGAATTCCCGGTCAGGGCCTCTCACCTGCGATCACACGAGTCGGGGTGGCGGGATTTGAACCCACGACCTCTTCGTCCCGAACCACGCCACCTGGGGTTTTGATGACGTTGGGTACGTTGGCCCGCGTAAGTTTTCCCAGCTCAGCTGCATTGGGTGGGTTGGCGCGCGCAGGAGTCGCGAAAATCTACTGCGGACTGCCTGCGGACTGAGACACCTTGGTGGTCAAGGCCGCCTTTGATTTACCGAGAGCGGGAACCTTGAAATCAGGATGTCAGTTTGGACGCTTACTCGACGGGCTTGCAACACCAGATCACGACGGATCCGCAACCAAAGATCACGTCTGCGAATGGACCTCGCGTTCCTCGCATTCCTCGCTTCCACTAGTAGTGCGTTGCTCCTTATTTCTGCGTGGCGGTGTCAGCTACTGGGGTCCGCGTTGCTTTGGAAGGCCACCAGCTGGCTTCGCGTAGAAGTGTGGCGATGGCGGGCACGGTGAGGGTGCGCACGAGGAAGGTATCGAGCAGCAATCCGAAGCCGATGATGAGGCCGGCTTGGATCATGATTGCGACTGAGCCGACCATGAGGCCGAACATGCTGGCGGCGAATATCAGACCAGCTGAGGTGATGACGGCTCCGGTGTTTGCCACGGTGCGCAGGACGCCGACGCGGATGTTGGTCCCGGATTCTTCGCGGAGCCGTGAGACGAGCAGCATGTTGTAGTCGGCGCCGACGGCGACGAGGATGATGAATGCCAGTAATGGTACGGGCCAAGCGATTTCGTAGCCCAGTCCCCATTGGAATACCACAACGCCGATGCCGAGCGAGGCGAGGTAGTTGAGCACGACGGTGCCTAAGAGGTAGAGCGGTGCCAGGAGTGCGCGCAGCAGTAGGACCAGGATGACGCCGACGATGATTATGGTGGCGACGGCCAGTTGTGCGAAGTCGGCCCATAGGAATCGTTGGATATCGGAGTTGACGGCGGGGAAGCCGGCGACGGATACGGTGGCGTCGGCGAGCGACGTGTTGGGTCGTGCGGTGTTGGCGGTGTCGGTGATGCGGCTGGCGAGCTCCATGGCTTCGACGCTGTAAGGGTCGTGGCTGCTTTCGATCATGAACCGCGCGGTCTTGCCGTCCGGTGAGAGGAATTGCTTGGCAACATCGGTGAATTGCCGGTTCTCGAATGCATTAGCGGGCAAGTAGAAACCGCTCGAGGAGTCGGAGTCCGCCGCTGCGCGTGAGGAATTCTGTAGTTGGGTGGCGATCTGGCTCATACCGGACAGCATTTCGATGTTGCTGTCGGCGAGGGTGCGGACACCGGTCGCGAGTGCTTGAGCGCCGGAGGCGAGCTGTCCGATTCCCTCCTGCAATCGGCGGAGATTGGTGGCTAGGTCGGCGGGGTCACCGAGGGCTCCGAATGCCTTGTCCAGCGAGGCGACTGCGTTCTGGACGTTGGAGAGGGTGCCACCAACGGTGGCATTGGTCGCGGGATCGTAGCGGTCCCCGAGGTCGGCGATCTGGTCGAAGAATCCGCTGTCGCGCAGGCTGACCAAAATCTTCACCTGGTCACGAATTTGGGCGCACTGCGGGGTGGCGGCACACCACGGTGAGGTGTTGAGCGCGCCCACGAGTGGATCGAGCTGGGTGATCGCGTTCTGCGCCTGGTTGGCCAGCGGTCGCAGTCCTGGGCCGGATTGGATGGCTTGGTCGACGGCGGGGGCGGTGGCGGAAAGTTGTTGCAGCAGTGGGCGGAACTGGTTGACCTGAGTTCCCGCGGATTGAGCTTGGGTGAGGATTCCGGCCAGTGGCGCGAGGGCGGTGCGCACCGTGCCATCGAGTTGGGCGAGGCCGTCGGCGAGCTGGTCGGCGCCGCCGGTGAGTTTGGCGAGGTCGTCCTTGCGTGAGTTGCCCTCGGCGACCGCGCCGGCCATTTTCTCGCCGATCTGGCCGTTCTGCCAGGCCAGTTCTGCTTGGTCGAGGCGCTCCCCGGTGGGGCGGGTGACTCCGGACACCCTGGTGACGCCGGGGATCTGGGAGACGCGAGAGGCCATCTCGTCGAGATCGGCCAGCCCCCTCCCGGTCCGCATGTCGGTCGGGTTCTCTACGACGAGGAACTCGCTGATGACGACGTCCTTGCGGAAGTGGCGGTCCAGAAGTTGGTAGCCCTGGTTGCTGGCCGTGGTGTCTGGTTGTCCCTTGCGGTCGTCGTAGCTGATTTTGATGGTCGCAGCGGCTGCCGACAGGGCGAGCAGGATGGCCAGGCTGACGATCAGCAGTGGCACCGGACGGCGGACCACGGCGACGGCGACGCTGTTCCAGTAGCGGCGGGTGCGATCGGATTTGGGTTCACCGATGCCGCGTTTGGCGGCTAGCGACAGCACGGGTGGCAGCAGGGTGACGGTCGCCAGAAATCCGAACAGCACGGCGATGGCACACGCGGGGCCCAGGGCGGCGAAGACGCTGAGCCGCGCGAAGACCATGGCCAAGAACGCGAGTGCCACGGTGGCGGCGGACGCCAGGATGACGCGCCCGATGCTGGCGGTGGCGTGGATGATCGCCTGATCGGCGGGTACTTGGGCGCGGCGCTGCTCGTGGTACCGGCTGATCAGAAAAACTGTGTAATCAGTTCCGGCGCCGAGCAGGATCGCCGTCATGAATGCGACGGTGAACTGGGAGACCGGCATGCCCATCTCGCCGAGGGCGGATAGCACGCCGCGCCCAACCGCCAGGCTCAACCCGATTACCAGCAGTGGCAACAGCGCGGTGAACACTGACCGGTAGACGATCAGCAAGATCAGGGCGATCACGCCGGCGGTAGCGATCGAGATCAACAGCAGGTCGTGCTCGGCGGAGGCGATCATGTCGCTGAAGGTCGCCGGTGGTCCCGTCACTTGGACGGTCGTGGTCGATCCGGTGAACACCTCCGCGGCGATGTCGCGCACCGCGTTCAAGGATTCGGCTGCCGTGGGGTCTCCGAGGGTGCCGGTGACACCGACGGGCAGATACCAGGCTTTGCGGTCGGCGCTGACTGCCTGAGCTTCGGTAATCGGATCGGCCAGCAGGTCCTGCACCAGCAGGACGTGGTCGCCCTCGGCCTGCAACCGGCGCACGAGTTCGCCGTAGCGCTGCCGTGCAGTTGGAGTCAAGCCAGTGGGGTCTTCCATGGCGACGAACACCATGGTTTTCGAGCCTTCTTCGCCGAACGCGGCGCTCATGCGGTCAACCGTCTGCAAGGACGGGGCGTCGCGAGGAATGAGGTCCACCGACTGTTGGCGCACCACGGTTTCCAGCTGTGGGAACAGCAGCGCGAGAACCACCGCGGCGCCTAGCCATACCCCGATGACGAGCGCTTTGTGTCGGAGGGTGAACCGGGCCAGGGTCGCCAACCGTTCGCTGTACTCGCGAGTGTCGGCCGGGTCGGTGGATCCGTTGGCGCGCCGACCAGGCCGCTTGGCCTGGCTTGGGGCATCTGCACTGCCGTCGGTCACTTGGCCTCCACTGGTAGCGATACTGCCGGTATCGGTACGCTACCGCACGTAGTGCAAGTGGTGACGGCGACCGGTGGGGGCCTCGCTCAAGAGCGTCATGAGTCGACTCCCTACGGGATTGCGGCGGGCCAGTCGGCCGCGAATACCTGCACGGCGTGCAGGGCGCCTCCTACCGCCACCGTCGCCAGTGCCGCACGATCACTGCTGGGGGCGGGAATGACGACAGCCGCTGCCACGTCTCTGAGAACTCGAAGTTTGAGCGTTCTGATCGTCAATCGCTGCCCTCCGCGGAGTCCTATGGTGGCACGCGCCCCCATTGGGGGCGGATGCTACCAAAGTGTTGCGACCTACTGTGGCTTGCCAAGATGGACATGTGCGGACGCGGTCGAAGAGATGGGGCGGGCGTACCGGTGCTGAACGCCGGGCGGAGCGCCGTCAGCGCCTCATTGATGCCGCGACGGAAATCTGGAGTGAAAGCGGTTGGGCAGCAGTCACGATGAGAGGAGTGTGCGCCAAAACCGGCCTGAACGACCGTTACTTCTACGAAGACTTCAAGACCCGCGACGAGTTACTTGTCGCTGCATGGGACGGCGTGCGCAACGAGATGCTCGGTGAGGTTTCTGCGACGCTCGCAGAACGCATCGGGCAGCCGCCGATGGAGACCATCCGCGTGACCATCGCCGCGGTGGTCGACCGGATTGCAGAGGATCCGGGCAGGGCGAAGATTCTACTGGCTCAACACGTGGGCAGTTCCCCGCTTCAGGATCGGCGCGCTGTCGCACTGCAGGAGGCGACACACCTGGTGATCGCAGCCAGTGAGCCACACCTGAGGCCGGAAGCCGATGAAACCGCCCTTCGGATGGACACACTGGTGGCCGTTGGTGGCTTCGTCGAATTGATCACCGCATGGCATGCAGGTTTGCTTGACGTCATCCAGGGGGAGATCGTGGAGCACACGAGTCGGCTTGCCGAGACGCTCGCCGAACGTTATTTGGTCGACGACGCTGGCCTCTAATGTTGTACAGCGGCGTTCATGTGTTCAGTCCGGAATGAAGCAAGCGGAGGCACCTCGACATTCGCGAAGCGCGGCCGGGAGGCGCCAGAAG
The DNA here is from genome assembly GCF_039729195.1 of Mycobacterium sp. DL. Classification (NCBI taxonomy): domain Bacteria; kingdom Bacillati; phylum Actinomycetota; class Actinomycetes; order Mycobacteriales; family Mycobacteriaceae; genus Mycobacterium; species Mycobacterium sp. DL. The sequence goes on from NZ_CP155796.1 coordinate 3,981,579, forward strand.
CTAACTCTGAGGTTTGGCTTTGGTCGTGGCCGACTCGACTGCGTTCTGCAGCAGCACATAGCTGCCGAGGCTGCCCAGGAAACCTGCGCAGTGCTGAACGAGTTCATCGGTGGTGAACTCGAGTTCTCCGTCGAGCCAGCGGCGCAAGACTTCGAATAACCCACCCACACCCAATGTCGAGGCCAAATGGGCAACGCCCACTGCGGAGTCGGCGATGTCAAGGTGAAGTCTGGCCTCACGCAATACGAGGTCGGTGAAACCGGTCATCATGTCGCTGCGTAACTCCCGAAGCAGCGGCTCCGTTGCAGATTCCACGAACAAGATCCGACCCAGTCGAGGATCATTGTTGATCATGCTGACCAGCCCGCGGATCGGCGCGTACGCGAGCACCTCGGGTGGGGCGCCGGCATCGGGGATCGCGTCAACTATCACCTCCTGGAAGGTTGCGTAGAGCTGCTGGTAGACAGCTCGCAAGAGGGCGTCTCTGTCAGGGAAATGCTGATAGAAGTAGCGTGACGTCACGCCGGACTCAGCGCATACGGCAGTCACCGTGGCGGCGGCAACGCCGTGCGTGCCGATCAACTCCATCGCGGCCTCGATGAGACGCGTGCGCCTGTTCCGGTGACGCTCCTCGGCGGACATCCCGCTGTACACCCGCACCGATCGCACAACGCATAGCTTGCCATCTAATTCTGACTAGGCGTAAAGTCAGATCATCAGTGCCCATGACAACAGGAGAACAACATGAGCGACGATTCGTCCACACGGCCCACCACGCGGGTCGTCCCGAAGCCCCGCCGTGTCCGATTCGACATGCCTGCTGAGACCAGTCGGCAGCACTTCGTCGATGGCGACTTGGTGATGAGCCACTTTGTGTCCACCTTGTCGGCCACGTTCCCCGAAGGCGAAGACTTCTTCATCCGGTCAGTCCGCGAGTACCGGGACCACATCAGCGACGCTGACCTGAAGGAGGCGGTCAAGGGATTCATCGCTCAAGAGGCCACCCACCGGCACCAGCATCGGCTGCTCAACGATCGCCTTCAAGCGATGGGCTATCCCACCGAGGGGATCGATCGGCATATCAAGAAGTTGGTTGGCCGACTCGAGAAGCGTTTTTCTCCCAAGATGCGCCTGGCTGTGACGGCAGCCCTCGAGCACTACACGGCGACATTCGCCGAGATCATTCTCACCAGCGACGAAGCTCAAGAACTGATCGGCTACACCGAGGTGCGGCCGATTCTGCTTTGGCACGCACTGGAGGAATGCGAGCACAAGGCCGTCGCTTTCGATGTCTACGAGACGGTCGGTGGAAGCGAACGCACCAGGGTCTGGGGAATGCGGATCGCCAGTCTCCTATTGTTCACCGAGTTGGTCATCCAGACCACCCGCTCTCTGGCCGGCGATCGTGCCGCCTACAACCCGGTGCGGTTGCTGCGCAGCCTTCGAGCCTTCCGTCATAACCCGCTGTTCAGCCGAGCAGCGATTGAGCGCTTCCGTTCCTACACCCACGCCGGGTTCCATCCCGACGACTGGGATAGCGCAGAAATCCTCGAACGTTGGACCAAGGAACTCTTCGACGCCGATGGCGGCCAACAGCTACGGAGTAACGTGTAGGTCGACAAGTACTTTTGTGGTGAAAGCCGCCATATGGAACGACCTCTTCACGAAGAAGTGCGTTGCGCCGTGGCCGCATCGCGCGTTCAGGCATTCCGCTGATGCGGGCGGAAGGGCCATTACCGCCGTCCCGTCAGCGTCCGAAGACGTCCCGGCAAATCTGCACACAAGTTGGCGCCGTGTCAGCGAGCGCGCATGTCTTCTACGAATTGCTGTCCGGAGTTGCGATGCCGTTCGCGTCGGTGATTGGTCCGGTGCCGGCAGCGACGGGTTGGGGCATGAGCACCGCAGTAGTACTTCGCATGGCGGAACGTGCCGATAAGCGTCACGAGGCTGTCCTCGGTGTTGTGAACGGCCTGTTCCTGACGACCGTGTTGGCTCACTTCATACACTGGCCGAAGCGCTGGAGATTTGGTGTGCCAAGCCTGTCCGAGTGCGAAGGACTATGCGGCCCAATCCTGGTGCCTTACAACGGTATTCTTTACATTTCGGGGCTCAGTGCTGTAGCCGGATTGCTGGAGAATGGTCGCCGAGGTGCGGTCCGTGGTGCGATCGTCCCGCTGCTGGGTGTTCCAGTTCTCCTTCGACTGCAGCGGATGGAATTCCGTCGGCTCAGTCTTCAGGCCCGGCGCAATCCTCGGTGGTGGAATCGCCGTCTGCAGATGCAACCGCCCGACCGTTCGACATCGTCAGATCCCGACCAACAGGTGCTAGGGGCAGAGTCATAGCACGGAGTCGACATGGCGAGCCGATCACCCTTCAGTCAACGGAGGGTCGAACTCCGTCAGGGGGCCATCCTTCGAGGCCGTCTTCTAGCGGCACGTGCAAGGACCGCAGCAGCGCTGAGAACAATCTCCAATTCCCGATCGCGGCGACGAGTTCGACGAGGACGGCCGGGTCCCCGTGCAACGCGCGCTGACACTCAGCCCAGGTTTCATCCGAGATGGTGCCGTCACGCAACGTCTCGTCTGTCGCCGCCAGTACCGCCCGCTCGGCTTCGCCGAAGTGGCCGGCGTTCTGCCAGTCGCGCACCCCGAGCAGGTCGCGTTCGGGCACATCGAGCAAGCGGGCAACCCTCCAGTGTTGCGTCCACTCATAGACCGAATCAGTGACCCAGCCGATTCGCATGATGATCAGCTCCCGTAGCCGCGCATCCAGCGCGCCTTTCCACAGCAACGCCTCCAGCATTCCATGCAATGCGACGGCTACAGGGGGCTGATGAAGCGCGATCCTGAAAACAGACAGTTCAGCCATGGCGTCCGGAATCCCGCATTGAGCGGCGCGCTCGCGGGCATCTGTCAGGGCAAGCATGTCAACCCGGCTTTGGCTGCTCACGGTGGATCCTTCCGGTTGGGCGCTAGTTGGCGCTGTCAGGCGATCGGCACAAAGACGTTGTGCAGAGCGGGGACCCGGTCCGGCTCGTTGCCGGCCAGAAGGTCGAGCAGCCCGGGCAGGCCGGCGAAACCGGTGATCTCGCGGTGCAATTCTTCGAAGGGCCAACGCCTAGAGACCAGCAGCTCGATGGCGCTCTGGTAGGCGGGGTAGTCGACCCCCAACGAACCGAAGATGCGTAGTTCCTTGAATACGAGCAGGTCTGGCTCGAAGCCCGGCGCTCCGCCGCCGCCGCGTGTGCCCGCGACCACCACGCGTCCGCCGGGCTGCGCGAGTGCGACGGCGTCCGCGAATGCGGCTGGCGCCTTCGCGGTGACGTCGACGACGACATCTGCGAGCCGGCCGGTCGCCATTTGCAGGGCCTGCGCCGGGTCGTCTTCGGTGACGTCGATGGTCAGGTCCACGCCGAACTGGTGGGCTGCGGCTAGCCGAGTTCGGTCGCGAGGGCCGACCCCGGTCATCGCGACGAATGCCGCTCCGGCCTCCTTGGCGGCTACGGCAGCACAAATCCCGCGGATCCCTGGTCCGAGGACCGCGACGACGTCGCCCGGGCTTGTCTCGGGCAACATGGCAGCCCATTTGATCCCTGCCCCAAGCGGATTGAACAACGTCGCGACGATCGGGTCGAGTCCGTCCGGGACCGGCAACGGCATGGAATCGAACGGCAGATGCAGGTGGGTTGCATAGCCTCCCCACAGGCCGGGCGGGATGTTCACGTCGACGAAGCCGAACATGGTGGCGAGGCCGTTGCTCGAGCACCTGCGATACTCGCCGCGGCCGCACGAGTCGCACTCCCGACACGATCGGAACACCTCGACGGCGACTCGCTGACCCACCGAGACGCCCCAACGCTCGCGCGCGGCGTCACCGATTCCCTCGATGACGCCGATGATCTCGTGTCCGGGGATGAAGGCGAACCCCGTCGGCAGGTGTCCGCTGAACTGCTCGTGGTCGGTTCCGCAGAGCCCGCACGCCTCGATCCGCAGGAGACCGGACTCGTCGTCGATGCGCGGCACCGGAAGATGCCGCCGTTCAAGGGTGCGCGGCTTGGTCAGCACGAGCGCGTCGGCGTTCACGACAGTTCGAATTCGACGTGTCCGTCCGCCTGCCGCACGGCGACTTGGTGTCCGACGCACATGTCTCGTGACATTGCCACCGCCACCTCGGCATCGTCACTGCGCGCCGCGACGCGGCGGCCGTCGGTCATGCGCGCGAAAATCGGCACCCAGGAGGGGCCTTGGTCACGGTCGTGCACGACCGTGTATCCATCTATGGTCGCCTCTCCGGATGCGTCGGCGGGAGAAGCGACCGGGAGGGAGGTGCCGTCGATCGCAGACTGCGCATCGGCCATGTCCGGAGTCTGCCATCCCGTTGGCGGTGGAGTCGCCGACCACAGACCCAGCGAGTGCTTTGTGATGTACCAGCCCAGTCCGGACACGAGCCCGACGGCGTCCGGGTCGCTCCTGCAGCGTCGCACCATCTCGACGATCGAATGGCTGACATAGTTGTTACCCGGCCCTCCGTGGTAGGGCAGTCCGCCGGTCACCGTGAACCCGCGGTCATCCGCCGGGTCGAGATCCAAGGCGTCGATCGCCGCCTCGACCGCGGAAGGAAAGCAAGAGTAGAAATCAAACCATCTAATGTCGTCGATGTGAAGTCCACTGGCCGCCAATACCGCCTTGCCGGCGGCCCTTATTCCGGCGGAACGACCCAGATCAGGCCGCTGAACCGGGAAATACACGTCGTTGCATGTGGCCGACGACCACGGGAAGACCCAACGATCACTGGGCACTCCGAGTTCCTCGGCGACTTCGGCGGCCATGATCACGAAAGCGGCAGCCATATCCACGGCGATGATGCTGTTGAGCAGCTTCGGATACGGCTCGCACACCATCCGGTTAGCCGGGGAGACCGTGCTGAGCTCGTCTGCGCTACGGGCACGCGGAAACCAGGCCTGCTCGAGATGTCGGGACGCCTCAACCGTGAACGGAGCCATCAAGTCACCCAGCCAGCGGCGCTGTTCGTCGAATGTGCGGCCTGATCGGGCCGCGATCGCGGATTCGAAGATCGGGTACACCTCGTGCGGCCAATGTAACCCGGCGCCCACCTCGGCTTCGCTCAGTCCCGGGCGGGTGTCACCGAGTGACTCGTCCTGTGCTGCGATGGGTTTGGGCTCCAAAAGTGCGCTACCGGATGCGACTTTGCGTGCTGACGCGCCGCTTTCCGCTCCGACGATCAGAGCCCCGTCGCTGACGCCGCGCCAAATGCGGCGGCCGAGGACCTCGACCAGATACTGGGGGGTGTTGCCGCCGACCGGACAACTGATGCGATGATCCGGCGTCAGCCCAGTCGCTTCGGCAATCCTCGACGCGGGGTTGTCGCGTGGGATCATCAAGATTCCGGGCGTCGCCACGGTATCGATGCGATGCCCGATCGCGGCCGAAGCATCATGCAGCGCTCGACGCGCGGCCTCGGCGGCCAAATCGATGGGATCGACGGTGCCTTCACCGCGATGTGTCAGTTCACCGACGCCGACGACAACCGGAGTGCGTGGTGGGATGGCCAACGGTCAGATCACGCTCATCGTCGAGGTCTTCTATGCGACACGACTGCGATATTGTCACATCCGTTTCCATGCGACAACCGCGGGTGTTCGACAGAGCGGGTCCCTTGACAGGGCATACTCGTACCCGTGACGAAGAGATCGTTGCGGCGGGGCGACGCGACTCCTGGGCGAAACCGCGATATGGCGCGCGATCGCCTACTCGACGCCGCCGAAACGTGCCTGCAAGGCAAGGGGCTGTCGGGCACCACGATGGAGGATATCGCCAGGCATGCGGGCGTATCGCGCGCCACGGTCTATCGCTACTTCGCTAGTCGCGAATCCGTCGTATCCGGTGTCATCGTCCGCGCAGCGGAACGCTACCTGCACCGCACCAGCGGACGGATCTTGGCGCACACCGACTTGGGCTCTGCCATATTGGACTTCGTTGCAGTCACGGTGCGCGCGGCACGCCGCGAACCGATAATCGGCATGCTCTTCGCCAGCGACGATGAACTCGCCGGCGTGGGACTGGCCGAGGGAACGTCGGTGGCGCTGTTCGAACTCGTCGCCGAGTTTCTGCGACCCGTGTTCGCCGCACACTGGCATCAACTCGAAGCCGGCGTTTCGGTCGATGACGCCGCCGAATGGATTTTGCGCATCATCCTCAGCTTGCTCGCGGTTCGCGGCCCCCGGCACCGCAGCCCCGAAGGAATCGATGCTTTCTTGCGCCGATTCCTGCTTCCCGCGCTACTGGCCGACACTCACAGTTGCATTGCTGCGACAACTGCGGAGTAGTGTCTCAGCGATGGCATCGGTATCGCTGAACGAAACGAGGCGCTGACCATGGACTTCCCCCAGTTCAACAAGCAAATAGCCGAGGAGCTCCAGCACGCGGGGGGAACCTCGGGAGGGCTCGCCAAGTACTTGGACTTCCGCCACATCGAGTTCTCCGCCGGGAGACTGGTAGTGGAAATGGACGCCCGAGCCGATTTGTTGACTCCTTTCGGCACTCTGCATGGCGGATGCCTGTCAGCGATGGTCGACCACTGCTTGGGCGTGGTGTTCTATCCGGTGATCCCACCTGGGTCATGGGTGGCCACAACCGAATTCAAACTGAACCTCCTACGTCCGGTGTCCAGTGGAGTCTGCGTTGCGGTCGCCGACATCATCGCGCTGGGGAAGCGTAGCGGCGTCGCCAGGATCGACATCACCAATACGGGACGCCCGGTATGCGCCGCACAGGGAACAGTGACCGTCGTCGCCCAGAGCGCCTCGTGATCCGGTCGCGGAACGAGAACGCTGCCCAAGGCGACCATCGAGGACACAGCAAATGACCTCAACGTTCGAGCGCGTCCGCAACGAAGACGGAACCGCCCTTGCAGCCGATGTCTACCGACACGAATCCGCCCGCGCGGTCGTCATACTGCTGCACGGCGGTGGACAGAACCGCCATGCCTGGGCGACTACCGCGCGCCGCTTACACGCGCGCGGGTATACCGTCGTCGCTTACGACGCCCGCGGTCACGGCGACAGCGAGTGGGACCCCGATGGTCGATACGATCTCGACCGACTTGCATCCGACCTGCTGTCGATTCGCCGATATGCCAGCGATGGCCGCCCGCCAGCTGTCGTTGGCGCATCCTTGGGCGGCATGACGGTGTTGGGAACGCATTTGGTGGCGCCTGCCGATCTGTGGGGAGCCGTCGTACTGGTCGACATAACTCCGCGAATGGAGTTTCACGGAGCACGCCGCGTCGTGTCTTTCATGGGCGCCCATCCCGACGGATTCGATACGCTCGACGCGGCCGCGGACGTCATTGCCCAGTACAACCGGCATCGCGCTCGGCCCAAGAACTTGGACGGTCTCCGAAAGGTCTTGCAGCAGCGCGACGACGGTCGGTGGATCTGGCGATGGGATCCGGCGTTCATAGCTTCCAACTTCGAGTTCCTGCAGGGCGACCCAGCAACTGGTGCCAAAGAATTCGGCGCCATAAGCGACCTTCTCATCGAAGGGGCCCGCCGCGTGCGAGCACCAACGCTTCTCATTCGCGGCGTTCACTCCGACGTGACGTCGCAGCAGTCGGTCGAGGAGTTCCTCGAAGTCGTACCGCACGCCGAGGCTGTCGACGTTTCGGGCACGGGCCACATGGTTGCGGGCGACGACAACGACGCCTTCACTTCGGCAGTCGCAGATTTTCTCGACCGCACGCTGAACGACTCGTCGGACTGAGCGTCTTTCAGGGCCCTGCGATGGCCGCGGCCCGGCCACTCTGGTTCGTTGTCGAGGTGTCAGAACTACCTCCATGAACGGAACCCCGGCGGCGCAGTATCGGCGCATCCGAAGGCAGCGATGCCAAACCGTATGGTTCGACCATCGCCTGGGCCGAATTATCATTCGAACCGAAGCATTTTGCTGGTGGGCGCTGTCCAGGTCGGATCGAGCGGTCGGAGTTCTCCGAACCAGTGCCCGCACACCTTGACGAACACACCCGCCGCCGGGGCGACCCGGATCAGATCGGCGCTGCTGTTGGGATCTTGGAGTCAGTCGACGGCCGGGGGCGAGTCCAGAGGACAGCCTACTGCTATCCAGGCTTCAGCTTCGGTATGCGGGAGGCGGGCGGGCATATCCGGCGCCCGATTCGACCACCTCGTCAGAGCGGCGGGCGTTCCTTCGCATGAGCAGTTCCGGAAACTTCGTGGCCGAAACGATCGAGAAAGTCGTCTATTGCGGCCAGGGCGGTGCTGATCGTTCCTCGCAATGGGGCTGCTCCGGCCGCGAAGGCCGCAAACAAGGTTATTGCGAGCAGACAACTCATGCCTCCGCCTTCCTCTTCACGCGCATCCGTTCGCCGTGGCCCACAGCAATGCCTCGTTCGGCTGCTGAAATGGTAAAACGTGGCTCACCGCTCCTTAACAGCGTAGATACCCGGATCCGCGATCGGTATGTCTCGAAGGGTCGAACCTGCGGGCGTCTGTTGTCTCGCAAAGACAAGTAATCGAGTACGGTCGCAGCTGTGCTTGATTCATCCGAAGTTCAAGACACCCCCGGTCACGCGGTTCATCACCTATTCCGAGACCTCGGCGACCTCGTCAGAGAATTGCCCGAGTCCATACATGGCCTTCTGATTGAGCAAGTTGCCGAACTCGCTGCCGATCAACAGCTCAAAGAGCTACTGAGTGACACCGTCGCCGCGAACGTAGACACTTGGTTCTCCGTCGTCCGTCACTCGATCCCGTTCGACCGCATGGAGTCACCGACGGCCGCCCTTGAACACGCCCGGAGGATGGCGCAACGCGAGGTACCCGTCAACGCGCTGCTGCGGGCATACAGGCTCGGGCACCAGTATGGATTGAACCTCATCATCGCTGGCCTTCGGAGCGCGGACCTACCGCCCGAGGAGAAATTGGCGCTCATTGAACACATCACCCGTGTGTCTTTCCGCTACATCGACTGGATGTCTGAGCAGGTCTTGGAGACATATCAGACTGAACGCGCGGAGTGGGACGAGCGCCGACGAAGTTTGCGTGCACAAGCCATTCGAGACATCCTCAACGGACGCGACGTAGACCTGACCGAAGCGTCGTCGGCTATGAGGTACTTCTTGGGCGCAACGCATGTGGCTCTCATGGTATGGCTCGACCGAGATGCGGGCGCCGACACCGACGAGTTCATCGCCATGGAGCGCTTCATGCAACACGCGGTCTCCGCCACTGGAGCGAAGCAATCGGTCTACTTCTCCATCGACCGCCTCGTCGGATGCGCATGGATGACGGTTCACCGCCCGTCGGACTATTTATCGCAGCTGCGCGACTTCGTCCGGGCTCAACCTGACGGCCCAAGACTTTCCGTCGGTGAACCACTTCCGGGGATTGAAGGCTTCCGCCGCACCTACCGACAGGCTGAGCAGGCCCGTGTGGTCGCGGTGGCAGCCGACGGCTCCTCACGGCACCGGATCGTCGCTGCACGAGATCCCGGTGTGGCCCTGGCCTCGATGCTGATGACCGATGACGCGACTCTGAAGGAATGGATTTACGATGTGCTGGGCCCGTTGGCTCAGAACACTGCATCGGACCAGCGTCTACGAGACACGTTGAGGGTGTTCTTGCGTGCCGGTTCCAGCTTCAAAGCCGCCGCCAACGAATTGCAGATACACGCCAATACCGTCAAGTATCGCGTAAATCGAGCACTCGAGCGCCGCGGTCGCCCGATCGCCGCGGAACGATTAGACGTCGAGGTCGCCCTACTGATGTGCTATTGGCTCGGCGAAGTAGCACTGAACCCAACACAAGCCTTGGGGCGGTCCTAGTCGTTCGTGTCCCGCGAACGCCCTTGCTGCGTAACTGTGCCGTCTACTGACGAACACGCCGAATCTGAGGATGGTCAGCGCGACGATCCGGCGCCGCCCGGCCTGATAATCCGAGTTCGATTCATGTTTCGACGCTGCCGCGGGGCTCTGCTGCGGGCAGGCTGATCGAGTGGAGTCGTCGATCGCCGCCGTACGGAGCTGAAGCAACCCATTCACCGAAGCTCATCGACGTCAGACACGCTCAAGCACCCATCGCGCAAGGCGACAGGCGAGTCGTGGCGCAGGTTGCGACTTGTCGGCCCAGACAACCAGGAGGCATAAGCCTTGATCCACCGATGAGCTGTCGTGGCTGAGGCTGGAATGGTTTGGTGGTCGCTTGCTGGCTGTGAGCAGGGGGTATCGGCTGGTCTGTCCAGCTTTTTCCTGTGTGCTCCGGTCGTGGCCTTTCGGCGGATTGGTCAGGTGGGGGCGGTTGCTGGCGGGCTGTGGCCGATGGTGTTGCGCCACAATCGGAGCCAGTGCGTCGCCCACGGCCAGTGGGCTGGTAGGTGCAGGATGGGTCGGCGTTGGGGGCGGGCCAGTCGGGCCGGGATGGTGATGAGGCGTCGGCGCAGGGTGGCGCCGCGAGCCACCGCGTGTGCACCGCCGGCCAGGATGCCGGCGGCGCGCTGCAGGTTGTGGGCGATGGCCGCGCACAGTATCCAGGCAGAGTTCGCCCCGAAACGTCCCGAGGGCATGTGGGCCAGGGGTCCGTCGATGAGGTCGGCGAACACGGTTTCGATGATCGCGTGGCGGCGGTGAGTGATGTCAGCGACGTCGACGGGTTCGTCGGTGTCGGTGAAGAACGGGTGATATCGCCAGACCGGGAACAGGGCGTCGGGGTATCGGGCGTCTTTGACCCGGCGCACGATCAACCGTGCCGTGATCGGAGTCTTCGTGGAACTGAAAGCGGTGCAGGTGGTTTCGGCGACTTCGGCATCGGAGATCCAGGCACCGGTGTCGGGATCGCGGCGGGATAGCACACCGGGATCCACGCGGTGTCATTGATGTCGGCGATGGCCGCGACGACTGCGGCGGTCTTGGTCAGCACCAGCGAGAACCGGGCACCGGCGCGGCGGCAGGCGGTGACCACGCTGCTGTTGCCGTAGGCCGAGTCGCCGCGCACCAGGATGCGCCCGGTGACACCGGCGCCGCGGGCGGTGGCGACGGCTTGGGCGATCATGCGGGCCGCGCCTTTGCCCGAGTTGGTCTTGCCCGCCCGCAGTCGTGCTCCGGTGATCACCGGAGCGCAGTGTTCGGTGCTGATGGTGGTCACCAACGGGGAAAGACCCTTGCGCAGGATCTGCTTGCCGGCGATTTTGGTGTGGCCGTAGCTCGCACCTTGTTTGGCCTGGCCGTAGACCGGGCGCAGCAGTGAGTCGATGTCGATGAACACCCGCCCGTCGGCGCCGGGCAACAGATCGACACGCTCGCACAGAGCGCCCACGTGCTCACTGAGCACCGACTCCAGTTGCCGGGCATGGCCGAAGGTGAACTCCCGCAACAAGGTTCCGATGGTCGACGGGGCGTACACCTCGCCGAACAGGGTCTTCATCCCGCCGCTACGAACTACGTCGAGGTCGTCGATGCTGTCCGCGCCGGTGCACATCCCGGCGATCAGCGTGGTCAGCTTCGGCGACGGATTGGCCGCACCGGACTTGACCCGCTCGCAGCTGAACCGAACTTTGTCGGCCAATGACGATGACAGTCCGGTCTGCTCGGCAAGGGCCATCACCGGTACCAGGCCTGCGCACGACACCAGACGCTCATCATCGAAGACCGCCGACGATGCGGCGAACCTATGGGACACTTGCACCGGAAGTGCCTTTCCGAGTTGTGCCGATAAGTGCGTAGAGAACACTCATCATCGCAGCTCAGAGGGCACTTTCCTCATTCCGACACCCCACGACCAGCCAATTCATCGGTGGATCGAGGATAAGAACATCCGACAAGTGGCGCGCGTGGTCTTGCCACGCGCTAGACGTTAGCGACGATTAACATCTTCAGCTATTTGCAGCGGCGACCGTGGCTACTCGTCGTGACAACACTTCCCAAACCCGCGCTCCGCCTCCGGTGTCGTGCCTCAGCGCTGGACGACGCCGCCCTCGACGCCGGTGAATCGCTTGCGCAGCTCGGTCTTGAGGAGCTTGCCGGTGGCGTTGCGGGGCAGCTCGGGAAGGAGGTGCACTTCGCGGGGGCACTTGAAATGCGCCAGCCGTTCGCGGCACCAGGCGATCAGTTCGTCGGCGCTGGGTTCCTGCTCGGCGGCTGGGTCGGCCACCACCACCGCGACGACGCGCTCACCCCACTTGTCGTCCGGACCGCCGACCACCGCGGCGTCGAGCACACCGGGGTGACGGAACAGCACCTGCTCGACCTCGATGGGGTAGACATTTTCCCCGCCCGAGATGATCATGTCCTTCTTGCGGTCGACGAGCGTGATGTAGCCGTCGGCGTCGATCCGGCCGAGGTCGCCGGTGTGGAACCAGCCGCCCCGGAAGGCCTCGGCGGTGGTCGCCGGCTTCATCCAGTACCCGACGAACACGTTGGGTCCGCGCACCAGGAGTTCGCCGACGGTGTCGGCCGGGACGTCCCGGTCGTCGGCGTCCACGATGCGGGCATCGACGTGCATGGCGACCCGGCCGATTGATCCGGCCCGCGTCGTGATGTTGGCGGCGTCCAAGACCGAGACCATGGGTGCAGTCTCGGTCATCCCAAATCCCTCGGTGAAGGGGACGCCACGTTGCTGCATGAAGTCGATGACAGTCAGCGGCATCGGTGCGCCGCCGCCCATGGCCAGACGCAACGCGGAGAGATCGTAGGAGTCGAAGTCGGGCACCTGGGTCAGCGCCGACCACATCGCCGGCACCATGAACTGGACGGTGGCGCGGCTTTCGGCCATCGCCTTGAGCGTGCTCACCGGGTTGAACGACGGGAGGATCACGCTGGTCCCGCCGACGTAGAGCAATGGCAGCGTATGTACCCCGAGCCCGCCGATGTGGAACATGGGGGCGACTGCAACAGTCACGTCGCTGCCGGTCAGGCCTTGTTCGGCGCCCAGCACGTTGATGGCGTTCCACAGTAGGTTGTCGTGGGTGAGGATGGCGCCCTTCGGGCGGCCGGTGGTGCCCGAGGTGTACATGATGAACGCGGCGTCGCGGCCCTCGACGTCGCTGTCGAGAGGCTCGGGGGCGCCGCCGGAGAGCAGGTCTGGGTAGGCGATCTCGCCGTCGGCCGGGGCGCCCCCGGCCCGGACCGTGTGGCGGACCCGGACCCCCGGCTCGGCCAGCGCGCTGACCGCCGCCGCCGCGAGCGGCTCGTGGAACACGAACACGTCGGCGCCGGAGTCGGCGAGGATGTAGCCGATCTCCGGGCCTGCGAGTCGGACGTTGATCGGGATGGTGATGGCGCCGATCTTCGCGCAGCCGAGGAGGACCTCCATGAACTCGACCGAGTTCACCAGCAGTATGGCCACCCGGTCCCCCTTGCGGACGCCGAGACGCAACAGGTTCGAAGCGACCTGGTTGGTGCGCCGATCGAAGTCGGAGTACGTGAAGCTGGTGTCACCGCAGACGAACGCCGTGCGCTGCCCGTTGAGGAAGGCCCGTTTGGTGACCCACTGACCGATACCGCGATCCATGTTGATTTGCCTCCTCGGCAGTTTTGGTTGACAAATGCTCGGTAAGGCAGGACCCGGCCCCGGCGGGCGACCGATCACCACCGTCCGTCTTGTAGACCGAAGCGGACACGAACGGATGAAGGATGCTCAGTATGAGCGGGGCAGGTTCAGGCTGTGCTGAGCCACATAGTTGAGGATCATCTCTCGGCTGATCGGCGCGGTGCGCATCAGCCGCACCGGGCCCCAGAGAGTGGCCAGCCCGTACTCGGTGGCCAACCCGTTGCCGCCGTGGGTCTGGATCGCCTGGTCGAGGGCCAGGATGCCGGCCTCCGCCGCAGCGTATTTGGCCATGTTCGACGCCTCCGCGGAACCGGGGTCGCCGGCGTCGTGCAGTGAGGCCGCCCGCTGGGTCATCAGCCGGGCCAGCTCCAGCTGGATCTTGGCGTGCGCAAGCGGGTGGGACAGGCCCTGGTGGGCTCCGATCGGCACGTCCCAGACCTTGCGCTCGCGCGCGTAGGCCGACGCCTTGTCCAGCGCGTAGCGGCCGATGCCGTTGCCCAGGGCGGCGCCCATGATGCGTTCGGGGTTGAGGCCCATGAACACCTGACGCAGACCGTCGTTTTCCGCGCCGATCAGGTTCTCGGCCGGCACCCGCACGTCGTCGAAGAACAGCGTGAACTGCTTCTCCGGTGTCACCGCCTGCACCGGGATGAGGGTCTTGGTCAACCCGGGCGCGTCGGTCGGGACCACCAGCAGGCTCAGCCGTCCGCGGCCGCGGTCGTCGGTCGCGGTGCGGGTGACGACCAGGATGGCCTCCGCCTCGTCGACGCCGGAAATGTAGTACTTGGTGCCGTTGAGCACCCAATCCCCACCGACGCGCTTGGCGTGGGTGGAGATGTTGTGAGAGTTCGAGCCCGCATCCGGCTCGGTGATCGCGAACGCCATGATGATCTCGCCGCTGGCGATGCCCGGCAGCCAGCGCGCCTTTAGCTCGTCGCTGCCGAAAGCCTCGATGATCGTGCCGCAGATGGTGGGGGAGACCACCGTCATCAGCAGCGGGCAGCCGGCCGCGGCCAGTTCCTCACCGACGATCTGCATGTCGTAGATGCCGCCGCCACCGCCGCCGTACTGCTCGGCGATGTTGACCCCGAGGAACCCCTGCTTGCCCACGGCCTGCCAGAGTTCCGAACTCTTCTCCCCGCCGAGCGACTTGGCCACGTAGTAGTCGTGCCCGAAGTCCTTGGCGATCTCGGACACGGCCTTGCGCAGCGCTCGCCGTTCCTCGGTCTCGTGCAGTTCCATACCGCTCTCCTACTTCGAAGTCACCCGCCACCGGGGCCGGTGACGGGTCTGATGGTGCTCAATCCTCGTCTGCACTGTCGGCCGCTCCGACCACCGCGAGGGCATCGCCGGTGGACACCTGCTGACCCACCTCGACCGAGAGTTCGGCGACGATCCCGTCGATCGGGCTGGCGATGGTGTGTTCCATCTTCATCGCCTCCACCACGACCAAGGCCTGCCCGGCCGTCACGACGTCGCCCGCGGCGACGGGCAGCCGGATCACCGAACCCGGCATAGGCGCCGTCAGCGAGCCCGCCGGCTTGAGCGTGCTGGGGTCCAGGAACCGCGGTACCTGGGTGAACGCAGTGGACCCGGCAGGGCTGTCAACGTAGGCGATGTCGCCGTCGAGGACGACGTCGTAGCCGCGCCGTACCCCGCCGGTCTCCAGGACCACCCGGTCCGGCCGCTGCACGAGCACCCTGACGTCCTCGACCGGTTTGCCGTCGACTTCGACCTCGACGCCGTCGCGGAGCAGCGCATAGCCCACCCGACGCTCGCGGCCGTCGGCGGTCAGCCATCCGGTGGACTGCAGTTGGGACGGGTTGTTGCGCCACCCGGCAGGCAGCGTCGGCTGGACGGGGGCCGCCGCGCGGCGTCCCGCGACCTGGGCGAGTGTGGCCGCGATGGCGTGCAAGCCCTCCCCGTCGCGGTCGATGAGGGCTGCGCCGAGGTCGGCCACGTCGTGGCGGTCGAGGAACCCGGTGTCGGTGCCGCGTCCGGCGAACTCGTCGTGGCGCAGAACGCGAACCAGCAGATCCCGGTTGGTGGTGAGTCCGTGGATCCGGGCGCCGGCGAGCGCGGCGGACAGCGCGCCGAGCGCCTCGGCGCGGGTGGGCGCCCAGGCGATCACCTTGGCCAGCATGGCGTCATAGTGGTGGCTGACCACCGAGCCGTCGCGCACGCCGGAGTCCACCCGGACCCCGACGTGGTCGGGGATCTGCATCGTGCGCAGCGTTCCGGTCTGCGGCAGGTAGCCCTTCGTGGGGTCCTCGGCGTAGAGCCGGGCCTCGACCGCGTGGCCGGTGATCCGCGGCTTGCTCACCTCGGCAGGCAGTGGCCGACCCATCGCCACCAGCAACTGCAGGCGCACGAGGTCGAGCCCGGTGACGAGTTCGGTGACCGGGTGCTCGACCTGCAGCCGGGTGTTCATCTCCAGGAAGGCGAACGTCCCGTCGTCATCGCCGCCGTTCGCGTCGAGGACGAACTCGACCGTTCCGGCCCCGACGTAACCCACGGCCTGTGCCGCCGCGACCGCCGCCGCGCCCATCCGGGCGCGCAGGTCGTCGTCGACGACGGGCGAGGGCGCCTCCTCGATGACCTTTTGGTGGCGGCGCTGCACCGAGCACTCCCGCTCGAACAGCGAGACAACCGTGCCGTGCATGTCGGCCAACAGCTGGATCTCAACGTGGCGGGGACGCTGCACGTACCGCTCGAGGAACACCGTGCCGTCCGAGAACGCCGACATCGCCTCGCGCGAGGCCGAGGCCACGGCTCCGTCGAGGTCGTCGGCCGACTCGACAACCCGCATGCCGCGCCCGCCGCCACCCGCGCTCGCCTTGACCAGCAGCGGGTAGCCGATCTCGGCGCCGAGCTTGCGCAGCTTGTCGGGGTCCAGGCCGGTCGCGTCGCCGCCCGGGAGAACCGGCACGCCCGCATCGGCCATCATCGCCTTGGCCGTCAGCTTGGAACCCATCGCGTCGATGGCATCCGGCGGCGGGCCGACGAACACGAGCCCGGCGTCGGCGCAGGCCCGCGCGAAGCCGGCGTTCTCCGACATGAAGCCGTAGCCGGGATGCACGGCGTCGGCGCCGGTGAGGAGGGCGGCGGCGATCACCCGGTCACCGTCGAGGTAGGTCTCCGCCGGCGAGGAACCCGGTAGCCGGACGGCCTCGTCGGCATCGTCCACGTGCCAGGCGTCGGCGTCGGCGTCGGAGTACACGGCGACGGTCGCGATGCCGAGTTCGCGACAGGTGCGAAACACGCGTCGGGCGATCTCTCCCCGGTTGGCCACCAGCAGCTTCTTGATCACGGGCATCGCCATCACATCCGGAACACGCCGTAGCCACGCTGGCCACGGATCTCGCTGTTGTGGACCACGGAAAGGCAGAACCCGAGAACGGTACGGGTGTCGCGCGGGTCGATGATCCCGTCGTCGTAGAGCCTGCCGCTGTTGGCCAGCGCCAACGACTCACGCTCGATCTGGCCCTCGACGGCAGCGCGCATCTGGGCGTCGGCCTCCTCGTCGAACGGGAGCCCCCGGTCGGCGGCCGACTCGCGGGCCACGATCGACAGCACGCCCGCGAGCTGGGCCGGGCCCATGACGGCCGAACGCGAGTTGGGCCAGGTGAACAGGAAGCGGGGAAAGTAGGACCGCCCGCACATCCCGTAATTGCCCGCACCGTAGGACGCGCCCATCACGATCGTCAGGTGTGGGACAGCGCTGTTGGAGACGGCGTTGATCATCTTCGCGCCGTCCTTGATGATGCCACCCTGCTCGTACTCCGCGCCGACCATGTAGCCGGTGGTGTTCTGCAGAAACACCAGTGGCGTGTCGATCTGGTTCGCCAGCTGAATAAACTGGGCGGCCTTCTCCGCCTCCTCGCTGAACAGGATTCCGCGCGCGTTGGCAAGGATCCCTACCGGGTATCCGTGGATCGAGGCCCAACCGGTGACCAGCGAGGTGCCGTATAGCGGCTTGAACTCGTCGAAGGCGGACCCGTCCACGATTCGGGCGATGACATCACGTGGGTCGAAGGGAACCTTCGGGTCCACCGAAGCGATCCCGAGGAGTTGGTCGGGGTCTCGCAGCGGGGGGGTCGGTGGCTGTGTCGGGCCGGGCCCGAGCTTGCGCCAGTTCAGTCTGGCCATGATGCGCCGCCCGATCCGGATGGCGTCCTGCTCGTCCTCGGCCATGTAGTCGGCCAGCCCGGAGGTGCGGGCGTGCATGTCGGCGCCGCCGAGCGACTCGTCGTCGGACACTTCGCCGGTCGCCATCTTCACCAGCGGCGGACCACCGAGGAAGACCTTGGACCGGTTGCGGACCATCACCACGTAATCACACATGCCGGGGATGTACGCGCCGCCTGCCGTCGAGTTACCGAATACCAGCGCCAGTGTCGGCAGGCCCTGCGCGCTGTGCTGGGTGAGGTCGTTGAATAGCTGGCCCCCGGGCACGAAGATCTCGGCCTGCGTGGGCAGGTCCGCCCCGCCCGACTCGACGACGTTGATGATGGGCAGCCGGTTCTCGCGGGCGACTGCCATGCCCCGGAACACTTTTCGGAAGGTGTAGGGGTTCGAGGCTCCGCCGCGCACGGTCGGGTCGTGCGCGATGATCATCGACTCGACGCCTTCGACGATGCCGATGCCGACCACAACGCTGCCGCCCACCGGAAACTTCGTGCCCCACGCCGCGAACGGACAGAGTTCCAGGAAGGCCGTGTCGGGGTCGATGAGCAGCTCGACGCGCTCCCGAGCCAGCATCTTGCCGCGGCTACGGTGCCGGGCGACGTACTTCTCGCCGCCGCCACCGTTGGCCAGCGCCAGCTGTTCGGCGAGCGCATGGAGCTGCGCGATGAGTCCCTCGCGATTCTCGAGGTATACCGGCGCGCGGGTGTCGACCCGGTCGGGCAGGACGTCAATCAACTTTCCTCCAGGTGACATCAACGTCGATCTCCTGACACGCTACGTTATCGGTCATTAACATTCGACGACAATGGGGTCGACGTGGCAATCGTGCCGTCCCCGAGTGATCACAGCAGGAGCAACTCACATGAAACAGCCGGATCAGCGGGAAGCGGAGGCGGCCGCAGCCGACCCGTGGATGACGCCCGAGCGCATCTCGTTGCGCAACCTCGCGATGTCGTTCACCCAGAAGGAGATCGTTCCTCACCTGCAAGACTGGGAGGACGCCGGAGAGCTCCCTAGAGAACTCCACCGCCGCGCAGCCGCAGCGGGGTTGCTGGGCATCGGGTTCGCCGAAGAGATCGGTGGCTCCGGCGGTGACCTGCGCGACCTGGTGCTGCTCACCGAGGCCGTGATGGAGGCCGGCGGCTCGTCGGGCTTACTGGCCAGCCTACTTACGCATCACATCGCAGTGCCCCATATGGCCGCGCAGGGCGATCCCGAGCAGATCCGCAGCTTCGTGGCGCCGACCCTGGCCGGGGAGAAGATCGGCAGCCTTGGCATCACCGAACCCGACACCGGTTCTGACGTCGCCGGCATCCGCACTACCGCACGGCGCGACGGCGACCACTACGTGGTCAACGGTGCGAAGCTGTTCATCACCTCGGGTGTCCGCGCCGATTTCGTGACCACCGCCGTGCGTACCGGCGGCCCGGGCCCGTCGGGGATTTCTCTGCTCGTGGTGGAGCGTGGCGCCACGGGTTTCTTGGTCTCGCGGGCACTGAAGAAGATGGGCTGGCTGTGCTCCGATACCGCCGAACTCGGATTCACCGACGTGCGCGTGCCGGTGGTCAATCTGGTTGGCCCCGAAGGCAGCGGATTCCTGCAGATCATGCAACAGTTCCAGGTCGAACGTGCTTTCATCGCCGTCCAGTGCTACGCCACGGCCCAGCGCTGCCTCGACCTGACGCTGGATTGGGTGAAGAAGCGCGAAACCTTCGGTCGACCGCTATCCACCCGACAGGTGGTGCGGCACAAGATCGTCGATATCGCGACGGCCGTCGACGTCGCCCGTACGTACACCCGTGCCGCTGTGGACCGCATCGTCGCCGGAGACACCGACGTGCGGATGGTCTCGATGGCCAAGAACCAAGCCGTAGAGGCCTGCGCGCTCGCCGTTGACACGGCCGTCCAACTATACGGTGGCATGGGCTACCTACGCGAGACCGAGGTCGAAAGGCACTATCGCGATTCGCGCATCCTGGGTATCGGGGGCGGCACCACCGAAATCATGAAGGAGATCATCGCCAAGCAGATTGGCCTCTGAGTGAAGCCGCCATTCGACAGCAGGAGCGTCGGCTTGGCAGGTCGACGAGACGGACCTTCCACCGTTTCTAAGGTAAGTCAACGGTGTGTCACGACCCCTGCGGCCAATGCAGCCTCCGCCACCGGGAAATTGCCTCCGGAGTACCAGCTAGCCAAACTTATCAACCACGTAGCGGCGAGCCAGCGTCTCAGCAAGTCTACTCGTATGTTCGACGATGTCGACCTGACTTACATCGACCAGTAGTCCTGCGTGCCAAGCGCTGATCAGTTCGACGAAGCCGCCGACCGCTACAAACGTGTCCATACGCAGAGCCATTTCGTCTGCGTCAGGCTTCAGATGCGGCTTGCTGGCGGCCATGACGAGCTGGGTTGCTTCCTGCAAGGCCACCGCTCGGCGATCTTGCAATGTTGAACTGCCGACGTGCTGTGTCAGCAGGATCTGTGCTCGCCCGGCATCCTGCGCGATGCGGAGAACAACGATCGAGATTGCGGCGCGAATGGTTTCGATCGGTGGTTGACCGACGCGTTCGGCAAATGTTGCCGAAACCTCGCCGAGCATCTCGTCCCGCACGTTGTCCCACGCTGCTACGAGCAACTCATCGCGCGTCTTGAACTCCTCGTAGAAATATCGGTCGTTCAGCGCGGCTCTGGAGCAGACCCCACGCATTGTCACGGCAGCCCATCCGCTTTCCGTCCAGATCTCCGTCGCCGCGTTCACTAGGCGCCGCCGCCGGTCAGCCCGTCGTTCGGCGCCAGTACGCCCGCCCCACCTTGCTGCCTTTGTCCGCACGAATACATCTTGACAAAGGCAGGAGCGCCGCATCAAACTGGTGGCAGGCGACCACAATTGTGTTCGCCGCCACCAGATGGCTGCAGGCCGGCTTGTCTCACAGGTCAGGCGTCGCCGTAATCTGCAAAGGATTCAGTAGTGATGGATATCTTGAGGTGGGACAGACCGCCTCGCCTGAGCCGCCGCGCCAACGCGGTCGTAACGGGAGCGGGCAGCGGAATTGGCCGTGCCTTCGCGGTGGAGCTCGCCCGTAGAGGTGGACGAGTGGTGTGTGCCGACATCGACCCGGTGCGTGCCAAGGAGACGGTCGGGCTCGTCGTCCAAGCCGGCGGCGAGGGGCTCGACATCGCATGCGATGTCACGGACGAAGAGCAGGTCCGCGAACTCGCCGACAGCGCCGAGAAGTGGTTCGGCGCGGCAGCCAGCCTGGTGATCAACAACGCGGGCATCGGAATCGGTGGCAATGTCATCGGCGCGACGCCCAAGCGGGACTGGGAAGCGACACTTTCAGTCAACTTGTGGGGAGTGATTTACGGCTGCGAGATCTTCGTACCGCGACTTCGTGCGAAGGGCAGCGGGGGAATTATCAACGTCGCATCGGCTGCAAGTTTTGGAGCAGCGCCCCGGATGGGTGCCTATAACGTCAGCAAGGCCGGCGTGCTCTCGCTATCCGAGACTTTGGCGGCCGAGCTGAGTGGTACTGGTGTGGCGGTGACTGTACTGTGCCCGACATTTGTCAAGACCAACATCGTCGATAACCCTGGTATTGAGGAGTCGGCCGCCAAGCTGGCAACGAATTTGATGAAGTGGACCGGCGTGTCGGCGGAATCGGTGGCGCGCAAAACGTTGGACGCGAACGATCGCGGTCAGTTGCACGTCCTACCCCAAGTCGACGCGAAGATTCTCTGGTTATTTAAGCGGGCAGTGCCTGCCACGTATACCCGTGCGCTCGGTTTGGTTGAGCGAATCGCGCGCTAAGTCATTCCAGACAAAGACAAAGGAGACTCCAATGGCATTCAAATACAGCGATATGCTCGAGACGATCAAGAATCGGCAGTGGGCGCTGGCCGACATCGATTGGGATGCGCCGGGCGCCGATAAAATCACTGATGAGCAGCGGCCCGAACTGAAGCAGTTCATGGCTGACGTGGTGTGGATAGAACACGTCGGTGCACGCGCGTTCGCCGCCATGGCGCCGAAAGCGCCGTTCGAGGCTCTAGGTGACATCTACCGGTATTTCCATGCCGAGGAGCAGCGGCACGCCAACGCGGAGCTGGCGCTCATGCAGCGGTGGGGGATGCTCGAGGAAGGGGAAATCCCGGTGCCGAACAAGAATATTCGACTGGTCATCGAGTGGATCGACCGATACGCCGAGGCCCTCCCGCTGACGGTGATCGGAGCGGCGATCCCAGCCTTGGAGACTGCGCTCGACGGAGCATTGCTCAAGTTCCTTCTCGACGAGGTGCAGGATCCGCTCTGCGCCGAGGTCTTCAACAAGGTCAACAACGACGAATCGCGGCACTTGGCAGTGGGATTCCAGGTTCTGAACGACCTCGGCGCCAGCCCCATGCGCATTCATGCGACTCAGACGATGGGGGCGCTCATCGACCCGAGAATCCTTCTCGGCGGCGTCCTCTACGTGCCGTTGCTCACCAGGATGTTGACCAATCTCAACGCCATGGGATTGTCGGAGGAGAAGCTCTACAACGCGGTGATGCGGTACGAGAACGTCGGAGATCGTAGTGAGTTCACGCGCCGCGTTCCGGGCTACCACATCTTGAAGGCTCACATGTCCGCCAGCATCAAGCGTTCTCAGCCATTGCATTTCATTTCGCAGCGGCTGGGTACCGCGATCGACCACTTCCCCACCGAGGTGCTCGGTAAGTCACCGACGTGGACAGAAGAGCTGACCTACGAACCGGTGGCCAGATGAGCGACACCACGACCGTCTTGATCGTCGGTGCGGGTTTCGCCGGCCTGGGAACCGCAATCCGGTTGCTACAACAGGGTATCGACGATTTCGTTGTCCTTGAACGTGCCGACGAGGTGGGTGGTACCTGGCGGGACAACACCTATCCCGGCGCGGCGTGCGACATCCCGTCGCTGCTCTATTCCTACGGGTTCGAGCAAAATCCGGACTGGTCCCGCGCGTATTCGGGCAGCGCCGAGATCCTCGGCTACATCAAGACGATGGTCGACAAGTACTCGCTGTCGCGTTTCATCCGGTTCGGAGTGAACGTCACCGGTCTGGAGTTCGACGAGGAAAGCGCACTGTGGACGGCGCAGACAGCTGACGGCTCGCAGTTCACGGCGCGCACCGCAGTGATGGCCAGTGGGCCGCTGGCGAATGCGAGCCTGCCGGACATCCGCGGACTGGACACCTTCGATGGTCACAAGATCCACAGTGCGCGTTGGGATCACGACTACGACATGAGCGACAAACGTGTCGCCGTGATCGGCACCGGAGCCAGCGCTGTTCAGATCATTCCCGAACTGGTGAAGACTGCGCGGTCGGTCAAGGTCTTCCAACGCACCCCCGGCTGGGTCCTCCCTCGGCCCGACTTCTCCCATCCGCAGTGGGTGCGGACGGCGTTTCGTCGCTTGCCTCGCGTGCAGAACGTCGGACGGCAGGCGTGGTTTTGGGGCCACGAGCTCATGGCCGTCGGCATGGTCTGGGATACCCCGGTCACCACTGGCATCCAGCTACTGGCGAAGGCGAATTTGCGGAGGCAGGTATCGGATACTTGGCTCAGGCGCCAGCTGACGCCGAACTTCCGTGCCGGCTGCAAACGGATGCTGATGAGCAGCGATTACTACCCCGCTCTTCAGCGCGACAACTGCAAGCTCGTCTCATGGCCGATCGCGACCCTGTCGCCGAATGGCATACGGACCGCAGATGGCATCGAACACGAACTGGACTGCATCGTCTTCGCCACCGGCTTCGATGTATGCAAGGCTGGCACACCTTTTCCCATCCGAGGCGCGCATGGTCGTGAGCTCTCCGACGAGTGGTCCCAGGGCGCCTATGCGTACCGGAGCGTCACCGTCGCAGGCTATCCCAATCTTTTCTTCACCTTCGGACCAAATTCAGGGCCCGGCCATAACTCGGCCCTCGTGTACATGGAGGCCGAGATCAACTACATCGTCAAAGCCATCGGCGCGATCATCGCGAATGATCTCAGTACGCTCGAGGTCCGCGAAGATCGGCAAAATAATTACCACGGCGAGGTACAGCAGCGGTTGGGAAGTACGACTTGGAATTCGGGTTGCAAGAGCTGGTACCTCACGAATGACGGATACAACGGCACCATGTACCCCGGTTTCGCCACCCAGTTCAAGCGCGCACTGTCCAAGGTCGACATGGGTGATTATGTAACGACCCCGACAACCGCACGAACTGAGCACCACCCAACCGAACACGCCCAAAACGGCTCGAATGTGGCCAAGGTTGCCCAGGGCCGCAAGGCCAAGGTAGCCCAGGGCCGAAAAAGCGCAGGCGCCCTGCCAACGCGGTCTGACGTCAAAGCCGACATCCTGGACGTGGGCGTCGGGAAGGTACCGCCTAAGCGCGCAGCCTCGAGAGTGAGGAAAGACGCTTGAGTGTCCATGTTGCGGGCGACGAGAATGCCCCCACCTCCGGAGCCCCTACGTACGAGGTCCCCACCCACGAGATATTGGTCATCGGAGCTGGATTCTCCGGGATCGGAGTGGGCATCAAGCTGCTGAAGGAAGGTTTCTCGGACTTCCTCATCGTTGATGAGGCCCAAGGGGTGGGTGGAACCTGGTACTGGAATACCTACCCGGGGATTGCAGTAGACATTCCGTCATATAGTTACCAATTCTCCTTTGAGAAACGCCCGTCGTGGTCCCGTACCTATGCGCCGGGGATCGAACTGAAGAACTACGCGAAGCATTGCGTGAAAAAATATGGCCTCGCGTCGCGCATCCGCTTCGGAGTCACGGTTGTGAGGGCTGAGTTCGACGAAGAATCGACATTGTGGCGTTTGTTTACCTCGACGGACGAGGAACTGACAGCGAGGTTCGTCATCAATGCCTCCGGGGTTCTCACGCGACCAAAATCGCCGGACATACCGGGGGTCGGGGACTTCGGCGGGGTCACGATGCACACGTCGCGCTGGGACCACCAGCAGACCCTCACCGGAAAGAGGGTCGCCGTCATCGGGACGGGCGCCTCGGCGGTGCAACTGATCCCCTCGATAGCCAAGGACGTGGACACACTCACCGTCTTTCAGCGCACCCCGATATGGTGTCTGCCGAAATTCGACTTCGCGGTGCCCCGCCCGCTGAGTGCTCTTCTCCGGCTCGCACCCGGAGCGCAGATCGCCGCGCGGGGAGCCAGCCAGGCCTTTGTCGAACTCACCTTTCCCGTCGCAGCGCACTTCCATACCGCCATACCGCTGGCGTCGGCGATCGAGCGTGCAGCGATCAGCTATATGCGTCGGCAGGTCACCGACCCGGTCGTTCGGGAGAAGCTGACGCCGCGTTACGCGCTGGGCTGCAAGCGACCAAGCTTTCACAACGAATATTTGAAGACGTTCAACCGCGAGAACGTCCTTCTTGAAACCAACCCCATCACCCGGGTGGATGAGACCGCGGTAATTACGGCCGATGGCGTCAGACACGAGATCGACGTGCTCGTCCTGGCAACGGGATTCAAGGTCATGGAATCGGACAGCATGCCCACCTACTCGCTCAGAGGTGTCGCCGGCCGAGACCAGGCACAGTGGTGGGACGAGAACCGACTCCAGGCATATGAGGGAGTCAGCGTGCCAGGATTCCCGAACCATTTCTCAGTGTTTGGCCCGTACGGATACAACGGGTCGTCCTACTTCGCACTCATCGAGGCACAGGCGGGTCACATTCTCCGTTGCCTCCGGCATGCCAGGACGGCCGACTCGAACTACGTCGAGGTACGCGAGGAGGCGAATCAACGCTTCTTCGCGGAGATGCTGGCACGGCGGCATACGCAGGTCTTCTGGCAGGACAGCTGCGCGGGCGCGAACAGCTATTACTTCGACAAGCATGGGGACGTGCCTCTGCGTCCCACGACGACGGTCGAGTCGATCTGGCGCAGTCGACGATTCGACTTGGCCGACTACCGTTTCGAACGGCGACCGGCGAAAAAGGCGGACACTGCCCCACAGAAGGTGGACACCGCCGGATGAGTTCACCTGCCAGGCCGAATCCGAGCATGGCGAGCCACCTGGTCGCGGCAACGGCGCGAGGCGTTCTTCGACCTCTCACGCAAGTGATTCCGGCCAACGACCATGGCTTCGCGGTCATGGACCGCGTGCTACGGGGAACACTCGTGGTGTCGCGGCCAAGGCGCGCAATCAGTGTCGAGAAGGTAGACACGCCCTTCGCCGGTGAACGTGTGCGAGGCGACTGGGTCAAGGCGGCCAACGTGGCCTCGGATGCTCCGCCGATTCTTTATATACACGGCGGCGCATTTTCTATGTGCTCTCCCGAGACCCACCGTGGCCTCATCAGCGAACTGTCCGCGGCCGCCCGCAGGCCGGTATTTGCCGTGCGCTATCGATTGGTCCCGAAATATCCCTTCCCGGCGGCCGCAGATGATGCACTGATCGCCTATCGATGGTTGACAGAGGGAAGCGCGATCACCGCGTCTTCTGGCACGGTGGCGCTCGCCGGCGATTCCGCAGGCGGCCAGCTTGCTGCGGCGACGGCGCTTGGCGCTCGGGAACATCGACTGCCGACGCCGGATGCCATGCTGCTGATGTCGCCGGTGCTGGATTTGACATGCCAACTCGCGATGGACCGTGATCTGCGCAGACGGGACCCCTTTGCGTCCGCCATCTCTGCGTCGAGAACAATTGGTCTGTACGTGGCGGGCGCCGATCCAGCCGACCCGAGGATAAGCGTGCTCGATGCTGATCTCACGGACATGCCACCAACTTTGATTCAGGTCGGCGGACGAGAGATGTTGCTCGACGACTCCAGAGTCTTTGCCAAACGTCTGCAAACTGCAGGGGTCTCCTCGCAGTTGCAAGTTTTCCGCGGCCAGATCCATGTCTTCCAGGCGATGTTTCGCCTACTGCCAGAAGCACGTGAGGCCCTCAGGCTCGGTGGCGAGTTCTTGGCTACTTCGGCCACCGTCCGTTGACAGCGTCCCTGCGCACGCCTTGACCACGAGGCGCCCCAGCACGAAGGTTGTATGAGCTAACGATGAAACCCGTGAAACGTGAACCAACCCAGGACAATCCCCCTGGTAACCCCTCGATCGTCATCATCGGCGCTGGCTTCGCCGGAATTACCCTTGCACTTCGCCTCAAACGCGCAGGGTTCGACAGGGTCCTCATTGTCGAAAAGGGCGATGGTGTCGGGGGAGTCTGGCGGGAGAACACCTACCCAGGGGCGGCCTGTGACGTCCCGTCGCAGTTGTACTCGATCTCCTCGGCGCCGAATCCCAGGTGGGGTCGGCGTTACGCAGAACAAGGCGATATCCTCGCCTACCTTCGCCGCGTCGCCGACGAAAGTGGTTTGCTGTCCCTCCTTCGGACCAAAACCGAAATCGCTAAGGCGGCCTTCGATGAGCGCACGAACACATGGCGTCTGACCACGACTACCAGTCAGGAATTGGAGTGCGATGTCGTCATTTCGGCCGTGGGCCAGCTGTCCCGACCCTCAGTTCCTGATATTCCTGGAATCTCGGGCTTCGCGGGCCCGTCGTTTCATTCCGCGAATTGGGACCACGATCTGAATCTCAGCGGCAAGCGGCTTGCGGTCGTCGGCACCGGCGCTAGTTCGGTGCAGTTCGTCCCGGTGGTCGCCGCAGGCGCTGAGCACTTGGACGTTTTCCAACGGTCAGCCCCATGGGTGCTGCCCAAATTCGACCGTCAGTACGGTGGGCGGCATCACCAACTGCTGCGCAAGTTGCCCATTCTGCGGCTCAGCGAACGTCTGATGATTTGGACGATATTCGAGTTCTTGGCGTTGGCACTCGTCGACGCGAAGCCAGTAGCGCGAGTCTTGGGAGTCATCGCCCTCCGGCACCTAGGTCGCCAGGTGTCGGATGCCCGGCTGCGTTCCCACCTGACGCCGGACTATGCGCCCGGGTGCAAGAGGATTCTGTTCTCCAGCGACTATTACCCCGCGCTCGCACGTCCCAACGTTTCATTGGTCACCGACGATATCCGGGCAGTAGAACCTGGCGGAATCCGCACGGTGAACGGCGACTTCCACGCCGCCGACGTGATCATCTACGGCACTGGCTTCAGTGCCACCGAGTTTCTTTCCCCGATGGAGGTCTACGGCCGCTCGGACCGGAAATTGTCGGACGTGTGGGCGGATGGCGCGCACGCCTACTACGGCCTATCGGTGCCAGAGTTTCCGAATTTCCTCATGATGTACGGGCCCAACACCAACGTGGGATCCGGGTCCATCGTCTACATGCTCGAATCGCAGGCCCGACACATCGTCAGGTTGATGAAGGTTCTCCGTGCCCATCCAGGAAGTGTTATCGAGGTCCGTGCCGATGTGGAGAAGCGCTTCAACGACCGGTTGAGTCGCCGCCTGGACAGATCCGTGTGGACTATGTGCACGAGCTGGTATCGCTCGGCGCGGGGGTCGATCTCTACCAACTGGCCCAGCCCGACCTTCTTGTATCGCCTTCGTGCGCGCAGGCCGAAGCGGCGCGCTTACGTCCTGTCGCGTCCCGCGCCCGCGAACTCGTCGCGCAGGGGGACACCCGAGCCGGCCAACACCCATCTGGCCGACATGCCCTATGCCCCAAGCGGGGCCGATAGCGTCGACTAGTGGCGGCTCTGTTCAGTGACGGGTATCCGAGGACGGCGGGGAGTCGCTGACATTCGAGCGGCAACTGTGACCGCCGTTGACAGGGTGGTCACCGGTGTAAACGATGGGTGAAATCCTTCCGATAATGCGAGAAACAACATCAAGGGGGCACTCGATGACCAAATCGCCGTCCGGTTCGGCAAGCAAGTCCCGTGACCGGCTGTTGTCGGTACTACTGAATCCCCTCCCGCAGCGCGTCGAGCGCGCTATCCAGGAGTGAGTCGACGATGGCCGGTTCGCGAACTTGCCGCGCCGCCGACCGGTAGCGGATTGAAGCCAGTTATCGGCGATCAGGGATTGCCTCTCGTTGGCCTTCGCCCGGAACTTACCGGCGGCACGCTCGGGGCAGAATGGTGATTTACTCGCCGCGCTATGTGAGGCGCGCGCCAGGACGGCGAACGCTTCACTGATGCGGACAGCATAAATCAAATGATCTTTCTGATGATGGCCGCTCATGACACGTCAACGATCACCACTGCCGCTGTGGCGTACTTCTTGGCGAAGAATCCTGAATGGCAGGATCGACTTCGTGCTGAGTCTGACCGTCTAGGCGACGATCTGTCGGACATTGAGGACCTGGAGGGGCTTACGGCGATGGACTTGGTCATCAAGGAGTCGCTCAGACTAGTTGCACCGGTACCGTTGGTTATGCGTAAGACGGTGACCGACACCCTAATTGATGGCTACTACGTCCCCTCCGGAGTGCTCGTCGTCATCACGCCTGCGGTCAACCACTTTGCGCCCACAGTGTCGACCGAGCCGGACCGGTTTGACCCAACGCGACTCGAGCCGCCACGGCGCGAGGATCAGGCCCACCGCTTCGCCTGGCTTCCGTTCGGAGGAGGCGCGCACAAGCGCATCGGGATGCACTTCGGCACCTTGGAGGTGAAGGCAATACTGCACGAGATGCTGCGGGAATTCACCTGGAGTCTGGATGACGGCTACCGCGTTCGGTGGGACAATACGTCCCTGCCTGTTCCCTGTCGACGGCCTACCTATTACGTTGTGTCGCCGATGATATCTAGGTCATTCCACGAGACTTTTGAGTGCTTAGCCGAGCACATCGCCCTTACAGGGCGCCGGCGGAATCGACGCAGTCCTCCAAGTGGCCTCGGAGATCCTCAACAAACCCCGGCGAACCGTAGTCGGCAAACCTACGCAAACTGCCGGAAAGGATGGTCATGCTAGAACCATCAACAGCCGTCGTCACAGGAGCAGGTCGAGGGATTGGTCTGGAGATCGCGAGACAACTCGCCGCTGCCGGTCACAAGGTTTTGCTCACGGATGTGGATGGCGACGCAGCGGAGCGCGCTGCCACCGAGGTCGGCGGTGGCGCTTGGAGCGCCACGCACGACGTACGAGATCCGTCGGGTCATCGGGAAGTCGCTGCTCAGGCTTTAGCCGCTGGCCCTCTGGCGGTGTGGGTAAACAACGCTGGGATCCTACTCGCGGGTAACAGCTGGAGTCACAGCGATGCCGAGATTGCGTCGATCCTCGATGTCAATGTACGAGGTGTCGTTGCCGGCTCACACGCGGCAGTTGTCGCTATGGGCGCGGGTGGGGGCGCGATCCTCAACATCGCGTCCCTCTCGGCTCTGGCGCCCATCCCTGGATTAGCGATGTACGCAGCAACCAAAGCGGCCGTATTGTCGTTCACCACATCGCTGCAGGGCGACCTTGACCATGCGGGATTGCCAATCCACGCACGGGCGCTATGCCCTGACGTGGTAAGTACGAAAATGGTCACCGACCGGGTTGCCGACCCTGGGGCGGCGCTTCTGTTCGCCGGACCGCGTCCAATGGATGCTGCGGCCGTGGCCCGCGCGGGACTCGAGTTGCTGGAGAGTCGCCAGATATTCCGGGTAGTTCCTCGGTGGCGTGGCGTAGTTGCGCGCACTAGCGATGCTGCGCCGTCGCTTGGATTGAAAGCTTTCGCGTTGATGCGCGGCGTCGGTGAGCGGCGCCAACGCAATCATCGTTGATGGCGGTGTCGAAGACGGAGGGTTTAGCGTGGGGAGGCTCGAATTGTACCTGGTCAGGTTTTCGGTTCGCAGAGTGGTAAGTGGGGATCAAGCTGGAATCCCAGTTCCTGCAGCCTGTCATTGATTATCAACCAGGTTTGCCGTGTCAACCGAATGACGAGTTCGTCACGAGTGGAGTCGCGATGGTCCAGCCACCATAGGACCGAAGCGTCCATCAAGCCCATGATGGCGGCGACATTGCGGTCTGCCGCCTCTGAGTCCTCGCCGTAGCGAGGAAAGTAACGGGCACCCGCGACGGCGAGTTCAGAGGCGAATGCGCTGCTGCCGGGCGCGGTCTTCTCGGTGCTGCGCCGATAGTGTCGGTTCACCAGGAACCGATAGAGGTTGGGGTGTTCGTCAGCCCACATGACGTGCTGAGTGACCGGCGCGCGTATCACGTCTAGCGGCGATCCCTGGACATCCAGAGTTAGGCGAATCTTCGCAGTGAGTTCGCGGTGGACGTGACGAGCCACGGCAAGATCGAGTTCTTCTTTACTTGCGAAGTGGCGGTAGAAGTGTGTGCGTCCCAAACCGGCCTTGTCTGCGATTTGGCCCGTGAGTGCGTGGGGCCCGTTCTCTTCGATTGCGCTGAGCGCCGCTTCGATGATCTGTTCACGACGTAGTTCACGGCCCGGCAACCTACTGGCCGCGCGGCGTACCGCTGTGGTGTCCACCCAGTGCTGTCGCTCCACGATGTCACCGTAACGCCCCGCGCTCTGGAAAGTTCTGGGTACGTGTTGTACCCGGCGTGCGATTCGTGGTACACCATGTACCCACAGGCGAAGCGAGACCATTGCGGGATCGGTGCGCAAGCAAACACAGTGAGGACTTTGTAATGGCAGCCAACCGCTCTAGCTGGATGGACGACGACCTCGACGCACTGCGGGATTTGGCACGTACGTTCTGTGAGAAGGAGGTCGCGCCGCACAGTGCCCGCTTCATCGAGCAGCACCACGTGGATCGGGACCTGTGGACCCGGGCGGGTGATCTTGGGTTGCTGTGCATGTCAATCCCCGAGCAGTACGGCGGAGGTGGGGGAACGTTCGCTCACGAAGCAGTCTTGATTGAGGAACAGGCCCGCATCGGCGATTCGGCATGGGGCGCGCCGCTTCATAGTGGAATCGTCGCCCACTACCTGCTCGAGTACGGCACCGATGAGCAGAAGGAACGCTTTCTTCCCAGACTGGCAACTGGTGAGATGGTTGGCGCGATTGCGATGACGGAGCCGGGCACTGGCTCCGATCTCCAATCTGTCACGACCAAGGCATCGCGCGTTGGAGACGAATACGTTGTCAACGGTTCCAAAACGTTCATCACCAACGGCGCTCAGGCCGACCTCATCATCGTCGTTGCGAAGACCGACCCCAGTGCCGGAGCGAACGGAATCTCGTTGGTTTTGGTCGAAGGCGATCGACCGGGCTTTCGGCGGGGTCGGGTGTTGGACAAGGTCGGTCAGCGCGGACAGGACACCTCCGAGCTCTATTTCGAAGATGTGCACATTCCGGTTGAGAACCTCCTGGGTACGACTGAAGGCCAGGGGTTCATTCAGTTGATGCAGCAACTTCCCCAAGAGCGATTGATCCTTGCGCTTGGTGCAGTGACAGTACTAGAAACAGCGCTCGAGTTCACTGTGGAATACACCAAAGATCGGCATGCCTTCGGCAAGCCCGTCTTCGCCTTCCAAAACACCAAGTTCAAGCTCGCCGAGGTCGCCACCGACGCCCACATCAGCCGCGTTTTCATCGACGACTGCGTCGCCCGCCATCTGCGCGGTGAACTCGACATCCCCACCGTCGCGATGGCGAAATGGTGGACTACTGAGCGTGCGATGGTCGCCCTTGATGACTGCTTGCAGCTCCACGGCGGCTACGGCTATATGACCGAGTATCCCATCGGCAGGATGTGGGCCGATGCTCGCGTTCAGAAGATCTACGGTGGGACAAACGAGATTATGAAGGAGATCATTGCTCGGTCGCTTTAGATCGAATTCGACCGCTAGATTGGTTACGAGGGGCCGCGATAGCGAGGTGGCGTTCGCTTATCAAGTCGGTGGTGACTGTTCATTAGGCGGTCACTGTTCACTAGGCGGATACCCGGCGAGCTCGCTTCAAACGGGGGCCTTACTCGGCCGGCCTGGGCGCGCCGCGCCCGAGACAGGTTGACCTTGCTGCTGACGCCCTTCAGACGATATGCGCCGGCGGACGACCACCGGAGGCCTGCGTCGTCGACGATCACCCGCGTGGAGTCCCACCAACACTGCGCCTGGCCGCGCCGCCGCGCTCACTCGGCTGGCCAGGTTCACGGGGTTGCCGAACCAGTCGCCCGCGCGCGAGACCGCTGACCCGGACGCCACGCCAATCCTCAAGGAAGGCAGGTCATTTGCTGACGCGCTGTCGATCAGGTCCAGCATCGTCGTCACCAGCGGCGTCGGTCGTGATGAGACCAGCATGACCGCGCCCCGAGGGTTTCACGAATCTCAACCGGTGGGTTGGCAGCCTCGCGCGCAGCAGTCGCGAGTCGATTCGCGAGCCTCTCCAAATCGTCGGGCTGAAGCTTTCAACATGTTCAGCGCGCGAAGCCACGCATCATCTCCGTGGCCTGCCCGATGCCTTCCGTGAGGGCCCGCAATATGGCGACTGTTTCGTCTGGATTCCGGTTTCCGTGCTCAGCTCGCGCAGAGAGACGTACCGTCCCTCATCACCCAGTACGCGGCTTGTAGGAAGAAGGAGAGGGGTTGGGGCCACCAGTCGGCTTTGATCAATCGTGAAGCCCTGGGCATGCAGCCAGGCAATTAGATGAGTCCTTTCCTGGCGGCTGTCGCCCTCAAGACCGTCGTGCAGACATACTGAGCGAGGTCGTCTTCGTGTGTTGCTGACACCCTGGACCTGCTTAGTGCTGCGGCGTACCGGGACGCGGACAGGATGGTTCAGTGTTCACGCCGCGCACCTGGTGACTCGACGCGGGGACGCCGAGCACGGCGTGACCCATCGCAACGAGCAGCGCAGAGGTCTGTTCGGGAGCCAGGCCAGTGCCGCGGTAGTGCAAGATCGATTGAATGGCTCCGATCGCTCCATGAACCATCGCCCGAAGTTCAATCTCATCGACCGCGGGCCGCAATTCTCCGACGAGGTGTACCCACTCTTCTAGATAGAGTCGCTGCTTTCGGCGCAACCGGCTCTGGTGCTGATCCGACAGATTGTGCACTTCGCGGTAATACACCATTGCCAGCTCGCGTTGATCCATTACCAAGGCGACTTGGTCTGACACCAGCAGGGTCAGCGCCTCCGCCTCGTCGCGGGACTGCTCGACGATCGCCGTCGCACGCTTAAGGAGTTTGTCCACCACTCGCTCGAAGAGGGCCGCCAGTAGATCGCTCTTACTGTTGAAATGGCGATAGATGGCCGGCCCGACAACCCCTGATGCAACGCCGATGTCGGCCATGGAGACAGCGTGGTAGCCCCGCTCGGCAATCAACTCGGTGGCAGAGGCGAGAATCCGTTCCCGACGTTCGCCGCCGACCCGGGTACGTCCGGCAACGACCACCTTGTTCACTACTACCTTCCTTCGCTCGCAACCAGGGCTCGCGCAGCACTGCAGCGCCGGGAGCTACACTACGAACGTTAACACCTGCTCACAATCCCAGGTTGAGTTGAAATGTAGACGCCCAGTGGCAGGTGGCTGGCGCCTGCGCGTGTGATCCCCATTCGTGGATGTGCCCGCTCATTGGCCAAGATCGGCAACCGCGTGGGCAGATCGCTGCGCCCTCTTTGGATGTCCAGTTCGGCAAGGAACTGGACAAAGCCATCTCTCCGTCTGCCGGACGCTGTTGGCGTCATCCGATCGTCATCACATCGTTCGGCAACACGGCTTTGGCAAAGGGGCTACGTCAAGCAGCAGGCAGAGGACGGCGACTTGATTGGCGATACGTCGACAGAGTGGCCCGGCTACTCCAAATTCGGGATTTGTCAGGTCGCGCCGACAAGGGATTGCGGTATGTCCACGATGCGGGAGCGCAGGTACTCGCACAAGCCCTTCGCCTGGGCATCCGGCCGGGTCGAGGATGCCACGCCTTCCCCCAGCAGCCCGTGCACCACAACGTTGAGCGCACGCAGGTTGGGCAGCTCGAATCGCTCTATGCGCAGCTGCGCAGCCTCCGGGCCGAGCAGCCCGCGCAGTCGCTCGACGGTTAAGTGCTCGCGCACCCAGGCATAGCCGGCGTCGTCGCGGGCCCAGAGACCAATATTGGCGTTGCCGCCCTTGTCGCCGGACCGCGCGCCCAGAACCGCGCCCAGCGGCGCGCGGCATGTCGGCTCGGTCGGCGGCGCGGCTGCCGCGCTGCCCCGGACCTTCGCGGCCGGCACGCTACCGGTCGGCGGATCGGCGATCCTCCGGCGCTCACCGTTGGGCAGCACCACGACCTGCGTCACGCTCGACCGGGGCACGGTCGCTGGGCGATACACGCCGAACACTGACTCCGACGTGGGTGGCGTGGTGGTGTGGAAGCCGGCATACCCGGCCAGAGCGATCTCCATGATTGCGCTCGAGAACGCCCGGCCGACCTTGCGCGGGTCGGTGTCCTTGACCGTGATCCGCAAGTGCGCGCACGCCTGGTCGTTGGTGGGGGCGTCCGGTGTGTCGAAACGCAGAAACCGGACGTCGACCTCGGCGAAGGATCCCCGGCCGCCGAGGATGTCGAACAGCTGCTGCTGCGCGAACGCGGCTTTCGCCTCCAGGTCCAAGCCGGTGAGCACCATCGTCATGGTGTTCCGGTAGCCCCCGACCTCGTTCAGCGCCACCTTGAGCGTCTCCGGTGGCGGGCTGCCGGTGACACCCGTGATCGCCACCCGGTGCTCGGCCTGCTGGGCCAGCGAGATCGTGTCGAAGTGAGTCACCACGTCGGGCCCCAGATAGGCCGGCTCGGCGATCTCGTAGAGCAGCTGGGAGGTGACCGTACCGACCGACACCAGCCCCCCGGTGTCGGCGTGCTTGGTGATCACCGACGAGCCGTCGGCCGCCACCTCCGCGATCGGGAAGCCCGGGTAGCGACGGTCGGTGATCTCGTCGAGGAAGGCGTAGTTGCCGCCCGTGGCCTGTGGTCCGCATTCGATGACGTGGCCGGCCACGACGGCACCGGCGAGCCGGTCCCAGTCGGTGCGCTCCCACCCGTGCCACCAGGCGGCCGGGCCGACGACCAGCGAGGCGTCTGTCACCCGTCCGGTGACGACGACGTCGGCGCCCGCACCCAGCGCTTCGGCGATACCCCAACCCCCGAGGTAGGCGTTGGCCGAGACCGGCTTGACCTCACCGACCGCAGGGGTGATCGCGGAGAGGTTCCCGCGCAAGTCGTCACCTTCGATGTGGGCGATCCGGACGGTGATACCGAGCCGGTCCGCAAGCTCGCGCAATCTGACGGCCAGCCCGGCCGGGTTGAGCCCACCGGCGTTGGCCACGATCTTGATACCGCGGTCGGAACAGGTGCCCAACACCTGCTCCATCTGGGTCAGGAACGTGCGCGCGTAACCGCCCGCCGGATCCTTCGCCTGGGCCTTCGCCAGGATGAGCATCGTCAGTTCAGCGAGGTAGTCCCCGCACAGCACGTCGATGCTCTGCTCGCCCGTCCCGCCCTCGACCATCTCCCGCGCCGCGGCGATCCGGTCGCCGTAGAAGCCCGAGCAATTTCCGATGCGTACCGGGTCCCTCACGACACACCTCCGTCGAACTGTCCTGCGGTGCGCCCGCCACCGGGAGGTCCGGCGAAGGCCTGCGCGATGGAGAGCCACTGGTCGGCGAGCGGACCGGTGACGTGCAGTGCGGTGTCGTCGCGATGCCTGCGCTGGGTGACGAGCAGGCAGAAGTCGTGCGCAGTGCCGGTGACCCGGTTGGGCACGCCGTCGGGGCCCCAGGTCCACAGCGTGCCCCCCGGTGCGGTGAGCTCGACACGGACGGGTTCCTCGGGCACCTCCAGGCCGTTGGCCATGTAGCTGAACGCCCGCGCTCCCACGCCGATGTGGGCGACGTGGCGCAACCGGGCCGAGGGCACACGGGTCACTCCCAGCGCGTCGGCGATGTCCTGACCGTGCGCCCAGGTCTCCATGATCCGCGCGGTCAGCGAGGAAGCCGCGCTCATGGGGAGGCCGAACCACGGCACCCGCATCGAGGGGTCGATCGCTGCGA
The DNA here is from genome assembly GCF_039729195.1 of Mycobacterium sp. DL. Classification (NCBI taxonomy): domain Bacteria; kingdom Bacillati; phylum Actinomycetota; class Actinomycetes; order Mycobacteriales; family Mycobacteriaceae; genus Mycobacterium; species Mycobacterium sp. DL. The sequence continues at coordinate 4,018,204 of NZ_CP155796.1, forward strand.
AGGCAGCGACGAGGGCGCGGCGCGCGCCGTCGAACCAGGACAGCAGCTCCGCTGTCGGCATCGGCCGGTAGCGCTCGGCGATGGTGTCCGGGGAGATCCGGCCGTCGGCGAGCATGGGCAGCACCTCGGCCGTGAACCCTTCGGGGTCGGTGGCTGAGCGCACCGCGGCGTCGTCGAAGAACGCAAGATGGCTGATCTGATCGCGGACCGCCCAGCCTGCCGCGGGGGTGGGCGCGTCCCACCCGGCTTGCCCCTCGGGCAGCTCGGCGATCAGTGACCACAGCTCGGCCGTTTCCGCCCCGATGTCGGTGATCAAGGACTCCATCGGCACGGCCACGTCTAACGTCCCTTCCAAACCGGTGTGCGCTTCTCGCGGAACGCGGCGGGACCCTCTAGCGCGTCGGCGCTGAGGTACACCGGCTCCCATATCTGGTCGGCGTGGGCGTAGGCCTCCGTCAGGTGGTGCGCTGCGGAGAGGTATACGGTCTTTTTTGCCGCGAGTACGGACAGCGGTGCGTTGGAAGCGATCCGCAGGGCGATCTCCTGAACTCGTACCCGCAGCTCCGCTGCGGGCACGACCTCGTTCACCATGCCTACCTCGCGGGCGCGCTCGGCAGTGATCGGGTCGCCGGTCATCAAAATCTGCAGCGCAATCCGCGGCGGCAGCAGCCACGACAGCGGGACAGCCCATGGCGAGCCGCGGCCTACCTTGACCTCGCTGACCGCGAACCTGGCGTGCTCGGCTGCGATGACGAGGTCGCACTGCTGGGCCAGTAGGAATCCGCCGGCGAAGGCGACGCCGTTCACCGCGGCGATGGTCGGCTTGGCGACCTGGATGTTGCGCCCGAATTGCGGCGCGAAGTCTGGCGGCGGAACCGTGAGCGCCGTCTCCGCCATCTCTTTAAGGTCCCCTCCGGCGCAGAACGCCTTATCGCCTGCCCCGGTCAGCACCAGAACCTTGGCGGAGTCGTCGGCGTTGAAGCGGTGAACGCTGTGGAACAGTCCCTGCCGGACCGCCCCGTTGAGCGCGTTCCGTGCCTCGGGGCGATTGATCGTCAACCAGGCCACCCCGTCGACGACCTCGTAGGTGATCGCTTCCTCGCTCATCAATCCCCGTCCTGATCGGCACCCGCCCTCCCGATGTGAGGGCTCGTTCACTCGCAGTACGTTACCCGGCAGAATGTCGCGAGGACCAGTTGGTGAGCGAACGCGTTGCGTCCGGCGGCGCAACCCGACCGGCGTGGCCAGCTCCGTAAATGTTGGGTTCGCCACCTCGTCGGCCGCATTCGGTTCGAGCGATTGACGAGATCGGATCCCAAGGCCGCAACACGGGGTTGCATTCGTACGTCAAGTCCTCGGCAAGAATGTGGCCCTCTTCGGCCTTTTGGGATTGGCACGCCGGAGGTGCTCCTTGCCACCGTTTCACCCTTGGCTCCCAGAAACAATCGGTGCCAAATGCTGTGAACGCATGCGTCGCCGCGGGGAACCGCTCGTCAGCGTCCGAGGACTTGAAAACCTTCCCATGCTTTCCGGCGGTCGGCGTGGGGGTCGTTGTCCACTCGCGAAGCGCGATCGAAGACGAGGACCGGACGGGCGTCGCTGGTGTAGCGCGGCCAGCCGTCTCCTGGAACTCCGGTGCGTGCGAAAGCATCCCAGCGCCCTTGCATGTCGTCGCTCACGCGTAGGGCCGAGCGGCGATCGGCTCCGGCGCTGAGTAGCCGACCGAGCGGCGTGCGGTAGGCGTCGAACACCGCAAGAAGCTCCGTCGCATGGGTGGCACCCAGCCCGGCCCATTGCAGAGTTCGCGGGGCGAAGTCATAGCGGTACAGATATGTGGGGGCGTGCCGACTGTGGGAATCCGCGAGCTGCCACAGTGTCGATCCGAATGTGAAGTCGGCCCCCAGTCGGATACAGGCATCGGGGGCCGGATATTCGGGATAGGCAGCAGTAATTCGCTCGCGACAGGTGGGTTCCGCTCCCGCTAGTAACGCTTCGATCTTGGCTTCGTTCGTCGGGAGGAGTTTGAGGAAGCGAGTGAACAACCGGCCCTCGTCGGCGTTCGTACCGACGATCAGCGGCACACGGTACGCCTTGCCGTCGCGCATCGCTTGAATGGGCTCGGACGGTAGATAGTCGGTTCCGAATGTGCATCCCACCGGGTAACCGCCAGCAAGGTCCGATGCACTCGTGGTGAGCAAGCGATCGAATGCATTCACCAGTTGAGCCGGACGCGCCGCCAACAGGAGGCGGGCGGGCTCCCGCTCGTCGGCGCAGAGAATGGATGCGAACTTGGCGGCGAACTCCGCGGCCAGCTCCTGGGAGCGGGATAGCGCGCCGGCCGGACTTTGTGAGATAGCCTGTGCGAAAAGCCCTTTCGCCGCTGGCACGGCCAGCAAAGTGGTAACGGCGTGCGCGCCCGCGCTCTCTCCGAAGATCGTCACGTTATCGGGATCGCCGCCGAATGCCGCGATGTTCTCGCGTACCCACCTGAGCGCCGACACGAGGTCACGCAAGTAGAGGTTGTCGTCAATATGGATGTCTGCGGTGGACAGCGACGACAGGTCGACAGCCCCTAGCGCGCCGAGGCGGTAGTTTGCCGATACGTACACGCAACCGCTGCGGGCAAGCGACGCGCCATCATAGATCGGTGTCGCGGAACTGCCCAGGAAGTACGCCCCGCCGTGAATGAAGAACATCACGGGCAGAGGTCGGTCCGAGCCGCCGTCGGGTGCAACGACATTGAGGGTGAGGCAGTCCTCGCTCATGGGCTGGAACTTGCCCGGACCGACGATGGTGTATCGGCGGGGCTGTGGAGCGCAGTAGCGGAATCGGTGGCAGGGTCGGACGCCGTCCCACGCTTCGACCGGCTGGGGAGCCTTGAACCGCAGCGCGCCGACTGGTGGCTTGGCGTAGGGAATGGAACGCCAGCGATTGACGCCGTCCCGCGTGAATCCTTCGATGGCGCCCGAGGTGAGTTCGGTGCGGACTGTCTTCGCTGGCATGTATCGACAATAGCGAATGACTATTCACACCAGCGCCCGGCTCTGCCGTTCAGTCGCCGTGTCGGGCACGGTTTGGCCTGCTACTGATGACTCACTCGACTTCGGTCAGCGGCCTCCACGGCCGTTCGGTGACGTCGTGGCTGATTCTTAAGCACCGGTTACTTCTTTTCAGAAGAAGAAGCTACCCATGACCGGCTATCTCCGGGCGTGCGGGGACATCCTCAGCGTTGTGAGCGTCGGTACTCGCTCGGAGAGCGGCCGGTCCATCGCTTGAAGGCGTGTGAGAAGTTAGCAAGATCGCCGTATCCGAGCTCGGTCGCGATCTGGCTTGCCGACATTGATCGGGTGATTAACAGCATCATCGCGCTCTCCCGCAGACACGACTGGCGCAACTCGCGAAACGTGGTGCCCTCTTCGGCGAGCCGGCGTTTGAGTGTGCTGGTGGATACCGAGAGTTCGTCTGCGACCCGCTGGCAACTTCGCTGTCCGGGATCCTCGTCCAACAACCGTCTCACCTTCTTGGAGAAGGACGTGGCTCCGCTCTGCTCGTCGAGGGTCCGCCTCAGCTCGGCGACGGCGAGTCGATACGCAAGGGGATCGGAGAACCGGCACACTTCATTGAGCGCGTTGACGGGAACATGAAGGTAGGACATCGGTGCGTCAAAGAACAGGCGCCCGGCTAGTACCATCTCTGCCGCGAGTTTGTTCAGGGAGACCGGCGCTGACCAACTCAAGTGGAGCGTGACGGTCAGCGCGTCACTGACGAGCATGTCCAGCAGTCGTAACAACGCCGAGCCGGTATATGTGACTGCTAAGCAGTCCAGGGCCCGATCGCCTGTGTGCCCCCAGAGCCCGACGGTGAGACCTTGGTCGTTTGGACGGAATTGTGCATTGATCGCCGTGGTGATCAACGGTAGATAGGTGAGCAGCTCGACGATCTCGGCTACCGAGCCTGCGCTGACCAGCGGGACGCTCAACGGGCCGAAAGATGTCAACTGTGCCTGTCCTGCAAACGAGAAGCCGAGCAGGGTTGCCCGGTCGACGTCTAGATCGGGGTACAGATCGCGAAACCACCGCAGTGGCGCCTGGACATCGTGCTGCATCAGCGTCGCCTCGTCGGTTCCCTCGCGCGCCATGATGGTGCGAAGCCGCGCGACGGCGTCCGGGTCGAGTGCCTGGCTCTCCAGCATTTGCACGAACGCGACCGGAGGCACACCGGCGTTGCTGAACTTCACCGATCGTGCCCCCTGAGCCCAATCCACAAGTTCCTGATCCGCGCAAACATAGCGGAAGCGCTCGGATTGGACAATCCTGTTAACAAGTATTCACATTCAGGGCAACTTAAGAGGAGTCGGTAATGGCCGTTGTCACTTTTGTCTCCCACGACGGCGACAAGCACCAGGTGCCTCTCGATGAAGGCCAGTCACTCATGCAGGTCGCGACCAACAATGCAGTGCCTGGCATCGACGGCGACTGCGGAGGCGAAGCGGCGTGCGGTACCTGCCACGTCGTCGTCGATCCGCAGTGGTCCGATCAGGTCGGCTCCTCCGGCGTCGGCGAAGAGGAGATGCTCGCGATGAACCCCGAGCGTCAGCCGACCTCTCGGCTGTCCTGCCAGATGACGGCCTCCGAGGCATGGGACGGCTTGATCGTCCATCTGCCGGAGTTCCAGATGTGACGACGAAGGGAAGTGGTCAAACATGGTAAAAATCTCTGAAAAGGTCGCCGAGAAAGTTCAGGCGACCATCCCGATCGACCTGCAGATTCAAGGTGCACACGCCTACGACAAAACTCGGCGTTGGGTGACCGGTACGAACGGGAAGAAACTCTTTGTAGAGCGTCCTATTCCGCCGGCCGAGGAGGTCGAACTCGCCGACATCGATCTCAGCAATCCTTTTCTCTATCGCCAGGGGCGCTGGCAGTCATACTACGAGCGCCTGCGTAACGAAGCTCCGGTCCATTATCAGCGGCACAGTGCCTTCGGCCCGTTTTGGTCCGTCACCCGGCATGCCGACATCGTGGCCGTCGACAAGAATCATGAGGTCTTCTCCGCTGAGCCATTGATCGTCATCGGGGTGCCGCCCCGCTTCCTGGATATCAAGATGTTCATCGCGATGGATCCACCACGCCACGACCTGCAGCGGGCGGCTGTCCAAGGGGTGGTCGCACCCAAGAACCTACGGGAAATGGAGGGTCTGATTCGCTCGCGCGTAAGGGAGGTGCTGGATAACCTCCCCGTGGATCAGCCGTTCGACTGGGTTCACGACGTCTCGATCGAGCTGACCGCTCGAATGCTTGCGACCCTGCTGGACTTTCCGTACGAGCAGCGTCGCAAGCTTGTCGAGTGGTCGGATCTGGCAACCTCGATGGAGCAAACCAACGGCGGTCCCTCGGACCTTGACGAGACGTTCGTCGGCATGCGCGCCATGGCCCGAGATCTCAGCCGGCACTGGCACGACAAGGCGGCCCGGACCGGTGCCGGAGAAGAGCCTGGGTTCGATCTGATCACCATGCTGCAGAGCAATGAAAGCACCAAAGACCTGATCGACCGGCCGATGGAGTTCTTGGGCAACCTTCTGCTGCTGATCGTCGGAGGCAACGACACGACCCGGAACTCGATGAGCGGCGGCGTTCTCGCGTTGAACCGCTACCCGGACCAGTTCGAGAAGCTGAAAGCAAATCCCGACCTGATCCCCAACATGAACTCCGAGATTATCCGATGGCAGACGCCACTCGCCTACATGCGCCGGATCGCCAAGGCCGACACCATGCTGAATGGTCAGTTCATTCGCAAGGGTGACAAGGTCGTGATGTGGTACGCATCGGGAAACCGCGATGAGCGCGTATTCGATCGGCCCGACGACTTCATCATCGACCGGGACAACGCCCGCAACCACATCTCTTTCGGGTTCGGCGTCCACCGCTGTATGGGCAACCGGTTGGCCGAGATGCAGTTGCGGATCCTGTGGGAGGAGCTGCTTCCTCGTTTCGAGAAGATCGAGGTCATTGGTGAGCCCGAATACGTGCAATCCAACTTCGTCAGGGGAATCAGCAAGCTGATGGTCCGCCTCACCCCGAAAGCCGGCGCATGACTTTGCATCGAGCGGTCATCGTGGGCGCCAGCCACGCGGGCGCCCAACTGGCGGCCAGCCTTCGTCAAGAAGGATGGGACGGCGAGATCGTCCTCGTCGGCAATGAATCGGCAGCGCCCTACCAACGCCCTCCGCTGTCGAAGGCATATCTGGCCGGGAACTGCACAGTCGACAAGCTCGCGATCCGCAGCGCCGAGTTTTACACAAAGCTGCGAATCGAAGTTCTGGATGCGACGGTGGAGGCAATCGATCGCGCAGCGGGTCACCTCTCGCTGAGCACCGGCGAGGTGCTGCCCTACGACAGGCTCGCGCTGTGCACGGGCGCGCGCCCCCGTCGGCTCTCCACCCCAGGCGCCGACCTGGCCGGAGTCTTCTACCTACGCACCGCGGCGGACGTCGAGATGATCCGAGACGCCACCAGACCGGGGCGTCGAGCCGTGATCATCGGCGGCGGTTACATCGGATTGGAGACGGCTGCCTCCTTGCGTGCGTTGGGTCTAGAGGTCACCGTGCTCGAGGCGACGGAGCGCGTCCTCGAACGGGTGACCGCCCCGGAGGTATCGGCGTTCTTCGACCGGATCCACCGGGAGGCGGGCGTCAACATCCAGACGGGCGCGCGGGTCGAGGCTCTGTCTGGCGACGGCAAAGTCGGCGAAGTAGTCCTGGCCGGTGGCGAATCGATTTCCGCCGACCTCGTCATTGTCGGCATCGGCGTTGAGCCGAACACCGAGCTCGCCGCTGCCGCGGGCTTGGTCGTCGACAACGGCGTCGTGATCGACGACCAAGCCCAGACCAGCGACTCCGCCATCATGGCCGCCGGGGACTGCGTCAGCCACGACATGGCTCGTTACGGCCGCCGTATACGTCTGGAGTCCGTGCCCAGTGCGGCCGAGCAGGCCAAAGTCGCGGCGGCGACTTTGTGCGGGAAGTCCAAGAAGATATCAGCGCTGCCTTGGTTTTGGTCAGATCAATACGACCTCAAGCTCCAGATCGCGGGTCTCAACACCGGGTACGACGAGGTGGTCCTCAGCGGCGACCCGACCCGCGACCGCGACTTCACCTGCTTCTACCTGCGTGCCGGCGAGCTCATCGCCGCCGACTGCATCAATCGCCCCCGCGACTTCATGTTCAGCAAGCGGGTCATTACGCAGCAGGTCCCCGTCGAACGGGCCGAACTCATGCTCGCCGGCTCGGTCTGAGGTCATGGCTGCATGGGCGATGGGACGGCGACTGCGATTGCGACGCGTGTGTCGGAGACGAACGTCAGCGAGAACCGCCATCCAACTCCGCTGGCCGCGGGGACTGGCTAGCGGATGCCGCCGGGCACCTCGGCGGTGTTACCGCAGCGCATCAGAAGCTAGTGGAGGTCGCCAACAGGCGTGACGATTTTTGCGGGGGGAGCATCGTCTTGAGTCGATGCTCGCGACTGTTCTGTTCTGACAACGAGATTGGTGGAGATTGACGGTGGCGGTATTCAAGGACGAGGACGAGGTCTATGCCTTCTTGGGTGGGATCTTTCAACGGGGCTTGGAGAAGGAGGGACTGGCGGACAAGCTCGCAAATTCGGGTGTGGTGTTACGGGTGCACTACACCGATCCGGACGCGGTGGTAACGGTGGACATGCCGAAGAAGGTGGTGGAGACCGGAGCGGCCAGTACCGCGGTGCCCAACGTGGAGTTGTTCATGTCGGCGGACACTGGAAACAAGTTCTGGCTGGGCAAGGTGAACCTGACGATGGCGATGGCCAAGGGGACGGTGCGCGCAAAGGGCCCGGTGCCGAAGTTGATCAAGTTGATTCCGCAGGCCAAGAATCTGTTCCCCGAGTACCGGTTGATGCTGCAGAGTCAGGATCGGCAGGACCTCATCGATGCGTGACCGTCGCCTCATCAAGGGTTGTCGGGCGGGCTCTCGATGAGGAGCACGATGCAGGACGTTGCGTTGACGGTGCCCGCGATCGTGGCCCATGCTGCGGCAGTCCATGGCGATCGCGAGGTGTTGACCGCACGCGGACCCCAACAGATCTCTGGGGTGTCGTATCATGAGTTGGGGCAGCGTGCGGCGCGGTTGGCGAATGCGTTGCGCGAGATAGGCATTTGTGGAGACGAGCGTGTCGCGACGCTGCAGTGGAGCAACCAGGAGCACCTGGACTGTTACGCGGCGGTGCCGTCGATGGGTGCGGTGCTACATACGTTGAATCTGCGGCTGCCACCTGAACAGCTGACGTGGATCGCCAATCATGCCGAAGATCAGGTGATCATCGTCGACGGTACGGTGCTGAACCTGTTGGCGGCGGCGTTGCCGTCGATGACCTCGGTGCGCACGGTGCTGGTGACCGGCACGGGTGATCTTACCGCAGTGCAGGGCTGCGGAAAGGACGTCCTTCGCTACGACGATGTGGTGGCAGCCCAGCCGAGCACGTTCGACTGGCCCGACGTCGACGAGCAGTCGGCCGCAGCGATGTGCTACACGAGCGGTACTACCGGGCACCCGAAAGGCGTTGTCTACAGCCACCGTTCGACGTGGTTGCACTCTCAATCGGCGTGCACCTCGAACGCCTTGGGCATCGGTCATGACGACACGGTGTTGGCGATCGTTCCGATGTTCCACGCTAATGCCTGGGGGTTGCCGTATGCGGCGATGATGGCGGGGGCGCAGCTTCTGCTGCCTGACCGTTTCCTGCAGGCGGGGCCATTGGTGGAGATGATCGAGGCGGCCCGGCCCACGATGGCGGGCGCTGTGCCGACGATCTGGACCGATGTCTTGCACTACCTGCGCGACAATCCCGGCCACGACGTGAGTTCGCTGGAGATGGTGGCGTGCGGTGGTTCGGCGGTTCCGAGGTCGTTGATGACTGCCTATGACGAACTGGGCATCCGAATCGTGCAGGCCTGGGGGATGACTGAGACCTCCCCGCTGGCTGCGGTCGCTCTGCCGCGGAACACCGACACCCCGGAGAGGTCCCTTTACCTGCGGGGAACCCAAGGCAGGGTAGTGGCCGGTGTGCAGGCGCGCATCGTTGATGACAGCGGTGCAGAACAACCTTGGGACGGACTGTCGGTGGGGGAGATTCAGATCCGCGGCCCGTGGATCACTCAGTCCTATTACGAGCATGACAGTCCGGCGGTGTCGCCGGACGGTTGGTTATGCACCGGGGATGTCGGGACCATCAGCGCCGATGCGTTCATCACTCTCACCGACCGCGCCAAAGACGTGATCAAGTCTGGAGGGGAGTGGATCTCCTCGGTGGAATTGGAGAACGAGTTGGCCGCTCACCCTGCAGTACGCACCGCCACGGTGATTGGAGTGCCCGACGACAAGTGGCAGGAACGGCCGCTGGCAGTGGTGGTCCTGGCCGCTGACTGCACCGCCACCGCTGCGGAGTTGACTGAGTTCCTGCGTGCACGGGTGGCCAAGTGGTGGCTACCGGAACGGTGGGCGTTCGTCGCCGACGTTCCGTTGACGTCTACTGGCAAGTTCGACAAGAAGAAGCTGCGCCGCCAGCATGCCGACGGTGAGCTCGCCGTCGAGACGCTGGCGTGAACCATCCACTGCTACGGAAGCACCGACGTTGAGGAGAGGACACACATGAAAACACGCGCTGCCGTGCTCTGGGGCTTGGGAGAGAAGTGGGAGGTTGATGAGATCGAGCTGGATCCGCCCGGTGCGGATGAAGTGCTGGTCCGGTTGACCGCCAGCGGGTTGTGCCATTCAGACGAACACCTGGTGACCGGTGATCTGCCGTTTCCGCTGCCCGTCGTCGGTGGTCATGAAGGCGCCGGCACCGTGGTCGAGGTGGGTGCAGGTGTCGAGGACCTGGCCGAGGGCGATTCGGTCATCCTGACGTTCCTGCCGTCTTGCGGGCACTGCTCTTACTGCGCGCGCGGGATGGGAAACCTGTGCGACATGGGTGCGGCGATCATGATGGGACCCCAGATCGACGGCACCTACCGCTTCCATGCCCGCGGCGAGGATGTCGGCCAGATGTGCTTGCTGGGCACGTTCTCGGAATACACCGTGGTGCCGAAGGCCTCCTTGGTCAAGGTTGACCACGGGACACCGTTGGACAAGGCGGCCTTGATCGGTTGCGGTGTCACGACCGGTTACGGCTCGGCGGTACGCACCGGTGACGTGCGCGCCGGGGATACCGTGGTCGTGATCGGCGCCGGCGGCATCGGCATGAATGCGATCCAAGGCGCCCGCATCGCTGGCGCGTTGACCATCGTGGCTGTCGACCCAGTGGAGTTCAAGCGCGAACAAGCTGGCGGTTTCGGCGCGACGCATGCCGTTGCCACCATCGATGAGGCCTGGTCACTGATCAGCGACATCACCCGTGGCAAACTCGCCGACGTCTGCGTCTTGACCACCGACGTCGCCGAAGGGGCCTACACCGCTGAGGCGCTATCACTGGTCGGTAAACGCGGCCGTGTGGTCATTACCGCGATCGGACACCCCGAAGACACGTCGATGTCGGGCTCGCTGCTGGAATTAACGCTGTATGAAAAGCAGATCCGCGGTGCCCTCTACGGCTCGTCCAACGCCGCCCACGACATCCCGCGGCTCGTCGAACTCTACAACTCCGGACAACTCAAACTCGACGAGCTGATCACCCGTGAGTACACCCTCGATGAGATCAATGAGGGCTACGACGACATGCGGTCAGGCCGCAACATCCGAGGACTCATCCGATTCTGACAGAGCACCGAAAGCAGGGAAGCGCAAAACGGCACCAAGCGAGCTCAGTACAACGATGGCGATGCTGCGGGTCAGGGGCTCTCACCGTTGACGCTTTGATGCGGATAGCGATCGAAAGCAATGTTTCCCATAGTCATAGGCGGTCGAGCTGCGCGGGTGAGATTGGCTGCGGTCGACCAGTTCTGGCACCTACCGCCAGCCGCGACGCCTTGATGGAACGTAGCTTTCGATGAGTCTTAACAGTGCTATTGGACAAGAGAGGAAGCGGCGATGGCGAGGATTGAAATTCCCTATCCCCACAGGAGAGGAGGGCACTGTGGTTCCGGTGCGCTGCGTGACCTTACTGAATGGGCACAACTAGGATGGGGGACAGAAACACTCAGTGAAGGATTGGTCTTCACCCTCGGCGGAGCCTTGGACTTCTCGTACGTCCGCTCTACGCAATTGTTTCCCCAGATCTACCTGGTAGGACGAGGAAGCGACCTGGAAAAAGACTACCTCTCCCGAGTTGGTGCAAACTGCGTAGTGCGATCGACCGATGACGCAGACGTGGGATGGTCATTTGTTACCGACGAAGTCGACAAGGGCCGACCCGTCATGGTCTGGGCTGACATCGGCGAACTTCCTTACCTGCGCGTCCGATTGCACATGAGCCGTCACGACATCGTCATCACCGGATATGATGACGAACAAGGGGTTGCCTATGTGGTCGATAATGACCGCGAGACCACCCAAACGGTGGCTTATGACGACCTGCGCCGGGCGCGGTCCTCGGTAGGGTTCCCTACACCGACCCGGCACACCACATATCACGTCGACTGGCCGGAGCGAGTGCCCGACCTTGGGCCGATTGCCGCCACTGCATTAGCCGCGAGCGCAGCTTTCATGCGCGGCGGTGCCGTAGGTGCGCCGCTACTGCGCATCGAGGCAGCTGAAGTCGAGGCCTCCGGTTTGAAGGGTGTGCAGGAGTTCGCCGATGACGTACGGCATTGGCCAACGGTGTTTGATGACGACGCCCTGACCGCGGCATTGTTCGGGCTCGGGGCGTTCATCGAGAAAGCCGGAACCGGTGGCGGGCTCTTTCGTATGCTGCAAGCACAAGGTTGCCAGAATATCGCCGATCTCCTCGGGGACGCCGCCGCAGCCGAAGCGGCGGCCGCGGCCCGACACGCTTCCCAAGCGTGGTCTGAGCTTGCGGCCGCAGCCACCGATGCCGGCACATCGCTACGGAGTCGTAGTCTCGCTGCGGCCAAAATCGCCGCGACGATCCCGGACTCCGAAACACGCCTCGTCGAAGCCCTCGAAACGGCCAGTCGATCCGTTGGCACTGTCGATACCGGCCTCGAGGCTTATCTGAAAGGCTATCTGTGAGCGACACTTCAAACGAATCGAGTTTCCTGGAGACAACTGGGTTCCTCGATTGGCAGCACGACGATGTACAGCGCTTCACCGAGGACGCGGTCGGTGACGTTCGTGACCCTGTGCAGAAGGCGAGGTTGATCTTCACCGCTGTGCGGGACAGGATTTGGTACGATCCCTATAGCACCGACGACGATCCCGAGCATTATCGGGCGAGCTATGTAGCGACAGCGTCGAGGGCGTATTGCATACCGAAGGCGGTGCTGCTGACCGCGGCAGCTCGTGCGGCGGGCATTCCGGCCCGGCTCGGATTCGCGGACGTGCGCAACCATCTGCAGACCACCACATTGCGTGCCCGGATGGGAGGTACCGACGTGTTCGTCTACCACGGATATAGCGAATTACAACTCAACAACCGCTGGGTGAAGGCCACTCCGGCGTTCAATGCCGAGCTCTGCGCGCGATTCGGTGTACCTCCGATCGACTTCGACGGCCACACCGATGCGCTCCTCCATGCCTACGACGGTGGGGGAAGCCAACACATGGAGTACCTCAACGACCGCGGTTGGTACCACGATCTCCCCTTCACCGACATCGTTACAGAGTTGCATCACCGGTACGGCCCGCTCATGGCTGGCGCTGGAGCCCAGCGTGACGCCTTCTCCCAGGAGTTGTGAGGCGCTGCGGACTGTGTGCCAGTTCATTGTGACGCGATCTGGCCGGCTATGAATACACTGCAGTCCAAGGGATTACGGGCAGGACCAGATAGCCGACAGTGTCCTAATCGGAAGGTGTGTCGCAGCGATGATCTCGGCGGGCTAACGAGTCCTACATACATATCTACCGGCGATCAGCCCAGTCGACGCCGGCGCAATTCTTCAGTCGTGTGGTGAACCACGCGCTACGAGGGTCTATTTAGGAGGGTTTCGTCATCGAAGAGCAAGCGGAAGAAGATTCGGCCATCGCATGGTGGCATAGCTTTCAGGATCGTGCTGTCGCCGCCGACGGCGACTACCTTGATGCGCACCACCCGTGGTGCCTTGGTTGCGGCACAGACAATCCGCACGGTCATCGCCTGCGAGCGCGTCGGCATGGCGACGGGGTGGGTGCCAGGCATATCTTCGACGGCAGACATCGCGGCGCACCCGGTATCGCACATGGCGGCGCAGTCATGACCGTACTCGACGACATGGTGGGCATGTTGCTGTACGTCGTCGGTGAGATGGCCGTCACCCGCAGGTTCGATACCGAGTTCTACGCGCCGGTGTTGCTGGGGGTCCCCTACGAGGTCAGCGCGGAGCTGGTGTCCAAGACCGGCCGGAAACTCGAAGTCCGGACAGAATTGCGCGAGGAGACTACCGGTCAGCTAGTCGCGTCCGCCTCAGGGTTATTCGTCGTCGTCACGATGGCGCACTTCACTAGTTCCATACAGAAGGCGACTTCGACACCCTGCATTGTGCGGTCACCCAGGGAGGGAAGATGCTGAGCACCAGCCTTGGAGGTGGCGCACGGCTGGCCGCGCGCGTTCCACGTCTCTTACCCCGCTCGACGCAAACATCATCAACGCACTCATGTACCTGGTCGCCGAGGATCACCTCCACCAGACGGCGGCCACGGGTCAGCGCCGTCGTATTCGACGGCCCGCGCCCGCGCACAGGAGACCGGTCATGAGCACCTACGGCCTGTCGGTTCTCGGCGCGGATTTGAAGTCACTGGCCCAGACCGCACACGCCGCCGATGCGGCCGGGTTCGACGCCGTATGGGCCTCGGAGTTCTACTCCCGGTCGGGTTCGATCTCCATGGCCGCGATGGCCAACTGCACACAGAACTGCCGGATCGGTTCCTCCATTCTCTACGGCGTCGGCCGAAGCCCCCTGGTGCTGGCCACCGAGGCGCGTGATCTCGACGAACTCTCCAACGGACGGCTGGTGCTGGGCATCGGCAACGGCACCAAGCGGATGATGAGCGACTGGCACGGCGTGCCCGACACCTCCGCGCCCGCGCTGCGGATGGAAGAACTCGTGATGCTGCTGCGCCGGATATGGAACCTGCATGAAGGCCCGATCCATCACGAGGGTCGTTTTTACAGAATGAATCTCACGCCGACCGGCGACGTGGGACCCTCCAGCCGGCCGATCCCGATCGTCACCGCCGGTGTCCGGCCTCGGATGTGCGAGGCGGCCGGGCGGGTGGCCGACGGGCTGGCCGGACATCCCCTGTTCACCACCACCTACGTCGAGGAGATCGTCCGGCCCGCTATCGCCAGGGGTGCCGCGCACACCGGCCGCGACCCCAATGACGTGGAAATCATTTCCATGGTGATGTGCGCCATCCACGACGACGCCGAGGTCGCCAGGCGCGAACTGGCGCAGCAGATTGCGTTCTACTCCTCGGTCAAATCCTACGAGACGGTACTTGATGTGAACGGCTTCGCCAGCGAAGGCCGAACCATCCGGGAAGCATTCGCCCAGCGCGATTTCCCGGCGATGTTCGCCGCGGTGTCCGAGGAGATGATCGACACCATGGGCGTCGCGGGGACGGCACACGAGGTCCGTGAACAGCTGAGACGCTACGACGGCGTCCTCGACCACATCATGCTGTATTCACCATCGGTTGGCATCGCTCCCGAGCGCGTGCAGCAAAACCTCGACAGCATCATTCGGGAATGCTCGCCCGCCTCGATGTCGCCAGGGCAGTCCGGTCCACGTTCAATCTGATCCACGCATTGCCGCCGAAGTTGACCCGTCCCCGTCCGCGGTCGCATTTAGTGCGTCTGTCGCGCCGACCCCGCCGACGGTTGTGCGGCGTTGTTGAGGATGTTGGCGTCGTCGCTGTCGGGGAGGTCGTGGCGGACCACGCGTACCCGCCCCCGGGGTAGGCATGCCATGTAGCCGTGGCGCTTGCCGTACAACTCCCATGCCGTTTCCTCGGAATCGGGGTCGACGTCGATGCTGTGTCCACGCGAGAACCTCAGGTGTAGCCCTCCATCGTCGCCGGACCAGGCCTGAGTGCACACCGCGCCGGCGAGGTTCAACAACGGGCGTTCGTCAGTCGCGATCTTGAGTGGATCGATGCGTACCGCTTCTGCGGGATACGGGTCGACCGCAGGCAGTGTCAGCAGCAAGGGGCACGAGATGACAATCTCGTTGTAGTCGTCCAGGTCCAGGACCAGGCCGTCGCGCACGGAGACGCGTTGCACGACACAATTTTCGATCCATTGGGTATACATGGCACTCTCCTTCGCCGCGTCATCGAGCCTCGCCCTAAGGGTACTTCAGGTAGCGCTGCGATACTACTAGTATCGTTATGCGGTTTCCGCGGGTCGTGCGCGGCTGGTCACCACGCGCCGAGTGGCCAGGTCGATGCGTTCGCGAGTATCGGCGGCCGACGCTCGGTGGCCACAAAAGGCCACGAGGTTGGCCAGCCACACGTCGGAGATGATCGCGGCGATGTGTAAATCGGCTGGAGTCGGTTCGCCGCCCCTGAGCGTGCGGGCCAGCAGGGTCTGAATTTCGGCGGCGGCGCAGTCTAGTTCTGCGGCTGCCCGGGTGTCTGCAACGGCGAACGCTCGTGTCATGGCTGATGTCAGCCAGGGATCGCGCTGCCAGCGGTCATGTAGGTGTGTGGTGAGACGTTCGAGCCGTTCCAATGGCGTGCCGTCACCGCTAGCCCAGTCGTCAGCCGAGTCGAGTCGGCGAAACTCGCGCGATAGCGCCGCCACCAACAAGTTGGTCTTCGCCGGGAAGTGGCGGTAGAGCGTGCCGACGGCGATACCGGCCCGCTCGGCGACCGACCGCATCTGAACCGCCTCATAGCCACCTGACGTGGCCACGAGCAGGGCCGCGTCCAGAATCGCTTCCCGGCGCTGGGTGGATGAATGCGAGGCGGGCGCTACAGCGGTCCGCGTCCGGCCGCCGGCTGATTTTGCCTCCAGCGGTCGGGTTTTGCCATGGCTGCGAGAAAGGGGGAGCGTCATGGTCGCCCGTCGTCGAGGCCGCCGTGACGTGAGAACTGTTCGAGAAGGCCGCCAAAAGCACTGACGTCGCCGTGCGCAGCGAAGTGATCCTGGCTGACCGCGACAAATACCGCAGTGGCGGTGAAGCGGTTGGCCCCATCGGAATCAGTGCCCGTCGCCATGACGTGCAGAGCCCGTCCTTCGCGGCACCGGATGTGGGCGGTGATCCTGTGGGGTTGATGCAGAGGTACCGGCCGCAGATACTCCACTGTCAGGCTGCGAGTCACCGCTGGTGTGCCGGCGATCCACAATGTGAATCCCAAGACGTCATCGCACGCCGCCGCAACTGCTCCGCCATGGGCCAGCCCAGGAGCCCCGATGTGGCGCTCGTCGAAAATCACGTCGGAGTACACCGCGTCGCCGCGGCGGTGCACCACCAACTGCAGTCCGTGGGGATTGTCGGGGCCGCAACCCATGCACGTTGTCGTGTGCGAAGGTAACCGCTTCGGCAGCGACGCGCTTTCCGGCACAATCACGCTCCAATACTATCGGTTTCGCTTCGATACCGTTAGTACCACACTGCTAGACTGCCAGGACAGCATCGCGTGAAATCGACCGCCGAGGTGAATGAGTGAGCGACAGTCAGCCAGCGCCGGTCCCTGACGATGACGTGGACCCGCGGCGAATCCGGTCTCGAAATCGACTGCTGGATGCAGCCGCGACCCTTCTGAGCACTGGCGGCGTGGAAGCCGTCACGATCGATGCCGTCACCAAAGCGTCCAAAGTGGCCAGAACCACGCTTTACCGCCATTTCCAAAGTTCGTCGCACCTGCTCGCAGCCACGTTCGAACGCTTGCTTCCCCAGGTGGCGACTCCGGTACCGACCAGCGGCCCTCTGCGTGACCAGTTGATCGAATTGCTAAGCCGCCAAGCCGCTCTTTTCAACGACGCGCCACTGCATGTCACGACGCTGGCATGGCTGTCCCTTGGTCCCACCGGCCCGACGAACGAAGCCGATGATCGACACACATCCGGCGCGTTGCGGGCCCGAGTCGTCGACCAGTACCGGCAACCGTTCGACGCCATACTCTCTAGCCCGACGGCGCAAGCCGAGTTGGAGAACTTCGACCGAGAACTGGCGCTGTGCCAACTGGTCGGCCCACTGGCGTTTGCCCGGATGACCGGGATTCGCGGCATCACTCACGACGACTGCGAGAACCTCGTCGATGGCTTTCTCGCCGCCCACTGCAAGAGCGACGATGGCGAGACCAAGCGCGTGAAGGCCGCCAGTCTGCATGCAGGGCGACCGCTCGCATAGCCCTCTAGCGGCAACGAGTTTCACTGCGCCCAGTCTGGCTGGTCTTCGAACTTTCCTCTGCACTCCAGTCACGTCGGCGATGGCACCGGCGAAATGTTCGCCGTCACTCGCTAGGGGCCGTGCACGCAGATCGCAGGCATGCCCACGACGACTATGTCGGGCCAGGCGACGTGAACCGCCTCAGCGTTCGCAGTGCGGTTGCTCGCGTTGAGACCCCGTAGCACTTTCGTCAATGGCATTGCGGATCGATGCGTGTTTATCGTCCGACGAAAAGTGATCGTGCTGGCCCCAGAGTGCAAGAGGTGTGTCGGAATTGGAGGAACTGGCTGGCAGGGATGGCTTGGTGGCAAGCGGGGCGGGTTACTCGGCAGTGACGACAGCGGCCGGGGCGCGCCATCGGAAGTGACGCTGAGCGACGCGCGGAACTGAGACGAATGTGGCTGTGGTCGTGGACGAAACCTCGTGTTGCTTCGTAGGTTGTCGACATGACTGCTGTGTCGAAACTGGAGGCGCGTCGTCGCGCCGTCGAGGCGCAACGCCGAGCGAACGAAGTGCGAGCGCAGCAGGACCGTGCCAACGCCGATGACGCGACCGCCGTTCGGGCGTTGATCGGACGCCTGCAGGATGTGGACGAATGGCAGGCCCGTCGCGTCGCGCAGTCTCGCCAGCAAGCGGAGGCGGAGGCGCAGCGCAGGCGCAGCCGCTATTACGCGGAAGCCTGTGCATCGATCAAGGACATGCGGGAACGTGGCGCGACGTTGGCGGCTATCGCCGAGCTGGTCGGTGTTGATGTCAGAGAGATACGCGCGCTGCTGCGCAGCAAGGCGGCGAAAGCCGTTAAGAAGCAACCGGCTGCGCGCGCTGATGCATGGCGCGACGCTCGTGTGGACACGGAGTGGCCGCGGTGCGTGCGATGCGATGTGTTGATGATGGATCCTGAAGACAGGCCACGTCGCGGACGCTGCCGGCTCTACTGCTCGGACACGTGTCGGCGCGACTCATCTGCTGCACGCATGGCTGCCGAGCGCCACGGAACGCCGATCCGCGTCGTCGAGGTGCCGAGGGCCGGTTCCGCGACCGACCTCGCCCTGACGCCTGAAGATTCACCGGCTCCTGTCCCTGTCAGCGCGCTCGACGCCGCAGACATTGCCTCCCGGGACGAGCGGGCGCTGTGCACGCTGCTAGCGAGGCTCACGGAACGGGCACGGCACAAGGACCTCGACCGAGCGACTCTGACGGCGGCGCGTGATCTCGCCAAAGCTGTTTATCCGTATCGCGCCTGAACGGCTCAGCAACCGTATCGATCATCTGGTCGTCAACGCCCGTTGTGCCCGCGTGATGCGCGCTGCGTAACCTGGGTCACGTGGCAGATAACCCGCCAGGCAATCGATGTGCGTCCTGCGCAACATCGGCATCGGCGTTGCCGAGCGCCCTAGGGCGGATCCGTCGCCAGTGAGCGCAGTCGCTCGTAACCTGCCTTCTGACTCCGCGATCCGGCCGGGAGCGGACCGCGGCGTGCTTCGATAGGTACGTGGGGCCACCCTGTCCGAAATCAGCTGTGCGATTGGTGAGGCGGACACCCCGAGTGGGTCTATGCAAACCGTCCGCGCTCGAGAGTCGGCGCTTCGATGGGTACCGACGCGCGATAGAGTCGCACGGGGCATTTGTCGACCGTGAGGAAATGGATTGGTTCCCAAGTAATCCCGGCGGCGTTCAATGACTTCCGATGGGACTTCCATTCGTCGCGAAGCGGTTTCTTCTCCGACGGTCCGAAGCGGACGTCTGTCAGCACGAGTAGTCGCACACGCTTCGGATACAGTGTGGTCCCCTCGACGATCTCCAAACGAAGCTGTTCGACGTCATCGCACCAGTCCTGCGACTTCTTCGCCTTCGAAATGAGTTTGCGCAGAGCTTCGAATACCGGACCGGCAAGCGCATCGTGCACAGCAGGCCGGCCAAGTTTGCTGGCAAGGCGCTGTCCGAGAATGAGCTCGTCCTCAATCGAGGCGAACCCCACGACCGGTTCCTGCGCAGCGAGCAAACCCTTGCTGACCGGAACGATCGCGCGCAGGTCCACGGCCCAAACCGCTCCAGGAACCGGAGGCTCACTTAGCCAGACGTAGTCGGAGAGCTGATGGTCTTTGATCTGCTGGACCTTCTCCGTCGAAAAGACTGAGATGTCGCGTACCGGGCATGCCTGCACCAGCGGATGCCGCATCCCGGGACCGCCCGCAATGTCGCAGGTCTGTGACACCACCGCGGCATACCCGCTGTCACTCAATGGTGCTGACCGAGCACGCACCTCACCCAACGCTCCATCGGCAGCGGGTTCTCCGGTTACAGGGTCGTCTACCCACGCTGGGACGATCCATGCGCCGCGATCCATCGGGAGAAGATGCCCTTGCCGCCACCGCTCCAGAGCGAGAAGCGTGTGCGGGGGCCATCGCTCCGGCAGGAGTCGATCAATAGTCACCGGGCGAATCCGTCCTCGACGTTCTCGGTCACCACCGGACCACCGGTTCGAATGATCGGTGTCTCGACGTGTTCGGCGATCCCCTCGTATACCGAAGTGCCGATCTCTCGCCGAGGGAACGGCGTCCGATCCACAGCCAGGTCAACGAGGTCGTCGAACCGGCCGTCGAGTAGTGCGGAGGCTCGCTTCTTGTCGGCACGCAGCCACCTGTTCATCGGCTGGTCCAGTGTGCTGCGGAGGTCGTCGACGGCGTCCGCCAACTCCCACAGTCCACCCAAGCTGGCTACACGGGGCCGGCTGGCGGGGGGCTTTGCCGCCCACGAGTGGAACGTGCGCTTGTTGATGCCGGTGGCCTTGAACATCTCCTTCTGCGTTAGGCCCAGTTCGGCTCGGATTCGTTCGAAGGCATCAAGAACATCGACCGTCTCGTCGACCTGTTGCTCGTCGGACAGCACCGTATCGATGAATGTATACGGCATCGTCAACCACAGCGCCGAGCCCGGAAGGTTCATCTGCCCGTCGAGACTCTTGAAAACTTCGACGCGAACCTGATCCCATCCGCACGGGTCGAGGGCTCCAGAGAAATGCGCGACGACATCCCGCAACCCCGGCGATGAACTCATCTCCACGAACGTGCTGGACCAGAGTCCGTCCTCGCAAGGGGCCGGGTACAGGCCCTTTTGTGCTCGGGCCCAGGAAGGTGACCGGAGCACGCGGGAGCCGGTCGGCTGCTGCTCCATGATCGTCATTTCGCGCTCCCTTCTCGAAGCTCTTTCAGGTAGGTATCGGTAACCGACGCCTGAAAAAGTGACAACGAAGTGCGGTTCAGCCGCTCCGCTGAGATGACGACCTCTCGCACGTCGAACGTGAATGAGGAGTGGCGGAACACGTCCGTATCGAGTAGATACTGCACGCACTTGCCCGAATCATCGCGAACTGGTCCATGCCGCAGCAACGCGCCGTGATGATCATCAAGCCGGATCTCCACCTGCTGTTGAGCACCTCGAACACTGCCGCCGAACACTGGGTTAAGCACAGGGCCCAGAAGGGTGTCGTCGATCCGGCCACGCCAAGCCTCTGCAGAGTTGAACCCACTGTCATGGAAGCGGTCGACGTACCGCAGACCGATGCGGTGCACCAACGATGGCTTGACTAACCGTCCGAGAGATTCGACCAGAACGGTTAGCGGAGCCTTCATGCTGGTACGCCACCGCTCGTAGCGGTTGACCTGCATGATCAGGATGTCGGGCATGAGCGTGACGTGTGCTCCGTCCGCGGAAGCAATTTGCCACCCACTGGACTCCGCTGCCACCTGGGAAACGCCGTTGGCCCCGAAGTCGATCCTCATCTGCTGTTGGACGGTGGGTTGAATGCTCGGGAAGTCCACCCCCGTGTTCTCCACAAGGTCGTCCCGGAAAGCAGCGGCGACCTCCGGTGTGATCTCGTCGGTACGGGCGGTATACCGGATCTCGATCACTGCGACTTCGAGGGGAGCGTTTCCGAGCAGGGTCGGATCGGCCGAGGGCAGCCCCCCCAATGGAACGTCCTCAGCTGGGCGAAGTGTGTGTGGATCGATGGTCATACTGTCCTGTCCATAGAGATGCACCTTAGATGCACCTACCGACAAGTGTAGGCGCTATCGTCAGAGATGAGGAGCAGGAGAGGCAGCGGCCCCCGGTCCGGAAATAGCGAACGCGGCTTCAAGGGATCTATGCGCCGCTCGATCGCATCTCGTCTGTCGACACGGGAGTGCGAAAGGCCATTTCGAAGCGGATGGTGCCGCCGCAAAACGGAACCTACCTAAGGACGGCTTAGGCGCAGTGTGCTGCTCTGCCGCCGTTGGGCCGGCCCGCACGCCGTCAGAGAGCCATTTGCCCTTCCAACACCGTGGGCTGTCAACGCGGCGATCTCGGCAGGTAGGTCAGCCACGAAGCGGAGCTCCAGTTCGTCGATTGCGTCTCGTCGCGCCGCTTCGAGAAGCAGGGTCGCATCGTCACGATGGGGGAGAACTCCGTGATCGCGCGCATAGCGATCTGTGACGGTATCGATGAGATCGTCCAACGAGGTGGTGAGAAGAAGCGCATCGTCGCCGGCGTGGCGCTCTGCGAACTCCTCGCGGCGTTCGCTGGACCATGTTGCTGGATAAGAAAGATCTGACAGATACAGCTGCTTGATGGCCGCCTCCAACTGGCCTGACCACCCGTAGTCAGGCCAGTCGTGGATGACCGCCTGGACGATCGCGTCGAATTGCGTGCTCACGAAGACCACTCCTCCCGTTGAGGGACCTGGTCCAGATTCTGCCCGATGGTGCCGACGCCGCTAGCCCGACAAGCGCGGTCACGACGCCTCGACGTCTAGATCGTCGGCTGAATGACCCTTCGGGACAGTCTGGCGGTGCGCGGGCAGCTCTTGAACAGAGGACGACTGCTCCCGCGGAGCCGAAATGCGCGAGGGACGCGAGGATTGCGAGTGTTGTTTGGCCGACACATCTTTGTAGGGCGGGTAGACGGTCCACAACAGGACATTCCGATGATTTCGAGCGCCATCGTCTTCGATCGCCCAACCCAGACTCCGTAGCGCGGGTGCGTGCCGTCGTAGGACGGCCGTGACATCCCGCCCGTTCCGGGGCCACTCCTTCGGCCTGCGCCAGGTGTCGCCGGTTGGCGTGACTGTCGCCAGCAGGTCGCCTCCGGACTTTGCGACGAGCGGTTCCCGGATGTGCAGCCGTAGCTGTTCGATGAACGGGTCGGCGGACAGGCTGTCTTCGGAGAGTTGATTGGCGCGTGACAGGTAACGCCGGAAGCCATGGGTCGACAGAATCTCGTCAACGGCCGCCAGCGTGCGACTGAAGTCCGCCATCCGTGGCGACACGTCGACCGAAATGGTTTCCAGCCGTTGATGGACGACGGCGGCCAGATCGAGAAGCCCGCCCAAAATCCCTGGTAGAGCCGTGCGCCACTGTTGTCGCATCGTGGCTTCCGGTTGTCGCATGTGGCGATCAATGCGTCGCAGGTCGACAGTCGCCAGTCGCTCCGCGAGGTCGGGCCGCACTGCTCCGACGTCGATGCCGTTGATGATGACGCACCGCCGAAATTTGATGACTGCGAGATCGGAGTCTGTGTACAACGCCCGTTTGACGTTGCCGTCGCCGGTGGCGGCGCGGCACAGAGAATCCGACAACCACGGCGAGATAGTCGACAGGTTGTCCAAGGCAACGACCCACGAACCGGAGGCTGCAGTGACCCACGAGTCGGCGTCACGCGGTGCCTGCCGCAGGGGGACCGGTGACGGGTCGATGAGATCGACCAGCATGCGCGTGGTTGTGCTCTTGGCGCTGCCCTGCTCGGCGAACAGCGCCAAGATCGGGTGGGGGACGTCCGTCTGGACAAGAGCGGCAACGAGGGCAGCAAGGAGGACCGGTCGGTCTTCAAAGTCGACGTTGACGAAATCCCAGAGCTTCTCGACATTCCCGCCCTGAGCCGGCAGCGGCATCGCCCCGGTCAACTTGGTACGCAGAAAGCGCACAGGTGCCCGTTCGGTGAGCGTCCACCGGCCCTGTCGGATACGAATCGTCTGGACATCGGGCCGTCCGGTGTCGATGTAAATGGTGCCGTCATCGTCAGCGACGCGGAGGTTGAGGCGTTCGGGCGGCTTCGTGGCAGCCAAACCTTCGAGGATCAGGGTGGCGTCAGTCAGCGCCTGGCCGCCGGCGACCGCGCCGGTTTCGGCGAAGTACCGTGCGGCGAGGTCGGCGCGTAGACCGGCCTTGCCGGCGCGGAGCAGCATCACCAAGTGCGGGCGGTCGCGGTCAGCGCCGAACGGCTCGCCCTCTTCTGAGAGCCCGAGCAGGTAGCGTTCCTGTGCCATGCTGACCAAGCGTGCGGCTACCGACTTCTTGTCCGTCTCGGTGTTGTCGCTCATAGGATTTCCTGCATACGGTGCTTATGCAGGCTGCGTTGACGAGCTATTCTCATGTGGAACTTCCGTGTCGGATGATCAGGTGGTTCGAACAAAGACCTCGGCTAGGCCCCGGGGTCTTTTTCGTGGGTGCGGTTCACGCGGCGTCTCCGCCTCCGCGCCGGGTTGCGCTTTCTTGCTCCGAGATCCATCGCAGCACTTCGTCGCGCCGGTAGACGACTCGGCGGCCCAAGGTGAAACTGGCCGGTCCGATGTCGCAGTGGCGCCAGTAGCGGAGAGTTCCAACGGGAATGCCGATGATGTCTGAAACCTGTTTGGCACTCAGTAGATCCATGTAGCTGCTCCTCAATAGTGGGTTCTGTCAACGAATCCAACGGTGGTGGTGGCGCCCTGCATTTGTCCACCAGTACCCTCAACTTCGCCTATAAATTGGCTCCAGTCGAACGATTTCGTCGGCTGTCGGTGGTCGGTGGGAATCTGGCACCCAACGGAGGTGGCTCACATGCAGCGACGAAACCGCCGCGCCGGCGTCGAGGACAGGTGGCGTCGATCGGACGGGACCCCTGCCGCGCGCAATGGCAAAGGGCGCCGATGGTTGGCCCGGTATGTCGATGATCAAGGCGGTGAGAACACCCGTTCGTTCGACCGCAAGGTGGACGCTCAGGCCTTTCTCAACGAGATCACAGCCGCGCAGACGATAGGAACCTATGTCGCGCCAAAAGCCGGGCGCATTACCGTCCGTGAATTGCACGCCAAGTGGCTTGGTACCCAGGGCCATTTGAAGGAGACGACGGTTGCGACACGCGCGTTCGCATGGTCGGGCTACGTCGAAGGCCGGTGGGCCGCGGTCGCAGTAGCCGACGTGCAATCGTCGGATATCAGGGCGTGGGTGCAGCAATTGGCGGCGGGTGGAGCCAAACCGGCCACCATCGAGAATGCGCTTAGCGTCCTGAGACAGATTCTGGAGATGGCCGTCGACGATCGACGGATCCCCCGCAATCCGTGTATGGGAGTGAAGTCGCCGCGACGACAGCACCGAGCACGGGGCTACCTGACGCACCGGCAGGTGGAACTTCTGGCCCGCGAGGTCGGCGAGTACGCCATCGTTGTTCGATTTCTGGCCTACACCGGGTTGCGCTGGGGCGAGATGGCAGCGCTGCGGGTGGAGTCATTCGACATGCTGCGTCGCAGGGTGAATATCCGTGAGGCGGTCGCCGAGGTGAAGGGACGTGTGGTGTGGTCGTCGCCGAAATCCCACGAACGTCGCTCGGTGCCGTTCCCGGCGTTCCTGGCCGAGCCGCTGGCCGTGCTCATGATGGGTAAGCGGCGTGAGGACTTGGTGTTCACATCGCCAGGAGGAGCACTGCTGCGAGTGTCGACGTGGCGGCCGCGGGTCTTCAACGTGGCCGTCCAACGTCTCCAGGCAGCAGACCCGGCGTACCCCACCGTGACACCGCACGACCTTCGCCACACGGCGGCGTCGCTGTCGATCAGCGCGGGGGCCAACGTCAAGGCCGTCCAGACGATGCTCGGGCACGCGTCCGCAGTCCTGACCCTGGACACCTATGCAGACTTGTTCCCGGACGACCTGGAGCAGGTTTCGGTTGCACTAGATGCGGCGCGGATGCGGTCTTTGGAATCCACTGCGGACCAGCTGCGGACTGGGAAGTAAGAAGGCCCCGACCAGAATTCCCGGTCAGGGCCTCTACCTGCGAACACACCAGTCGGGGTGGCGGGATTCGAACCCACGACCTCTTCGTCCCGAACGAAGCACGCTACCAAGCTGCGCCACACCCCGCGTGAAGCCACGACAGCGTATCGCACTGCGCGGGGTTCAAGCCAAACGCCCATCTGGCCTGCGACACGCCGCGGGAAGGATCTGCGTTGTCGGTGGCGTTATGCACACTGAGAAACAGATCTCGATGGAAACGGGGCGTGACATGACTGGGTTGGGCGCATCGATCTACCTGGGTTTCTTCGCGCTGGCGGCACTGTGGTTGTTCCTGACCTCCGACGGCCCGCTGGCGCGCGGAACCGATGGTCAGGCCCAGCGGCCGGACCGTTCGAATTCGGACAGCACCTCGGCGGACTCGGACGGGTCGAGCCCGTGGCTGGTCAGCCATTCCTCGCTGAAATAGGTATCGGCGTAACGGTCGCCGCTGTCGGCCAGCAGTGTGACCACCGAACCGCTGCGGCCCTGTGCGGCCATCTCGGCCAGCAGTTCGAAGGCACCCCAGATATTTGTTCCCGTGGACGGTCCGACGCGGCGACCGAGCACGCGACCCACGTGATGGGCGGCGGCGACGGACGCAGCGTCGGGTACCGACAGCATGCGGTCGACGACATCAGGCAGGAATGACGGTTCGACGCGCGGTCTGCCGATGCCCTCGATGCGTGATGATCTTCCCGTGACGACCTGGCTGTCTCCGCTGGCGTACGACGGGAAGAACGCCGAGTTCTCGGGATCCACGACACATAGCCGGGTCGGGTGGCGCCGATAGCGGATGTAGCGGCCGATAGTGGCGCTGGTGCCGCCGGTGCCGGCTCCGACGACGATCCAGTCCGGCACCGGGTGCGTCTCCTGGCCCATCTGATCGAAGATCGACTCGGCGATGTTGTTGTTGCCCCGCCAGTCGGTGGCACGCTCGGCGTTGGTGAACTGATCAAGGTAGTGGCCGCCTGTCTCGGCGGCGAGCCGCTGGGCCTCCGCGTAGACCTGCGCCGACTCGGTGACGAAATGGCAACGGCCGCCTTGGGATTCGATCAGCGCGATCTTCGTCGCACTCGTCGTCGCAGGCATCACCGCGATGAACGGCAGTCCGAGCATCGCCGCGAAGTACGCCTCCGAGACGGCGGTCGAACCCGACGACGCCTCGATGACGGTGGTGTTCTCACTGATCCACCCGTTGCACAGCGCATAAAGGAACAGCGAGCGTGCCAGCCGATGTTTGAGGCTGCCGGTGATGTGGGTGGTCTCGTCCTTGAGATACAGCGCGAGGTCGACGTCGGTGGACCAGCTCGTGGGCAGGGGATAGCGCAGCAGGTGGGTGTCAGCGCTGCGCCTGGCGTCGGCCTCGATCAGTCGTACCGCACTGTCCACCCACGCACGGGACTGGCAACAGGCAGATGAGGCCGACGCGCTCACCGCGCCGATACGGCCGGATGTGACTGTCCCGCCCGCGTCTTGGCATCCGAGCCCCCGGTGGGGGCGGCGATCAACGTCAGCATGGTCGCCTCCGGGCGGCAGCAGAACCGCAGCGGCGCGAAGGGGGAGGTGCCGATGCCGGCGGACACATGCAGCTGGGTGTGCGCGCCCCACTGGGACGGGCCCTTGGCCCGCGACCGGTCGAGTTCGCAGTTGGTGACGATCGCGCCGTAGAACGGCACACACAGCTGACCGCCGTGAGTGTGACCTGCCATCACGAGCTGATAGCCGTCGGCGGCGAAACGGTCCAGCACGCGCGGCTCGGGCGAGTGCGTCAGGCCCAGCGTCAGGTTCGCGGCGGCGTTCGCGGGCCCGGCGACAGTGTCATATCGGTCCCGCTTCAGGTGCGGGTCGTCGACGCCTGCCGCGGCGATGTGCAGGCCCGCGACCTCCAGGTCGCGCCGGGTATGTGTCATGTCCAGCCAGCCGCGCTCGGTGAACGCCGCGCGCAGGTCCTGCCACGGCAGCGGCTCCCCGTGGATCCGGTGGCTCGGCTTGATCAGGTAGTTGGCCGGGTTCTTCAGCTTCGGAGCGAAGTAGTCATTGCTGCCGAAGACGAACACCCCGGGAACCGACAGCAGATCGCCGAGGGCCTGCACCACCGCGGGGACCGCCCGCTGGTGGGACAGGTTGTCGCCGGTGTTGACGACGAAGTCGGGATTCCAGCCGGCCAGCTCACGAAGCCACGCCTGCTTGCGACGCTGGGACGGCCGCATGTGGATGTCGCTGATGTGCAGCACCTTCAGCGGCGACGATCCCGGCGAGAGCACCGGCATGGTGGCCTCACGGACGACAAACGCGTTTCGCTCGATCAGTGAGGCGTATCCGATCCCCGCTACGAGGGTGCCGACGGAGGCGGCGGCGGTGGTCTTGAGGACCGTGCCGGGTGAGCCAGAGAGCGCAGCTGCCATGTACGCAGCTTACTGCCACTGGTCCCACGCGACCCATCGTCGGCCCGGCCAGGGCCCCAGATCACCCGGGCGGCGGCGGGGGCGGCGGTGGCGGACCGAGGACCGGCACCGTGATCGGTGGCAGGCCCGGTATCTCGATGACGGTCTGCCCCACCGGGGGCGGCGGCAGACCGGGCGGTGGGGCGCCGGGCGGCGGCGGTGGAGGTGCGGGCGCGATCCCGTTGGAGATCTGGATCGTGACGATCGAGCCCGGCACCGTCTGGCCGCTCGGGGACGTCCCGACGACGGTTCCGTACGACGATCCGCTGTTGACCGGTGTGGCCTGATCAGCGACGGTGAAGCCGGCGTCCCGCAGACGCTGCCGTGCGGTGTCCTGGTTCATCCCGGCGACGCTGGGCACCCGGGAACCGGGGGCGCCGTCGACGTAACGCGGATCGGTCGGCGGCAGGGTGACCTCGCCGAAGTTGGTGGCGATCGGCATCATCGCGGTGAACCACGTCCGGGCCGGTTCGTTGCCACCGAACAGATTCCCGCTGCCGCACTGGCGCAGCGGGAACGAGCACAGCTCGCTCGGGTTGGTGGAGTCGTCGTAGATGTAGCTGGCCGCTGCGAGCTGGTTGGTGAACCCCAGGAACGCCGACGACCTGTTGGCTTCGGTGGTTCCCGTCTTGCCCGACATCGGCAGGCTCCAGCCGGCCGAACCGGCGGCGGACGCGGCAGTGCCTGCGCCCCTGTCGTCCTCGCTCATCGCCACGGACAGAGTGTTGGCAAGGCCCTCGGGAACGGCCTGCTCACAGGTCTCGGTGGTGACCGCGACCTCTTCGCCGTTGCGGTCGACGACCTGCTCGATGGGGTTGGGCGGACACCACGTGCCACCGGAGGCCAGCGTCGCCGCCACATTGGACAGCTCCAGTGCGTTGACCTCGATCGGTCCCAACGTGAACGACCCCAGGTTCTGCCGTTTCACGAAGTCGGCGAGGCTCTCGTTGCTCTCCGGGTCGTAGTCGCGGGCGGTGCCCGGCAGCGCGTAGGACCGCAGCCCGAGCCGCACCGCCATGTCCACGGTGCGCTGCACCCCGACCTGGGCGATCAGCTTCGCGAATGCGGTGTTCGGTGAGGTCGCGAGCGCGTCGGTGATGTTCATCGAACCCCGGTAGTTGCCGGCGTTCTGCACACACCACGTCGCCGGCGGGCAGCCGCGCGCACCGCCACTGCCCAGCCCCTTGGCCTCGAATCTCGACGGAGCGTCCAGTTGGGCGTTGATGCCCATCCCCATCTCCATGGCGGCCGCGGTCGTGAAGACCTTGAACACCGACCCCGCTCCGTTACCGGCCAGTGTGAAGGGCTGCGGCTGCATGGTCTCGCCCGCATCGAGGTTCAGGCCGTAGGTGCGATTGCTGGCCATGGCGAGCACCGGGTGGGATTCCTTGCCGGGTCGGATCACGCTCATCACGCTGGCGACACCGTTGAGATCGGGGTCGGCGTACTCGTTGATCGCCGACTTCACCGTGGCCTGCACGTCGGGGTCCAGCGTGGTCCTGATCAGGTAACCGCCCTTGGCCACCTGATCCTTGCTGATTCCCGCGCGCGCCAGGTAGTCCAGCGCGTAGTCGCAGAAGAACGCGCGGTCGCCGGCGGCGATGCAGCCGCGGGGGAGCTCTTGGGGCTGTGGCAGGACTCCCAGCGGCTGCTGGCTGGCCTCGCGAAGCTCGTCGGCGTACTCCGGCAGGTTCTCGATCATGGTGTCCAGCACCACGTTTCGCCGTGCCAAGGCGCCGTCGGGATTGGTGTAGGGGTTCAGCGTGCTCGTCGACTGCACCATGCCGGCCAGAAGTGCGGCCTGCTGCCAGTTCAACTCGGAGGCGTTGACGCCGAAGTAGGTCTGCGCCGCATCCTGGACCCCGAACGCGCCATTGCCGAACGACACCAGGTTGAGGTACCGCGTCAGGATTTCCGGCTTGGTGAACGTCTTGTCCAGCGTCAGCGCCATCCGGATCTCCCGCAGCTTGCGAGCCGGGGTCGTCTCGATCGCCGCCCGCCGCTCTGCGTCGGTCTGGGCGACGACGAGCAGTTGGTAGTTCTTCACGTACTGCTGCTCGATGGTCGAACCGCCGCGGGTGTCGAGGTTGCCGGACAGGTATCCCGAGAGACCGGTCAGAGTTCCCTGCCAGTCCACGCCGTTGTGATCGGCGAACCTCTTGTCCTCGATCGAGACGATCGCCAATTTCATCGTGTTGGCGATCTGATCGCTGGGCACCTCGAACCGGCGCTGGCTGTACAGCCACGCGATGGTGTTGCCCCTGGCATCGACCATCGTCGACACCTGGGGTGCCTCGCCCTCGACCAGTTGCGCCGAACCGTTGGCAACCACATCGGAGGCGCGGTTAGACACCAGCCCGAACCCGCCGACGGCCGGGAACATCAGCGCGGCGGCCACCACGCTGGCCAACAGACAGCACCAGGCGAGCTTGATGATCGTGACCGCAACGGGCGGTCGAGTCGGGGCGTCCTCCGGCATGGGTTACAGAGTAGCGACGACTCGGAGTCCCGTAATCCACGCTCAGCCCCAGATGAACTCCCGGCAGCCCCTGTCAAACGCCGAGGTCCGGCACTGTACCGGCCTGACGGCACGGTCGTCCCAAAAAAGTGGTCACGAACGTATTGCGCAGAACGGTCCTGACCACCTAAGTTGAGCACACAGTGCGATACAGGTCACACCTGACACTCGCAGTGTGGCGCAGATCGCACTTTGTGATTGACGCCGATGTAGATAGATGTCTGCGTTGTCGGGGCGCGGCCACAACGAAGGGGAACGCAGGTGTCAGGTAATCAGCCCGCCGCTCGCACGGCCACCGTCAATCCGACAGCCACCTCCATTGTGCAGGGCGCGGAGGCGGAAGCGCGTATTGCCTGGGTTTCGCAGGCCCGGTGTCGCCAGGCGGACCCGGACGAGTTGTTCGTCCGCGGCGCCGCTCAGCGCAAAGCCGCCGTGATCTGCAGGCACTGCCCGGTGATCGCCGAGTGTGGTGCCGACGCGCTGGACAATCGGGTGGAGTTCGGCGTCTGGGGTGGAATGACCGAGCGTCAGCGCCGGGCGCTGCTCAAGCAGCATCCCGAAGTGGTCTCCTGGTCCGAGTTCTTCTCCGCACAGCGCAAGCACCGCACAGCGGGCTGACCTGACCTGCGGCTGATTCGTTCTACGCCGCTGACGTATCGCCGGTGATCTGGTCGGCGATCGCCCTCAATGCCTCGAGGTCGGACACGTCGAAAGGTAGCGACGGCACCCCGACGATGGCGACATGTGGGTTTGCTCCGGTGAATCGCGAGAGCAACCGAACCTCCCGTTTTGCAGTTGACGCGCGGTCGGCGTGGATCTGCAGTGCGCCCACCGCCAGGGAACCGGGATCGGTTTTCGCCAACTCTTCTGCCGCTTCGGCGGCTTTGTCGGGTTGCAGCGTGCACAGCGTGGGATGTGTGCGGTTGAGGATCAACCCGGCCAGCGGCATGTGTTCGGTCGACAACCGGTCGACGAAGAAGGACGCCTCCCGCAGCGCATCGGGTTCAGCCGCCGATACGACGACGAACTGGGTGCCGCGGCGCTTGAGCAATTCGTAGGTGCGGTCGGCCTTCTCCCGGAAGCCACCGAACGTGGCATCGAGGGACTGGACGAACCCGGCCGCATCGGAGAGCATCTGCGAACCCAGGATCGTCGACATGCCCTTCATCGCCAACCCGACGGCGCCGGTGACCAGGCGGCCGATGCCGCGACCGGGGGCCAACAGCAACCGCCACAACCTGCTGTCCATGAAGCTGCCCAACCGCTTCGGTGCATCCAGGAAGTCCAGCGCATTGCGTGAGGGCGGGGTGTCCACCACGATCAGGTCCCATTTGTCCTCTGCCAGAAGCTGACCCAGCTTCTCCATGGCCATGTACTCCTGCGTGCCGGCAAGTGAGGTGGCCACCGTCTGATAGAACTGGTTGTCCAAGATGGCGTCCGCGGTGCCGGATCCGGAGTACTGCACCACCATCTCGTCGAAGGTGCGGCGCATGTCGAGCATCATGGCGTGCAGTTCGCCGGTCACCTCGGGAGCCAACGGCACCCGCTGCGGGTTGTTCCCGAGATCCCTGATCCCCAGAGCCTGGGCGAGCCGCTTGGCCGGGTCGATGGTGAGCACGACGACGGTGCGGCCGTACTCGGCGGCGCGCAGGGCCATCGCGGCGGCGGTCGTGGTCTTGCCGACACCGCCCGCACCGCAGCAGACGACCACCCGGTTCGACCTGTCTCGTAGGACCGAGGCCATGTCCAGGGCCGGCGGGGTGTGACTCATCGGGACCATCCTCCGGTTACCGCACGCCCTGCTGGGCGAGCGCTTCGGCCAGTTCGTACAGGCTGCCCAGGTCGACCCCGTCGGTCAGGGCCGGCAACTCGAGGCGCGCGACATCGATCTCGACGAGTTGCTCGGCGCTCTCGGTCCGGGCCGCTACACGTGTCGCGTGCTGGATCGTCTCGGTGAGCAGGCCGGCAAAATCGGTGTCGGACAGCGTGACTCCGACACTGCTCAGGCCGGCCCGCACCGCATCGGCGTCGATGTCACCCTCGGCCGCCTTCGCGAGGTCCTCGGGGGACAGGAACGCCGGGATGTTCCGGTTGACGATCACACTGCCGATCGGCAGTTCCATCTGCCGAAGCTCGCCGATCGCCTCGATCGTCTCCTGGATCGGCAACGACTCCAGCAGCGTCACCAGGTGGATCGTCGTCAGATCGGAGTGCAGAAGTTTGACCACGCCCTCGGCCTGGGAGTGCACCGGTCCGCCCTTGGCGAGGTCGGAGACCGCCTTGGTGACGTCGAGGAAGCGGGCGATGCGCCCGGTCGGCGGCGCGTCGACCACCACGGCGTCGTAAACGCTCTGCTTGGCCTTCACGTCGGCCTTCGTCCGCGTCACGATCTCCTTGATCTTGCCCGTGAGCAGCACGTCACGTAGCCCGGGAGCGATCGTCGTCGCGAACTCCACGGCACCGATGCGGCGCATCGCCCGCCCGGCCAGCCCCAGGTTGTAGAACATGTCGAGGTACTCGAGGAACGCCGCCTCGGTATCGATGGCCAGCGCGTTGACCTGACCGCCGCCCTCGGCGGTCGCGATCTTGACCTCCTCGTAGGGCAGCGGCGGCACGTCGAAGAGCTGCGCAATACCCTGGCGCCCTTCGACTTCGACCAGAAGCACCTTGCGCCCACCCGCGGCCAGCGCCAGGGCGAGCGACGCGGCGATCGTCGATTTCCCGGTGCCGCCTTTGCCGGTGACGAAGTGAAGCCGCGCCTTGTTCAGGCGGGACGGCCAGCCGACCGGCTTGGAACCGTCCGCTGTCCCGGTTGATGTGGTAGCCACCAGTGCATGCTAGCCATAGCGTGTCGGCCGCCGGATAAGCTCAGCCGCATGAGCGAACCGACCCGCTGGGAGTACGCGACCGTCCCACTACTGACACACGCCACCAAACAGATCCTGGACCAGTGGGGTGAGGACGGCTGGGAGCTGGTCTCGGTCCTGCCCGGTCCGACCGGGGAGCAGCACGTCGCCTACCTCAAGCGCCCCAAATGAGCGGATGGTCGGCCCGGCTCGCCGAGCTGAGCATCACGATCCCGCCGGTGGTCGCGCCGGTGGCTGCCTACGTACCCGCCGTGCGCACCGGGAACCTCGTCTACACCGCCGGTCAGCTGCCGATGACCGACGGAAAGCTGCCGATGGCCGGCAAGGTCGGGTCCGAGGTGTCCGCCGACGAGGCCAAGGCACTGGCCCGCCAGTGCGCGTTGAACGCCCTTGCCGCCGTCGACTCGCTGACGGGTATCGACTCGGTGGTGCGGGTGGTCAAGGTCGTGGGCTTCGTGGCCTCCGCGCCCGGCTTCGGCGGCCAGCCCGGTGTGATCAACGGCGCGTCCGAGCTGTTCGGCGACGTGTTCGGAGACGCCGGCGCGCACGCCCGATCTGCGGTCGGGGTGTCCGAACTGCCGCTGAACGCGCCGGTAGAGGTCGAAGTGATCTTCGAGGTGGCGTGACCCG
Source organism: Mycobacterium sp. DL (assembly GCF_039729195.1). NCBI lineage: Bacteria > Bacillati > Actinomycetota > Actinomycetes > Mycobacteriales > Mycobacteriaceae > Mycobacterium > Mycobacterium sp. DL. Next base: position 4,052,183 of record NZ_CP155796.1, read on the forward strand.
TCGGCCAGGGGTCGCGTGACCCCTCTCGAGCACCCCGCCTACGGGGTGCTCCGACCGGTCACCGAAACCGCGTCGGTGCTGCTGTGTGACAACCCGGGGTTGATGACGCTCGAAGGCACCAACACCTGGGTCCTGCGCGGACCGGGCAGCGACGAGATGGTTGTCGTCGACCCGGGCCCCGATGAGGAGGACGAGCACATCGAGCGCCTCGCCGCGCTGGGGCCGATTCCGCTGGTGCTGATCAGCCACCGCCACTCCGACCACACCGGCGGTATCGACCGGATCGTGGACATGACGGGGGCTGTGGTCCGGTCGGTGGGCAGCGGGTTCCTCCGCGGCCTGGGCGGACCCCTCGCCGACGGTGAGTTGATCGACGCGGCCGGTGTGCGGATCACGGTGATGGCGACCCCCGGTCACACCGCGGACTCGGTGTCCTTCCTCGTCGACGGCGTCCGGGGCGGGCGCGGCGACGGGACGGGTGCTGTGCTGACCGCAGACACCATCCTCGGTCGCGGTACGACCGTCATCGACAACGAGGACGGCGACCTCGGTGACTATCTGGAATCGCTGCGCCGGCTCCGGGGCCTGGGGCACTGGACGGTGCTCCCCGGGCACGGCCCCGAACTCGACGACATGGTGGCGATCAGCGAGACGTATCTGGCGCATCGCGAGGAGCGACTCGACCAGGTGCGCGGCGCGCTGCGCGATCTCGGCGACGGCGCCAGCTCTCGCGAGGTGGTCGAGCATGTCTACACCGACGTCGACGAAAAGCTCTGGGACGCAGCGGAATGGAGCGTGCAGGCACAGTTGGACTACCTGCGCCGCTGAGACTGCGTTACCTCGCTCGGCGCCGGATTCTCGCTCGTTACCTCGCTCGGCGCGCCAGGCGTTCGGAATCCGAGATCAGCACGCTCTTGCCCTCCAGGCGGATCCAACCGCGGTGGGCGAAGTCGGCGAGGGCCTTGTTGACCGTCTCGCGGGACGCTCCGACCAACTGCGCGATCTCTTCCTGCGTCAGGTCGTGCGTGACCCGCAACGCGCCGCCCTCCTGCGTGCCGAAACGCTGAGCGAGCTGCAACAGCTGCTTGGCGACGCGGCCGGGAACGTCGGTGAAGATGAGGTCGGCGAGGTTGTTGTTGGTGCGCCGCAACCGGCGGGCGAGCACCCGCAGCAGCTGCTCGGCGATCTCGGGGCGGTCAGCGATCCACGCCCGTAACGCCTCGCGGTCCATGGACACGGCGCGCACCTCGGTGATGGTGGTGGCACTCGAGGTCCGGGGTCCCGGGTCGAAGATCGAGAGCTCACCGAACATGTCGGACGGGCCCATGATCGTGAGGAGGTTCTCGCGACCGTCGGGTGAGCGACGGCCGATCTTCACCTTCCCGGAGATGATGATGTACAGCCGGTCCCCGGGCTCGCCCTCGGCGAACACCGTGTGCCCGCGGGGAAAGTCCACTGGCTGTAGCTGTTTGGTCAGCGCGGAAACGGCGCTGGGTTCCACCCCCTGGAAGATTCCGGCCCTGGCCAGGATCTCGTCCACGTTGCCCCTCTTGTAGCTGTTAGGTGATCAGACAGGCACGAGCCGGCCTCGAGTTGGATCGTGAGATCAGTCTAGAGGTATGCCTTTTCGTGACCTGCCCACGCTACACAGGATTGGCGTGCCGGGTCTGCTGAAACTCAGTATTTGCGTGGTGATGGAAGTACTGGGGGGTCGGCAAACGCGGCGCGGGGATGTGCTCGACGAGCCCGGCGGTCGCCGAGTCCCGCTCGCCGAGCCGCTGATGAAGGCTGTGCAGCGCGCGTCCCATCCCGTCACGGGCAAGGGTGTCGACGTCGCCTGCCTCGGCTTGGTCGAGGAACTCGGCGACGTCGGTTGCCGACAGGGTGTCTGCGGCGAGGCTCGATTCGACGCGCTCGAGCCCGAAGGTCGCGAGCATCAGCAACCCCGGGATCAGCGCAACGAGCAACCACGACACAAGGCTGAAGTAAACACGGCCAAGGTCTCGGCAGGATCACGAACAGCCGTCGTTAAGAACCGATCCGATCCTCGGCGCGTCGCACCTTCTCAGTAGCGCGTCGTTCCTTCTCAGTAGGCTGGGGTGGTGACTGTGGGTCAGGCGTCGGCGCGCGGCGCGGGCGGTGAGAAACGGGTCCGGCGCGCGCCGGCCCGCACGTCGGGCGCCAAGTGGGACGAAGAAACCCGGCTGGGCCTTGTCCGGCGTGCGCGCCGGATGAACCGCACTCTGGCGCAGGCTTTTCCGCATGTCTATTGCGAGCTCGACTTCACCGACCCGCTCGAGCTCGCGGTCGCGACGATCCTGTCGGCGCAGAGCACCGACAAACGCGTCAACCTGACCACCCCGGCGTTGTTCGCGAAGTACCGCACCGCACTCGACTACGCCCAGGCGGACCGTGCCGAACTCGAAGAGCTGATCCGGCCCACCGGCTTCTTCCGCAACAAGGCCAACTCACTGATCCGGCTCGGCGAGGAGTTGGTGGCCCGGTTCGACGGTGAGGTCCCCAGGACCCTCGACGAACTCGTCACGCTTCCCGGGGTCGGCCGCAAGACCGCCAACGTGATCCTCGGCAACGCCTTCGACGTTCCCGGCATCACCGTCGACACCCATTTTGGGAGGCTGGTCCGTCGCTGGCGCTGGACCTCACTGGAAGATCCGGTGAAGGTCGAGCACGCCGTCGGCGAACTCATCGAGCGCAGCGAGTGGACCCTGCTCAGCCACCGGGTGATCTTCCACGGCCGGCGGGTGTGCCACGCCCGCAAGCCGGCGTGCGGCGTGTGTGTGCTGGCCAAGGACTGTCCGTCCTTCGGCGAAGGTCCCACCGACCCGTCGGTGGCCGCACCCCTGGTCAAGGGCCCCGAGACCGAGCACCTGCTCGCGCTCGCCGGGCTCTAGGCGCCTGAAACCCGTCCTGATGAGCGCGTCGGCCCGCTGGAGCATCGTCGCGTTGGTGGTCGTCGTCGCGCTGAGCGCGGCGCTCTGGTCGGAGCTGACCGCCCCGGGCGGCGACCCCGGCGCGAGTTCGTCGTCGCCGGGCACCGTCTCGGCACGTGACCGCCGCGACGCCGACACCGCCCAGGCTCTTGCGGGCCCCCGGGCGCGGGCCGACCTGGCGCCGTGTCCGGGACCCGGCTCGGGCGCCGGGCCCGAGGCCCTGCGGGGCATCGTGCTGGAGTGCGCGGGCGACGGCACCCAGGTCGATGTCGCCCGGGCTCTCGCGGGCCGTCCGGTCGTGCTGAACCTGTGGGCCTACTGGTGCGGGCCGTGCACCGACGAACTCCCCGCGATGGCCGAGTATCAGCGCCGCGTCGGACCTGAGGTGACGGTGCTGACGGTGCACCAGGACGAGAACGAGACCGCGGCCCTGCTCCGCCTCGCCGAACTGGGTGTGCGGTTGCCGACCCTGCAGGACGGCCGTCGGTCGGTCGCCGCAGCGTTGCAGGTACCCAACGTCATGCCGGCAACCGTGGTTCTGCGCGCGGACGGTAGCGTTGCCGAGATTCTGCCTCGGTCCTTCGCCACCGCCGACGAAATCGCCGAAGCGGTCGACCCGACGTTGGGAGTGGGCTGAAATTGGCGAGGACGGATGAGGCTGGTCGGGCCGACGGCGCAGGCGAGCTGTATCCCGCCGCCGCGCCGCCCTGGCTGACCCCGCTCGTCGATCAGCCTGAGGCCGTCAGGCGCGCCTACCGCCGCCGGGTGCCTGCCGAGGTTCTTGCTGCACTGACCGCCGCCAACACCACCGCGGCGATGTCGGGGACCCGCCGCGACGCCGCGGTGCTGGTGCTGTTCTCCGGGCCGCCCGACGGCGCGCCCGGAACCCTGCCCGAGGACGCCGATCTGCTCGTCACCGTGCGGGCGTCGACGCTGCGCCACCACGCCGGACAGGCGGCCTTCCCAGGCGGGGCAGCAGATCCCGGGGACGGCGGACCCGTGGGCACGGCACTGCGGGAGGCCACCGAGGAGACCGGCATCGACGTGGGCCGGCTGCATCCGCTGGCAACCCTGGAACGGATGTTCATCCCGCCATCGGGCTTTCATGTCGTGCCCGTGCTCGCGTACTCGGCGGATCCAGGTCCGGTGGCCGTCGTCGACGCGTCCGAGACCGCATTGGTCGCGCGGGTCCCGGTGCGGGCATTCGTCAATCCGGAGAACCGGATCATGGTGTATCGCAGCGAGAACACCCGCCGAATGGCCGGGCCGGCGTTCCTGCTCAACGAGATGCTCGTGTGGGGATTCACCGGGCAGGTCATCGCGGCGATGCTCGACGTCGCGGGGTGGTCCACCCCGTGGGACACCGACGACGTGCGGGAACTCAGCGACGCAATGGCGCTGCTGGACGCCGAGGGCAGCTACGGTGATGCCCAACTATGACATCGTCACAATGGCTGGACATAGCCATCCTCGCCGTTGCGTTCATCGCCGCCGTCTCGGGCTGGCGGTCAGGTGCGCCCGGATCGCTGCTGGCCCTGGTCGGGGTGGTCCTCGGCGCGGTCGCGGGGGTGCTGCTCGCCCCGCACGTGGTCGACCACATCAGCGGACCCCGGACCAAGCTGTTCGTGACGCTGTTCCTGATCCTGGCGCTGGTCGTCATCGGTGAGATCGCCGGTGTGGTGCTCGGCAGGGCGGTGCGCGGCGCGATCCGCAACCCCACCCTGCGCATCTTCGACTCGGTGGTCGGCGTGGCGCTGCAACTGGTTCTGGTGCTGACGGCCTCCTGGCTGCTGGGCACTGCGCTGACGTCCTCTCCGCAGCCCAACCTCGCCGCCGCGGTCCGCGGTTCGAAGGTGATCGCCGAGGTCGACGCGGTGGCGCCGAGTTGGCTCCGATCGGTGCCCAATCGGCTCTCCGCCCTGTGGGACACCGCCGGGCTGCACGACGTCCTCAAACCGTTCGGCCCCACCGAGGTCGCCGCGATCGATCCGCCCGACGCGTCGCTGAGCGAATCGGCAGTGGTCGGCACGACGCGGCCGAGCGTGGTGAAGGTCCGCGGTGTCGCGCAGAGCTGCCAGAAAGTGCTCGAGGGCAGTGGGTTCGTCGTCGCCCCGAACCGGGTGATGTCCAACGCCCACGTCGTCGCCGGTTCGGAGAGCGTGACCGTCGAGGTCGACGGTCAGACCTACGACGCCGGCGTGGTCTCCTACGATCCCGACGCCGACATCTCGATCCTCGACGTGCCCAACCTGCCGTCGGCGCCGCTGCAGTTCGCCGAGGGCGAGGCCCCTCCGGGCACCGACGGCATCGTGATGGGGTATCCCGGCGGCGGAGAGTTCACGGCCACGCCGTCGCGCGTCCGGGAGATCATCGAGCTCAACGGTCCCGACATCTATCGCACCACCACGGTCACCCGCGAGGTCTACACGATCAGAGGGACTGTGCGACAAGGCAATTCGGGTGGCCCGATGATCAATCGCGGCGGCAAGGTGCTCGGTGTGGTCTTCGGCGCCGCCGTCGACGACGTCGACACCGGGTTCGTGCTGACCGCCGAAGAGGTGGCACGGCAGATGGCCAGGGTGGGCAATGTGGAACGGGTGCCCACCGGCACCTGCATCAGCTAGCCGTAGACCTGCGTCAGGAACCGGGACAGCTGCTCGTTGACGGCGTCGGGCGCCTCCTCGTGCGCGAAGTGGCCGGCGCCACCGATCGACACGTACCGCCCGTGCGGTGCGTACCGCTGAGTTCGGCGCACCGGATCCGCCAGCACGTAGGGGTCGGCGTCGCCGCGCAGATGCAGCAGGGGAACCGACAGCGGCCGCTTCATCGACTGCATGAAGCGCCGTCCCTCGTTTCGCAGCTGGCTGCGTACCGCCCAACGCTGATACTCCAGCGCCGAGTGAGCCGCCGACGGAATCTGGATGGCCTGCCGCAGGTGCCCGATGGTCTCCGAGAAGTCCTCGCTCGCCAGCCATTTGGCACTGGCGCGACTACGCACCAGCCGCTCGAGCTCGGCGCCGCCGTGCCGGGTCAGCGCGCGTTCCGGCCATACGGGCATCTGATAGCGCAACATCCACGGCAGCAACGCCCTGCCCTGGTCACGCCGCCGCAACACGGAGGTGCGTAGCGCAGCGGGGTGCGGAGAGCTGACCACCGCGATCGCGTGGACCGCCCTGGGGTGCAGCACCGCGGTCGCCCAGCAGACAAGGCCTCCGTCGGCGTGACCCACCAGGGTGGCCGAGGTGTGTCCCAGGGCGCGGACCAGTCCCGCCGTGTCCCCGGCCAGCGTCCACCCGTCGTAGCCACGGGGAGGTTTGTCGCTGCTGCCGTATCCGCGCAGGTCGACGGCCACCACTCGGGCGCCGGTCAGACCCTTCAACTGGTGTCGCCAGGACCACCAGAACGAGCCGAAGCCGTGCAGCAGGATGACCAGTGGCCGGTCCGTCAGCGCAGTCGACCGGTCATCGGGGTTCGTCCGGCGCTCGGCCTCGACCACGTGGAACCGAATCCCGTTGGCGTGCACGTCCAAATGGCGCCACGGCCCGCCGATGCGTACCACCGACGGATCGGGCGGGGCCATTACCAGCCTGACGGGTCAGCGGTCGACGCCGGCTTACCGTCGGTGGTGGCCAATGCTTTGGCGGCCCGGTCGTGTCCGGGGCTCAGCGCTTCGGGGATCTCCTTGACCGACTCGATCGTCTTCTGCGGGCCACGAATCCTTCGCACCTTCAGATAGCCGATCAGCGCCAGGACCCCGGTCACCACGACCATGATCCCGAACACGATGAGGAACGCCGCCCAGCGCCACAGCCAACTGTCCAACAACTCCGCTAAGAAGAAGAAGAAGAAGAACGTCGAGTAGAACAGCACCACCAGCGCCAGGATGAAGAAGACGCTGCCCGTCAGGCCCTTCTTGACGTCACGGGTGATCTCCGCCTTGGCCAACTCCACCTCGGCGCGCACCAGGGTCGACACCTGTGACGTCGCATCCTTGACCAGATCGCCGATCGACGGATCGGGCTTCACCGCATGGGGGTCCACCAGCGGTATCGAGGTCACGGTGGTCGGCACGCCGTTCTTGCGGTCGCTCACGGAGGCTTCCTTCCCCATCTGCTGTCAGGTCGCGGTTTGATATCGCGGTTCATGTTGCCACGTGGCGTCGCGCTAAACGATTCCGCGGTGACGATAGACTGCGCGGGTTCCAGTACGGCGGGTCGGGCTTGTCGATTGGGGTTGTCTCTTGAGGACCAGCGGCCAGCCTGGTGTCCTGCGTCTGCTTCGTGCCGTGATGGTGGTGGCGACCGCGGTGCTGATGGCGGGTGTCGCCGCTCCCGCCCACGCCGACGCCCCGGTGACCCTCGGCGGTGGCTCCGGCCTTGTCGTCGACGGCGAGACCCTGTGCACGTTGACCGCCATCGGCACCGACAACCGCGGCAGCCTGATCGGTTTCACCTCCGCGCACTGCGGTGGTCCGGGCGCGGTGGTGGCCGCCGAGGGAGCCGAGAACGCCGGCGTCGTCGGCACCATGGTCGCCGGCAACGACGGTCTGGACTACGCGGTCATCCAGTTCGACCCGGCCAAGGTCACCCCGGTCAGCTCCGTGAACGGCTTCCGCATCGACGGGCTCGGCCCGGACCCCACCTTCGGTGACGTCGCCTGCAAGCTCGGACGCACCACCGGTTACTCGTGTGGTGTCACCTGGGGTCCCGGCGAGCAGCCCGGCACCATTGTCAACCAGGTCTGCGGCCAACCCGGGGACTCCGGAGCGCCTGTCACGGTCAACAACCGGCTGGTCGGCATGATCCACGGGGCGTTCTCCGAAGAGCTGCCGACGTGCGTCATCAAGTTCATCCCGCTGCACACCCCGGCGGTGACCATGTCGTTCAACACCCAGCTTGCCGACATCACCGCCAAGGGCCGGCCGGGCAGCGGCTTCGTGCCGGTCGGCGCCGCGTAACCGTCAGAGGAACCCCGGGCGGCTACTTGCTGGCGCGGATCGCCTCGAACACGCTGGGGTCGACCAGGGTCGAGGTGTCACCGAGTTCGCGGCCCTCGGCCACGTCACGTAGCAACCGGCGCATGATCTTGCCGCTGCGGGTCTTCGGCAGTTCCGGCACCACGTGGATCTCCCGCGGTTTGGCGATCGGCGAGATCTCGCGCGCCACCTCGGCGCGCAGTTCGTCGACCATGTTCTCGGCGCCGCCGTGGGCACTGGACTTGAGGATGACAAACGCACAGATGGCCTGACCGGTCTGCTCGTCGGTGGCACCGACGACAGCGGCCTCGGCCACCCCGGAGTGGCCGACGAGGGCGGATTCCACCTCGGCAGTGGAGATCCGGTGTCCGGAGATGTTCATGACGTCGTCGATACGTCCGAGAATCCAGATCTCGCCGTCACTGCCGTACCGGGCGCCGTCACCGGCGAAATACCAGCCCTGCTTGGCGAACCGCGACCAGTAGGTCTCCTTGAACCGCTCCGGATCACCCCAGATGCCGCGCAGCATCGCCGGCCACGGCTTGTCGAGGACCAGGTAACCGGTGACATGCTCGCCGTGATCGGGGCTGGGCTCGAGTTCGTTGCCGTCATCGTCGACGATCTTGGCGGAGATGCCCGGCAGTGGACGCATCGCCGAGCCGGGCTTGCAGGCGGTCACCCCGGGCAGCGGCGAGATCATCGCTGCGCCGGTCTCGGTCTGCCACCAGGTGTCGACGATCGGCGTCTTCTCGCCACCGAAGGCCATCCGGTACCAGCGCCACGCCTCGGGGTTGATCGGCTCGCCGACCGACCCGAGGAGCCGCAGGCTGGACAGGTCGTGCTCGGCGGGTAGCTGCCGACCCCACTTCATGAATGTGCGCACGACGGTGGGGGCGGTGTAATAGATTGTGACACCGTACTTTTCGATCACCTGGAAGTGCCGGTGCTCATCGGGCGAGGCCGGCGTTCCCTCGTAGACGACCTGGGTGACGCCGTTCGACAGCGGCCCGTAGACGATGTAGGTGTGCCCGGTGACCCAGCCGATGTCGGCGGTGCACCAGTACACGTCCTTGTCCGGCTTGACGTCGAACACGTTGTAGTGGGTGTAGGAGGCCTGGGTCAGGTAGCCACCGGAGGTGTGCATGATGCCCTTGGGCTTTCCGGTGGTGCCCGAGGTGTACAGCAGGTAGAGCGGGTGCTCGGAATCGAACGCTTCGGGGGTGTGCTCGGTCGAGGCCTTCGGGACGGTCTCGTCCCACCACAGGTCGCGCCCCTCGGTCCACGGCACGTCGATTCCGGTGCGCCGCACCACGAGTACGTGTTCGACCGGGCTGTCGTCACCGAGGCCCTCGATCGCCTCGTCCACCCCGGGCTTCAACGGAGCCGGCTTGCCGCGGCGGAACTGCCCGTCGGAGGTGATGACCAACTTGGCCTGGGCATCGTCGATCCGTGCCTTCAGCGCCGAGGCGGAGAACCCGGCGAACACCACCGAGTGCATGGCGCCCAGTCGCGCGCAGGCCAGCATCGCGATGATGGCCTCAGGCACCATCGGCATGTAGATGGCGACCCGGTCGCCGGATTCCAGCCCCAGCCCGGCGAGAGTGTTGGCAGCCTGGCAGACCTCGTCCTGGAGTTGGGCGTAGGTGATGTCGCGGGCGTCGCCGACCGGTTCGCCCTCCCAGTGGATCGCGACCCGGTCGCCGTTGCCGGCCTCGACATGGCGGTCCACGCAGTTGTAGGCCACGTTGAGCTTGCCGCCGACGAACCACTTGGCGAAGGGGGCCTCAGACCAGTCGAGCACCTCCGTGAACGGGGTCTCCCAGCTCAGGCGGTTTGCCTGGGTTGCCCAGAACTCCAACCGGTCTGACTCCGCCTGGTCGTACATCGCCTCGGTCGCATTGGCCTCGGCGGCGAATTCAGCGGACGGAGGATAGGAAGTCTGGGCTTCCACTGGCGTCTCGGTCATGACTGTGAGGGTAGTCACCCGAGGTTGCATCGTCGTCGGCAACTCACACGCGGGGCTGCAGGCGGCATCGTTCGAGCGACGAGCGTCACAAATCGCGGGTCCAGCGGTAGCGTCCGCGCGGTCGGCTAGCGTGGGCGGGTGTGACGGCCGGTACCTCGAAGCACTCCGCCGGCGGAGACCCGCTGGCCCCTCTGGCGCAGCTACCCGGGGTCGCGCAGGCCGGTGATGAGGCGCGCGAGGCGCTGGGCAAGGCACATCGGCATCGCACCAACCTGCGCGGCTGGCCGAAGACAGCAGCCGAGGCTTCCCTGCGGGCCGCGCGGGCATCCTCGGTGCTCGACGGCGGACCCCTGCAGTTCTCCACTGACGGATCCGAGGAAGCCCGCCGGGATCCGGTCCTCGCCGGTGCGCTCAGGGTGGCCGAAGCTCTCGAAGGTGGTGAAGGTGCCCTCGTCGGTGTGTGGCGGCGCGCGCCGCTGCAGGCCATCGCCAGGCTGCACTCGCTGGCGGCTACGGATCTGGTTGATGGTGCGGAACTGGGACGGCCGCGCGCCGACGTCGGTGTGGGACGCCGACTCGAGTTGCTCGCCGACGTGGTGACCGGCCAGACGCGGGTACCGGCGACGGTTCTGGCCGGCGTGGTGCACGGGGAACTGCTCACGCTGGCGCCGTTCGGCAGCGCCGACGGTGTGGTGGCCCGCGCGGTGTCGCGGTTGGTGACCATCGCCAGCGGGCTGGACCCGCACGGTCTCGGCGTTCCCGAAGTGCACTGGATGAGTCGCTCCGGCGACTACCGGGCCGCGGCGCGGGGCTTCGCGTCGGGCACCCCCGAGGGCCTCGCGGCGTGGTTGGTGCTCAGCAACGAAGCACTGCGCGCCGGGGCGCGGGAGGCGTTGTCCATCGCCACCTCGACGACTGCATGACCCGGCAACGGAGCGCCGCCAGCAAAGCATGAAGCGGGCGACGCCCCGAAGTAATTCGAAAGTACTTCGGTTCGCCGCCCGCTAGCACGGATTCCGGTTACCAAGCGTGCTCGTTGGGGTTGCGTGGGTGGCCTCGGCGTTCTTGCGAATCGCTACGACTGTGGACCCCACCCAAAGGGCTGACATATCGTTCGGTTTTCGCAATTCCGCAGGCCCGCAACGCTTCTACCTATTTCGCGGTATGTGCTCCGCGTGGGTTCCGGGACCCGTGCTGGGGAACCGAGATCGGGAGATCGAACCTTCTCTTCCGGCTCGACCTTGGCCTCACCCGGCTTCCGTGCTTCCTTTGTACTACGTGACCCCAGTCACAGCAAGGGCCAATTGGCCCGTGATCCCCGATCGTTACGCCCGGGGCGCTGGCAACTGCGCCGAAGGCACCCGTCAGAACGCGAAACGGCGGAGCAGCGTGTAGGTGAGCGCGCCGGCCGCGAGCGCGCTCACGCCGACGGCCGCCGTGGTGGCGACGGCGGCACCCGAGGGCGCGGGCAGCCGGTCCCGCAGCGACACCGGCTTGGAGAACGTCTGTACGGGCCATCCGCGCGAGCCGGCTTCCTTGCGCAGCGCGCGATCCGGGTTCACCACCGTGGGATGGCCCACGGCTTCGAGCATCGGCAGGTCGGTGACCGAGTCGGAGTAGGCGTAGCAATGCTCGAGTGCGTAACCCTCACGCGCGGCCAGTGCACGGATGGCCTCGACCTTGCCCTCCCCGTAGCAGTAGAACGCGATCTCGCCCGTGTACTTGCCGTCCTCGACGACCATCCGGGTGGCCATCGCATGGGTGGCACCGAGCGCGCGGGCGATCGGTGCCACGATCTCCTCCCCGGACGCCGACACCACGACGACATCGCGACCGCACAGTTTGTGGTCGGCGATGAGTTCGGCGGCCTCGGCGAAGACCAGCGGATCCACGATGTCGTGCAGTGTCTCGCCCACGATCGACTTGACCTGTTCGACGTCCCACCCGGTGCACATGTTCGTCAGGTATGAGCGCATCCGGTCCATCTGGTCGTGGTCGGCGCCCGACATCAGAAAGAGGAATTGGGCGTACGACGACTTCAGAACTGCGCGCCGATTGATTAGCCCTTGGCTCAAGAACGGTTTGCTGAAAGCCAGGGTGCTCGATTTTGCGATCACGGTTTTGTCAAGATCGAAGAACGCCGCAGTGCGCACGGGGCGATCCGATGAAGCGGGGTTGTCGGGCGCTGCGCTACCCCTTGCCGCCGGGTCGGGTGAGGTCACAACGCCAGCATAGGGGGGATGTGCGTAACAAATTGCGGCGGATCGTACAAAATGGCAGTTCACGACACGTGTCTGTGACTGTTATTTTTCCCGGTCGGAGGCGACTTCCCGGCGTTTCGGTACTTGCGCCAGCCCACTCCGCCGTGTGTATAGTGGGAATCACTCGGCTTCGGCCGGGTGTGCATCAGCCCGACCCCCCGGGGCTGATACACGACGACCTCCGCCTCCTCCCCCCCTGGCGGGGGTCGTCCCTTTTGTGGGGTGTTTTCGCAAAGCGGATAGATATCCCGAAGTCCAAAAAGTTGCGGAACGTCATTTTCGTCACAGATGCAGTCGGGTGATTTGTCCCCAAATTCGGTTTGATCCACAGTTTGCGACCGCGCTCTTTCCCGACCGTCCGCGGACGCCGACGCTGGAGCCATGACGACCGCCGCAGGGATTCTGACCGTGATCGCCGACCCGGCGCTCAACGCGGACATCGATCGTGTTGTCGCTGCTGCGGGCCTGAATGTCGTGCGGACCAGTGATCCTTCGAGTCGCAGGGTGTGGACGAGCGCGGCGGCGATTCTTCTGGACGCCGACGCCGCCCGGCGCTGCGCGAAACGTGGGCTGCCCCGCCGCGGCCGGGTCCTGCTGGTCAGCCGCTCAGCCCCTGGTCCGGCCGAGTGGGAGGCCGCTGTTGCTGTCGGCGCGCAAAAAGTTGTGATTTTGCCCACACACGACCGCGAGTTGATGGCGGCCCTCTCCGACGCCACGGAAGCGTCGCTGGAGGCCGCCGGACGTGGCGCCGTCGTGGCCGTTCTTGCAGGTCGGGGCGGGGCCGGGGCATCGGTGTTCGCCACTGCACTGGCCCAGTCGACCTCGCAGGCACTCCTGGTGGACGGCGATCCGTGGGGCGGTGGGCTCGATCTGGTGCTCGGAAGCGAGACCGAGCCGGGGCTGCGCTGGCCCGATCTCTCGTCGGCCGGGGGTCGGCTGAGCTTTCCGGCACTGCGTGACGCGCTGCCCGGACGCGCCGGGGTCAGCGTGCTGTCGGGCAGTCGGATGTTGTCTGGTGGTCCCGCCAGCAACGAAGTCGGCCCGCTCGCGCTCGGGGCGGTGATCGACGCCGGAAGTCGCGCGGGGGTGACGGTGGTGTGCGATGTGGCCCGACAACCGACGCCTGCCGCCGAGACCGCCTTGGCCGCTGCGGATCTGATGGTGCTGGTGACCACGGCCGACCTGCGTTCCTGCGCGGCCTCCGCCGCAGTCGCGCAGTGGGCCGCGGGCAGCAACCCGAACGCCGGCGTGGTGGTGCGGGGACCGTCCCCGGGCGGCCTCAGTTCGGTCGATGTCGGCCGGATCGTCGGGCTGCCGGTACTGGCGTCGATGCGCCCGGAACCGGGCCTGCAGCCTCAGCTCGAGCGCGGCGGGCTGAGGCTCGGTAGGCGTTCGCCGCTGGGCGGCGCGGCTCGCAAGGTCCTCGACGTGCTTAGCCAGAATCCGCAGCTGGTGCACGCAACGGAACCTGCGGCATGAGCGCGTCGCTGATCGATCGCGTCCGTGAGCGACTGGCGGCCGAGGGGGTCCCGTTGCGGCCCAGCGTCGTGGCCGCCGCCATCCGGGCGGAGTCCGGTGGTGTGCTCGGTGACACCGAGGTGCTGACCAATCTGCGTGAACTGCAGACCGAACTCGTCGGCGCGGGAATCCTGGAGCCGCTGCTGTGTGCCCCCGGTACCACCGACGTGTTGGTGACGGCCCCGGACGCCGTCTGGGTCGACGACGGCGACGGTTTGCGACGAAGCTCGATCCGATTCGCTGACGAAGCCGCCGTCCGCCGCCTCGCGCAGCGGCTGGCGTTGAGCGCGGGGCGCCGCCTCGACGAGGCTCAACCGTGGGTGGACGGGCACCTCGGCCAGTGGACGACAGACCACACGGGCGCAACGCCGACAGTCCGATTCCACGCCGTGCTGCCCCCGATCGCGGCGGGCGGCACGTGCCTGTCACTTCGGGTGCTGCGGCCGGCGACCCAGGGTCTCGATGCGCTGGTTGACAGCGGGGCGATCGACATCGAGGCAGGAAAGTTGTTGCGCGACATCATCGCCGCCCGGCTGGCCTTCATCGTCTCCGGCGGCACCGGGGCAGGCAAGACGACTCTGCTGGCAGCCATGCTCGGTGCGGTGGCAGCCCGCGAGCGGGTCGTGTGCGTGGAGGACGCCGCCGAGCTGGCGCCCCGGCATCCGCACCTGGTCAAGTTGGTCGCCCGCTTCGCCAACGTCGAGGGGGTCGGTGAGGTGACCGTGCGCGACCTCGTCAAGCAGGCATTGCGGATGCGACCCGACCGGATCGTCATCGGCGAGGTCCGCGGGGCCGAGGTCGTCGACCTGCTGGCCGCGCTGAACACCGGACACGACGGTGGTGCCGGCACGGTCCACGCCAACAACCCGGCAGAGGTGCCGGCCCGGTTCGAAGCGCTGGCCGCACTCGGTGGACTCGGTCGCGCGGCATTGCACAGCCAACTCGCCGCCGCGATCCAGGTGGTTCTGCACGTCACCCGTGACCGCGCGGGTCGCCGCTGCCTCAGCGAGGTGGGGCTGTTGCAGCGCGGTGAGAACGGTCTGGTGAATGTGCTGCCCTGTTGGAGCAGAGGCGACGGATTCGGCCCCGGCGCTGCTGCGCTGGACACCTTGATCCGCGCCAGGGGTGGGCGATGACCGGCGCGGCGCTGGCACTCGCGCTGGCCGTGCTGGTCAACCCTGATGCGGCCCGGTGGCGCACGCGGGTGCTTCTGCAGCCGCAGCGCCACCGTCGCCGGCCTCCGGTGGCGTTGAGTGCCGTGGCCGGGTGCGCTGTGATGCTGCTGTGGGTTCCGGGGGCCGTCGTGCTCGCGCTCGGCCTGGTGGTCACCACGCTGCTTGCACGTCGCCGCCTCGCGCTTCGCGCGCGTGCCCGCCGCCGGGAGGCAGCCGACCTGCAGGGTGCGCTTGATGTGCTGGTGGGCGAGCTGCGGGTCGGCGCGCACCCGGTCGCTGCGATCGGCGTCGCGGCCGACGAGTCGAACGGAGGCGTCGCCCGGTCGCTGAGCGCAGTCGGTGCCCGCGCCGCTCTGGGAGCCGACGTGGCGGCCGGACTGCGCGCCGAGGCGCAGCGATCGACCTCGCCGGGGCACTGGGACAGGTTGGCGGTGTGCTGGCAGTTGGCCCAGACACATGGGCTGCCGATCGCGACGCTGATGCAGACCGCCCAGCGCGACATCGTCGAGCGCGAACGATTCCACGGGCGCGTGGAGGCCGGTATGGCCGGCGCTCGCGCGACCGCGGCGATCCTCGCCGGGCTGCCGCTGCTCGGTGTGCTGCTCGGCCAGATGATCGGGGCCGACCCGCTGAACTTCCTGTTCGGTGCGGGGCCGGGCGGGTGGCTGCTGATTGTCGGCTGCGGACTGATCTGCTGCGGTCTGCTCTGGTCGGACCGGATCATCTCGCGAGTGCTGACATGATCTGGGCGGCAGTGCTTCTTGCTGCTTCCGTTCTCATTCTGCCCGGCGCATCGACAGCCAGGCTCCAGGTCGATGCGCACCCGGTGGGCCACCGTGCGCCTCGCCAGGAGGCCGACGACGCGCTCGCTGTGGCGGCGAGCCTGGATGTGCTCGCCGCGTGCCTGCGCTCCGGGATGGCGGTGTCGAGCGCTGCGGCAGGAGTGGCCGAGTCCGCTCCGGTTCACATGGCGGCACTGCTCGGCCGTGCCGCCGATCTGCTGGCACTGGGGGCCGACCCCGCCACGGCATGGTCGAGTCCGGTGGAGCAGGCGGACAAGCACATGCAGGCGTTCCTGAGGATGGCGCGTCGATCCGCGTCCTCGGGCGTGGCGCTGGCCCAGGGAATCGAGGATCTCGCCGTTCAATTGCGTGGTGATGCGGCCGATGGGGCGACCGCGAAGGCTGAGCGCGCCTCGGTGTTGATCGCCGGGCCCCTCGGGCTCTGCTATCTGCCTGCATTCCTGTGCCTGGGCATCCTGCCCGTTGTTGCCGGACTGGCCGGCGAAGTCCTGCGCTCTGGGGTGCTGTGACCGAAAATGAAGGAGATAATCCATGATGAGACAACGCTTTCGGGACCTGCGCAGCCGCCTGGTGGTCCTCGCGGTGGCCGACGACGGCATGTCCACCGTCGAGTATGCGATCGGCACCGTGGCCGCAGCGGCGTTCGGTGCAATCCTCTACACCGTTGTCACCGGGGATTCCATCGTCGGTGCGCTGACCAACATCATCAGCCGGGCGCTCAACACCAACGTCTAGGTGGTGAATCCGGAATGGTCACTGTGGAAGCGGCTTTCGCCGTTCTCGCGCTGGTGGCCGTCCTCGTCATGTGCACCGCTGGCCTCACCGCGGTCTCCATGCAGGTGCGCTGCGTCGACGCCGCGCGGGAGGCCGCGCGCCTGGCTGCACGCGGTGACGGCGACGGTGCCGACCGGGCGGCGCGCAGGGTCGCCCCGGCGGGTTCAGTACTGGAGCTACGCCACGACGGTGACCATGTCGTCGCGGTCGTCACCGCAAAATCGATTCTGCTGCCGGGGATCCCGATCAGGGCCGATGCCGTCGCACTGCTCGAGCCGGCTGCAGGGTGAGCGAGGATCGGTCAGTCTGATGGCGGCCGTGATGGTCGCCGCGTTGCTGGCGGTGACCGTGGGCGGAGCGTATGTCGGCGCGGCGGTCATCGCCCGGCACCGGGCGCAGGCTGCAGCAGACCTTGCCGCCCTCGCGGGTGCGGCGGGCCTGCCGGCGGGCGCTCACATCGCCTGCGGACAGGCCTCGTCGCTGGCGCGTGCGATGGGCACGGTCGCGGTGGCATGCAGGGTGGACGGGCTCGATGTCGTTGTCACGGTGGAGGCTTCGCGATCGCTCGGGCCGGCCGAGATGGAACCGGCCCGGGCAGTGGCCAGGGCGGGTCCCGCGGGGAGCCGAGTCTCCCGGGACGACTAGGTCTTAGTCGCCCTCTCCCTGCGTGGGCGTGGCTTGCGAGTGCCGCGGGTCGGCTCTTCGGATTCCACAAAACCAGCGACGGCGAGTTCTTCCCCGGTGGGCAACCGAAACGCTGCCAGGCCGGCATAGACGCCCTTGTCGAGTTCGACACGGTGCACCCTGACGTGGACCGGGATCCACCCGCCATGGTGCGCCACCATCCGCAGCACCCCGGAGGTGGTGCCGGTCTCGAACTCTGCGGCCATCGCGGCGAGCGTGGCCTGATCGTCGGGATGAGCCCGGTCGCCGACAATGCCTGCGCGCCAGTCGAAGAACGGCACGGGATCGTCGAGCCACTTCAGCAACGACCAGTGCCTCGGGTCGACCAGCGCGCGGTGGACGCCGGGTTCGGCCATGCTGTCGAGGATCCGCTGGCCCAGCAGGTCCTCCTGGATGCCCGGACCCTCCTGCACGCTGCGCCAGTTCATCGCCCGGCAGATCAACCGCACCTTGTCGTCGTCGGGATCCTCCGGCAGCGACCGGGCGACAAAACCCACCGTGATCCGCTCGCCCCGGTAGTCGGTGACGTCCCAGGTATTGCAGATCGTCACCCCGTCCTCGGGTTTGATCACCATGCCGATGACCTCGGCCTCGTTGGGGTTCAGGTCGCGGCGGGGAAGGTCGTCGGCAAACGCCCGCCCCTGGGTGGACTCCTTGGCCGGATCCCATCCCCCGATCGACAACGACTCCGGGGTGTCGGTTGCGGTGCCCCGGGTGAGATCCCAGATCAGAGCGCCGACCACCGGCCGTGGCGGCGGTTCCTCATCGGGCGCGCCGACCCAGATCTGGACCCCGTGGATCCGGCCGTCGGACATCTGGACGACCTCGGTACGGATCACCCGGTGGTTCTTGGGCGTGATGCTGCTCAGTCCTTTACCGGCCCGCACAGTTTCACCGATCGCAGTCTGGATGGCCATCAGGTTCGGATCACGTCGGAGGTACGCGCTGATCGGTATCAGATTCTTGGTGTGTGCGCCTTCGGCGACGACGGCAGGCTCACTGCCCAGTGTCTCCACGAGCACCCAGTCGTGGGTCATGACAGAAATCTTACCGACGGGTAGATAACCGCCCGTGAAACGCGGCGCAACGGAATTCGCATTCCCCCGCTGCCGAGTACGCACGCGTACCGTCGGACCTGCTCAGCAGCTTGTTGCAGCCGACGCTTTCACAAGGTAATTTCCCTCCAAGCCTGGTTTGCGGGGTCGGAAACGCATCCCGCAGTCCAGCCTGGTTGCCGCCGTGTTTCGTGCCATGCCGCGGTCTTTCAGCTGGGCCTTCGTACCGCCGCATCCGTGGGCGTTCGTCGAGGGGTCGATCGCCGCAGGGATTCAGGGTCTCGGGTCTGCGAGCGCGTCCATCACCAGCCGTAACACCCTGACGGCGCCGTCTTTGTCCAGCGGGTCGTTGCCGTTTCCGCATTTGGGGGACTGGACACACGACGGGCAGCCCATCGGGCAGTCGCAGGCCTCGATCGCCGACGCCGTTGCGTCCCACCAGGTGGTGATGGTGCGGAATCCGCGGGCCGCAAAACCCGCGCCACCAGGATGACCGTCGTAGACGAATATCGTCGGCAGGCCACCGACCGGGCCGATCGCGGTGGACACCCCGCCGATGTCGCCGCGGTCGCAGCTGGCGACCAACGGCAGCAGGCCGATGGCGGCATGTTCGGCGGCGTGCAGTGATCCCGGTACCCGCAGCGGGTCGATGCCGCTGTTCTGTAGCGCTTCCGGGGTGATGGTGCACATCACCGCCATCGTCTCGAGGGTGCGCGCCGGCATGTCGAGTTCGACGAAGTCGATCACCTCACCGCTGAGTCGGCGGCGCAGATATCCGGTGACGGTGTTGGTGACCGACACCGGAACCAGACCCACCGTGACCGGCCCGTGGTCAACCCGTTCGCCCTGGCCGGTGACACTGATGTCGGTCAGCTCCCTGGCAAAGGTCGTGTAACCGGGGTCCTCGCCGTGGACGAAGGCGACGCCGTCCTCGAAGTCGAGCGAATCGACCACGTAGCTCTCACCCTGGTGCAGATACACCGCGCCGGGGTGGACCTGCGCGGGCGCCTGACCGGCGCCGGTGCTGCCCAACATGCGGCCCGTGCCGACCTCCAGGATCGCGATCTGACCACCGGTGGCGCCCCGGATGTCCACCCCCGCGTGCGGATCGACCCCGGGGGTGGGGAAGTAGCCGCTCGGTCGGCGCCGCAGCAGCCCGTCGTCGATCAAGGCCCCCGCGACCGCTTCCGCATCCCACATGCGCACCTCCGCGTCGGTCAGCGGGAGCTCGGTGGCGGCGCAAAGAAGCTGGGGGCCAAGCACATACGGATTGCCCGGATCGATGACGACGCGTTCGATGGGCTTGTCGAGCAGCGCTGCCGGGTGGTGCACGAGGTAGGTGTCGAGAGGGTCGTCGCGGGCGATCAGCACGACGAGGGCTCCCTGGCCGCGGCGACCGGCGCGCCCGGCCTGCTGCCAGAACGACGCGACGGTGCCGGGGAAGCCGGCCAGCACCACGGCGTCCAGACCTGCGATGTCCACACCCAATTCCAACGCGTTGGTCGTCGCCACCCCGCGCAGTTCGCCGTCGGCCAGCGCCTGTTCGAGCCGGCGTCGGTCCTCGGCGAGGTAACCGGCACGGTAGGAGGCCACCCGGTCCGCGAGGTCCGGGGCGGTCTCGGTCAGCCGTGTCCGGGCGCCCAGTGCGGTCAGTTCAGCGCCCCGGCGTGAGCGCACGAACGTGAGCATCCGCGCCCCCTCGGCGATCAGATCCGCCATCACCCGCGCTGCTTCGGCACCGGCCGATCGCCGCACCGGTGCGCCGTTCTCCCCGACGAGGTCCGCCATGAGCGCCGGTTCCCACAGTGCGACCGTTCGTGCCCCCTGGGGCGACCCGTCCTCGGTGACTTCGGCGACCGTCTGGCCGATCAACTCCGATGCGGTGACGGCGGGTTGCGCGGTGGTTGCGCTGGCGAAGATCACGGTGGGTCCGGAACTGTCCGCGCCGGTCGCCGAGTAGCGGGCGCACAGGCGTAACAACCGGCGCAGCACCATCGCCACGTTGGACCCGAAAATGCCTCGGTAGTAATGGCATTCGTCGACCACGACATAGTGGAGATTGCGCAGGAAGACCGCCCAGCGCGCGTGGTTGCGCAGCATTGAGAGGTGGATCATGTCGGGATTGGAGAAGATCCATCGCGATCGTTCCCGTGCGAAGCGCCGCACCTCCGTCGGGCTGTCACCGTCGTAGGGGGTCGGTGCGACGTCGGCGAGTCCGGGCACCGCCGAGGTCAGCGATGCGGCCGAGCGCAGCTGGTCGTGCCCGAGTGCCTTGGTCGGCGACAGATAGAGGACGCGGGTACGCGGGTTCTCTTTCAGTGCCGTCAATATCGGGAGCTGATAGGCCAGGGATTTGCCCGACGCGGTGCCCGTGCTCAGGACGACATGACGTCCGTCCCGCGCCAGCTGGGCGGCTTCGAGCTGGTGTGACCACGGCGCCTCGACCCCCCGATCCCGGAAGGCGCGCACCACATCTGGGTCAGCCCACGGCGGCCAGGCCCGGGTGCTGGCGCGCCGCGGTGGCAGGTCCGCGACATGGCGTACGGGATGTTCGTCCGCGCCGGTGCCCTCGACCGCGCATGCGAGCAGCTCGCGGCCGAATTCCGACACCGGATCTGCCACCTGGGACCTCCCGGGACGTCTGGATGGGGCGCAGCGCACTCGTCCTATGTGAATTGTTCACTACGTGATCTCTCCTAGACTGTCGCAGCAGCCCCGAACGTGATTGACTTGTCGCGGTCGCAGCTTCTGTGTTCGTGTACAAGCACTCGCAGGATCGACGTTGCGGTCGCGGTTCCTGCGAGGTTGTACGTCGGGTCGAGTTCCGAGCACTCCACGAAGGTATGGCGGTCGGAACGGGCCCGGTACACCGGAAGTCGGTGGACCGCTCCCGGTTGAAGAGAAGGAAATTACGAGAGATGCCACAGGGAACTGTGAAGTGGTTCAACGCGGAAAAGGGCTTCGGGTTCATTGCTCCCGAAGACGGCTCTGCTGACGTGTTCGTCCATTACACGGAGATTCAGGGCAGCGGCTTCCGCACCCTGGAAGAGAACCAGAAGGTCGAGTTCGAGGTCGGCCAGAGCCCCAAGGGCCCCCAGGCCACCGGCGTTCGGGCCGTCTGACCGAAGCGCGCCAACCAAGACCTCTTTAATCACCCCCGCGTCATCCACCCGGAAGGCGCGGGGGTGTTCTCACTCCTGCTGCCTTAATGTCACTGGTGTGAGCCAGCTGTCCTTCTTCTCGGCTGAGTCGGTGCCGCCGGCCATCGCCGACCTGACGGGAATCCTGGCTGCGCAGGGGCAGGTGGTGCTCGCCGGGGGGTCGCGCGAGCAGACCGCGCGGTTGTCGGTGGTGGTGGACGCGCTGTGGCGGGCCAACGCGCTGGCCGAGATGATCGCCGACGCGGGGCTGGAACCCGAGATCGCCCGGACCGACGAGGACACGCCGCTGGTCCGCACAGCGCTGGATGCCCGCCTGGTCCCGATCGCCGGCCAGTGGACCAGGGGCGCCGTCAAGACGGTGCCCCCTCAGTGGCTGCCGGGGCCACGGGAACTCCGAGCGTGGACGTTGGCGGCCGGGGCGCCGGAGTCCGACCGATACCTGCTCGGATTGGACCCGCACGCACCCGATACACATTCGCCGCTCGCGTCGGCCATGATGAGGGTCGGGATTGCGCCTACGCTGATCGGGACCCGCGGGACCCGTCCGGCACTGCGGATCAGCGGTCGGCGGCGGCTGTCGCGCCTGGTAGAGAACGTGGGGGAACCTCCGGAAGGCGCCGAACCGTTGTCGCAATGGCCGCGGACCTAGCGGCCGCGGGGCGGTCGGAGGCGCGGGGGCCAGTTTGCGTCGGCAGGCCGGGGGTGCGAAATTGTCAGTTGCCGGGGCGGCTCATCGAAGGATGCGACGTCCGCGGGCAATAAAGAAGTGGAGCTATACATAGGTGGCTGACGGGGACCGCGGAAGCGGGAGCGGTAGCAATGGTGCTGTGCGGCGACTCGTCATTGTCGAGTCGCCCACCAAAGCGCGCAAAATCGCGGGCTACCTGGGCTCCAACTACATCGTCGAGTCATCCCGCGGGCACATCCGTGACCTGCCCAGGGCCGCCGCGGACGTCCCTGCCAAGTTCAAGTCGGAGCCGTGGGCGCGCCTCGGGGTCAACGTCGATGCCGACTTCGAACCGCTCTACATCATCAGCCCCGAGAAGAAGAGCACCGTCGCCGAGCTGAAGGACCTGCTCAAGAACGTCGACGAGCTCTACCTGGCCACAGACGGTGACCGTGAGGGCGAGGCGATCGCCTGGCATCTGCTGGAGACGCTCAAACCGCGGATCCCGGTCAAGCGAATGGTGTTCCACGAGATCACCGAACCGGCGATCCGCGCTGCCGCCGACGATCCGCGGGATCTGGACAACGACCTGGTCGATGCCCAGGAGACCCGTCGCATCCTCGACCGTCTCTACGGCTACGAGGTCAGCCCGGTGCTGTGGAAGAAGGTCGCACCGAAGCTCTCGGCCGGGCGGGTGCAGTCCGTCGCGACCCGCATCATCGTGCAGCGTGAACGCGAGCGGATGGCGTTCCGCAGCGCGGGCTACTGGGATGTCACCGCAGAACTGGACGCCAGCGTCTCGGATGCGCAGGCGTCTCCTCCCCGGTTCACCGCCAAGCTCAACACCGTCGACGGTCGTCGCGTGGCCTCCGGTCGCGACTTCGACTCGCTCGGTGTGGTCAAGAAGCCCGACGAGGTGCTCGTCCTCGACGAGGCGGCCGCGGGTGCCCTGGCCACCGGTCTGCGCGGGGCGCAGATGCAGGTGTCGTCGGTCGAGCAGAAGCCCTACACCCGCAGGCCCTATGCGCCGTTCATGACCTCGACGCTGCAGCAGGAGGCCGGCCGGAAGCTGCGGTTCTCGTCGGAACGGACGATGAGCATCGCGCAGCGGCTCTACGAGAACGGCTACATCACCTACATGCGTACCGACTCGACGACACTGTCGCAGTCGGCCATCGATGCCGCGCGCAACCAGGCTCGCCAGCTCTACGGCGAGGAGTACGTGCATCCGACGCCGCGGCAGTACACCCGTAAGGTCAAGAACGCCCAGGAGGCACACGAGGCCATCCGGCCGTCGGGTGATGTGTTCCAGACCCCGGGTCAGTTGCACTCGGCGCTCGACACCGACGAGTTCCGGCTCTACGAGCTGATCTGGCAGCGCACCGTCGCGTCGCAGATGGCCGATGCCCGCGGCACGACGCTGTCGCTGCGGATCGCCGGCTCCGCCAGCTCAGGCGAACAGGTCGTGTTCAACGCCAGCGGCCGCACCATCACCTTCGCCGGATTCCTCAAGGCTTACGTGGAGAGCCTCGACGATCAGGCCGGCGGAGAGGCCGACGACGCCGAGAGTCGACTGCCCAACCTGACGCAGGGGCAGCGTGTCGACGCCAAGGACCTGACCGCCGACGGGCACACCACCAGCCCACCCGCCCGGTACACCGAAGCGTCGCTGATCAAGACGCTCGAAGACTTCGGCATCGGCAGGCCCTCGACGTACTCGTCGATCATCAAGACCATCCAGGACCGCGGCTACGTGCACAAGAAGGGCAGTGCGCTGGTCCCGTCCTGGGTGGCGTTCGCCGTCATCGGCCTGCTCGAGCAGCACTTCGCCCGGCTGGTCGACTACGACTTCACCGCCGCGATGGAAGACGAACTGGACCAGATCGCCTCCGGCAACGAGCGAAGGTCCAACTGGCTCAACAACTTCTACTTCGGTGGCGACCACGGCGTCGAGGGCTCGATCGCGCGTGCGGGCGGGCTCAAGAAGCTCGTCGGCGGCAACCTCGAGGAGATCGACGCCCGACTGGTCAACTCCATCAAGCTCTTCGACGACTCCGAAGGACGTGCGGTCAACGTCCGCGTCGGGCGCAACGGCCCGTACCTCGAGCGGATGATCGTCGGTGACGACGGGGAGTTGACCCCGCAGCGGGCCAACCTCAGCGATGATCTGACACCCGACGAGCTGACGCTCGAGCTGGCCGAAAAGGCTTTCGCCACACCGCAAGAGGGTCGCTCGCTGGGTGTGGATCCCGAAACCGGGCACGAGATCGTCGCCAAGGACGGGCGCTACGGCCCGTACGTCACCGAGGTGCTGCCCGCGCCACCGGAGGACGACGACGGCACGGCGGGAACCCCCGCGAAGAAGGGCAAGAAGCCGACCGGGCCCAAGCCGCGCACCGGTTCGCTGCTGCGCACGATGGACCTCGAGACGGTGACCCTCGAGGATGCGCTGAAGCTGCTGTCGTTGCCGCGGGTGGTCGGCGTCGACCCGGCCAACAACGAGGAGATCACCGCGCAGAACGGTCGCTACGGCCCATATCTGAAGCGCGGCACCGATTCTCGTTCGCTGACCACCGAAGAGCAGATGTTCACCATCACTCTCGACGAGGCGCTGAAGATCTACGCCGAGCCCAAGCGGCGCGGCAGGCAGGGGGCGGCCACCCCGCCGCTGCGCGAGCTGGGCAACGACCAGGCGAGCGGCAAGCCGATGGTCATCAAGGACGGGCGCTTCGGTCCCTACGTGACCGATGGCGAAACCAACGCCAGCCTGCGCAAGGGTGACGATGTCATGTCGATCACCGACGAGCGGGCGTCCGAACTGCTCGCCGACCGTCGGGCCCGTGGTCCGGTGAAGAAGGCCGCGAAGAAGGCGCCGGCCAAGAAGGCGGCCAAGAAAGCGCCGGCGAAGAAGGCCGCTGCGAAGAAAGCCGCGAAGAAGGCCTAGCGCGACAGTCTGACCTCGTCGGCGGTCACCAGGTTGACCGGGCGGGCCAGCTGCGTCGGTGCCGTGCGGCCCCGCAGCTCGACGGTCTCCCCGACGTCCCAGCAGAGAGCCTCCGCGTCGAGCGCGCCGCTGACCGCGATCGCCGAGGCCAGCACGTGGCCGGGTTCCAGCTTCGCCAGCTCGGTGAGCCGGGCAGCCTCGTTCACGGGGTCACCGATCACCGTGTACTCGAATCGTGCCAACGCCCCGATGTGGCCGGCGATCGCCCGGCCGGCGGACACCCCGATGCCGAAGTCGGTCTCCCCGAGCACCTCGATGAGGTCGTCGTGCAACTCGCGGGAGGCCGCCAGCGCCGCACCGGAGGCGTCGGGATGCTCGATCGGAGCCCCGAAGATGGCCAGCGCGGCGTCACCCTGGAACTTGTTGACGAACCCGCCGTGGCGGTTGACGGTGTCGACGACGACCCGGAAGAACTCGTTGAGCAGGCTGACGACGTCGGCGGCCGGTCGGGTCGCCGCCAGCTGGGTCGACCCGACCAGGTCGACGAACAGCACGGCCACGTCGCGCTCCTGGCCGCCGAGCTCGGTACCCCGTTCCAACGCGCGGCGCGCGACGTCCTCACCCACGTAGCGGCCGAACAGGTCGCGTAGCCGCTGCCGTTCGGCCAGGTCGCGCACCATGTCGTTGAATCCGGCCTGGAGCAGCCCGAGCTCGCTGGCGTCGTAGATCTGCATGTGGGCGTTGTAGTTGCCGCGCTGCACCTCACCGAGGGCCCAGCGCAGCTGCCGCAGCGGGTCGGCGATGGACATCGCGACCAGCACGGTGCTGGCCAGCCCGATCACCAGTGCAGCGATCGCCAGCAGCAGGATCGTCGTGGTGAGTCGTTCGGCGGGTGCGGTGAGGATCGAGAACTTGCTGGCCACCAGCGCGAGCACGATGGTCAGGACGGGCACACCTGTCGAGAGCACCCAGGTCATCACCTGGCGCAGGATGACGCCCGGGGCGCGGAAGTTCTCCGGGACCCCGCCGCGCAGCGCGGCCACGGCCACCGGTCGCAACACCCGCTCGGACTGCAGGTAGCCGATGATGGCGGTGGCGGTGGCGCCCAGACCGGTGGCGACGGCCACCACCGGTGCGGACTTGCTGGCCACCGGCCAGCTGGCGACGATGAACACCACCGACCCCAGCAGCCAGTTCGAGACGTTGATCAGCGAGCGGTAGAACGGCATCTTCAGCGCCCGGATGCGGGCCACTTCGGTCTCGGCCGGGTCCCGCTCGCCGAGCAGCATGTCGCGGCGCTGCCAGCGCATCACCGGGATCAGCAACCGCAGGCTCAGATACGACGCGACGGTGAACGACACGAACAGGAAACCCAGGAAGACCACCAGGTTGAAGGTGGGCAGATCCTGCAGCTGGATGCGGTCCTCGGGAGGCAGGCCGAAACGCAGGAAGCCGAGGACCAGCAGGGCGCCGATGATGTCGGCCTGCAGCATGCCGAGGGTGAACACCGGCCACGGGGTGCGTGCGACCCAGCGGACGAATGCACTGATTCGCCCGACCTCGATCGGTTCGGCGGCCATCCGGATACCGTATCGGGCGCAGCTGACGCGGAAGGGGCCTCTGGGACGGACGTGTCGGTTCGCAGCACTACTGTTATCGGCGATGGCAGGTGTTTTTGCGCGTCTGGTGGGCCAGGACGCAGTGGAGTCGGAACTGATCCACGCGGCCCGGGCTGCACGCGGTGATTCGGCTCACACGGGGGCCGCCGGCGAGATCGAAGTCGCATCCCGGTCGATGACCCATGCGTGGCTGATCACCGGGCCGCCGGGCTCGGGCAGGTCGGTGGCCGCCCTGTGCTTCGCCGCTGCGCTGCAGTGCACCGCCGCCGGCCCGCCCGGTTGCGGGGAGTGCCGGGCCTGCACCACCACGATGGCCGGTACCCACGCCGACGTGCGCCGGATCATCCCGGAGGGACTGTCCATCGGCGTCGATGCGATGCGGACCATCGTGCAGATCGCGTCACGGCGGCCCGGAACCGGCCGCTGGCAGATCGTGGTGATCGAGGACGCCGACCGGCTCACCGAGGGCGCCGCCAACGCCCTGCTCAAAGTGGTCGAGGAGCCGCCGCCGTCGACGGTGTTCCTGCTGTGCGCCCCGTCGGTGGACCCGGAGGACATCTCGATCACGCTGAGGTCGCGGTGCCGGCACGTCGCGCTGGTGACCCCGCCGGTGGCGGCGATCGCCGGGGTGCTGATCGAATCCGACGGACTGCCGGAGAAGGACGCGGTGTGGGCGGCGTCGGTCAGCGGAGGGCATGTCGGGCGGGCCAGACGGCTGGCCACCGACGAGCAGGCACGGCAGAGAAGGCAGCGGGCGCTGAGCCTCGCGCGGGATGCGGCGACGCCGTCGCGGGCCTACGCCGCCGCCGAGGAACTGGTGGCCACGGCAGAGGCAGAGGCCAAGGCGCTGACCGGAGATCGCAACGACGCCGAGGCGGACGAGTTGCGCACTGCGCTGGGCGCAGGCGGTACCGGGAAGGGCACCGCCGGGGCGATCCGCGGCGCCGCCGCGGCGATCAAGGACCTCGAGAAGCGCCAGAAGTCGCGCCAGACCCGGGCGTCGCGGGATGCACTCGACCGCGCCCTGATCGACCTCGCGACGTACTTCCGTGATGCCCTGCTGGTTTCGGCGGGCGCGGGGGAGGTGGCGCCCAACCACCCCGACATGGCCGAGAAGGTCGCCGCGATGGCGGCACATGCACCTCCGGACAAGCTGCTGCGCTGTATCGAGGCGGTGCTGGAATGCCGCGAAGCCCTCGCGATCAACGTCAAACCCAAATTCGCGGTCGACGCCATGGTCGGCACCGTCGGGCAGGCGCTGCGCGGCTGACAGTCCGCGACCGGCATCAACTTGGGTCGTCGGCGGACCCTGCCGTAGACTCGGGCCGCCGTCGAATAGCCGGCACGCCGCCTTAGCTCAGTCGGTAGAGCGTCTCACTCGTAATGAGAAGGTCGGGGGTTCGATTCCCCCAGGCGGCTCCGTTTTTCCGCGGAGACAGGCCTCAGTCCTCCAGCACTTCACGGGCCGCCGTGCACGCCGAGTTGGCCGCCGGGAACCCTGCATAGCCGCTCGAGTGGTAGATGACCTCGGCGATCTCGTCTTCCGTCAGCCCGTTGGTGCGCGCGATCCGGACGTGGGACTTGAGTTCGTCGGTGGCGCGCAGCGCGATCAGGATGCCGAGTGTGACCAGACTGCGGTCCCGGCGGCTCAGACCCTCCCGGCCCCACAGCGCGCCGAAGACGTTGTCGACGCCGATCTCGAGCAGTTCGTCGCCGAACTTGCCGTCGCGGATGCCGACGTCGTCACCTTCGGGGAGGACACCCGGCAGCAGTTCGCGGAAAACGTCGTAACCCTTGGCGCGCATATCGGTCATGCCACCAGGGTGACACAGTGCCCGTCGCTACTGCGGCGCCACAAAACCGACGGGACCCGCTGCGACACACACCGACAGCGCTGCGGTGCCGGCGCGCACGGTGATCGCATCTCCCGCACCGGGCAGTCGTACGTAGACGCGGTTCAGCCCGGGCCGGACCGGAACCTTGACCTCGTCGCCGTCGGCCAGCGACAGCATCAGCGAGCCGTCACTGTTGGCCAGGTAGTTGATCTCTGCAGTCCAGTCAGCGGGCAGCAGCGGTCCGTCCAGTGGCATGCGCACCGGGAAGTCGGGCTGCACCAGGTATCCGCACTGCGGACCCGGCCCGGGGCGGATGGAACGGACCCAGGTCACCTTCGCGTCCGCGAGCTTGCCCGCAGCGTCGAGCATGCGTAGATCAGTTGTCGCAGAGGTGAATTCAGGACGGTCGTCGAGCAGGGCGAACATGTGGCTGGTCAGGTTCTCCGGCCACGCCACCCGCTGCAGCACCAGCGGATCGACCTCCTGGTCCAACATCGGCGCGTCGGAGGTGGCATCGGCGACCGCCAGGGCGGTGCGGGCGTTCTGCAGATACGGCTGTGCGGGGTTGTCGCGCCAACTGCTGAGGAACGTCGCCGTCGAGTACAGGCTGCTCGCGACGAACGCCACCGCGAGGCCCGCGGTCGTCAGCGATCTCGCCGTCGACGAGTCCAGCCCCCGCGACTCCTCCCGGTTCGGTGCGCACAGGCCGACCGCCGCCAGAAGCGCCAGCACGACCACGAGATCGGGCAGATAGCGCAGTGTCTGAGCGAGCTCGAGCGCGGTGAACTGTGATGAGCGCATGAGGTAGATCGGCACCTGGCAGGCGACGGCGTACCCCAGCGCGGCCAGCCACACCGGGCCGATGCGCTTCTTGCGGTACAGCGTGAGCGCGACGATGCCCGCCAGTGCGACCCAGCCGAGCACCATCACCGATGCGGGCGGGGTCGCCCACGGCGAGGCCGGCGCCCACCGCTGCCAATCCCACGGCCCGCCGACCAGGCCGGGCACGATGCCGTGAGTGACGGAGCGCCACAACAGATCCCATGTCATCGACAGATCGAAGCTCCACCGCTGCTGGTCGACCACCAGTAGATACACGCCGATCCAGGCGGCGGTGAGCGCCAAACACGTCAGCCACAGCCGGGCGCCGCGCCGCCAGACGGTCCGGATCGATCCGCTCCCCGTCACGTGCCAGTAGAGCGCGGTGACGGTGAACGCGACGAACGGGATGATCGCCGCCTTCTCGAAGAACAGCAGCCCGCCGAAATACGCCAGCGCGCCGGTCAGCACGTAACGCCAGTTTCCGGTGCGCGTCAGCTGGATCGCGTCGGCGCACACCCAGGCCATCGCGGCCAGCATCGGAAGCGAGTTCAACGCCGCCGCCCACCATGCGAAACCCGGCACGGCCAACGGTGTGAACAGCGCGAAGGTCAAGGGCACCAACAACACCGGGCGCCAGCCGAGGATCACGTGCAACGCCCGGAGCAAGGCCAGCGAGGCCAGCAGGGTCAGTACCACCAGGCTGATCGCGGGACCCACCCAGTCCAGCGGGGCCAGCCGGGTGATGACCCCCGCTACCAGGAAGGCGCCGGGCATCACATGGCCGTCGTGGTCGTCGAAGAGGTACGCCGGTGACAGCAGGCTCTGGGTTCCCGCCCGGCCGACGAGGATCAGATCGTCCCAGTAGAAGTAGCCGCCGAACGCCAGCACCACCCGGACGACAAGATGCAGCGCGATGAGCGCTGCGGCGGTGCGGGCGACCCAGGACCTCACGAGCGGGGGTAGGCGTCTCCGGCGCGCCGGCGGGCAGTCCACGCCGAGGCGACCATGTCCTCGAGCGAGTGACGCATCGACCAGCCGAGATCGCGGGCGGCGAGGTCACCGGCGGCCACGATGCGCGCCGGGTCACCCGGTCGCCGCGGCATGATCCGCGGCTCGAAGTCGAACTCGGTGACCTCGCGGATCGCGGTCATGATCTCCCGCACCGACGTGCCGGCCCCGCTGCCGAGGTTGTACACCGGTTCGGTCGCCAGCCCGTCCCGGAGTCGCTGTGCCGCAGCGACATGCGCCAGTGCCAGGTCGGAGACGTGGATGTAGTCGCGCACGCAGGTGCCGTCGGGAGTCGGATAGTCGTCGCCGTTGATGCTCGGCGTGGCGCCGCGATAGAGCATGTCGAACACCTTCGGGAACAGGTTGTGGGGGCTGACGTCGTACAACTGGTCGTCGCCCGATCCGACGACGTTGAAGTACCGCAGGCTGGTGTGCCGCAGGCCGGTGGCACGACCCGCGTCGCGCAGCAGCCACTCACCGATCAGTTTCGTTTCCCCGTAGGGTGATTCGGGTGTCGTGGGCGTTGTCTCGTCGACGATCTCGACATCCGGTGTGCCGTACGTGGCGGCGCTCGAGGAGAACACCACCTTGTCGACGCCCGCGGATTCCATCGCCTGCAGCAGGTTGACCGTGGCGGTGACGTTCTGCTCGTAGGTGTGCAGCGGCCGCTTGACCGATTCGCCGGCGTACTTGTAGCCCGCCACGTGGATGACCCCGTCCACCCCGAACCGCTGCAGGGTGTCCTCGATCAGCGCCCTGTCGAGCAGGGTGCCACGCACGAACGCCGCGCCGTCAGGTACGAACTCCTCGATTCCGCTGGACAGGTCGTCGATCACCACCACCTGCAGGTCGGCGTCGAGCAGGGCGCGGGCCACGTGTGACCCGATGTACCCGGCGCCACCGGTCACCAGCCAGCTCATGTCATCTCCTTTACTTCGACCGCAGCCTTGCAGCGTATTCGGCTGCTAGGCAGCGGTGGGCACTCGGGCGAGAGCGCCCAGGTGCACCACGATGCCCAGCAGCGGCCCGCACAGCAGCGCGACGACGGTGCGGACCTCGAGTTCGAGAGGCAGAAGCAGCAGCAGCGCAGAGGCGACCGTGGCGCACAGCCAGCCGGCCGCGTAGGCCCGGTGCAGAGCGGCGGCCACCGTCGCCGCGCCGGTCAGCGTCAGAAACGCGATCGCCACCGCTGCGGCGGTGAACCAGGCCAGCAGCGCACCGTCGGCGACGTACTCGGCACCGAAGGCCTCCCGCAGCAGCCACGGCCCGAATGCCGCCGCGAGTGCGACGCCGACGGCGCCGAGCGCGCCGACCAGCGCCGCCGGCGCCACCAGAGCCCGCAGGCGATGGGAGCGTTGGTCGACGAAATGGGCGATCAGATTGCCCTGCATGGCGGTCAGCGGCACCAGCAGCGGCGCCCGGGTCAGCGTCACGGCGAGGATCACCACGCCGCCGGTCGCGCCGAGGTCACCCCCGGAGGTGATCTTCAGCAGCACCGGAAACCCCATCACCAGAACCGCGCTGGCGCCCGCCGCGGCGATCGAGTGCCCGGTGCCGCGCAGGAAGGTCACGGTGCCGCCCGAGGTGAGCAACCCCGCGGCGGCCCGGGTGCCCGGCGAGGCGAGAAGCATCAGCAGCCATGCGATCGCGCCGGCGACGGTGGCCCACAGATACCCGCCGAGCCCCCAGCCCACGACGAAGGTGGCCGCGGCCACCGCGACCCGCAGCACGGCGTCGGTGACCATCAGCGCGCCGTACTCCGACCAGCGGTTGACCCCGGCGAGGGCGCCGAGCAGCGTGGTGTGCAGACAGAACCCGGCCAACCCGACGCTCAGCAGCGCGACGCTGAGAAGCCGGTCTTCGACGAAGACGTGCGCCGACCACAGCGGAGACGTCGCGGCGATCAACGCCGCGGCCGTCAGCCCGATCGCGGCACCCACCCGGATCGGGTGGGTGCGCTCTCCCGTTGGCTCGGTGTGAGCAGCGGAGCGGACTTCGCGCGTCGTCTCCTGGAGCAACCCGAACGCGGCTCCGCTGGCGAGCCCGAACGCGCCCCAGAACACCCCGAACACCGAGAAGCCCGCCGGCTCGAGATCGCGTGCGGCCAGGTAGAGCACCGCGTAGCCGCACAGTGCGGTCAGTGCCGTCGCCGCCCCGACCCGGACCATGCTGCTGCGGGTCACCGCCCCCGAAGGCGCGGCAGTCGCGTCGGTCACGCCCACACGTCCAGCGACGGAACCTTCGGTGAGTACAGCCACGCGTCCCACAGCGGACGCAGCGAATCCTCGGCATAGTGCGCGGCCATGCCGGTGAAGTCGTCGGTCACCACCGTGCCGTGCCGGTAGCGTGTGGTCCACTCCTGGAGCAGCGCAAAGAAACTGGCGTCACCGATTCGCATGCGCAGCGCGTGCAGGGTGAGTGCGCCGCGCTTGTACACCCGGTCGTCGAACATGTCGCGCGGCCCGGGGTCGGCGAGCACCAGGTTCTGCGCAGAGTTCTTCAGCCGCTGGTGATAGTGCAGTGCCCACTGATGTGCGGTGCGCTCGCCGCAGTGTTCGGACCACAGCCACTCGGCGTAGCAGGCGAAGCCCTCGTGCAGCCAGATGTGGCGCCAGCGTTGCGCGGTGACCGAGTTCCCGAACCACTGGTGGGCCAACTCGTGCGCGATCAGGCGCTCCGAACTGCGCTGTCCACCACAGTGATTGGCGCCGAAGATGGAGATACCCTGCGCCTCGAGCGGGATCTCCAGGTCATCGTCGGTCACCACCACGGTGTAACCCGTCGCCAGCGGATAGGGTCCGAACAGTTTCTCGAACAGTTTCATCATCTGGGGTTGGCGGCCGAAGTCGTGTTCGAAGTCGGCGCGCAGCCGGTCGGGCAGCACCGAGAAGATCTCGACGCCGTTCTTCGACATCCGGTGGCGTTCGTACACGCCGATCTGCAGGGTGACCAGGTACGTCGACGTGGGTTCGGCCTGCTCGTAGATCCAGGTGGTCATTCCGGCGCGTGCCCGGCGGGACAGCAGCTTGCCGTTGGCGACGGCAAAGTACACAGTCTCCGTGCTGATCTGGATTCGGAAGCTGGCCTTGGCGCTGGGATGGTCATCGCAGGGGAACCAGGACGCCGCGCCGTTGGGCTGCCCGGCGACGAGCGCGCCTTCGGTGAGTTCCTCGAAACCGACGGCACCCCAATGGGATCGAATGGGTCGGGGGGTGCCGCCGTAGCGCACCGTCACGGTCATCGCGGCGCCGGCCGGCAACCGCTCACCGAGGGTGATGTGCAGCTTGCCTGCCTGGCTTCGGAACTGCGAGGGTCGCTTGCCGTTCACCGTCACCTTCGACACCGCAAGGGCGTTCGACAGGTCGAGGGTGAAGGTCTTCAGCTCGGCCAGGGTGACGGCGGTGATGGTGGCCGATCCGGCGAGTCGGTTGATCGCGACCTTGTACTCGAGTTCGAGTTCGTAGCGGGACACCCGGTAGCCGAAATTGCCGGCCTCGGGCAGGTACGGGTCGATGACCGGAGGCCCGCTCTTCTTGGCGACCCGTTTGCGTCCCGTCACGCGGCCTCGGGCTTCTTGGGCTTGGTGTTCGACGCGTCGGCCCGCTTCTTGCGGAGTGGATTCCAGGGCGCGATCGGGTTGCCCTGCCACCGCGTCGACGGCGGCACTTCGTCACCTCGCATCACCAGCGACGCGGGTCCGATGGTGGCCCCGGCGCCGATCCGGGCCGCGGGCAGCGCGACGCAGTGCGGCCCGAGCGTGGCGCCGTTTTCGAGGACCACGGTGTCCATCCGCATGATGCGGTCGTGGAACAGGTGGGTCTGGACGACGCACCCGCGGTTGACGGTGGCACTGTCCTCCAGCGTCACGAGGTCCGCCTCGGGAAGCCAGTACGTCTCACACCACACACCACGTCCGATCGTCGCGCCAAGCCCCCGCAGCCACAAATTCATCACCGGGGTACCCGCTGCGGCCCTGGCGAACCACGGCGCGGCGACGGTTTCGACAAATGTGTCCGACACCTCGTTGCGCCAGACGAACGGTGACCACAGTGGATGCTCGACCGCGGTGATCCGCCCCACGACAAGCCATTTGGCGATCACCGCGACAGTCCCCGCCACCGCCCCCGCAGCCAGCAGGACCAGCCCGGCGAGCACTGCCGCCCAGCCCCAGCCGACCGTCACCGCCGAGGCCTGCAGAGCCAGCAGCACCGCGACACCGATCGCGAACGTCACCACCACCGGGACGAACCGGAAGGTCTCCACCGTGGCGCGCAACGCCTTCAGCCGAGGTGTCGGGTGGAACGTGCGCAGCGCGTCGGCGGCCGTCGGGCGGCGACGCAACCGCACCGGCGGGCTGCCCAGCCAGGACGAGCCGGCCTTGGCCTTGTGCGGTGTCGCCGAGAGAACGGCGACCAGTCCGTCGTCGGGCACCCGCCGTCCGGGTTGGGTGATTCCCGAGTTGCCCAGGAACGCCCGCTTGCCGATCGTCGCGCGGGCGACGTGGATCCAGCCGCCGCCGAGTTCGTAGGACGCCACCATCGTGTCGTCGGCGAGGAACGCGCCGTCCTCGATGACGGTGAACTTGGGGATCAGCAGCGCGGTCGAGATCTCGGTGCCGCTGCCCACCTGCGCTCCGAGCACTCGCAGCCACCACGGGGTGAGCAGGCTGGCATACAGCGGGAACAGATAATTGCGGGCGGCGTCCATGAGGCGCTCGGTGGCCCACAACTGCCAGCCCGATCGGCTGCGGACGGGGTGGTAGCCCTCATGCAGGCCGATCGCGAGCACTCGCACCCCCACCACCGTCAGCACCGCGTAGACCAGCACCGCCGCCAGCGTCGCGGGCACGGTCCATGCCAGCGCCGGAAGCACCGCCGCGCTCACCGAGGGGGTGCCGCGCACCCCCCAGCCGATGACCGCGAGCCCGGCCGCCAGCGCGGCCAGCGGCAACGCGCCCAGCAGCATCGAGGTCAGGCCGTACATCGCGACCCACGCCGGCGCGTTCGGCGGCCGGTGGTCGGGCCACGGATGCTTGGCCTTGCCGGACTTCACCGCCGGTGAGCCCTTCCAGTACTGCCTGTTCTTCACCTTCCCAACGACGCCGGAACCGGGCGCGACGTCGGCGTTCTTGCCGATGACCGAACCGGGGAGCAACGTCGTCCGGGCACCGACCGTGGCGTCGTTGCCGACGGTGACGGGGCCGACGTGGAACTGGTCTCCGTCGATCCAGTGGCCGCTCAGATCGACCTCGGGTTCGATCGAACAGCGGTGACCCAGCGTCAGCATTCCGGTCACCGGCGGCGAGGAGTGCAGGTCCACCCCGTTGCCGACGCTGTTTCCCAGCGCGCGGGCGTAGTAGACCAGCCACGGCGCTCCGGACATGTTCTCGGCGCCGCTTGCCTCGGCCAACCGCTCGGCCAGCCACACCCGCAGGTGAACCGATCCGCCGCGGCGGTAGGTGCCCGGTGCCAGGTTGCCGACGAGGGTGCGTGCCCCGAACACGGCGATGCCCATGCGGCCGAACGGGGTGACGAACAGCAGGAAGCCGGCCACGATCCACCACCAGCCGATCGGCCGCGTCCACGGCACCAGCGACAGCGCGTCGGCGACGTTGTTGGCGATGGCCAGCCACACCACCCATTGCAGGCCGGTCAGCGTGGCCAGTGGCACCGTCAACGCGACCTGGGCGGCCTGGGTCAGGCGCGGGACCGGCTTCACGACGCGCGTCTCGACCGCCGGCGGGGGAGCGAGTTCGTCGAGGTAGCCGGCCAGCGAGCCCAATCGGGGATGGTCGTACAGCTCGGCGACCGTCATCTGCGGATACTGCTGCCGCAGCACCGCGATCAGTTGAGCCGCCGACAGCGATCCGCCGCCGAGGGCGAAGAAGTCCGCCTCGGGCCCGTCGACCGGCGCGCCGAGCACATCACGCCAGTGCCCGGCCAGCCAGCCGAGGGTCCCGCCGAACTCGGGTGCATCGTCCGCGGCCGGGCCGACCGGCCACGGCAGCGCGTCGCGGTCGACTTTCCCCGATGTCCGGGTGGGGAGCTCGTCGACGACGACCAGCCGGGGAACCAGGGCGGCCGGAAGCGCCTCGGAGAGCCGTTCGCGGGCCGCGGCGAGGTCGAAGGACTGCTCGGCGCCCGGAGCGACGACGACGTAGCCCACCAGCAGCGGGGTGCCGCTCGCCGATTTCCGCACCGCGGCGGCGGCGCCGCTGACACCCGGCAGATGCACCAGCGCGGTGTCCACCTCGCCCAGTTCGATGCGCCGCCCGCCCACCTTGACCTGATCGTCGGCGCGCCCGACGAAGTACAGCCCGTCGGGCTCCAACCGCACCAGGTCGCCGCTGCGGTAGGCACGGCTCCAATGCCCCTGATGGCTCAGAGAAGGCATAGCCGCGTACTTCTCGGCGTCCTTCTCCGGGTCGAGGTAGCGGGCCAGGCCGACGCCGCCGATCACGAGTTCGCCGACCTCGCCGAAGCGCACCGGTGCGCCGTCCTTGCCGACGACGGCCAGGTCCCATCCCGGCAGCGGCAGGCCGATGCTCACCGGGCTGTGCCCGTCCAAGCGGGCCGCGCAGGCGACGACGGTCGCCTCGGTCGGGCCGTAGGTGTTCCACACCTCGCGGCCTTCCACCGCGAGCCGTTCCGCCAGTTCCGGCGGGCAGGCTTCGCCGCCGAAGATCAGCAGCCGGACCGCCTCCAGCGCCTCCGCCGGCCACAGCGACGCCAGCGTGGGCACCGTGGACACGACGGTGATGTCGCGCGACACCAGCCAGGGACCCAGGTCCATGCCGCTGCGCACCAACGACCGCGGCGCCGGCACCAGACACGCGCCGTGACGCCACGCCAGCCACATCTCCTCGCAGGAGGCGTCGAAAGCCACCGACAACCCCGCCAGCACCCGGTCTCCGGGGCCGATCGGGTTGTCCTGCAGGAACATCCGTGCCTCGGCGTCGACGAAGGCCGCCGCGTTGCGGTGGGACACGGCGACCCCCTTCGGGGTGCCTGTCGACCCGGAGGTGAAGATGACCCACGCATCGTCGCGACTCAGCGGCGGCGCTGCCCGCCATCCCCGCGACGAACCCGGTCCGCGCACCAACCCCTGCTCGGTGATCACCGCGACCACCTCCGCTTCGGTGAACACCAACTCGGCGCGTTCGGCGGGGTCGTCGGCGTCGACCGGGACGTAGGCGGCTCCGGTCGCCAGTGTCGCCAGGATCGCGACGTACAGCGCGTAGCTGCCCGAGGGCATCCGGATGCCGATCCGGTCACCACGGCCGATGCCGCGCGCGGCCAGCCACGAGACGCTGTCCTCGACGTCGGAGATCAGCTCCGCGTAGGTGAGTTGGACGGTGCCGTCGTCGAGTGCTGTCGCATCGGGATGGCGGCGCGCGGTGTCGTAGAGGATGTCGATCAGGGTGCGTGGCTCTGATGCCTGCGCCGACAGCAGGAATTCACGGGGGATCTCGGGGGTTGGATCCGGTGCTGTCACGGGTACAAACTACTCAGCGCACGGGGTTGTTCGCGTCGGTCGGTGCTTCGTTTCGCGTCTTCGAGACCTGACTGGCACAATGATCCGCTTGGAGGGGAGTATTCCTTCGCCGCTGTGTCGTCATCTCGTCGTCCGTCCTAGGACGACCGGTGCTGCGGGCCTACTATCGACCCGCGGGCCGACGGTTGGCGGAAGAGACCTCCGGCGTTGAGTGACGACCGGAGGTTTGATGAACGTAAGTGGACTCGAGTGGGGCATCACGCTCGCCGTGACGATCGGCATCCTGCTTGTCGATGTCTTGATATTCGGCCGGAGGCCACACGAGCCGTCGCGGCGTGAGACCGGGACCGCGCTGACGGTCTACATCGGCCTCGCCGTCGCCTTCGGGCTGTGGACGTGGTTCTACCACGGCAGCCAGTTCGGGATCGAGTTCTTCGCCGGGTGGCTCACCGAGTACAGCCTGTCGGTGGACAACCTGTTCATCTTCCTGATCATCATGGCCAGCTTCAAGGTGCCACGGATCTACCAGCAGCAGGCGCTGCTGGTCGGCATCATCCTGGCGCTGATCTTCCGCGGCATCTTCATCGCGATCGGCGCCGTGGCCATCAACCAGTTCTCCTGGGTGTTCTACCTGTTCGGTGCGTTCCTGATCTACACCGCGATCAAGCTCGTCCGGGACACCGAACACGACGACGACGCCGACAACTCGGTGGTCAGGTTCGCCCAGCGGCACTTGAAGTTCACCGACCAGTGGGACGGCCTGCGGCTGTGGGTCAAGGAGAACGGCACGCGGGTGATGACCCCGATGTTCCTGGTCATCGTCGCGCTGGGCACCACCGACCTGTTGTTCGCGCTGGACTCCATCCCGGCCATCTACGGGCTTACCCGCGAGCCCTACCTGGTGTTCACCGCCAACGTGTTCGCGCTGATGGGCCTGCGGCAGCTGTACTTCCTGCTCGGCGACCTGCTCAAGCGGCTGGTGTACCTGTCACAGGGCCTGGCGTTCATCCTCGGCTTCATCGGCATCAAGCTGTTGCTGCACGCGCTGCACGAGAACGAACTGCCGTTCATCAACGGTGGCGAGCACGTGCCGGTGCCGGAGATCCCGACGCTGGCCAGTCTCGGCGTCATCATCGTCACGCTGCTGATCACGACGGTGGCCAGCCTCTACAAGACCCGGGTTCACGATGTCCGCAAGAACGGTGAAGCGACGGAGGTCGAGGCGGCCGACCTCACCACCGATCCGCGGGAGGATCCGTCGCGCTGAGCGGGCTCAGGCCGACGCGACAGCGTTGTTGATCAGCCGTGCATAGCGGTTGGTGCGGGCGTTGCCCGTCGTCCCCGGACCCATCTTGTTCATGACGTAGGCATAGGTGGCGCGTCGCTCGGTGTCCATGACCACGAGCGACCCGCCCCAGCCGCCCCACCAGCAGGCCCTGCCGTCGGGGACCGCCTTGATGGTCTCGGGTGAGGACAGTCCGAAACCGATCCCGAACCGCAGCGGGACGAACAGCACCTGGTCGACGCCGGCGGCCTGCTCGGTGAAGATCATGTCGATGGTGTCGGGGGAGAGCAGCTGGACGCCGTTCGCCCTGCCGCTCAACGAGATCGGTGACAGCGCCCGGACGAGTCCGCGTGCGTTTCCGTGACCGTTGGCGCCCCCGATGTCGGCATCGCGCCACTGCTTGGTCTCGGCCAGCGCGACGCCGGAGGCGCCCGGCGGAAAGGCGGCGAACGTCTTGACGGCCGGGTGGTCGGGGGCCAGTCTGGCCAGGCCGAGATCGCGCGGCGGCGGCGGGACCAGTTCGGCGATGCGCCCGGTGTCTTCGGGCACCGCACCGATCTGGACATCGGCGCCGAGCGGTTCGGCGATCTCGGTGCGGACGAATTCCTTGAGCGATCGGCCGGTGATCCGGCGCAGGATCTCGCCGATCAGGTGGCCGAAGGGCAGGGCGTGATAACCCGACGCCGTTCCCGGCGGCCACCAGGGTGCCTGCCGCGCGAGGTGCGAGCTCGCCTTCTCCCAGTCGTAGACGTCGTCCACGGTGAACGGCGCCTCCCAGCCGGAGACCCCCGAGGTGTGCGAGAGCAGATGGCGGACCGCGATGTCCTGCTTGCCGTTGGCCGCGAACTCCGGCCAGTACGAGGCGACCGGGGCGAACGGGTCCAGCACACCTCGGTCGACGAGAATCAACGCGGCCAACGAGGTGAGGGTCTTGGTGCAGGACCAGAAGTTGACGATCGTGTCCTGCTGCCAGGGTGATGTCTGCGCCCGATCGGCGTGCCCGCCCCAGATGTCGGCGACCAGCTCACCGTCGATGTCCACGGCGATCGATGCGCCGAGTTCCTCGCCGCGCGCCAGCTCGTCGGCCAGCGCTTCGGCGAGGGGGTCGAACCGGGAATCCCACCGGCCTCGAACGGTCTCGCCGACGTCGTCGGTCATGCGCTGGCTTCCCACCGCTCGGTCAGCCGTCGCAGACCTTCGGAGGTCAGTCGGCCGAACAGCCGCAGCCGTGCCATACCGCCGTCGGGGTGGATGTCGAGGCGCACCTCGGTGACGGGATGGGCGGAGCCGGTAGACGGCTCGATCAGGAACCGGTGCTTGGTGTCTGGTTGCAGATCGGTGAGCGGCACCAGGTCGAACCACTCGCCGTCGCCGTCGCGGCCCCGCAGCCGGGCGGAGCCGGGCGCATTGCCGATGAAGTACGACGTGTCCAGCTCGGCGGCCGCCAGTACACCCTGACCCGCCAAACGTACCTGGACCCAGTCGTTTCCGGCATCACGCCGTCGTGAGGTCTCCCACCCCTCACCCATGGTTCTGGCCGCGCCGGGCAGCAGCAGATTGTTCGGCGAACTGTAGAACATGTTGGAACAGGCGGTGATTCGGCCGCCGTTCTCCAAAGCGGCCAGGTCCAGCGGAAGCTCGGTGAAGCGCGGGTCCAGCAGCCCTTCGCCGTGCACCCGGAGCCGCGCCACGCCGCCGTCGGGGTAGATGGCCAGCCGCACATGGGTCCAGCGCCGGGGCGATTCGACGGCGAACGGATTGCGGGTGTCGCCGTTGACCGCCCGCCGCTCGACGATGGTGGTCCACTGCACGTCGTGCGCCAACTCCTCGGGGGTGGGGTACCCCTCCACGAAGGCGGCCTCGACCGAGATCTCGGGCGGATAGTTTCCGGTGAACCACGCGGTGTCCACCACCACGCCGCGGATGATGCCCGGGACACCGAGCCGGACGATCGCGCAGTCGTGCGAATCGCTTGTGGCGCCGCGGCGCCGACGGGTCTCCCACCCGTCGTAGATCTGACCCTTGTGGCCGAACGTGGCCGGCTGATACTCCGGCGCGCCCGGTTTGATCAGGTTCTCTTTTTCGGCGAACACATCGTCGTTGGCCCACAGCACCGCTCCACCCGCGGATCGGGCGGCGAGATCGGGAAGGGAGAGGAAGTGGGAGTGTCCGGCGGGTCTTGTCGGTGGAGTGCTCACCGGCAAAGCCTAGGCGAGCAGCCGGTCACCAGTTGTCGTAGCCGCCCTCGGGGCCGAGCATGCGCTCGAGTCGGGTTCGGTTGATGCGGGCCAGCTCGTTGCGGACGATCTTGCGCTCGGTCTCGTGGTCGTTGTGCAACCGGTCGCGCAGCGTGGCGAGCACGTCGTCGGCGCGGTAGCCGTTGATGAACATCACGAACCCGAAGCCGAAATGCTGCAGGTAGGTCTTCGA
The DNA here is from genome assembly GCF_039729195.1 of Mycobacterium sp. DL. Taxonomy (NCBI): domain Bacteria; kingdom Bacillati; phylum Actinomycetota; class Actinomycetes; order Mycobacteriales; family Mycobacteriaceae; genus Mycobacterium; species Mycobacterium sp. DL. The sequence goes on from NZ_CP155796.1 coordinate 4,093,610, forward strand.
CGCCGCCGCCAACTCGGCCATCATCTCGGGGCGCTCGTCGGTGATGGCGCACTGCTCGGCCTGCGACTTCTCGCTGCCCGGCCGCCGGCCGACGTCCGGGTAGGCCTCCAGGATGGAGTCGACGGACTCCTCGCTCAGCCCGAACAGCAGCGAGTCGGCACAGCGGTACAGCTGCTCGTAGGTGTCGAAGGGGCGGGCCCGCACCAGATCGGCGGCCAGCGGGACGCTGTAGCAGCACTCGTAGACGGCGTGCACGGCGCGGCGCATCGGCATCGCGTTGAACGCGTCCAGCCCCAGTCCCTGATGCAACAGCACAACGCCATGATCGAAGGCCGAAGGGACAGCTGCGTTACGTCGTGTTACAGGCACGCAAATTCCCGCGGTGACCTGAGTCTCAAACCGGCCGGATCAGTGGCCCTCGGTCTTGAACCGCTCGACCGAGCGCAACACCTCGGCCTCGGCCTCGGCACGACCCACCCAGTCGGCGGCTTCGACGAACTTGCCGGGTTCGAGGTCCTTGTAGTGCACGAAGAAGTGCTTGATGGCGTCGAGTTCGAACGACGAGATGTCGCCGATATCGGTGATGTGGTCCCACCGCGGGTCGGCGAGCACGCACAGCACTTTGTCGTCGCCGCCCTTCTCGTCGGTCATCCGGAACATGCCGACCGGGCGGGCCTCGACGATGCATCCCGGGAAGACCGGTTCGGGCAGCAGGACCAGCGCGTCCAGCGGATCGCCGTCCTCGCCGAGGGTGTCCTCGATGTAGCCGTAGTCCGTCGGGTATCCCATCGCCGTGAACAGATAGCGGTCCAGCTTCACCTTCCCGCTGTCGTGGTCCACCTCATACTTGTTGCGCGATCCCTTCTGGATCTCGATGAGGACATCGAACTGCACCGGGGGACTCCTTCGGCTCAGGGTCGCCTGCTGGCGACGCGGGTTAACACTAAACGAGCGATACCCTGCTCTACAGGGGTGGCTCGGGTAGTCGATCGAGAGCAGGAGATACATGCGTCCCACTCGGTGGCGGCGATCCACCCACGTGGTGGTGGGGGTGGCGGTACTGCTGCTGGTTGTCGTCGTCGTGGCGGCGGCTGCACTGTTGACCGCGGGGCGGTCCGATGAACTGGCCGTGGAGCCCGCGCCTGCGCCGGCCACCGCCCAACCGGCTGTGGTGCCGGTGCCCGACACCGCGGACGCGCCGACCGCAGACGGGCTGGCCGCGGCCCTGGCGCCGGTACTGGCCGACCCCAATCTGGGCATGTTCACCGGGCGCATCACCGACGCGCTGACGGGCCGGGAGATCTGGGCCCAGGGTGCCGACGTACCGATGCAGCCGGCGTCGACGAACAAGCTGCTGACCGCTGCGGCGGCGTTGCTGACGCTCGACCGCGACGACCGGTTGACCACGCGGGTGCGCAGCACCTCGCCCGGAGTGGTGGTGCTGGTGGGCGGTGGTGATCAGACGCTGTCGGCGGCATCGGACGACGAGGACACCTGGTACCGGGATGCGGCGCGGATCTCCGATCTGGCCGATCAGGTGCGGCGCAGCGGCACCGCCGTCAACACCGTGCAGGTGGATGTCAGCGCCTATACCGGGCCGTCGATGGCCGTGGGCTGGGATCCGCTGGACATCGACGGCGGGGACATCGCGCCGATGGAGGCGGTGATGCTCGACGGCGGCCGCACCCAGCCGGTGACCGTGGAGTCGCGGCGGTCCAAGACGCCTGCGCTGGATGCCGGCCGGGCCCTGGCGGTGGCCTTGCGCATCGACCCGGCGAGGGTGACGGTGCTGCCGAGGGCGGCGGGCGGCGGGACGGAGATCGCCTCGGTGCAGTCGCCGCCGCTGATGCAGCGACTGCGCGACATGGTCAACCTGTCCGACAACGTGATGGCGGAGTCCATCGGCCGCGAGGTCGCCGCCCACCTCGACCAGCCCCGCAGCTTCGACGGTGCCGCCCGGGCCGTGCTGAGCACCCTCGACGACGCCGGCATCAACATCTCCGGAGCGCGGCTGTTCGACTCGAGCGGGCTTTCGGTGGATGACCGGCTGACCGCCAGAACCCTCGACGAACTCGTCAACGCCGCGGCCGGCGACGCCCAGCCCGACCTGCGCCCCCTGGTCGACCTGCTGCCGATAGCCGGGGGCAGCGGCACGCTGTCCTACCGCTATCACGACACCGAGCAGGGTCGCGCCGCCCTGGGCTACCTGCGGGCCAAGACAGGCTCGCTGACCGGTACCAACACGCTGGCCGGAATCGTCACCGACGAGAGTGGGCGGGTGCTCACCTTCGCTCTGCTGTCCAACGACGCCGGTCCGACCGGCCGCACCTCACTCGATGCGTTCGCCGCGGTGCTGCGCTCATGCGGATGCCGCACATGAGCCAGCAGAACGGGTCCGGCTTCTCCGTCGGCCGTGCCGTCGACTGGAAGCTGGCCGCGACGCTCGGGGGGAAGCTGGCCCGCCCGGAACCCGCCGCCACCGACTACACCCGCAGGCAGGCGATCGAGCAGCTCGCCGAGTCCGCCCGCAGGTCCGAACTGCCGGTCCGCGAGGTGACCGGGCTCATCGAGGGCGGCGAGATCCAGGAGGCGCGGGTCGTCAACCGACCGGAGTGGATCGGCGCCGCAGCCCGGTCGATGCGGGCCATGACCGGCGGCGGCCACGACGGCGACGTCAAGCCAAGGGCGGTCACCGGCCGCATCGCGGGAGCCCAGACCGGGGCGGTGCTGGCGTTCGTGTCCTCGGGCATACTCGGCCAGTACGACCCGTTCGCTACAGGCGGTGGCGAGCTACTGCTGGTGTATCCCAACGTGATTGCGGTCGAACGACAGCTGCGCGTGAACCCCGCGGACTTCCGGATGTGGGTGTGCCTGCACGAGGTGACCCACCGGGTGCAGTTCCGCGCCAACCCGTGGTTGGCCGACCACATGACGGGTGCGCTGGCGGTGTTGACCGAGGACGCCGGCGAAGACGTGACGCAGGTCGTCGGCCGGCTCGCCGGGTACGTGCGTGGACTGCGGGACGGTTCCAAAGACGATGACCCACAGTCGGATTCAGGTGTTCTCGGGTTGCTCCGGGCGGTGCAGTCCGAGCCGCAGCGGGCGGCGCTCGACAAGCTCCTGGTGCTGGGCACGCTGCTGGAAGGCCATGCCGAGCATGTGATGGATGCGGTCGGACCCGCCGTGGTGCCGTCGGTCGCGACGATCAGGCGCCGGTTCGACGAACGCCGACAGCGCAAACAGCCCCCCTTGCAGCGGTTGATGCGCGCGCTGATGGGCATCGACGCGAAGATGAACCAGTACACCCGCGGCAAGGCCTTCGTGGACGACGTCGTGGCGAAGGTGGGCATGCAGCGGTTCAACGCCGTCTGGTCGGATGCCGAAACCCTGCCGCTGCCAAGCGAAATCGATGAGCCACAGCGGTGGATCGACCGCGTGCTGTAGCCGAGCTGCGAAGGGTGGTCGCGCGCTTCGCCGGTGACCACGCGGCAGGCTCGGACCGATGGTGCGTCGCGCTGTCGGGCGGACCCGACTCGCTGGCGCTGACGGCCGCCGCGGCGGAGGTGCTGCCCACCACCGCGCTGATCGTCGACCACGGGCTGCAGCCCGGCTCGGCGTCGGTCGCCACCACCGCGCGCGATCAGGCGCTTGCGCTGGGTTGTGTTGCCGCAGAGGTGCTCCGTGTCGACGTGGGCACGACGGGAGGCCCGGAGGCCGCGGCCCGGTCAGCACGCTACCGGGCGCTGGAGGCGGCCCGCGGCGGTGCGCCGGTACTGCTGGCGCACACACTCGACGACCAGGCCGAGACGGTGCTGCTGGGGCTGGGCCGGGGCTCTGGGGCCCGCTCGATCGCCGGCATGAAACCGTATGACCCGCCGTGGTGCCGCCCGCTGCTCGGCGTGCGGCGCGACCTGACCCACCTGGTGTGCGCCGAACTGGGGCTGAGCGCGTGGCAGGATCCGCACAACTCCGACCGGCGCTTCACCAGGGTGCGACTGCGCGGCGAGGTGCTGCCGCTGCTGGAGGATGTCCTCGGCGGCGGGGTGGCCGAGGCGCTGGCGCGCACGGCGACCGCGTTGCGTGAGGACACCGACACCCTCGACGGCATGGCCGCCGACGCGCTCTCCGGGATCGTCGAGGTCGGTGACGTGCCCACCACATCGATCGCCCCCCTGCCCACTGCCGCGCTCGCCCCGCTGCCGGACGCGGTTCGGCGCAGGGTGATCAGGGGCTGGCTTCTCGCCGGCGGGGCCGTCGGGCTGACCGACGTCCAGTTGCGGGCCGTGGACGCTCTGGTCACCGCGTGGCGGGGCCAGGGCGGGGTGGCGGTGCCCGGCGCCGCTCCCCGGATGCGGCTGTTCGCGGGCCGTCGCAAGGACATGCTGGTGCTGTACCGAGAGGCGGTCTGAGGCTCGCGTTGGTCATCCCGGCCACCGCATGGCACGCTGTGCACGTGCCTGCGCATACCGCGGACTTGTATCCCGGGGACATCAAGTCGGTGTTGTTGTCCGAAGATCAGATCCAAGCCAAGACCGCCGAACTCGCAGCGCTCGTAGGCGCTCATTACCAGGACGGATCCTCAGGGCAGGATCTGCTCCTCATCACGGTGCTCAAGGGCGCGGTCATGTTCGTCACGGATCTGGCCAGGGCGATCCCGTTGCCCACCCAGTTGGAGTTCATGGCTGTCAGCTCCTATGGCTCGTCCACGTCGTCGTCGGGTGTGGTGCGCATCCTCAAGGACCTCGACCGGGACATCAACGACCGGGACGTGCTGATCGTCGAGGACATCGTCGACTCCGGGCTGACGCTGAAGTGGTTGCTGCGCAACCTCGCCACTCGCCATCCCCGGTCACTGAAGGTATGCACGCTGCTGCGTAAACCCGATGCCGTCCGCGTCGATCTCGACATCGACTTCATCGGGTTCGACATCCCCAACGAGTTCGTCGTCGGCTACGGCCTCGATTATGCGGAGCGCTACCGCGACCTGCCCTACATCGGCACCCTCGACCCGAGGGTGTACGAAGACCACTAGGCGGCGCAGAATGCGGAGATGACCACCGCCCTCCGGATCTGTCCACTGTGCGAAGCGACCTGCGGCCTGACGTTGACGATCGACGACGGGCGGGTGACCGGTGCGCGAGGTGACCACGACGACGTCTTCAGTTCGGGCTTCATCTGCCCGAAGGGTGCAAGTTTCGCCGAGCTCGACAACGATCCGGACCGCCTGAGCGCGCCACTGATCCGTCGGGACGGCGTCCTGACCGAGGCGACGTGGGACGAGGCGTTCGCCGCCGTCGCCGACGGCCTCGGCGCGGTCGTCCGTGACCACGGCGGATCCTCGGTCGGGGTGTATCTCGGTAATCCCAACGCGCACACCGTCGCCGGAGCGCTCTACCCGCCGCTCATCGTCCGCGGGGTCGGCACCCACCAGGTCTACTCGGCCAGCACGCTGGACCAGATGCCCAAGCACGTCTCGCTGGGCCTGATGTTCGGCAGCCCCGTCGCGTTCACGGTGCCCGACCTCGACCGCACCGACTATCTGGTGGTCATCGGGGCGAACCCGCTGGTGTCCAACGGCAGCCTGGCCACCGCCGCCGACTTCGGCGGCAAGCTACGCAAGCTGCGCAAGCGCGGGGGCACGCTCGTCGTGATCGACCCCGCCCGCACCCGCACCGCCGAACTCGCCGACCGGCACCTGGCGCCGCGACCCGGCACCGACGCCGCACTGCTGGGTGCCGTCGTCAACGTGCTGTTCGACGAGGATCTGGTGACGCTCGGGGCGTTGGCCGACTATGTGGCCGGTCTGGACGAGGTCCGCGACGTCGCCCGGGATTTCACCCCGGAGATCGTCGCGGCGCACTGCGGGATCGAAGCCGACGAGATCCGCACCCTCGCCCGGGAACTCGCCGCCGCGCCCACCGCCGTCGTCTACGGCCGGATGGGCACCTCCACGGTCGAGTTCGGCACGCTGGGCAGCTGGCTGGTGGACGTCGTCAACATCCTCACCGGGAATCTGGATCGGCCCGGCGGCGCGATGTTCCCGCTCTCGCCGGTGGCCCCGGCACCCCGAGGGCACCGCCCGGGCCGCGGGTTCTCCACCGGCCGGTGGCACAGCCGGGTCTCCGGTCATCCCGAGGTGCTCTCGGAATTTCCCGTCGTGGCGCTGGCCGAGGAGATCGAGACTCCGGGCGAGGGGCAGATCAAAGCGATGATCACCATCGCGGGAAACCCGGTGCTCTCCGCCCCGGACGGCGATCGACTCGACAGGGCGCTGGCCGGCGTCGGCTTCATGATTTCGGTCGACCCGTACCTCAACGAGACCACCCGCCACGCCGACGTCGTCCTGCCGCCCCCGCCGCCGTCGCGCAGCCCGCACTTCGACTTCGCCCTGAACAACGTCGCGGTCCGCAACAACGCCCGCTATTCACCACCTGTGCTGGCGTTGCAGGGTCGTCCCGACGAAGCCGAGATCCTGTCGCGAATCGCCTTGGTGCTCTACGGAATCGGAGTCGATGCCGACCCTGCGCTCGTCGACGAGCAGGTCATCGCCACCACCCTGGCCAAGGAGACCGCCGACGCGGCGTCACCGGTGGCCGGACGCGACGTCGGCGAGTTGACCGCCATGCTCGACGACGGCCCGGGCTACGAGCGCCGTCTCGACATGATGCTCCGCGTCGGGGCCTACGGCGACGCCTTCGGTGCCCGGCCGGACGGTCTGACCCTGCAACGCCTCAAAGCGGCACCGCACGGCATCGACCTGGGGCCGCTGCAGCCGCGACTGCCCGATCTGCTGCGCACCCCCTCGGGCCTGATCGAGCTCGCGCCGTCCCAGCTGATCGCCGACGCGCAGCGCCTGCGTGACTCGCTGGGCCATCGCAGCGGCGGGTTCGTCCTGATCGGTCGCCGGCACCTGCGGTCCAACAACAGCTGGATGCACAACCTGCCCGCTCTGGCGGGCGGCACGAACCGGTGCACCCTGCGGATCCATCCCGACGACGCCGCCGAACTCGGGCTGTCCGACACTGCCGTCGTCAAAGGTTCCGGCGGCGAATTGGTGGTGCCGATCGAGGTCACCGAAGACATCCGCCGCGGGGTGCTGTCGCTGCCGCACGGCTGGGGACACGACCGGGACGGAACCGGGCAGAAGCTCGCCGCCGGTCAGCCCGGCGTCAACGTCAACCAGCTGAACGACGGGGCGGCGGTGGACCCGCTCTCGGGCACCGCGGTGCTCAACGGAATCCCCGTCGTGGTCGAACCGGCGGTGAGCCCGGCATAGTGCCAGATCAGGTCAGTTCCCAGATGACGGTCACCGAGAAGCCGACCGTCTGCTGACCCGGCTCGAGCGGCACCGCGGCCTCCATCATTCCCCGCGGCGCCTGCATCGGGATCGGCGGTGTCGGGCCGCCCGTCTCCGAGATCGAGATGACGCTGCCGAGATCGAGGCCCGAGAGCTCTGCGTACTGTTCGGCGCGGTCCTTGGCGTCCTCGAACGCCCGGGCCCTGGCGTCGCGCACCAACTGCGAATCGTCCTCGATGGAGTAGCTGATCGAGTTGATCCGGGTGGCGTTGCCGCCGGTGCTGACGATCAGGCCGATCGCGTCCGAGGCCAGGTCGAGGTCGCGGATCGTCACGTTGATCGAGTTGGTGGCGCGGTAGGCGGCGATGGTGGTGTCGTCGGCGCCGTACTGCGGCTGCAGGTCGGCCTGCGTGGTGGCCAGGTCGTTGCGGTCGATACCGAGTTCGACGAGCGCGTCGATGACGGCCTGCTGACGCTCGTTGGTCTGGTTCATCGCGCCGGTGGCGTCGGGTGCCAGGAACTCCATCGACGCGTTCACGGTCAGCGTGTCGGGTGAGCCCTGGACCTGCCCGGCGCCGACGACCGTCACCTGGCGGGTGTCGGCATCGGGGGTCAGCGTCGGGCCCGGCTGGGCATCACACGCGGTCAGCGCAACGGCTGCGGCGCCCGTCGCGGCGAGGCACATGAGCTTGGTCCTGGCCGTCTTCACTCCCGGTGCGATCGACATTCCTGGCACCCTAGGTCATCGGGGAAACGAATCCGCGAAGAAGTCGAGCAGCGCGCGGCTGATGTCGTGCGGGCGCTCCTCGGTCAGCCAGTGGCCGGCCCCCTCGATCATCAGCTCGCGGTACTCACCGGAGACGACCTCGCGGGCGCGGTGCCGCGGGGTGTAGGCCAGCGTGGCGTCGGCGGTGCCGCCGATGAACAGCGCGGGCGCCTCGATCGTCGCGGCCGGTGGCTCGGCCGTCAGCTCCCAGTTGCGGTCGAAACAGCGGTACCAGTTCAGCGGGCCGGTGAACCCGTGGCGGGTGAACTCCTCGACGTAGACCCCGAAGTCGGCCGGGCTGAGCCAGTCCGGAAGGCCACCCGGCTCCGGGATGCGGTCGAGGAACCCCTGCGGCCCGGCCGCGCCGACCATCTCCTCGCCCGTCGTCGTCAGCGCGAACAACCGCCGGAACGTCGTCGCCGGATCCCGGTTGAGTTCGGCATCGGCGGGGCCCTGCTCCTGGAAGTACAGGATGTACATGAACCGGTCCCCGAAGACCTTGCGGAATGCCTGCGTCGTGGGCACCTTCGGACGCGGCACCGGAGGCAGGCTCAGGCCGGCGACCGCGGCGAAGCGGTCGGGGTGCAGCAGCGGCGCGGTCCACGCCACCACGGCGCCGAAGTCGTGGCCGACCAGCGCCGCGCGCTCGGCGCCGACGTCGTCGAGTAACCCGACGACGTCCGCGCTGAGGTCGGTGACGGCGTAGGCGTCGACATCTTCGGGGGTCTGCGAGCCGCCGTAGCCGCGCTGGTCGGGGGCCAGCACGTGATAGCCCGCCTCGGCCAGCGCCTGCACCTGATGTCGCCAGGTGAACGCCAGCTCAGGGAACCCGTGGCAGAGCACCACCACGGGCGCGCCCGGCTCGCCTGCCTCGGTCACCCGCAGCGAAACCCCGTTCGTCTGCACCATCCGCGTCCGCACGACCCCATACTTTCGCCGAACGTGCCCGCAGTGTCGAGGTCACCGCAGAATCGTGACAGGGAATGCACGTTCGGTGCCCGAGCAACTCCGGGCTCAGGCCTGATGGTTCCCTCCGTGAACTCCGGGAACTGCCAGACGTTGGTCTAGCGGTAGCCTTGACTACTCCAGCTGTGCGTATTGGAAGGATTTGGCCGGCGGTGCGCTGTCGGCGTAGGTATCAATGAACCGAAAAAATGTGATCCGCACGCTCACGGTGATCGCCGTCGTGTTGCTGCTCGGGTGGTCCTTCTTCTATTTCAGCGACGACACCCGCGGGCACGAAGCTGTCCCCACGTCGGTCGCCATCGCACAGATCGAGGCCGACAACGTCAACGAAGCCCAGATCGACGACCGCGAACAGCAGGTGCGCCTCGAGCTGAAGAGCGGCAACGACGACACATCGGGCAACACCCAGATCATCAGCAAGTACCCCACGGGGTACGGGGTCACGCTGTTCGAGGCGCTGGAAGCCAAGAACGCGAAGGTCAACACCGTCGTCAACCAGAGCAGCATGCTCGGCACGCTGCTGATCTACATGCTGCCGCTGCTGCTGCTGGTCTTCCTCTTCGTGATGTTCTCCCGGATGCAGTCCGGTGGGCGGATGGGGTTCGGCTTCGGCAAGTCGAAGGCCAAACAGCTCTCCAAGGACATGCCGAAGACCACGTTCGCCGACGTCGCCGGCGTCGACGAAGCGGTCGAGGAGCTCTACGAGATCAAGGACTTCCTGCAGAACCCGACCCGCTATCAGGCGCTCGGCGCCAAGATCCCCAAGGGCGTGCTGCTCTACGGCCCTCCCGGCACCGGCAAGACGCTGCTGGCGCGCGCGGTCGCCGGTGAGGCCGGGGTTCCGTTCTTCACGATCTCCGGCTCGGATTTTGTCGAGATGTTCGTCGGTGTCGGCGCCTCCCGGGTGCGCGACATGTTCGAGCAGGCCAAGCAGAACAGCCCGTGCATCATCTTCGTCGACGAGATCGACGCGGTCGGTAGGCAGCGCGGCGCCGGTATGGGCGGCGGCCACGACGAACGCGAGCAGACGCTCAACCAGCTGCTCGTCGAGATGGACGGCTTCGGCGAACGCCAGGGCGTCATTCTGATCGCGGCCACCAACCGACCCGACATCCTCGATCCGGCGCTGTTGCGCCCGGGCCGCTTCGACCGACAGATCCCGGTGTCCAGCCCCGATCTCGCCGGCCGCCGCGCAGTGCTGAAGGTCCACTCGCAGGGCAAACCGATCGCCGAGGACGCCGATCTCGACGGCCTGGCCAAGCGCACGGTCGGCATGTCCGGTGCCGACCTGGCCAACGTCATCAACGAGGCTGCTCTACTCACGGCACGCGAGAACGGCACCGTCATCACCGGCGCGGCCCTCGAAGAGGCCGTCGACCGGGTCGTCGGTGGGCCGCGCCGCAAGGGCCGCATCATCAGCGAGCACGAGAAGAAGATCACCGCCTACCACGAGGGCGGGCACACGTTGGCGGCCTGGGCGATGCCCGACATCGAGCCGATCTACAAGGTGACGATCCTGGCCCGTGGACGCACCGGTGGACACGCCATGGCTGTCCCCGAGGACGACAAGGGTCTGATGACGCGCTCGGAGATGATCGCGCGCCTGGTCTTCGCCATGGGCGGCCGCGCCGCCGAGGAACTCGTGTTCCGCGAGCCCACCACCGGCGCGTCCTCTGACATCGACCAGGCCACCAAGATCGCCCGGGCGATGGTCACCGAGTACGGCATGAGCTCCAAGCTCGGTGCCGTCCGGTACGGCACCGAGCACGGCGACCCGTTCCTCGGCCGCACGATGGGCACCCAGGCCGACTACAGCCACGAGGTCGCCCAGATCATCGACGACGAGGTCCGCAAGCTCATCGAGGCCGCCCACACCGAGGCGTGGGAGATCCTGACCGAATACCGCGACGTCCTGGACATCCTGGCCGGCGAGTTGCTGGAGAAGGAGACGCTGCACCGCGTCGAACTGCAGGCGATCTTCGGTGACGTGAAGAAGCGGCCGCGTCTGACCATGTTCGACGACTTCGGTGGCCGGGTGCCGTCGGACAAGCCGCCCATCAAGACGCCCGGTGAGCTGGCAATCGAGCGCGGCGAGCCGTGGCCCAAGCCGGTTCCCGAGCCCGCCTTCAAGACTGCGATCGCGCAGGCGTCGAAGGCGGCCGCCGAAGCGGCCCCCAAGAACGGCACGAACGGCGCGGGTGGCAACGGTGCGTCGGGCAACGGGCCGACGCAGCCCGATTACGGTGCGCCGGCCGGCTGGCACGCGCCCGGATGGCCGCCGCCGCACGGGGCGCCACCGCAGCCGCAGCAGCAGCCGCAGCCTCAGGGGTACTGGTACCCCCCGCCCCCGCCGGCGGGATGGCAGGGCGGTCCGCAGACCCCGGCTCCGTACCCGGGTTATCCGCCGTATCAGCAGCCGTACCCGCAGCCGGGGCAACCCGGTCCAGAGGGCGGTGCGCCTGCGCCCGGCCCGAAGGGCGAGCCCGATCACGAGAGTGGCAAGCACAGAGATCGGGCTGATCCGCCGAACCGCGGTTAGTCCCTGGCCGATATCCGAAACGGAGACTTCGATGACGCGGTCGCACAACAATGATTCGGCCACGCTGACCAGCCATGAGTTCGATCAGGAGCGCGCCGAGCGGGCCGTTCGCGAGTTGCTGATCGCGGTCGGTGAGGATCCCGACCGGCATGGTCTGGCGGACACACCGGCCCGGGTGGCCCGCGCATACCGCGAGATGTTCGCGGGCCTGTACACCGATCCGGATACCGTGCTGAACACCACCTTCGACGAACAGCACGACGAATTGGTGTTGGTCAAAGAGATCCCGATGTACTCCACCTGCGAGCACCACCTGGTGGCGTTCCACGGGGTGGCCCACGTCGGCTACATCCCGGGGATCGACGGCCGGGTCACCGGCCTGTCCAAGATCGCCCGCCTGGTGGATCTCTACGCCAAGCGGCCACAGGTCCAGGAACGGCTGACCGCGCAGATCGCCGACGCGTTGATGCGCAAGCTCGACCCGCGCGGTGCCATCGTGGTGATCGAGGCCGAGCACCTGTGCATGGCCATGCGGGGGGTGCGCAAGCCCGGTGCGACGACGACCACGTCCGCGGTGCGCGGACAGTTCAAGCACGACAACGCCTCTCGGGCCGAGGCTCTGGATCTGATCCTGAGAAGGTGAATTTCGACCGGGGCGAGCGAAGCGACGGGGGATCTGCCGGCCATCAGACCCAGGCGGTGACGCACGTGAAGGTGATGGGGGTCGTCAACGTCACCGATGACTCGTTCTCCGACGGGGGCCTGTTCCTCGACCGCGATCGTGCGATCGCACATGGTGTCGAACTCGTCGCCCAAGGCGCCGCCATCGTCGACATCGGTGGTGAGTCGACGCGTCCGGGTGCCACCCGGGTGGCACCTGAGGTCGAGACGTCCCGGGTGCTTCCCGTCGTCAAAGAACTTGCCCAGCAAGGGATCACGATCAGCATCGACACCATGCACGCGGGTGTCGCGAGCGCGGCGCTGGAGAACGGCGCGACGCTCGTCAACGACGTGTCCGGTGGCAGGGCGGACCCGGACATGGCGAGAGTGGTCGCCGATGCCGGGGTGCCCTGGGTGTTGATGCACTGGCGGTCGGTGGGCAGTGACCGACCGCACGACGTGCCCGTCTACGGCGACGTGGTCGGGGAGGTCCGTGACGAACTGATGGCCGGCGTGGATGCCGCAGTGCGCGCCGGGGTGGACCCGGCCAAGTTGATCATCGATCCCGGACTCGGATTCGCCAAGACCGCACAGCACAATTGGGCGCTGCTCAGTGCGCTGCCCGAGTTCGTCGCGACCGGGATCCCGATTCTGGTCGGTGCCTCCCGGAAACGGTTCCTGGGCTCTCTGCTGGCCGGGCCGGACGGCGATCCCAGGCCGCCGTCCGGTCGGGAGACGGCCACCGCGGTGATCTCGGCGCTGGCGGGGTGGCATCGGGTGTGGGGTGTCCGGGTGCACGACGTCCGTGCATCGGCAGACGCGCTCGCCGTGGTCACGGCGTGGCGCACGGCAGGGGGTTGATCGGTGGCTGATCGAATCGAGTTGCGGGGGTTGAAGGTTCGTGGCAACCACGGTGTCTTCGAGCATGAGCGCCGCGACGGCCAGGACTTCATCGTGGACATCACGGTATGGATCGACCTGGAGGCCGCGGCTGCCAGCGACGACCTCGCCGACACCATGGACTACGGCGCGCTGGCACAGCGCGCCGCCGCCGTCGTCGCCGGGCCGCCACGACAGCTGATCGAGACCGTCGCGGGGGAGATCGCCGACGACGTGATGGCCGACCAGCGGGTGCACGCTGTGGAGGTGGTGGTTCACAAGCCGGGCGCGCCCATCCCGCTGGAGTTCGCCGACGTCGCCGTGACGGCCCGCCGGTCACGCCGTGGCGGTAAGGGAGCCCCGTGACGGCAGTGGTGTTGTCCATCGGTTCGAACCTCGGTGACCGGTTGGCGCGGTTGCAGTCGGTGGTGGACGGCCTCGACGGCACGGTGGTGGCGGTGTCACCGGTGTACGAGACCGATGCATGGGGTGGCGTCGATCAGGGACCCTTTCTCAATGCCGTTGTCCTCGGCGATGATCCGGAGTTGAATCCGCACGGTTGGCTGCGTCGCGCCCACCAGCTCGAGGATGCGGCGCAGCGGGTCCGGGCGCAGCGCTGGGGACCCAGGACGCTTGATGTGGACCTGGTCAGCTGCCGCGACTCCGACGGTGAGGTGACGGTGCATGACGACGTCCTGACCCTGCCCCACCCGTACGCGCACGTCCGGGCGTTCGTGCTTGCGCCGTGGTTGGCAGTCGATCCGCAGGCCACGTTGACCGTCGCCGGCCGGGTGAGCAGCATCGCGCACCTCCTCGACGACGTGGACCCCGCGGAGCGCGCCGGGGTCCGGCTGACGGGGCAGGCGTTGCGCCTGGGCGACGGCAGTTGATCGGCTGATGGGGCCGACCAGTAGGCGCGATCTGGTTGTCGCGGTGGCGGGCACCGCGGTGGTGGGGTATCTGCTGGTGCGCGCCACCTATCGGTACTTCCCGCCGATCACCGGGTGGACAGGGGTGTCGCTGCTGGGTGTCGCCGTTGCGCTCGCAGGTTGGGGGGTCTACGTCCGGGCCAGGATCGGTGAGGGCGCGATCGGGGTCGGTGCGGGCCGGCTGCATCCGATCGCGGTGGCGCGGTCGGTGCTGATCGCCAAGGCGTCGGCGTGGATGGGCAGTGTCGTGCTCGGGTGGTGGCTGGCCGTGGTGGTCTACCTGCTGCCGCGACGCAGCACGTTGCGGGTGGCCGCCGAGGACATGCCGGGCGCCGTGGTCGCCGGGTTGTGTGCGCTCGCGCTGGTCGTCGCGGCCCTCTGGTTACAGCATTGCTGCAGGTCGCCCGACGAGCCGCCGGAGAACGCCGATTCGGCGCCCGGCTGACCGAATTCGCCGGTCCACCCGCCGAATCGCCGTCCGGGGTCGACACGCTAGGTGACCTGTGGCGGGTACAGTCGGCCCATGACCGATCCGACCCGCGGCGCGCGCATTCGGCGCGGCGCCCGTCGGCCGGGTTGGATCCTGATGACGGTGTTGCTGGTGCTTGCGATCGGGGCGAGTTCGGCGCTGGTTTTCACCAATCGTGTCGAGTTGCTGAAGCTTGCCGTCATCCTGGCGCTGTGGGCTGCGGTCGTGGCCGCGTTCGTGTCGGTGATCTACCGCAGGCAGAGCGACAGCGACCAGGCGAAGGTGCGGGATCTCAAGCTGGTGTACGATCTGCAGCTGGACCGTGAGATCTCGGCACGGCGGGAGTACGAGCTCGCCGTCGAGACCCAGTTGCGCCGCGAGCTCGCCTCGGAACTGCGCTCACAATCGTCCGACGAGGTGTCGGCGCTGCGAGCCGAATTGGCCGCGCTGCGGGCGAATCTGGAGTTCCTGTTCGACACCGACCTGTCCCATCGGCAGGCGATCGAAACCGACAGGACCAGCGGCCGGGTCTTCGGTGAATGGGCCGGCGCGGACACAGCGGGACGGGTCAGCAGCAGTCGGATCGACACCGAAGAGGTCGACGAGGACGACGCCCACGCCCCCGACACCGAGGAGAGCCCGATCATCGACGTTCCGGCCGAACCGCATCCTCCCGAGGACGACCGGGTGTCGGCGGTCGACGACGCGGGGGGCGTCCACCGCAGGTTCTCCGAGCAGGCTCCGGGCAGGACCCATCGGGCCGACGAGGCGTCCGCACGTCAGCGCCCATCGCCGCCACCCCCGCCACCACCGCCGCCGCAGAGCGCCCCGCCCGAGCCGCACTACCCGTGGCTGCCCCCGCCTGCGCCGCGCCCGCGTGCGCCCGAACCGACACCGGCGACGACCAACTGGCAGCCGGCTCCTGCTGAGGGACAGTGGATTCCGCCCGGCGCGCCAGGCAGCAACTGGGTGGCGCCACCGAGAGCCAACGGCAGCGTGGAGGGCACCCACGACGAATACGTGGGCAGACGGCGGGCACCCGATGCCGGCTCACCGCCACCATCGTCGAGCCCACCGCCACCATCGTCGAGCCCACCGCCACCACCGCCGTCCGAACCGCCACTGCCGCCCGAACCGCCTCGCGGTAGGCACTACGGCGGCCCCCAGGAGAACCCCCAGGCGACGACGCCCCCGCCCCCGCCCGCCGGCCAGGACGAGCCGGAGGATTCCGACGGCGGCGCCCACACCGGAGGACAGTCGGTCGCCGAGTTGATGGCGCGACTGCAGGCGTCGCCGTCCGGAGGCGGTGGACGCAGGCGTCGCGAGGATTGAGCTAATGTCGTAGCGACCGTCCGGTACCCGCACTGCGGGACCGGAACGAACGATCAGAATCTGCGAGGTCGCCTGCGATGCTGCAGCCCCCCGCCGGCGGGAGCGCCCCGCACGACGGACTCCGTCCCGCCCGGCTCACGATCGGCGTGATCTCCGCCGGGCGCGTGGGCACCGCTCTCGGGCACGCACTGGAACGCGCAGAGCACGTCGTCGTCGGCTGCAGCGCGGTCTCTAATGCCTCCCGGCAGCGCGCCCAGCGATGGCTCCCCGACACCCCGGTGCTCCCGGTCGACGAGGTGGCCGGCCGGGCCGAGCTGCTGCTGCTGGCCGTTCCCGATGCTGAGTTGCCGGCGCTGGTGGCCGGTCTGGCCGCCACCGGGGCGGTGCGCGCGAACACCATTGTCGTGCACACTTCGGGCGCCAACGGGATCGGTGTGCTGGCGCCGTTGGCCGAGCAGGGATGCATCGCGCTGGCGATCCACCCGGCGATGACGTTCGCCGGGTCGGACGAGGACATCGACCGGCTGCGCGGCACGTGTTTCGGTATCACCGCCGCCGACGAGATCGGATACGCCGTGGCCCAGTCGCTGGTGCTCGAGATCGGTGGCGAGCCGTTCCGCGTCCGCGAGGACGCCCGCACCCTCTACCACGCGGCGTTGGCGCATTCGAGCAATCACGTCGTGACCCTGATGCTCGACGCGGTCGAGGCGCTGCGGACGGCACTGCAGGGCCAGGAGCTGCTGGGCCAGGAGCTCGTCGGTGACACACCCGGGGGGATCGCCGAGCGGATCATCGGCCCACTGGCCCGCGCGTCGCTGGACAACGCGCTGCAGCGCGGCCAGGCTGCTCTGACCGGTCCGGTGGCCCGTGGCGACGCCGCCGCCGTCGCGGGTCATCTTCAGGCGTTGACCGAGGTGAATCCTGATCTCGCGCAGGCGTACCGGATGAACTCGTGGCGCACGGCGCAACGTGCGAACGCCCCGGATGCGGTGTTCGAGGTGCTGACGGAAGCAGGACGGCCATGGTGACCCGCAACTCCCCGAAGTTCAGCGCCGGTCAGCTCAACGTGTTCTCGCGACCGCGCGAGGTATTCGAGGTGACCCGGGCGTTGCGGGCCACCGGGCGCCGCATCATGTTGGTACCGACGATGGGCGCCCTGCACGAGGGACATCTGACGTTGATCCGTGCCGCCAAACGGGTACAGGGTGCCGTCGTGGTGGTGTCGATCTTCGTCAACCCGTTGCAATTCGGCGCCGGTGAGGACCTCGACGCATATCCGCGCACCCTCGACGACGACCTGGCCGCGCTGCGCGCCGAGGGGGTCGAGATCGTGTTCACCCCGACGGCGGACGACATGTACCCCGACGGAGCCCGCACCACCGTGGTGCCGGGTGCGCTCGGCGCGGAACTCGAAGGGGCCTCGCGGCCAACACATTTTGCGGGGATGCTCACCGTGGTCCTGAAACTGCTCAACGCTGTGGCTCCGGACCGCGCCTTCTTCGGCGAGAAGGACTACCAGCAGTTGACGCTGATCCGGCAGATGGTCATCGACCTGAACCTCGACGTCGCGGTCGTCGGCGTGCCCATCGTGCGGGAGTCCGACGGCCTGGCGATGTCGTCGCGGAACCGCTACCTCGATCCCGACGAACGCGAGCAGGCGGGCGCACTGTCGGCGGCGTTGCTCGCGGGGAGGTACACGGCGTCGATGGGGGTGTCGGCCGCACTGGACGCTGCCCGGGCGGTGCTCGACGAGGTGCCCGCCCTGCAGGTCGACTACCTGGAGGTTCGTGACCCGATGCTGGGGCCGGCACCTGCGGAGGGAGCGGGCCGGATGCTGATTGCGGCCAGGCTCGGGCGTACCCGCCTCCTCGACAACATCGCGATCGACATCGGCGCGGCGGCCGGCATCGACGGTCATCCGCGCGTCGCGTCCACCGAGAGCCATGAATTGCCCTGGAGGAACTGATGTTACGAACCATGCTGAAGTCGAAGATCCACCGCGCCACCGTCACTCAGGCCGATCTGCACTACGTCGGATCGGTGACTGTGGACGCCGACCTGATGGCTGCGGCCGATCTGCTCGAAGGTGAGCAGGTGACCATCGTCGACGTCGACAATGGCGCGCGATTGGTCACGTATGTGATCACCGGTGAGCCGGGTAGCGGTGTGATCGGGATCAACGGCGCCGCAGCGCATCTGATACATCCCGGCGATCTGGTGATTCTGATCGCCTACGGGACCATGGAGGATGCCGAAGCCCGGGCGTATCGGCCGCGGGTGGTTTTTGTCGACGCCGACAACAGGCAGATCGACCTCGGTGACGATCCCGCGCGGGTGCCTGCGGACGCCTCCGGCCTGATGTCGCCGAGGTGATGGCGTGCTCCTCGCGATAGACGTCCGCAACACCCACACCGTCGTCGGTCTGATCTCGGGGGCCGGCGATCACGCAAAGGTGTTCCACCACTGGCGTATTCGTACCGAAGCCGAGGTGACTGCCGACGAACTGGCGCTCACCATCGACGGCCTGATCGGTGACGACGCCGAGCACCTCACCGGCGCCGCGGGTCTGTCGACGGTGCCGTCGGTGTTGCATGAGGTGCGCCTGATGCTCGAGCAGTACTGGCCGTCGGTACCCCATGTGCTGATCGAACCCGGGGTCCGCACGGGTATCCCGCTGCTGGTCGACAACCCCAAGGAGGTGGGTGCCGACCGCATTGTCAATTGCCTTGCGGCGTATCACAGATTCCAGACGGCGGCCATCGTGGTGGACTTCGGTTCGTCGATCTGTGTGGACGTGGTGTCGGCCAAGGGGGAGTTCCTCGGCGGGGCCATCGCACCCGGCGTGCAGGTGTCCTCCGACGCCGCGGCGGCCCGCTCGGCGGCTCTGCGACGCGTCGAACTGACCAGGCCCCGTTCGGTCGTCGGCAAGAACACCGTCGAATGCATGCAGGCGGGCGCGGTGTTCGGATTCGCCGGGCTCGTCGACGGTCTGGTGAAGCGGGTGCGCGAGGACGTCGACGGGTTCGGGGCCCACGACGATGTCGCCGTCGTCGCGACCGGACACGGCGCGCCGATGGTGCTCGACGACGTGCGCAGCGTCGAGCACTACGACCGCCATCTGACGCTGGACGGACTGCGACTGGTGTTCGAGCGCAACCGCGATGGTCAGCGGGGGAAGTTGCGCCAGGCCCGCTGAGGCCGTGGCCGCGCTAGAAGAATGTGCGGATCAGGTCGACCACGTGGCCGTCGGCGTCCAGCACCGGAATCACCCGCCACTTGTCGAACACGGTGCACGGGTGCGAGATCCCGAACCGCAGCCACGCCCCGACCGGTGCGCGGGAGCGGTCGCCCGGAGCCAGTGTCAGGAAAGCGTGCTGGTCGTTGAGTGTGGTGACCGCCCCGCCGGGCATCTCCAGCGGGATCGGCAGCCCCTGGTCGAACGCGACGTCACGTCGGCCCATCGTCAGGATCGCCAGTCCGTCCTCCGGTCGGGAGATCACCTGCGCGCGAATTTCGAGGGCGGGGCGCAGGCCGGTCCGGCCGTCGCGGGTCAGCGGTGAGGTGCGTGCGTACAGACCGTGATCGTGGGTCAGATAGCAGCCGCTGCGCAGCACGGTGCGCACCGACAGGGCGCCCGGCCAGCCTGTCAGCACGTCGGCGACGGCGTCGAAGTAGCTGCTGCCGCCTGCGCTGACCAGCACGCTGTCGGTCTCGAACAACGGGGCGAGCCGCAGGGTGGCCGCCCGCATCTCGGACAGGTACCCGGTGACGGCAAGAAGCCCGTCAGGTGTCACCTCGTGGCCACGCGACGCCTCGTAGCCGGCGACCCCGACCAGCCGCAGCCGGGATGAGGCCGCCGCGGCGCGGGCGACCTCGTCGACCTGCTCGCGTGAGCGGCACCCTGTCCGTCCGCCCGGCATTCCCAGCTCCACGCACACGTCCACGGCTCGCGGTGCGCCGGCCAGCGCCGAGGTCATCAGCTCGACGCCGCGGACCGAGTCCACCCAGCACACGAACCGCAGATCCCGGTCGCGCTCCAGTTCGGCCGCCAGCCACGCCAGCCCGGCCTCGTCGACAAGCTCGTTGGCCAGCACCAGATCACCCACGCCGAACGCGCGGTACACCGCGGCCTGGCCGACGGTGGCCACGGTGATCGCGCAGGCGCCCGCGTCGATCTGGCGGGCCGCCAGCTGCGGCGACATGTGGGTTTTGCCGTGCGGGGCGAGCTGCACCCCGCGCTCCCGGCACCAGGTCGCCATCACGGCGAGGTTGTGGGTCAGCGCGTCTGCGTGCAGGACGCACACCGGCCCGAAAGCGCCGGCGGTGACCAGCTCGGGTGCCGACGCGACGATCTGCGCCGGGGTCCGGCCCCACCACTGTGTCGGGACGCCCTTGAAGCTCCAGTCGAGCGGCTGGTCGGCGAGCGCGCGGACCGCCGCCCGGTTCATCAGCGCTTTGTTCGGCACAGCCATCTGTTCATTTAAGCTGGCACGTCGTGACACCCCCCGATTCCCGCCCAGATGCCGGCGACCCCCGTGACGAGATCCACGACGATGTTCCCGAGCAGTTCCGGATCCGGCAGGCCAAGCGCGAGCGGCTGCTCGCCGAGGGGCGTGAGCCCTATCCCGCCGAGGTGGCACGGACCCACAGCCTGGCCGAGGTGCGCCAGGCTCACCCTGACCTGCCGGCCGACACCGAGACGGGTGAGCAGGTCGGCGTCGCCGGTCGAGTGATCTTCGCCCGCAACTCCGGCAAGCTCTGCTTCGCGACGCTGCAGGAGGGCGACGGGGCGCAGCTGCAGGTGATGATCAGCCTGGATCGGGTCGGGCAGGAATCGCTGGATGCCTGGAAGGCCGACGTCGACCTCGGCGACATCGTGTTCGTCCACGGCGACGTGATCAGCTCCCGTCGTGGTGAACTCTCTGTGCTTGCCGACTCCTGGCAAATGGCCTCCAAGGCGCTGAGACCGTTGCCGGTCGCTCACAAGGAGATGAGCGAGGAGACCCGGGTCCGGCAGCGCTACGTCGATCTGATCGTGCGGCCCGAGGCACGTACCGTCGCCCGGCAGCGGGTGGCGGTCGTGCGCGCGGTGCGCTCGGCGCTGGAGCGACGCGGATTCCTCGAGGTCGAGACGCCGATCCTGCAGACCCTGGCGGGCGGTGCGGCCGCGCGCCCGTTCGTCACGCACTCCAATGCACTCGACGCCGATCTGTTTCTGCGCATCGCACCGGAATTGTTTTTGAAGCGGTGCGTCGTCGGCGGGTTGGACAGGGTTTTCGAGTTGAATCGGGTGTTCAGAAACGAGGGTGCGGATTCGACCCATTCACCGGAATTCTCGATGCTGGAGACATATCAGGCCTACGGCACGTACGACGATTCTGCGACCATCACCCGTGACCTAATTCAGGAGGTCGCCGATGAGGCCATCGGAACGCGTCAGGTACCGCTGCCCGATGGCACCGTCTACGATCTCGACGGCGAATGGGACACCATTCAGATGTACCCGTCATTGTCGGATGCGCTCGGCGAAGAGGTCACTCCGCAGACGGGGGTGGACAGGCTTTGGCAGATTGCCGACGGCTTGGGTGTCGAGATTCCCCGCGACCGCGGTTATGGGCACGGAAAACTCGTCGAGGAACTTTGGGAATTCACCGTCGGTGACAAGCTCTGGGCGCCGACGTTCGTGCGCGACTTCCCGGTCGAAACCACCCCGCTGACACGCTCGCATCGCAGCATCGACGGCGTCACCGAGAAATGGGATCTTTATGTCCGGCACATCGAACTCGCGACCGGATATTCCGAGTTGATCGATCCGGTCATTCAGCGGGAAAGATTCGAGGCCCAGGCGCGGGCCGCGGCCGCCGGTGATGACGAGGCAATGCTGCTCGACGACGATTTCCTGGCTGCACTCGAGTATGCGATGCCGCCCACAACGGGTACCGGAATGGGGATCGATCGCCTCCTGATGGCGTTGACAGGTCTGTCGATTAGGGAGACGGTTTTGTTTCCCATTGTTCGTCGCCACGGCAACTGAAGCGCCACGATTCCTGCGTTGTTGAATGGACAGCCGCCGTGTGGCACATTGGATCGGGGGGTTTGGGTGTCGAACCCGGGAATTGAGCGCGTAGAGAAGGGCTGTGGGGTAAATGGCCAAGAAGGTCACCGTCACGTTGGTAGACGATTTTGATGGCGAAGGTGCTGCCGACGAGACGGTCGAATTCGGTCTCGACGGGGTGACCTATGAGATCGACCTCTCGGCCAAGAACGCAGCCAAACTCCGCAGCGATCTGAAGAACTGGGTGGACGCCGGTCGCCGTGTCGGTGGCAGGCGGCGAGGCCGTTCGGTCGGGACCGGCAGGGGGCGCGCGGCGATCGATCGCGAACAGAGTGCGGCAATCAGGGACTGGGCCCGCCGCAACGGTCACAACGTCTCGACGCGCGGCAGAATCCCCGCTGACGTCATCGACGCCTTTCACGCAGCAACCTAGTCGGCGATTGCCTGCACACTTCGGAGCGGAACCACCGTTCGCTGATGGCGAAGCGTTCGGGGCTGCACAGCGGAAACGAATCGCCTCCGCCCTGCGTTGCATGTGACAGCACCGGGTGTACGGGCACTGCACGCGTCGGTTCGTCGCTCCCGATCTTCGTCGGGTGGGACCTCCAGGCGGGGCACCCGGGGCTGCCGCCCATTAGAGTGGACGGCAGGTGCATAGCACTGGTTCGCAAACGCCGAGTGCGGGCACCTACCTATGCGATGGAGAGCAGGTAACCACGGATGTTCGAAAGATTCACCGACCGTGCACGTCGGGTTGTCGTGTTGGCGCAAGAAGAAGCCAGGATGCTCAACCACAACTACATCGGCACCGAGCACATCCTGCTGGGCCTCATCCACGAGGGTGAAGGCGTAGCCGCCAAGTCACTCGAGTCGTTGGGCATCTCGCTGGAGGGGGTGCGCAGCCAGGTCGAGGAGATCATCGGCCAGGGGCAGCAGGCTCCGTCCGGCCACATTCCTTTCACGCCGCGGGCCAAGAAGGTCCTCGAGCTGAGCCTGCGTGAGGCGCTGCAGCTCGGCCACAACTACATCGGCACCGAGCACATCCTGCTCGGCCTGATCCGCGAGGGTGAGGGTGTCGCCGCGCAGGTGCTGGTCAAGCTCGGCGCCGAGCTGACGCGGGTGCGTCAGCAGGTGATCCAGCTGCTGAGCGGCTACCAGGGCAAGGAGACCGCCGAAGCCGGAACCGGTGGGCGCGGCGGCGAGGCGGGTAACCCGTCCACGTCGCTGGTGCTCGACCAGTTCGGCCGCAACCTGACCGCCGCCGCGATGGAGGGCAAGCTCGACCCCGTCATCGGCCGCGAGAAGGAAATCGAGCGGGTCATGCAGGTCCTGAGCCGCCGCACCAAGAACAATCCGGTGCTGATCGGCGAGCCCGGGGTCGGCAAGACCGCCGTGGTCGAGGGCCTGGCGCAGGCCATCGTGCACGGCGAGGTGCCGGAGACGCTGAAGGACAAGCAGCTCTACACGCTGGACCTCGGTTCGCTGGTCGCAGGCAGCCGCTATCGCGGTGACTTCGAGGAGCGCCTGAAGAAGGTGCTCAAGGAGATCAACACCCGCGGCGACATCATCCTGTTCATCGACGAGCTGCACACGCTCGTCGGCGCGGGTGCCGCCGAGGGCGCGATCGACGCGGCCTCGATCCTGAAGCCGAAGTTGGCCCGCGGCGAGCTGCAGACCATCGGTGCCACCACCCTCGACGAGTACCGCAAGTACATCGAGAAGGACGCCGCCCTCGAGCGGCGGTTCCAGCCGGTTCAGGTCGGCGAGCCGACGGTGGAACACACCATCGAGATCCTCAAGGGTCTGCGCGATCGCTACGAGGCCCATCACCGGGTCTCGATCACCGACGGCGCGATGGTCGCGGCTGCCACCCTGGCAGACCGCTACATCAACGACCGGTTCCTGCCGGACAAGGCGATCGACCTGATCGACGAGGCCGGTGCCCGGATGCGGATCCGCCGGATGACCGCGCCGCCGGACCTGCGTGAGTTCGACGAGAAGATCGCCGATGCGCGCCGGGAGAAGGAGTCCGCGATCGACGCGCAGGACTTCGAGAAGGCCGCCAGTCTGCGGGACCGCGAGAAGACCCTCGTCGCTCAGCGTGCGGAGCGTGAGAAGCAGTGGCGCTCAGGTGATCTCGACGTGGTCGCGGAAGTCGACGACGAGCAGATCGCAGAGGTGCTGGGCAACTGGACCGGCATCCCGGTGTTCAAGCTGACCGAGGAGGAGACCACTCGGCTGCTGCGCATGGAGGACGAGCTGCACAAGCGGATCATCGGCCAGGAGGATGCCGTCAAGGCCGTCTCCAAGGCGATCCGGCGTACCCGCGCCGGGCTGAAGGATCCCAAGCGCCCGTCGGGTTCGTTCATCTTCGCCGGCCCGTCCGGCGTCGGTAAGACCGAGCTGTCCAAGGCGCTGGCCAACTTCCTGTTCGGTGACGACGACGCGCTCATCCAGATCGACATGGGCGAGTTCCACGACCGCTTCACCGCGTCGCGGCTGTTCGGTGCCCCTCCGGGCTACGTCGGCTACGAGGAGGGCGGTCAGCTCACCGAGAAGGTGCGTCGCAAGCCGTTCTCGGTCGTTCTCTTCGACGAGATCGAGAAGGCCCACCAGGAGATCTACAACAGCCTGTTGCAGGTTCTCGAGGACGGTCGTCTGACCGACGGCCAGGGCCGCACGGTCGACTTCAAGAACACCGTGCTGATCTTCACCTCGAACCTGGGGACATCCGATATCTCGAAGGCCGTCGGCCTCGGGTTCACCCAGGGTGGTGGCGAGAACAACTACGAGCGGATGAAGCAGAAGGTCAACGACGAGCTGAAGAAACATTTCCGCCCGGAGTTCCTGAACCGTATCGACGACATCATCGTGTTCCACCAGCTGACGACCGATCAGATCGTGCAGATGGTCGACCTGATGATCGGCCGGGTGTCCAAGCAGCTCAAGGCCAAGGACATGACGATGGAGCTCACCGACAAGGCCAAGTCGCTGCTGGCCAAGCGTGGGTTCGATCCGGTGCTCGGTGCCCGCCCGCTGCGTCGGACGATCCAGCGCGAGATCGAGGACCAACTCTCCGAGAAGATCCTCTTCGAGGAGATCGGTCCCGGCCAGATGGTCACCGTCGACGTCGAGAACTGGGACGGCGAAGGTGCCGGCGAGGATGCGGTGTTCACGTTCGTCGGCAACAGCAAGGCTGCCGCGAGCGTCGAGCCGGATCTGGCGTTGCAGGCCGGTACGCCGGGAGCAGCTGAGTAACCCCTACGACAGCACGGAGGCGGTCACCTGCGAGGGTGGCCGCCTTTGTGCATGTCAGCGGCCTCGGTATGTCAGGTGGTCACACCTCGTCGGGTCGTAGCACCGTCCGGTTCAATCTGCGCGACACCGCCGCGCCCCACGGAACGGTCAGGCGGGCACCGGCGAGCAGTTCGGCATCGCAGAGCAGGTCATGAGTGCGCCCGCGGCGCACCCCCCGGCCGCCCAGGATGACGGTCTCGTGCGACCAGGCCCATGCGACGTCGACGTCGTGGGTGGCCAGCACGACCGCGGTTCCCGCCTCCGACAGCGCGCTGAGTGTGCCCAGCAGATCCTCGACCGCCTGCGGGTCGAGCCCCGCGGTCGCCTCGTCGAGGAGCAGTACGCGCGGGCGCATGGCCACCGCACCGGCGATCGACACCCGCTTGCGCTGACCGAAGGACAAGTGGTTGGGGGTCCGGTCCGCAAGCTCGACGATGTCCAGTGCGGCCATCGCGTCGTCTACCCGGGCCACCACCTCTGTGCGGGGTAGGCCGAGGTTCGTCGGCCCGAACGAAACGTCCGCGCGCACCGTCGCGGCGACGATCTGGTCGTCCGGTTCCTGGAGCACCATCTGCACCCGGGTGCGCAGGCGGGTCCGGTCTGCCCGGGAGCCGGTGAGCGCCGTCCCGTCGAGCCGGAGCGTGCCGGTGGTCGGCTTCGTGAGACCGACGAGGATCCGAAGCAGCGTCGTCTTGCCGGAGCCGTTGGCCCCCAGCAACACGATCCGCTGGCCCGGCCGCAGCGACAGGTCCACACTGTCGAAGATCCTCGGCCCCCGCGGGAACGCGAACCCGACCTCTTCCAATCCGAGGACCTCGGGTTCGTCAGTCACGCACCACTCCAGGTCCTCCAGGTCAAAGTCGCCGTCACCGAGATCACGCCGAGCAGCGCAGCGGTCCCGGCGAGCCGGGCCGGGCGCGCCCGTCGGTCGTCGGTGAGCACTGCGGTCATGCCGGGTTCCGCGCGCAGCGACATCGCTTCCGACATGGCCCGGGCGCGGTCGGTGGCACGAACGAAGATCAGCGCGGATTGAGCGCCGATCACGGCGACGGCACCCCGCGCGTCCCTCATGCCGAGGCGCAGCCCGACCGCCTCCCTGCATGCACGGGCCGATTGCACGAAGATGCCGACGAGTCGGTACGTCAGGTCGGCGACATGGCACAGCGAGGCGGGCACACCCGCCCGGCGAGCCAGGTCGAGCAGGTCTGCCATCAGTGTCGTCACCGCCAGGCCGATGGTCGCGGCCGACGCGGCGATCGCCCGCAGCACGGTGTCGACGGCGAGGTCCACACCGCCGGGCTCCAGATGCGGCCCGCCGTGCAGGCTCACCGCGATCGGCACCGATCCCAGCGCGATGAACAGGACCGGGCCCAGCAGCGCGAGCAGGAACAGGCGCGCCGACACCCGGGCGTAGGCGAGCGTCGCCACCACCGTTGCGAGAAGCACGAGGGGCGCCCCGGTGCGCGGTGGCAGCACCATCGCACACAGGAGCAGCCCTCCGTAGAGGCAGACCTTCTCCACGGCAGGGTCGGTCGACCACCGGTTGTGGGCCGCGCTGATTTCGAGGGGGTTCACGGGTGCGGCTCAGTCGCCGCCGCGTTCCCCCTCGGCGGCTCGGGCCGACGGTGCAGGGGCCGCGATCGGGGGGATCGACTCCTTACGTCCACGGTTGCGGCCTGCATACCACCCGATCCCGCCGCCGAGGATGATGCCACCGAGTCCGGCCTGGAGCGCGAACAGGCCGGACTCGACCTCGCCCGGTAGCTCGCCGACTAGCGGGGAGAACCACGGCTCGTAGTCCTCGTTGATTTCGGTGATCACCTCTTCTGCCTGCCCGTCGGCGCCGCCGAACTCGGCGTCGGCGTCGGCGGCGTAACCGTAGAACAGCGATCCGACGGTGATCGCGACGGCGAGGACCAGAAGTGAGATCGCCAGCAGGACCGTGGTGCGCCCTTCCGAGCGTGGTTTGTCATCTCGGGTGCTCATGTCAGACCCCCTCACGATCGCCGATGCGGTGCTCGTCGCCGGCCGGCATTTCCTTGTTCTTGAGGAAGCCCAGGCTCAGAAGCTCCGACGAGGCGACCTGCATCAGCACGCGGACGACGACGACGGTGATGAGTCCCTCGACGATCGCCAACGGGACCTGGGTGATCGCGAAGACGCCCATGAACTCGGCGAGGCTCTCCCAGAAGCCGCCCACCGAGGACGGAAATGCCAGTGCCAGTTGGATACTCGTGACGATGTAGGTCACGAGGTCGGCGACGAAGGCCAGCGCGAACACCGCGGGCAGCACCCCGACCCCGACCCTGCGGAGAAAGAAGAACACCGCGAAGCCGGCCCAGGGCCCTGCGATCGCCATCGAGAACGCGTTCGCGCCGAGCGTGGTGATGCCGCCGTGTGCGAGTAACAGCGCCTGGAACAGCAGGACGATCGTCCCCAGAAAGGCCATCACCGGCGGTTTGAAAATGGCGGTCCCGAGTCCGGTCCCTGTGGGGTGCGAACTCGACCCGGTTACCGAGGGCAGTTTGATCGCAGACATGACAAACGAGAACGCGCCGACCGCGGCGAGCAGCGGGCCTGAGGACGGATGGGTCTTGACGGTGACAACGACCTGCCTGGCCCCGTAGACGACGAATGGCGCGGCCGCGATGGTCCAGGCCACCGCGTGCACCGGGGGTAGGAACCCCTCTGCAATATGCATGATTCTGACGTGTACCTTTCCGCCCAGCACCTCGTAGGCATTGTCAATCGGTGCCGCGGTCGGTCTCCTGGCTCACGGGTCCACCGGACCACCTGAGGTGGGCCGGTACGCCGGTGTCCGCCTTCCCACTCGCGCCGGAGGCGCAAGCAGTGGCATGGGTGGACACTGACTTCCCGTTCACAGTGGCGAGGGCCGCCCCGGTTTCACACCGGGTTCCCGTACACCGCAGCAGACGGAGTGTACCTCCGGGCGAGGCTGACCCGGGGCTTCGGGATCAGGGCTTCGGGATCAGGGTGAACGCCTGGGTGACGATCGACATCAGCCACGCGGCCGCGGTCTGGCTGCGGTACTCCGGCCAGTTCGCCTGCAGGCTCACCACCCAGGGCTGTCCGGCGCGGTCGACGGCGTACCAGCTGAAGGTCAGATCGCCGGGCAGGTTGCCCGCCTTGGCTCCGACGTAGGGCCACTCCTGCTGGTCGAGGTCGATTCCGCGGACCGCCGACAGGATGTCTCTGACCGGCGCGGCCTCGCCCACCGCCGCCGTCTGGAGCGCGGCGTGCAGGCGGCAGATGTCGGCGGCGCTGCCGTACCACTCGGCGCCGATGCCCGATGCCGGCGTGTGGGTGCGGTGCGGATCCGGTTCGTAGGGGCGGGAGTTCGTCTGCTGGAGCAGTTGCGCGCGGCCCTGCGGCGACGCCTGCTTCCACTGCTCGCGAAGGTCGGGTTCACCCCAGCCGACCGAGAACAGTTCGTGCATGGTCGGGAACGGCGTCATGCTCGCGGGGTCGTGGTGGCCGGCGGCAACCAGCGCGCGCTCGATGGCGCCGGGTCCCAGCCGGGCGATCAGCAGATCCGTCGCCATGTTGTCGCTCGCCGAGATCATCTGCTGCGCGGCGTCGCGGACAGTGACCGTGGAGCCGGGGGGCAGGTCGTCGAGTTCCGGTGAGCCGACTGCCTTGGCTTCCTCGGTGATCGTCAGCGGGTCGGACCACTGCACCGTGCCCGCTTTCACCGCATCGGCGACGGCGAGCAGCACATACAGTTTGAAGATCGACGCCAGAGGCAGCGACAGGTCGGTGTTGGTGCCGGCCACCTTGGTGCACCGGCCGTCGGTCACCTTCGCGATCTGATACGAGTACCGCGCGCCGGACCTGGTCAGCTCGGCGTCGATGTCGCTCCAGTCATCGATCACCGGCGGCACGAGTGACACCTGGAAGCGATCGACCATCCCGGTGGTGTCATCGGTGTGCAGCTCGATGGTCTGGGGCACGTCGTAGGAGGTGAGCACGTCCAACGTGGCGTGCCCGGCCCCGATGTCGACGTTGGTGACGGTGAACGGCCGATCCCACCACATCCGGTCCAGCGTGACGCCGACATGTTCGACGGCCTGCGGAGCGGCCAGCGTGCGCACGCCGTTCTCGCCGATCGGCCAGTCGCTGTTGAGCATGTCCATGGTCTGCTTGGCGCGCAGACCCTGAGGTGTGTTGATCTGGATGGGCACGCCGTGGGCGGCGTCGGTGGGCGCAGGTCGCGACGTGGCACATCCGCAGGCCAGGGCTGCGACGAGGACGAGCGCGACCGTCAGCGTGGTCGCTCGGTGCCGAGCCCGGTCTGCCTCACGCCGAGGCGTCGGTCCCCGCAACGTCGAGTACAACTTCGAACTCCAACAGTGATGCGCCAGTGGCGACCGGATTTGCGCGCTGACCGGCATGGGCTTCGGCGGCGGGCCCGGCCGCCCATGCCTGGAACGCTTCGTCGGATTCCCACTGAGTGACCACGAAGTAGCGGTTTTCGCCTTTGACCGGCCGCAACAATTGGAAGCCGAGGAAGCCGGGCTGGTTGTCGACGGCGTGTGCGCGGTGGGCGAACCGCTTTTCCAGTTCCGGACCGGCGTCGGGCGGAACCTCGATCGCATTGATCTTCACGACGGGATTTTGGCTAGGCACGGTGATCAGGCTACCGCCTGCTCTGGGCATGATGAGGCCATGGATTCCGATCCCGGCGTTCTGCTGACCGGTCACGGCGGGTCCGGCCCGCCGCTGGTGCTGGTGCACGGGCTGATGGGCCGGGGCAGCACCTGGTCGCGTCAGCTGCCGTGGTTGGCCCGGTGGGGCGAGGTCTTCACCTACGACGCGCCGTGGCACCGCGGCCGAGGGGTGGACGACGGATTTCCCATCTCGACCGAGCGTTTCGTCGCTGATCTCGGCGACGCGGTCGAGGCGCTCGGCAGGCCCGCCATCCTGGTCGGGCATTCGATGGGGGCGCTGCACTCCTGGTGTCTGGCTGCGCGGTGTCCGGAGATGGTCGCCGCCGTCGTCGTCGAGGACATGGCTCCCGACTTCCGGGGACGGACCACCGGGCCGTGGGAACCGTGGGTGCATGCGTTACCCGTGGAGTTCAGCACCGCGCAGCAGGTGTACGACGAATTCGGTCCGGTGGCAGGCCAGTATTTCCTCGAGGCCTTCGACCGCACCGCCACGGGTTGGCGCCTGCACGGCGACCCGGCCCGCTGGATCGAGATCGCCGCTGAGTGGGGGACTCGCGACTACTGGAGCCAGTGGCAGTCGGTGTCGGTGCCCACCCTGTTGCTGGAGGCCGGGAACTCGGTCACTCCGCCGGGACAGATGCAGTCCATGGCCGACACCGGGTCCGCGACGACCTATCTGCAGGTGCCCGGCGCCGGGCACCTGATCCACGACGACGCGCCGGGGAAATATCGGGGGGCGGTCGAGACGTTTCTATCGACGGTCACCCGCGGCGCCTGAGCTCGGCCACGACGGCTGCTGCTCGAAGCGAGTGCGGATGGCGTCCGGGTCGGGTTGGGCACGGTAGTAGCCACGATCCTCGAACAGCGGGCCGCTCATCGGGGCGGAGATCCGGAACTGGTCGAGGTGCAGTCGGAGCGAGCCCGAGCTGTGAGCCGTCCGGGCGAGCAGCGCCGCGAGAGCGAATGGCGAGAGAAGGATCAAGGCGATCAATGCGGTACTCATGGCAGTAATAGTGCGGTCAGATAACATCATGCCAACAGTGGCAGAAGCGACACTCTTCGATAAGATGCTGCCATGTCACTGAAGAGTGTGTCCGCGCTGGTGCTCGACGGGCTTGCGGTTTTCGAGTTCGGCGTCATCTGCGAGGTATTCGGCATAGATCGGTCCGCCGACGGGGTCCCCAACTTCGAATTCAAGGTCTGTGGACCCGAACCGGGCAAACCGTTGCGGACGTCGGTCGGGGCGACGATCATCCCCGATCACGGACTCGACGACCTGATCGGCGCCGATCTGGTCGCCATCCCCGCCATCGGTGGCGGCAGCTACTCCGAGGAGGCCCTCGAGGCCATCCGTCGGGCCGCCGCGTCCGGGTCGATCATCCTCACGGTGTGCTCGGGCGCGTTCGTCGCAGGCGCCGCCGGCCTACTCGATGGACGCCCCTGCACCACCCATTGGATGCACGCCGATGCACTCGCAGCGATGTATCCGACGGCGAAGGTGGACCGCAACGTGTTGTTCGTCGACGACGGGAACCTGATCACCAGCGCGGGCACGGCAGCGGGAATCGACGCGTGTCTGCACCTGGTCCGTCGCGAACTGGGCAGCGAGGTGACCAACAAGATCGCCCGAAGGATGGTGGTTCCGCCGCAACGCGACGGCGGTCAGCGCCAGTACATCGAGCAGCCGATCCCGTTGCGGTGTTCGGAGAGGTTCGCGCCCCACCTCGACTGGATCCTGACCAACCTGGAGAAGCCGCACACGGTGGCCACGCTGTCCCGGCGTGCGCACATGTCGGCGCGGACGTTTGCGCGCCGCTTCGTCGAGGAGACGGGACGGACACCGATGCAGTGGGTGACCGACCAGCGGGTGCTGTTCGCCCGTCGGTTGCTCGAGGAGACGACGCTGGACGTCGACCGGATCGCCGAACAGTCAGGGTTCGGCACCGCGACGCTGCTGCGTCACCACTTCCGCCGGGTCATCGGCGTCACGCCGTCGGACTACCGGCGACGGTTCAACTCCGTCGGGGTCGACATGGCAGATGCCGTCGCGACTGCCTGACACATGTTGGAGCGCAACATGATCGGCGCGCTGCCCACGTCTCGGTGACCCGGAGCCGCTAACACCCGCGGGTGCTGTCCACAATGACCGTCATGACCGTCAGTCGGCCTCGCCGGCCAGCGCGAACCGGCCGTCTGCGGTCTGCTCCACCAACCCGTCGACGAGCAGTGAATCGAGCGCGCGGTCCCGCTGGGCGGTGTCGGTGGTCCACGCCAGATCGAGCTCGGCGCGGCTGACGGGAAAAGTATTGCCGCGCAACACATCGAGCAGCCGACCACGCACCTGACGATCGGTGCCGGCATACCGTTGCGTCCGGCGGGGGGTGCCGGTTCCCGCCGGGAACCCCAGCGATCGCCACGTGCAGTGACTCAGCGGGCACACTCCGCACCGCGGTGCGCGGGCCGTGCACACCGTCGCACCGAGTTCCATCACGGCGACCGAGAACTGCGGTGCGGTGTCGTCATCGGGGAGCAGCCTGGCGACGTCGTCTAGGTCGCGGGGCGACGGCGAGCCCGCATCCTCGCGGCCGTGCACCGCCCGGGCGATCACCCGCCGGACGTTCGTGTCGACGACCGGGACCCGTTGCCCGTAAGCGAAACACGCGACGGCGCGGGCTGTGTAGGTTCCCACGCCGGGCAGGGAGAGCAGGGTGTCGACGTCGTCGGGAACCACATCCGCGTGCTCGACGGCGATCATCGTCGCGCATTCGTGCAACCGTTTGGCCCGCCGCGGATAGCCGAGCTTCCCCCATGCCCGCAGGACGTCGGCCGCGCTCGCGGCCGCAGTCGCCGACGGGGTGGGCCAGCGGGCGATCCAGTCCAGCCAGATCGGTTCCACCCGTGCCACCGGGGTCTGCTGCAGCATGAACTCACTGACCAGGATCTGCCACGCGGAGACCCCGGGACGCCGCCACGGCAGATCCCGCTGGGCATGGGCGTACCAGCCGAGCAGTTCACCCGAATCGATCATCGAGGCCCGCTCGGGCAGAATGACGGCCATGCCCAACACAAGCCCGTTGACCGCTTGGAAAGCACTCAGAGAGGGTAACGAGCGGTTCGTCGCCGGTAAGGCCGAGCATCCCAGCCAGAGCATCGAGCACCGGGCGAGCCTGGCAGCGGCCCAGAAACCCACCGCCGTGGTCTTCGGATGCGCCGACAGCCGGGTGGCCGCCGAGATCATCTTCGACCAGGGCCTCGGCGACATGTTCGTGGTGCGCACCGCCGGGCACGTGGTCGACAGTTCGGTGCTCGGCTCCATCGAGTACGCCGTCACCGTCCTGAAGGTCCCGCTGATCGCGGTCCTGGGCCACGACAGCTGCGGCGCCGTCGGCGCGACCCTGGCTGCCCTCGACAGCGGTGAGGTGCCTGGCGGTTATGTCCGCGACGTGGTGGAGCGGGTCATCCCCTCGATCCTGTCGGGCCGTCGCGACGGCCTCAACCGCATCGACGAATTCGAGGCCAGGCACGTGACCGAGACCGGCAAACAGCTGCTGAGCAGGTCGACGGCGATCGCCGAGGCGGTGCGCTCGGGGGACCTGGCCATCGTCGGCCTGACCTACCACCTGGCCGACGGACAGGTGGTGCTGCGCGACCATATCGGTGAGATCGGCGAAGGCTGAGGCGCGACACGCCGGGCAACCTCGAACGACCCGGCGTGACCTGGCCTTACCGTGAACATGTGCTGGATCTAGAACCGCAGGGCCCGCTGCCCACCCAGATCTACTGGCGACGCAGGGCGCTGGCGCTCGGCCTCGGTGTGCTCGTCATCGGGGTGATCGCCGCGATCGTCGCAGTTGTCGTGATGAACAGCACCAGCTCCGAGCAGCCGACCGCGAACGAGTCGTCCGCCCAGGAAGCAGCCGCGCCCACGCCGCTGCCGGGGGAGAACCCCGAGGTCAAATCGCCTGTCCAGCCGCCGGCCCAGGATGCTCCGCCGCCGACTCCGACGCCGACCGCTGCCGTCGTGCCGCCCCCGATCCTGCAGGAGGGGGACGACTGCCCGGACTCCACGCTGGCGGTCAAGGGCATCACCAACGTGCCGCAGTACGTCGTCGGCGATCAGCCGAAGTTCACGATGGTCGTCACCAACATCGGCCTGGTCGCCTGCCAGCGCGACGTCGGCGCGGCCGTCCTCGCCGCGTATGTGTACTCACTGGACAACCAGCGGCTGTGGTCGAACCTGGACTGCGCGCCGTCCAACGAGACGTTGATCAAGACCTTCCAGCCCGGTGAGCAGGTCACGACTGAGGTGACCTGGACCGGGATGAGCTCGGCTCCCAACTGTCCGCTGCCGCGCCAGCCCATCGGGGCGGGCACCTACAACCTGGTAGTCCAGCTGGGCAACCTGCGCTCTGCGACGGTGCCGTTCACCCTCGCGGATTCGGCTCTCCAGCCGGGTCAGGTACCGGTCGAGGGGGCCCCGCACCTGGGAACTCCCGGTCCGGTCGGCTGACCGGAAGCCCTACGCCAGCCGGTCGGCGATCGTGGACTCGGCGAGCTGAGAGAGACCCTCTCGAATGTGGCGCGCCCACATCGAGCCGATGCCCTCCACCGACTGCAGATCGCTGGCGCTGGCCGCGAGCAGCCCCTGAAGTGAGCCGAAGGAGCGCACGAGCAGATCCACGTGCGCGAACTGCAGTCTCGGGATGCCCGCCATGGCGCGATAACCGCGCGACGCCATCGCCGAATCCTGGGCCTCGGCGGTCGACGGATAACCGAACACCCTTGCCAGCGTGGTGAAGTCGAGCAGCTCCCCGTCGGACAATCCGTCGAGTTCGTCGAGGGTCGCGCTGACCTGAGCGGCCGTCGGCGGCTCGGGATTGGCGTGGTAGTCACGCACGATCAGCTCGCGGTCGGTGTCGTTGTCACCGACCAGCTCGTCGAGCTGCAGTTTGAGCTGCCGCCCGTCGGTGCCCAACTCGACGACGTCGGAGTCGAGCTCCAGGCTGATCCGTCGCACCATCTCCAGGCGCTGGACCACCGTCATCACGTCGCGCAGCGTCACGAAGTCCTCGATCTCGGCGGTCGAGAGTTGCCTGCCGACCTCTTCGAGGCGGGTCTTGTAGCGCTCCAGGGTGTCGATGGTCTGGTTGGCGCGGGACAGGATCGTCGCCGACTCGGGCACCACGTGGCGCTCGCCGGCCACGTAGACGGTGACGATGCTCATCGAGTGGCTGACCGAGATCACCGGATATCCGGTCTGGATCGCCGTGCGCTCCGCGGAGCGGTGCCTGGTTCCGGACTCCTCGGTGGGGATGGACGGGTCGGGCACCAGCTGGACGTTGGCCCGCAGGATCCGGCTCCCGTCGCTGGAGAGCACCACCGCACCGTCCATCTTCGACAGCTCGCGCAGCCGGGTGGGCGCGTAGCGGACGTCCAGCGAGAACCCGCCGTCGCAGATGGTCTCGACGCTGTCGTCGTAACCGATGACTATCAAGGCGCCGGTTCTGCCGCGCAGGATCCGCTCCAGGCCGTCGCGCAGTGCGGTTCCGGGCGCCAGCCTGGCGATGGTCTCCCGCAGCGTCGGCCGGGCCAGTTGCACCACCGTTCGACCCGTCCGTCCGGTCGACTTCACGGCCATGTGTTCCCCACGAATCGATCGTCGATCTGCCCCGACATATGTCAGTTCGCGCCATTCTGGCTGATCCGGCGCAGAGCCTGCAACGCCGAGGTGATGTCGTCGGCGGAAACCACCCGCAGCCCGGGCGGCGCGGTGGTCACCCCGGCGGGCACCACCGCGACGGTGAACCCGAGGCGGGCGGCTTCGGCCAGCCGGCGGTCCATGCCGGTCACCCGCCGCAGGTCCCCGGCCAGCCCGACCTCACCGATCGCCACCGCTGTCGTCGGCATCGCCAGGTCGGTGAAGGCGGACGCGATCGCCAGCGCCACAGCGAGGTCCGACGACGAGTCGGTCAACCGCATGCCACCCACCGTGGACAGATAGATGTCGTTGGCTCCGACCGGGAGCCTGGCCCGTTTCTCCAGCACCGCGGTGATCATCGCGGCGCGTGAGGAGTCGATGCCGCTGACCGCGCGTCGTGGGCTACCGCTGGCCGGTGAGCCGATCAGCGCCTGCACCTCGCCGATCATCGGGCGCTTGCCGTCGAGCGTCACCGTCACGGCGGTGCCCGACACCGCCTTGGGTCGTTGGTCGAGGAACAGGCCGGAGGGATCGGATACACACTCGATTCCGTTGTCGTGCAACAGAAAACAACCCACCTCGTCGGCGGCGCCGAAGCGGTTCTTGACACCGCGCACCATGCGCAGTGCCGAGGAGCGATCACCCTCGAAATGCAGCACGACGTCGACGAGGTGTTCCAGCGAGCGGGGCCCGGCGATGGCACCGTCCTTGGTGACGTGTCCGACGAGCAGTATCGCCACGCCTGAGGTCTTCGCCGTCATCGTCAGCGCGGTGGTCACCGCCCGGACCTGGGTGACCCCACCGGTGACGCCGTCGACCTCGGCGGTGGACATCGTCTGCACGGAGTCCACGACGACAAGTGAAGGCTGCACGGCCTCGATGTGGCCGAGAGCAGTCTGCAGGTCCGACTCGGCGGCCAGGTAGACCTCGTCGTGCGAGCAACCGGTGCGCTCGGCCCGCAATCGGATCTGGCCCGCCGACTCCTCCCCGGACAGATACAGCGCCCGCCGACCCGTCTGCGCCCATCGGTGGGCGACCTCGAGCAGCAGCGTGGACTTGCCGACCCCCGGGTCGCCTGCCAGGAGCGTGACCGATCCGGGCACCAGGCCACCACCGAGAACGCGGTCCAATTCGCTCACGCCGGTGTGGAAGTGGCGGGTGGCTCCGGGATCGATCGAGCTGATCGGCACCGCGGGCGAGGTGGGTGTGACCGCCCGCCTGGTCGCCGACGCGGTGCCCGCCGTCAGAGTGACCTCGTCGACGGTGCCCCAGGTGCCACAGTCGGGGCAGCGGCCGACCCACTTCGCGGTGACGTGGTGGCACTCCGAACAGCGGTACTGCGAACGCGTTTTCGAACTTGCCCGGGTCACGCGGTGACCGTAACCGCCGGGGCCGACAGAACCTCAGCGATCGGCGCCGTGTCGGGCGTCGACGCTGCGGGTTGGCCTCAGTGGCCGCCGCCCGAGGACCCGCCGGAATGGCCGGATTCGACCGGATGGTCACGACGCGGTGCCTCGCCCGCGGAGATCGGC
Source organism: Mycobacterium sp. DL (assembly GCF_039729195.1). Taxonomy (NCBI): domain Bacteria; kingdom Bacillati; phylum Actinomycetota; class Actinomycetes; order Mycobacteriales; family Mycobacteriaceae; genus Mycobacterium; species Mycobacterium sp. DL. The sequence continues at coordinate 4,130,717 of NZ_CP155796.1, forward strand.
ACGCCGACCGTCGTCTCACCGGCCTTCTCGAAGGTGAACGTGAAGTCGTACGTCAGTCCGTTGGTGATGGGCTCGGACAGCGCCACGGTGGCCTGGGCGGTGTCCACCGGCTCGACGTTCTCCAGCGCCGCGAGCTCGCCATCGGGTTTCCCGACCTTGAGCGAGCCGCTGACCGGAACAGCGGTATCACCGGACAACGTCACGGTGCCGACATCGGAGGTGATCGAGACGAGTTCGTCGGCAACATCGGGCGAGGCATTGGCGGCGACGAAGACCAACTCCACATCCTGACCCTCTTGGACGTAGTCGGTGGTCTGGACCGCGTACAGGTGGATGTTGCGCAGTGCGATCGGGCCGAGCAGGGCGCTCACGCCGTTGATCGCGGGTTCCTGGGTGGCGGTCTGGGCGACCTGGCCGGCGCTGCAGGCGCTCAGCAGGAAGGTCGCGGCCACGCCGCACGCCGCCAGAGCGGGGACCGACCTGCCGTGTGCACGCGTGCGCCGTTCGAAGGGGTTCACTGGGGCCTCCTGCTCGGCCGACGGGGCGACATGCGTGCCGGTCACTAGGGTTCGACTATGCAGAGTAGTAGGTGACCGGTGCGCGCGGTAGCGCAGGGGCGAACCGTCTCGCGGACAGCCGGTTCCGGACGTCGGCGACTGCGTGACAGCTACCGCGACGCCGGCGCGAAACACCCCCGGTCTTGCATGGATTCGGTGGCATGTCAACCCCTGGTCCGCACCTTCTGTGCCCCTGACCTGCATAGTTGATCCGCACCCCTTGGCGGCCCGTGTTAACATCGAGGGGTGAAAGGGGCTCGAAACTGATGATTTTTAAGGTCGGAGACACCGTCGTCTATCCACACCACGGTGCTGCGTTGATCGAGGCGATCGAAACCCGGACCATCAAGGGCGAGCAGAGGGAATACCTCGTCCTGAAGGTCGCCCAGGGAGATCTCACCGTTCGGGTACCCGCTGACAATGCCGAGTACGTGGGTGTGCGCGATGTCGTCGGACAGGAGGGCCTCGACAAGGTCTTCCAGGTGCTGCGCGCTCCGCACACCGAAGAGCCGACCAACTGGTCACGCCGGTACAAGGCCAATCTCGAGAAGCTTGCTTCCGGCGACGTGAACAAGGTTGCCGAGGTTGTCCGTGATCTCTGGCGTCGTGACCAGGAGCGTGGGCTGTCGGCCGGCGAGAAGCGGATGCTGGCCAAGGCCCGGCAGATCCTGGTGGGCGAGCTCGCGCTCGCCGAGAACGTCGAAGACGAGAAGGCTGCGACCATTCTCGACGAGGCACTCGCCACCGCCTCCTGAAGGCAATGATGTCGATCCCGAGAATCGGGCTCGGCACCGACGTACACCCCATCGAAGCCGAGCGTCCGTGCTGGCTGTTGGGCTTGCTGTTCGAAGACGCCGACGGTTGCGCCGGCCACTCCGACGGCGACGTTGCCGCCCACGCCCTGTGTGACGCACTGTTGTCCGCAGCAGGCCTGGGCGACATCGGGGAGGTCTTCGGGACCGACCGTCCCGAGTGGCGCGGGGTCAGTGGAGTGGACATGCTCCGGCATGTGCACTCACTGGTGACCGGTGCAGGCATGCGGGTGGGCAACGCCGCGGTACAGGTCATCGGCAACCGCCCGAAGATCGGTCCGCGACGCGCCGAGGCGCAACAGCTGCTCTCCGATCTCCTGGACGCTCCCGTGTCGGTGTCCGCGACCACCACCGACGGCCTCGGCCTGACCGGCCGTGGCGAGGGCCTGGCGGCGATCGCCACCGCACTCCTGACAGCCGATGTGGTCGGCGATGACGAACAGGCCTGATCTGGCCGGTAAGCTGGCCCGTCGTGACCGAACGCCCCGCATCAGTGATGCGGCTCTATGACACCTTGTCTGGCGGTGTGCGCGATTTTGCGCCACTGCGGCCCGGCCACGTCTCGATCTACCTGTGCGGTGCGACGGTGCAGGGCCTACCTCACATCGGCCACGTCCGCAGCGGCGTGGCGTTCGACGTACTGCGCCGCTGGCTGACCGCCAAGGGTTTTGACGTCGCGTTCATCCGCAACGTCACCGACATCGACGACAAGATCCTGCACAAGGCCGCCGATGCGGGACGGCCGTGGTGGGAATGGGCGGCGACCTACGAGCGTGCGTTCACCGCTGCGTACGACGCGCTGGGGGTGCTCCCGCCGTCGGCAGAGCCCAGGGCGACCGGCCACATCACCCAGATGGTGGAACTGATCGCGAATCTGATCGATCGGGGACACGCCTATGCCGGGGACGGCGATGTGTACTTCGACGTCGCGACACTTCCCGACTACGGCAAGCTCTCCGGGCACCGGCCCGACGACGTCCACCAGGGTGAGGGTGTCGCGACCGGCAAGCGGGATCAGCGCGACTTCACTCTGTGGAAGGGCGCGAAACCGGGCGAGCCGTCGTGGCCGACGCCATGGGGTCGCGGTCGGCCGGGCTGGCATACCGAATGCGTCGCGATGTGCGAGGCGTACCTCGGCGCAGAGTTCGACATCCACGCTGGGGGGATGGACCTGGTCTTCCCGCACCACGAGAACGAGATCGCGCAGGCCGAAGCTGCCGGTGACGGGTTCGCGCGGTTCTGGCTGCACAACGGCTGGGTCACCATGGGTGGCGAGAAGATGAGCAAGTCATTGGGCAATGTCCTGGCGATACCTGCTGTGCTGCAACGGGTTCGCGCAGCAGAGCTGCGTTACTACCTGGGCAGCGCGCATTACCGGTCGATGCTGGAGTTCTCCGAGAACGCCCTGCAGGACGCGGCGAAGGCATACGCCGGGATCGAGGATTTCCTGCACCGGGTGCGCAGCCGCGTCGGGGCGGTGGCACCGGGGGAGTGGACGGCGAAGTTCGGCGCGGCGCTGGACGACGACCTTGCGGTGCCCGCCGCGCTCGCCGAGGTACATGCCGCACGTGCTGAAGGCAATCGGGCTCTGGATGCCGGAGACCACGAGACAGCGTTGACCCAGGCGATGTCGATCAGGGCGATGATGGGGATCCTCGGTGCCGATCCGCTCGACGAACGCTGGGAGTCGCGCGACGAGACGTCGGCAGCGCTGGCGGCGGTCGACGTGTTGGTGCAGGCTGAGGTACGCAGGCGTGCCGAGGCCAGGGCAAGCCGCGACTGGGCGGAAGCCGACGCGATCCGCGACCGGCTCAAGGAGGCGGGCATCGAGGTCACCGACACCTCTGACGGCCCGCAGTGGTCACTGTCGGACGGGACGGACAAGTAATGGCGGGCAATTCCCAGCGGCGAGGCGCGGTGCGCAAGTCCGGTACCAAGAAGGGGCCGACGGTCGGGTCGGGCGGCGTCCGGCGTCGTGGGCTGGAAGGCAAGGGCGCGACACCGCCGGCGAGTCAGCGGCCCCACCACCCGGCGGGCAAGCGCGCCGCTCAGGCCGCCCGCAAGCAGCAGGGCAGGCACAAGAAGACCGATGAGACCGAGATCGTCCTCGGCCGGAACCCGGTTCTGGAGTGCCTGCGCGCCGGAGCGCCGGCGACCGCGCTGTACGTGGCGCTGGGAACCGACTCCGATGAACGGCTCACCGAAGCTGTGCAGATCGCGGCCGACAAGGGGATCTCGATACTCGAGGTGCCTCGCCACGACCTGGATCGGATCGCGGCCAACGGCATGCACCAGGGCCTGGCCCTGCAGGTGCCGCCCTACAACTATGCCCATCCTGACGACCTGCTCGCCGAGGCGAAACGTGAAGCGGCCCCGCCGCTTCTGGTGGCGCTGGACAACATCTCCGACCCGCGCAACCTGGGGGCCATCGTCCGGTCGGTCGCGGCGTTCGGCGGACACGGCGTGCTGATCCCGCAGCGCAGATCGGCGTCGGTGACCGCGGTGGCGTGGCGCACCAGCGCCGGGGCGGCGGCGCGGTTGCCCGTGGCGCGGGCGACGAATCTGAATCGTACGCTCAAGCAGTGGGCGGATTCAGGTCTGCAGGTTGTCGGCCTCGATGCCGACGGGGACACCGCGATCGACGAGATCGCCGGCGACGGACCGATCGTGGTCGTGGTCGGGTCGGAGGGCAAGGGATTGTCGCGGCTGGTGCGGGAGAACTGCGATGCCATCGTGTCCATCCCGATGGCCGGTCCCACCGAGTCGCTCAATGCGTCGGTCGCGGCCGGCGTCGTGCTCGCCGAGATCGCCCGGCAGCGCAGGACCTAGATCCCGAAGATCTGGACTCCCGCCCACAAGCCGAGAACGGCCGCGACCAGCACGGCGGGTGTGGTGAACAGCCCGACCCGGCTGAACTCGACGAAACCGGCACTGCCGTCGGTCATGTCGCGGCGCACCACTGTTCGCCACAGCAGGTTGGCCAGCGAGCCCACATAGGTCAGGTTCGGCCCGATGTTCACCCCGATCAGCACCGCGAGCACCGCGGCGGGACCGGCTGCGGTCACCAGCGGCAGCAGCACCAGCACGGCTGGGAGGTTGTTGACGACATTGGACAGTACCGCGGCCACGGCGGCGATCCCGAGCAGCGCGAGCAGGCCCTGTCCGTCGGGAATCACCTGCTGCATCACCGATTCCAGCCCGCTGTTCATCACCGCGGCGACCACGACGCCGAGGCAGAGCACAAAGGCGAGGAAGGGGATGTCGAGCGCGGCGACGATCCGACCGGCGGACGTGTGGCCGCGGGCGAGGCCGCGGACACCCAGCACCAGAGCTCCGGCCATCGCAGCCCACGCCGGTGAGAAGCCGAGAAGGGACGTGACGGCGAAGCCGACGAGGGTCAGGCCGAGCACGCTGAGGGCGAACTTCGGCACCTCGATCGGCTCCACCGGCGCATCCCGGCGGGGGTGCACTGCCAGGTCCTTGGCGAAAAGCCAACGTAGCAAGATGAACTCGACGGCAATGGCGGCAAGCCAGGGCAACGTCATCACGGCGGCGAAGTGCACGAATGTCAACCCGGCAGCGCTGAACGCCAGCAGGTTGGTGAGGTTGGACACCGGCAGCAGAAGAGACGCGCTGTTGGCCAGATGTGCGGTCGCGTACGCGTGCGGTCGGGCCGGAACGGCGAGGGTGCGCGCGGTGGCCAGCACGACCGGTGTCAGCAGCACCACGGTGGCGTCCAGGCTGAGGATCGCGGTCACCGCGGCGGCGATGGCGAATACCGAAGCCAGAAAACGGTTCTGGCTACCCGAGGTGGCTCTGGCCATCATCAGGCCGGCTGCGCGGAACAGTCCCTCGTCGTCACACAGCCGCGCCAGGACCAATACCGCGGCGAGGAATCCCACCACCGGCAGTAGCCGGCCCACTTCGGCCGTCGCCGCGGGCCAGGAGATCGCGCCGGTGGCGAGGACCAGCGCCGCCGCCGGTACCGCCACGATCGCCTCGGGCCATCCGTGCGGCCGGATCAGTGCGAATCCGAGCACCGCGACGAGCGCCAGCAGCGCGAACGTCAGCTCCATGGATCGGCGCGTTGCCAGAGCGTGGGCAAGTGCAACTGCACGCTGTCCTCGGCGGCCAGCCGGGTCAGCACTCGCATCGAGACGTCCAGATCGTCGACGGCGTACGGTATCGCGCGCAGCGGCTTGTCCAGCGGGCGGAAGAAGTCGTCCCAGTGGATCAGTACGACCCTGCGGGCGCCGACCATCCGCACGGTCTGTGTCCAGTACTCGGTGAGGTAGCTCTGCGGCTGGAGTCCCAGTTGCCCGACTCCCAGGTAGACCACGTCGGCACGCCGGCCGGTCAGCGCGCCCGGCACGAAGCCCGCGCTACCGACGATCAGCAGCGCCCGGCCGGTGGGTCGGTGGTCCAGAAGCATGGACCATGCCTCGCCACATCTGTACGCCGACACCTTGGCCGGGGGGACGACCGGTGCTGTGATCGCGCCGGGAAAGCGATCCGGCGGGCAGTGGCTGCCCTCGATCAGCGTGATGTCGAAGTTGCCCACGGTCACCGGCTCGCCCGACTCGACGGTGTCGACACGATCAACACCGTGGCCACGCCCGATGAAGGCCGCGGACGCACCGCCGAGCAGTCGGGCACCGGTCAACCCGGCAACCACCGCGGAGTCCATTGCATGGTCGAAGTGGGTGTGCACGGGAACCACCGCGTCGAGGCGGTTCACTCCGAGCTGTGACAGGGCTGAGTCGATACGTGCGCGCGATGAGACCAGTGGACGTGCGGCGACGCTGAGAAGTCCTGGCCGGGAGAAGAATCCGTCGGTCATGACCGCTGAGCTGCCGTCGTCGACGAGTAGCGTCGTGACGCCTCCCCACGCCACCGACAGCGGGGTCGCCTGGGAGGCCTCGGGTAGGTCGAAATGAGAACTGTAGCCGCTCAGGTCGGGCCGGCCGAGCTTCAGACGCATGGAGCCACCCTAGGGTGTGCGCGCCGCCCTGACGCTGTGCGTCCCCGCGATGGCGGCGCCGAGGCAGGCAGCGGCGACGGTGCCCGCGAACCATGGGAACACCGAGGCGAGATCCCACTGCGTCGCCGCCCACCCCGCGATGAGCGTGGGCACGGCCATCGCGGTGTACGCCAGCAGATAGAAGGCCGACATCGTCTCGCCACGGCGGTCGGCGGGCACGACGTCGGACAGGTGCCGCAGCGACCCGCCGAAGCCGAGGCCGAACGTCACGCCGAGCAGCGCGGCGGCGACGAACACCAGCTGCCACTGATGGCTCAGTAGCACCGGAATCGTCAGCAGCAGCGACACCGCCATTCCGACGTCACCGATGATCGCCGAGTATCTCGCCGGGAGCCGGGTCGCGGCGAGCTGGGCGAGTGCGGCGGCGAACGCGGTGAGGCCGACGACGCCGCCACCGAAGACGAGATTGTCGATGTGGGTCTGCCTGGCGGCCAGCGACGGGTACAGCGACAGCAGTACCCCGAGCACGGACCAGGACGCCATGACACCGAGCGCCGAGAACCAGAAGTCGCCACGGATCTCTTGCGGCACGGCAGGTTTGGCGATCCGGATCGGACCGCGGGTGCGTGCGGTGTGGGGTTCGCGCAGCGCCACCAGGCCGACACCGACGATCAGGCAGATCACCGCGACCACCGCGTAGGGCGTGCGCAGTGGGTGGGGTGCGTACTGGGCCAGCAGCGCCGAGCCCAGGATCGCGACCGTCATCCCGATGTTGAAGCTGACACCGCTGAGTTGGCCCGACCGCACTCCGTGATCCGGTCGCAGGTCCAGCAGTGCCGCCGCTCCGGCCACGACGATGGAACCGACCGCGGCACCGTGGATGGCGCGCGCGAACAGCAGCATCGCCATGCTGTCGGCGATCAGGAACACGCCGAGGCCGACCAGCAGTGCCGCCAGCGCCCCGAGGAGCACCGGCTTGCGGCCGACCACGTCGGAGATCTTGCCGGACACCAGGACTGCGGCGAGCGCCGCCACGGCGTAGACCGCGAAGACGACGGTGGTGGCGAGAGGGGAGAGGTGCCAGTTCGCCTCGTAGACGCCGTAGAGCGGCGCGGGTATCCCGGAGACCCCGAGCGCTACGCCGCTCAACACCAGCAGAAGTGGGTAGGCCCACCATTGCGTGTCGTTGAGCGAACGGTCGAACGCCACCATCGCAGTGTCACTCCCCGGTCGAGTAGGTTCGACGAACATCGAACCTTGTCGAGAGTACGCTGGGTTCGACAATCATCAAACCGCCCGTGGTGAAGGACACCTTTTGGCCGACGAAGTGCGCGTCGCCGACTCTGCTGCCCAGTCGGTCGGGTCGGTGCAGCAGGTGCTGGGCGCGATTCAGGATCCTGTTCGCCTCGAGGTCGTGCGGCGACTCTTCAATGCGGGCTCACCTCTGCAGTGCGGCGCTCTGTATGACGGAATCAACAAGTCGACGGCAACTCATCACTTCCGGATCCTGCGTGAGGCGGGCGTCATCGAACGACTGGTCATCGACGGCCTGACCTACCAGCGCCTGCGCCTCGACGACGTCGAGGCGGCCATTCCCGGACTGCTCGGCAGCGTGGTACGCAGCGCCAACATCGAAGCCGATCGGTAGCCTCCTCGGCCCGGTCAGCCGCTGAACGGACCGAGCGTCACACCCGCTGCTACCAGCCGTTCGCGCACGGCCGTCGCGATCTGCACCGCACCTGGTGAATCTCCATGCACACAAACAGATTCGACCTCGGTCGGGATCATCGAGCCGTCCACCGCGCGAACCTGACCTTCTGTGACCATCGAGATGACCCGGTCGGTGATCTCATCGACGTCGCTGAGCACCGCATTGCTTTCGCGGCGGGACACCAGTTGGCCGTCGGGTCGGTAGGAGCGGTCGGCGAATGCCTCGGGTACCGTCCGCAGACCCAGCCGCTCGAGTTCGGTGAAGAGCACCGACCCTGCCAGGCCGAGCACCGGTAGCGCGGGGTCCACCGAGTGCACCGCCTCTGCTACCGCGCGTGCCTGATGGTGGTGTGTGACAACGGCGTTGTACAGCGCCCCATGGGGTTTGACATAGCTGAGGTTTGATCCCGCGACTCGCGCCAGCGCTTGCAGGGCACCGATCTGGTAGACGATATCGGCGGTCAGCTCTTCAGGATCGACGTCGATGAAGCGCCTGCCGAAGCCGGCGAGATCTCGGTAGCTCACCTGTGCGCCGATACGGATACCGCGACTGGCCGCTGCGCGGCAGGTGCGCGCCAAGGTGGCTGCGTCTCCAGCGTGAAAGCCACAGGCCACATTCGCCGAAGTGACGATGTCCAGCATGGCCTCGTCGTCGCCGAGTGTCCACACGCCGAAGCTTTCGCCGAGATCAGCGTTGAGGTCGACCGAAAGTGCTGGCACGTCGCCAGCCTAGCTGTGGTGATCGGTGCCTTGGCGCGGAGCGTTCAGGTACTTTGGGGCGGTGATCGTCACTGGTGCCATGCTCGCCGAGTCCGCGTCGGTCGCCGACAACAAACTCGATGTCCGCGGCGGTGTGGTCGACACATATCGCATCGGTCCCGATCGTGTCATCCCGGTGACCCTCGTGGTTCTCACCCAGACGCAGCCTTTCGACAAGGCGCCGACGGTCAACCTGACGATCACCACCCCCGGGGGCGGGTCGACGGAGCACGATTTTGACGTGCCTGAATCCAGTCTCGGCGGCGAGATCGGTTTTGTGGTGGCGCCATTGCGCATTTCGGCCCCGTCCGACGGCCGTTATGTGCTGTCGGTACGCGCGCAGAGCGGTCTCGTCGCGCTCCCGCTCACAGTGTTCAGCTAGCCGCATCGGTCCGGCCGGCCACGTCGAGGTCGATGCGGAAATCGGCTGCGCGAATCACGTCCGCATCGTGTGTGGCGGCGATGACTGTCGCGCCGGAGTCGGCGATCGCCCGCAGGTGAGCGGTCACCACGGCGCGCGTTGCAGCGTCGAGACCGGTGGTGGGTTCGTCGAGCAGCAGGATCGAAGCCTCCTGAGCGAACGCCTGCGCCAACAGCACGCGTTGCCGTTGGCCACCCGACAGTTCGCCCATTCTGCGGTCGCGCAGATGCGCCAGGCCGAGAGCGTCCAGCCATTTCGAAACGATGGCGCGGTCGTCGGCACCGGGGCGACGGAGCAGGCCGAGGTGGCGCCAGCGACCCATCATCACGGCGTCGGCGACGGTGATCGGAAAGGAGTCGGTGACAGTGCTGCGCTGCACCGCGAAGGCGACGCTGCCTGCACCGACGCGGATCTGGCCGCGGTCGGGTCGTAGGACCCGGGCTATCAGGCCCAGCAGCGTCGACTTCCCCGATCCGTTCGATCCCGCAAGAACGGTGACGGCGCCGGGCGTCATGGACACCGTCAGGTCCCGGAACACCACGGTTCCGGGATAGCCGAAGTCGAGGCCATCCACATCGACACCGGAATGCCTGGAGCACTGTTTATTGAAAATGATTGTCATTACTGCTAAGAGTGTACGACATGATGCACTGGTTGACCGAACCGTTCGAGGCGGATGTCGTCCTGCGAGCGCTGGCAGCCGGCGTGATCGCGGCCTGCCTCTGTGCTCTGGTCGGTTGCTGGGTGTTGTTGCGGGGCAGCGTTTTTCTTGGTGAGGCAATGACGCACGGCATGTTGCCGGGAGTTGCGCTGGCGGCGTTGACGGGGCTCAGCCTGATGATCGGTGGGTTGGTTGCGGCACTGGTGATGGCGGTCGGCGTCGCGGCGATCGGGCGCTCGTCGAAGTTGTCGTCGGATACGGCCATCGGGCTTCTGCTGGTCGGCATGCTCGCTCTCGGCGTGATCGTCGTGTCGCATTCGCAGAGCTTCGCCGTCGACCTCACCGCTTTTCTGTTCGGCGATGTGCTCGCGGTGCGCACCACCGATCCGGTGGTGCTCGGCGCAGCTTTACTGCTGACGCTCGCAGCGGTGATCATCGGGCACCGCGCCTTCGTGGCGGTGACCTTCGATCCGCGCAAAGCCGCAACCCTGGGCCTGCGGCCGCAGCTGGCGATCCCCGCCGTCACGGTGCTGATGGCCGTGGCGATGGTCGCGTCGTTCCATGTGGTCGGAACCCTGTTGGTGCTGGGATTGCTCGTCGCACCTGCGGCGACCGCGTTGACGTGGGCGCGTTCGATACCGCAGGTGATGGTGCTTGCCGCGCTCGTGGGTTCGGCTGCGGTGTATGTGGGCCTTGTCATCTCGTGGCACGCGGGTACGGCTGGTGGCGCGACGATCGCCGGCGTCGCCGTTCTGATGTTCTTCGCCTCCACCCTCCTGTCGGTCATTCGGAGAAAGTGGAAACAGGTCTCGGTCGCGGCCGCCTCGGTCTGTCTGGTGGCAGGGTGCGCCGGAGGAGGGACGCCACCGCCGCCTTCGGAAGAACCGTCGGCCGACGGACACGACGACGTGTCCGTAGAAGGCGCGCGCGAACTCGACGGGCCGCTGACAAAACTGGTGTTGGTGGACCCCGCCACGGGCGAAACCTCGGTGTACGACGCGGTGGACGAAACCGAGACGGCCGTCGGCGCCTACGGGCCGGTCGCCTCGCTCACCGGAGACGGGCGATTCGCCTATCTGCGTACCGAAGATGGCACCACGATCGTCGATGCCGGGGCGTGGACGTTCGACCACGGCGACCACTATCACTACTTCGCCACTGATCCCGCCGTGGTCGGCACGTTGGATGCACCGGGGGCCTCGGTGAGCGCGAGCAACTCTGCTGTTGCCGTCGAAAGCACCACGGGCAGCGTGGAACTGCTTGATCGGGAAGCGCTCGGTGAGCGGACGGTCGAACCACCGACCGGGCTGGCTGTGAGTGACGACATCGTCTCCGTGGTGCCCTACGGCAGCAGGTTGGTGGCGGTCGCCGATGGTGGCGGCATGCAGGTGATCGGCGACGACGGCCCCGCGGAGTTGTCCGGGAAGTGCCCGAATCCCGCTTGGTCGATGCCCACCCGGCGTGCGGTGGTGTTCGGCTGCGAGACCGGCGCGGTGCGGGTGACCGGCGGCGGTGGTGAGCTTGCGGTGACCCAGCTGCCCTTTCCGGCCGACGCCCCGACGCAGCGGCCCCGGGCTATGAGCCATCGCGACCGCGCAGATGTATTCGCTGGTGTCGCAGACGGTCACGTCTGGGTTCTCGACAGTCGGCAGCGCTCATGGGTTTTGATCTCCGTACCGGACGCGGTTGCGGTGAACACCGCCGGTGACGGCTCCGTGCTGGTGCTGCACCGCGACGGCACGCTGGGCATGTTCGACGTGAACACGCGAGCCGAGACCGCCAGAGTGCCGATCTTTCCCGGCGACATTCCGACCGATGGCCTTCAGCCGGTGATCGATATCGACTCCGACCGCGCCTACATCAACAACGTCGAAGCCCGGGAGGTGTACGAGATCGACTACGCCGACGGGCTGCGCATCGCACGGACCTTGAGCACGCAGGTGGCTCCAGGGTTGATGGTGGAGACCGGCCGGTGAGACGGTGGGCACTGATATGCATCGTCGCTCTCCTCACCGTGGCGTCGACGGCATGTGGTGGGACGTCCGGCGGCGGCGACATCGTCGTCACCACCAACATTCTCGGAGACGTGGTCCGCAATGTCGTCGGGGATTCCGCCGCGGTTCGGGTCTTGATGAAGCCGAACGCCGACCCGCATTCGTTTGGTGTCTCCGCTCAGGAAGCTGCCGCGATGTCGAGCGCAGGTGTGATCATCTACAACGGACTCGGCCTGGAAGAGAACGTGATCCGCAATGTGGAAAGCGCCGCTGAACAGGGGATTCCGACACTTGCCGTCGGTGATCACATCAATCCCATTCGCTACGCGGAAGGCGACAGCATGGGCGTTCCGGACCCGCACTTCTGGACCGACCCACAACGGATGATCGCCGCCGTCGACGCCATCGAGGAAGCCATCGTCGGCGAAGTCGAAGGTATCGACGCAGATGCACTGTCGCGCAATGCTGAGGCCTACCGCGAAGAGCTCCGCGAACTCGACGCGTCGATGGTGCAGCGACTCAGTACGATTCCTGCCGACCGGCGCAAGCTGGTGACCAATCACCATGTGCTCGGCTACTTCGCGCAGCGGTTCGGCTTCGCCGTCATCGGCGCGATCGTGCCCAGCGGTACCACTTTGGCCGCTCCGAGTTCCTCCGACCTGCAATCGCTCGTCGGCGCGATCGAAAGCGCCGGCGTGCCGGCCATCTTCGTGGATTCATCGCAGCCGGAACGGCTGGCGCGGGTACTGGCCGAGGACGCCGGAGTCCAGGTGCAGATCGTGCCGCTCTACAGCGAATCACTAAGCCCACCAGGGACTTCGGGAGCAACGTATCTCGACATGATGCGTGCGAATATCGAAGCCATTGTTACCGGCCTGCGATAGGCGCAGGCCGTTCTGATCAGCTCGGAGGGAGCAGATTATGTCCAAATCGCGGTGGCTTTACCGCGTCGGTGTGGCCTCGGGTGCGGTAGTCGCCCTGGCGGCGTGCTCGGGTGGCAACGATGCTGAGAGCACGCAGGGTGCCGAGACGACTCAGGAGAGTCCGGCGCGGTCCGCGCCGGTCAACGAACCCCTGGTGGCGACCTATGACGGGGGCCTTTACATCCTCGATGGCGAAACCCTCGAGGTGCAGGAGGACATTCCGTTGGAGGGGTTCCTGCGCGTCAACCCGGCTGGAGACCAGAGTCACGTGCTGGTCACCACAAGTGACGGCTTTCGGATTCTGGACGCTGCCGGCGGGCAGTTGACCGACGATACGTTCCCGGCCGACGAGGCCGGACACGTTGTGGCGCATGGTGAGCGCACGGTGCTGTTCGCCGACGGGTCGGGGGAGATCATGGCGTTCGACCCGCACGACCTGGAAAACGGCATGCCGGAGACGGAGAATTTCACGACGCCCGAAGCTCACCACGGGGTCGCGGTGATCCTCGGTGACGGAACGCTGGTGCACAGCATCGGCGATTCGGAGAACCGCACCGGGGCCGTCGCGATGCAGGGTGATCAAGAGGTCGCCCGCAGCGAGGAGTGCCCGGGCATCCACGGTGAGACGGTCGCTGCTGACGAGGTGGTGGTGCTGGGCTGCGAGGACGGGGTTCTGGAGTACGCCAACGGCGAGTTCACCAAGATCGCCAGTCCGACGCCATACGGTCGGATCGGCAATACCCGCGGGCATGAGGACTCGCCGGTTGTGCTCGGTGATATGAAGATCGATCCGGACGCCGAACTCGAACGTCCGGAGCAGTTTTCGCTGATCGACACCACCACCGACCAGCTCAGGGTCGTCGCGCTGCCGCCGTCGGTGAGCTACTGGTTCCGCTCGCTCGGGCGGGGACCCCAGGGCGAGGCGCTGATTCTCGGCACCGACGGCAAGCTATATGTCTTCGACCCGGTGACCGGTGACACGGTGCGTTCGATTCAAGTGACCCAGCCGTGGTCGGAGCCCGACGACTGGCAGCAGCCGGGGCCCGCGGTCTTCACCCGCGAAGATGCTGTGTACGTCAGTGACCCTGCAGCCAAGCAGATTCACCTGGTGGACCTGCAGGACGGCGCGGTGACCGCGTCCGGGTCGCTGGAGCAGACGCCCAATGAGCTCAGCGGCGCTGCAGGTCACGATCATCACTGAGTAGAAGGGCGTACTCGGCCGGTGGGTGGTGTCCGCCCACCGGCCGAGTGCGACGCCTGCAGGATTGAGGCCAGAGGTCAGTTCTGGTTGCTGGACCTCGTGAGGGTCTGGTCGGCCCGCAAACCGAGCGGCAGGTTCTGGCGATCCCACGAGCCGGCGGCCACCCACGTGCATGCGGCATCAACATCAGCTCGCGTTCTCAACGGGCCCACCCACACCACTGAGGCGACAGGAACTCGATCGACCGTGCACGGCTGCAGCATCATCATCACACCGCCTTCGGAAACGCCGGTAGCACAGGTCAATTGGCCTAGCTGGCACTGGGTCACGATCAGCACGCCATGTGGGCAGCCGCGGACGACGCTACGGAGTTCCCGCACCGACGAGTCTGTCAACTCCGAGTCGCACGCCGTGCACAGTCCGACGGTGAACGGCCGGTTCGTGAAACCGGTTTCGGGGTAGGGCATTTCAGGCGCCGTGCTCGTGGGGAACTCCCCACTGCGGCAGGGGGTCCGGGAATCTCATCCACGTCTCCTCACCGTGGGCCATCTCGTCGTCGGTCAGCACCGCGGACTCCAGTAGTGCCGTCAACCGCGGTCGGTCGAGTCGCACGCCGATGAACACGATCTCCTGCGACGGCGCTATCTCGGTGGTCGACCAGTACTGAGCGGGTTCGATGACCATGTTCGGCCCGGCCTGCGACCAGATCGCTGCGATCGACGGCCGTGTCGCTATCCAGCAGAATCCCTTGCTGCGCAACAGCCCACGAACCTGGTCGAGAGCATCCGACAGCCGCTGCGGGTGGAACGGCCGCTCGGAGCGAAAGGTCATCGACCCGATTCCGTACTCCTCGGTTTCCGGCGTGTGGCCGTTGGCGAGCTCTTCATCCCACCCAGGGGTTTGAGCTGCGGCGATCGGATCGAAAAGCCCCGTCGCGAGGACCTGGTCGAGATCGACCACCCCGTCGCGGGTCCTGATCAGCTTCGCGGTGGGATTGAGGCGACGCAGCAATGCCTCGACGGCACCGAGCTGCTGGGGTTTGACCAGATCGGTCTTGTTGAGCAGCAGCACATCTGCGAACTCGACCTGGTCGGTGAGCAGATCGGCGATGCTCCTGGCATCCCCCTCGCCGGCAGCCATCCGCCGGTCGGCCAGCGCCTCACCCTTGGCGAGTTCGGTGAGGAACGTCGAGGCGTCGACGACCGTCACCATGGTGTCGAGTGTGGCGAGTTGCCCCAGCTGGAATCCGTCCTCGAACTCCCACTCGAAGGTGGCTGCGACCGGCATCGGTTCAGAGATGCCGGTGGACTCGATCACCAACTGGTCGAAGCGGCCCTGACGGGCAAGCGCGCCGACCGCCTCGATGAGGTCCTCACGCAGCGTGCAGCAGATGCAGCCGTTGGTGAGCTCGACCAGCTTTTCCTCCGTCCGATCGAGGTGTCCCTGTCCGGCCACGAGTGCCGCGTCGATGTTCACCTCACTCATGTCGTTGACGATCACGGCGACCCGCCGGCCGTCCCGGTTCGCAAGAATGTGGTTCAGCAGCGTGGTCTTGCCCGCGCCGAGGAACCCGGAGAGGACGGTGACGGGCAACAGCGGGGAGGCGATGGTCATGAGCTTAATGATAATCATTGTCAATAAGAAAGCGCGAACTTGTTGCTCGTTTAGGCAAGATCTACTGGAAATGGTTATCGTTACCGGGTGATCATCTCGGCGTCCCCCAGGTTCGGTCTGCTCGTCGCGTCGCTCGTCCTTGCCGCGCCATTGGCGCTGTCAGCGTGTGGCAGCAGTGACGAGCCGGCTGCTTCCAGTCAAACCACGACGGGCTCCGGTGACGAATGCCCGGCGAGCCCGGTGGACGTCGTTGTCAGCGTCGACCAGTGGGGCGACATCGTGTCCCAGGTCGGGGGAGCGTGTGCCAACGTGACGACAGTGCTCGCCGGCTCCTCGGTGGATCCCCACGACTACGAGCCGGCACCGTCCGACGCGGTGCTCTTCGACGGCGCCCAACTCGTGGTGATCAACGGCGGGCACTACGACGAGTGGGCGGCGAAACTGGCCGCCACGTCGGCTCCGGACGCCCCTGTCATCAACGCGGTCGAGTCGAGCGGCTCCCACGAAGCGGAGGCGGGACATGATCATGAAGGGGAGGCGGGGCACGACCAGGAGGGCGAGGCCGGTCACGATCACGACGGGGAGGCGAACCCGCACGTCTGGTACAACCCGTCGACGGTGAACTCCGTCGCCGAAGCGGTGACCGCCCAGCTCAGCGAGTTGGCGCCCGACGCCAGAGGCTACTTCGAGGAGCGACACACCGCGTTCGAGAACGTGATGAGGCCCTACGTTGACGCCATCGCGACCATCAAGGCCGGCGCCGCCGGCAAGAGCTTTGCGGCCACCGAGAGTGTCTTCGACGATATGGCTGCAGCTCTAGGGCTGCAGAACCGGACGCCGGAGGGCTACCAGTTGGCATCGGCCAACGAGGCCGAGCCGACGCCGGCCGACCTCGATGCGTTCCTTCGGCTACTCGGCCAGCGCGGAGTCGATGTGCTGATCTACAACACCCAGACGGAAGGCTCGGTACCGGAACAGATTCGGGCCGCGGCCGAGGAGGCCGGAGTTCCGGTGGTGGAGGTCACCGAGACGGTGCCGCCCAACACGGAGTCCCTCCAGACCTGGCAGGTCGCGCAACTCGATTCTCTGGGTGAGGCACTCGGTGTCGGTGCATGACGTGCCCGCTGATCCGGCGCTGACGTTCACCGACGTCAGTGTCGTGCGCGGTGGCCGCACCATCTGGTCGGAGTCGACGCTGCAGGTCGATGCGGGCCGGTTCGTCGCCGTCATCGGATCCAACGGCGCGGGTAAGACCACCCTGCTCAAGGTGATCCTCGGCCTGCTTCCGGTCGCCACCGGTTCAGTGCAGGTCTACGGCGAGCGTCCCGGTGTGCTTAACGACGAAATCGGTTACGTACCACAGCATTACGAGGTCAATGCCAGTGAGGCGATCCGCGGTCGGGATGCCGTGCTGCTCGGGCTGAGCGGCCGGCGCTGGGGATTCGCCCGGCCCAGCGCCGACGACCGCCGGCGGGTCGACGAGGCTCTGACATGGGTCGAGGCCGGTGACATCGCCGACCGTCGACTGTCCGAACTCTCCGGCGGCCAACGCCAGCGGATCGCGCTGGCCGGCGCCCTCGTCTCCAAACCACGGATGCTGATCCTCGACGAGCCGTTGGCGTCGCTGGACCTGCGCAACCAGCACGAGATCGTGGCGCTGCTGGCCCGGCTCAAGCGTGAACTGGGTGTGACCGTCATCGTGGTGGCGCACGATCTGAACCCGCTGCTCGCAGTCCTCGACAGTGCGATCTACCTGCTGGACGGCCATGCTCACCACGCCGCGATCGATCGGGTGGTGGACTCCGAACTGCTCACCCATATGTACGGAACACCCATCAAGGTGGCACACACCTTGCAGGGTGAGCTCTACATGCGGGGCGTGTGATGACCGAGTCCCTGCTCGCCATCGGTTATCAGGACAACTGGCAGCAGATCCTCGGCTCGTCGTTCATGCGTAACGCGTGGCTCGGTGGGACCATCGTCGCGCTCTCCGCGGGTTTGATGGGCTACTTCATCGTCGTGCGAAATTCGTCGTTCGCAGCGCACGCACTGGCACACATCGGGCTGCCCGGTGCCACCGGCGCCGTGCTGCTCGGACTGCCGGCGGCGTTGGGGCTCGGCGTGTTCTGCGTCGGCGGCGCCCTGGTGATCGGGGCTCTGGGCAAGCGCGCCTCGGAGCGCGACGTCGCGACGGGCACGGTGCTCGCGTTCGCAACCGGGCTCGGCCTGTTCTTCAACTCGCTGGCCACCCGCAACTCGTCGACCCTGACCAACGTGCTGTTCGGGAACCTGCTGGCGATCACGTCGGATCAACTGCTGTCGTTCCTGGCGCTGCTGGTGCTCACGGCTGCCTGTATCGCGTTCGTCTTCCGTCCGCTGTTGTTCGCGTCGGTCAACAGCCAGGTCGCGGAGGCCAAAGGTGTTCCGGTACGGGGTCTGTCGATCGCCTTCATGGTGCTGCTGGGGATCACCATCACGATGGCCGTCCAGGCGGTGGGGACGCTGCTGTTGTTCGCCCTGGTCGTCACGCCGGCGGCCACAGCGCTCATCCTGACTGCCCGTCCGGTTCTCGCGATGGCCGTTTCGGCGGTCATCGGCCTGGTCTCGGTGTGGTCGGGGCTGGTGCTGTCGGCGATGTTCGATCTGCCACCGAGTTTCGTGATCGTGACGATCGCGTGCGGTGTCTGGTTCGTGGTCTGGGCGGGTGGCCGGATGCCGCGCCCGGGCCGTAGGTCCGCGGCACACTCCGCTGAGTCCACTAACCTCACAGAGCATGTCCAGGAGTCCGGCGCCGCGACGACGAGCGACCCTGGCATCTCTCGCAGCTGAGCTCAAGGTTTCGCGCACCACGGTGTCCAACGCGTACAACCGGCCCGACCAGCTGTCTGCCGAGTTGCGGGACCGCGTGCTGTCGACCGCCAAGCGCTTGGGTTACCCGGGCCCCGACCCGGTGGCCCGCTCGCTGCGCACCCGCCGGGCCGGCGCGGTGGGGCTGATGATCACCGAACCCCTCAATTATTGCTTCAGCGATCCGGCCGCGCTCGATTTTGTTGCAGGCCTTGCCGAATCGTGTGAGGAAGCCGGCCAGGGCCTCCTGTTGGTCGCTGTGGGTCCGAACCGGAGCGTCTCCGACGGGTCGGCGGCGGTGCTGGCCGCCGGGGTCGACGGCTTCGTGGTGTACTCCGCCTCCGACGACGATCCGTACCTTCCCGCTGTGCTGCAGCGTCAGCTGCCCGTCGTCGTGGTGGACCAGCCCAGGAACGTTCCGGGGGCCTCCATGGTCGGCATCGACGACCGCGCCGCGATGCGCAGCCTCGCCGACCATGTGCTGGAACTGGGGCATCGGGAGATCGGGTTGCTGACGATGCGCCTCGGCCGCGACTGGCCCCACGGAGGACCCGGGCCTGCCGTGGCGGACCCGCAGCGCCTCGAGACGCCGCAGTTCGACGTCCAGAACGAGCGCATCCGCGGCGTCTACGACGCGATGTCCGCCGCGGGACTCGACCCGGAGTCCTTGACCGTTGTCGAGAGCTACGAGCACCTGCCCAGTTCGGGCGGTGCCGGTGCCGACGTCGCACTGGAGACCAATCCTCGGATCACCGCACTGATGTGCACCGCCGATGTGCTGGCGCTGTCGGCGATGGATCACCTGCGCGCTCGCGGTATCTACGTGCCGGGTCAGATGACGGTGACCGGATTCGACGGTGTCCCCGACGCTCTGCAGCGCGGACTGACCACCGTCGTGCAACCCAGCATCGAGAAGGGCCGGCGCGCGGGCGCGCTGTTGCACAATCCGCCTCGGTCGGGACTTCCCGTCATCGAGGTGCTCGGAACCGAGGTGGTTCGGGGTCGAACGTCAGGCCCGCCGGCGTAGCGCGCTTTCGACGCGCCACCAACTGTTATTGCTGATCTGACAAATCGCGTCGCATGCCGAGCAGGTGTGTCAACGCCGCGGCGACGTCCTCCGGGGAATCGATGCGGAACCCGGCGAGCGTCTCTCCCGATCCGACCTTGACCCCGACGTCGGCGTCGCGCAGTCGCCGGAAGGCCCTCTCGTCGGTCACGTCGTCGCCGAAGAAGACCACCGCCGTCGCGTCGTGCTGATCGCGGAGGATGTTGATCGCCTCGCCCTTGTCGGTGGAGATCACCGCGAACTCGAGCACTGCCTTGCCCGTCGTGGCGTGCGCCTGCCATCCGGCCGCTGCGTCCCACGCCTCGGCCAGCGCTGTGTCACCGTCGGCCGGCGAGGCGTTACGGACGTGCAGAGCGACGCTGGCCGGTTTCGTCTCGACCGTCACTCCCGGCTTGTCGGACGCGATCGTGGTCAACACGTCGGTGATCGTCTGCAGCAACTCGACGTCGATCGGGTGGGAGAACCCCGAGTCGAACTCGGCACCGTGGCTACCGACCAGGTGCACCGACGACGGCATGGACGACAGCACCCGAAGGTCACCGAGCGCGCGACCGGAGATCAGTGCAGCGGAGGTGGCAGGAAGTTCGGCCAGTTCGATCAGCGCGCGGCCCGCTTCGGGCAGCGGCCTGGCATCGGCGGGGTTGTTGACGATCGGCGACAGAGTGCCGTCGAAATCCGAGGTGACCAGCAGTCGGGGAGACCTGGCGGCCAGATGCAGAGCCCTCGACAACTCGGGCGGCAGGTCGCTCACCCGTCAGATCTTAGGCTGGTCGCCGTCTCCGATGAGCAACCGCACGGCCAGATCCAGCCGCTTGCTGACGTCGGTGGCCGAGGCGCGCCGCGTCAGCCATGCCAGCAGGTTCGACAGCCACACGTCCGAGATGACCCGGGCGATGTGGTACTGGTCCTCGGTCGGTTCGCCGTCGCTCATCGCGCGCGCGAACATCGAGTCCATCAGCTTGCCGACGTGGTCGACCTCACCGGCTGCCGACGCGTCGGCGAAGACGAACGCCCGCGTCATCGCCTCGGTGAGCAGCGGATTGCGCTGCATGGCCCGATTGAGCTTGCCGACCATGATGTTGAGCCGCTGGTAGGCGGTCGCCCCCGCGGAAAGGGCCGCCCGGTCGGTCTTGGCGTCGATGCGCTCGAACTCCCGGCCCAGCGCGGAGACCAGCAGATGGACCTTCGACGGGAAGTACCGGTACAGCGTTCCCACCGCGACGTCGGCGCGCTCTGCCACCGCCCGCATCTGGACGGCTTCGTAACCACCCTTCGACGCGATCGCCAACGTGGCGTCCAGGATGCGTTTGCGCCGCTCGCGCTGAGCCTCGGAACCCAGTTCGGACTCGGTCAACACCGCGACGTTCATCACCTGGCGCGGTCGCGAGTCCGACCCGGCGCCGCGCGGCGGCGTCGGTGACGTGCCGGCAGACAACTCAGACGTCCCAGACATGCGTCGAGCGGCTCCTTCGTGATGCGGACTCGCCGAAAACGATACGCATACCGGCCCCCAATTTCTCACCTCGGTGTCCTGGAACACACCGCCGTGCCCTGCTGTGATGGCGGTCGACTTGACGGTCGAACGCTGGCACTATTAGAACACGTTCTAGTGGGAAGCACTCTCTTCTCCCTCAATCGCTAGGAGTCCTGGTGTCGGCTGTGTCCTCGAATTCCACCGCGACCATCACCGATGAGCAGTCCGCCGCGCGCGACCTGGTCCGTAGCTGGGCTTCCGGGTCGGCCGTGATCGACGCCGCGCGCGAGGTGGAGCAGGGGGATACCGCCGGGTGGCGGGCGGCGTACGACGGCCTGGCTCAACTAGGGATCTTCGGTGTCGCCCTGCCCGAGGAACACGGCGGCGCCGACGGCACCGTCGCGGATCTCTGCGCGATGGTGGAGGAAGCCGCGGCGGCGCTGGTGCCCGGACCGGTGGCGACGACGGCGCTGGCCACCCTGGTGCTGGACGGTTCGCACGTCGAGTTGCTCGAGGCGCTCGCCTCGGGCGGGCGCACCGCCGGGGTCGCGCTGACCGCCGAGTTGTCGTACGCGGACGGCCGCGTCTCGGGGAGCGCTCCTCAGGTGCTCGGCGCGGACGCCGGCGGGCTGCTGCTGCTGAACGCCGGGGACCGCTGGCTTCTTGTCGACGCCACCGCCGACGGTGTGACGGTCGAGGCGCTCAAGGCCACCGACTTCTCGCGCCCGTTGGCCCGGGTGGTTCTCGACGACGCTGCCGCCGAGGAGCTCCCGGTGTCCGCGCAGCGCGTCGTCGATCTCGCGGCGACCGTGCTGGCCGCCGAGGCGGCGGGCCTGGCCCGGTGGCTGCTCGAGACCGCGACCGACTACGCGAAGGTGCGTGAGCAGTTCGGCAAGCCCATCGGCAGCTTCCAGGCGATCAAGCACATGTGTGCCGAGATGTTGCTGCGCTCCGAGCAGGCCTCGGTAGCGGCGGCCGACGCGGCACTCGCGGCGGGCGAAGCCGACGACGAGCAGCTCTCGATCGCCGCCGCGTTGGCGGCCTCGGTCGGGATCGACGCGGCGAAGGCGAACGCGAAGGACTGCATCCAGGTCCTCGGCGGCATCGGGATCACCTGGGAGCACGACGCACACCTGTACCTCCGGCGTGCCTATGGCATCTCGCAGTTCCTGGGTGGACGGTCACATTGGCTGCGGCGGGTGGCGTCGTTGACGCAACAGGGGGTGCGGCGGAACCTGCAGATCGACCTGGCGTCGGTGGCCGATCTGAGGCCCGAGATCGCTTCTGCGGTCGCCGAAGTCGCCGCAACGCCGGCGGAGAAGCGGCAGATCGCTCTTGCCGAGACCGGCCTGCTGGCGCCGCACTGGCCCCGACCGCATGGACGGGCGGCGGGCCCGGCCGAGCAGCTGCTGATCGATCAGGAGTTGGCCGCGGCCGGGATCGTGCGACCCGACCTGGTGATCGGGTGGTGGGCGGTGCCGACGGTCCTCGAGCACGGCAGCCCGCAGCAGGTCGAGCAGTTCGTCCCTGCGACGCTGCGTGGCGAGTTGATCTGGTGCCAGCTCTTCAGCGAGCCCGGCGCGGGGTCCGACCTGGCTGCGCTACGGACGAAAGCTGTTCGCGCCGATGGCGGTTGGAAGGTCACGGGGCAGAAGGTCTGGACCTCGTCCGCGCAGAAGGCGCACTGGGGGGTGTGTCTGGCCCGTACCGACCCCGATGCCCCGAAACACAAGGGCATCACCTACTTCCTGATCGACATGACGTCGCCGGGCATCGTGATCCGGCCGCTGCGCGAGATCACCGGCGACGAACTGTTCAACGAGGTGTTCTTCGACGACGTGTTCGTGCCCGACGAGATGGTGGTCGGCCAGGTCAACGACGGGTGGCGGTTGGCTCGCACCACGCTGGCCAACGAGCGGGTGGCGATGGCGCAGGGCACCGCGCTGGGCAATCCGATGGAGGAGCTGCTGCGTGTGGTCTCCGAGCTCGAAGCCGATGGCGCGCAACAGGATCAGCTCGGCGCGCTGATCGTCACCGCGCAGGTCGGTTCGTTGCTCGACCAGCGCATCGCCCAGCTCGCGGTGGGCGGCAAGGATCCCGGGTCGCAGGCCAGTGCGCGCAAGCTCATCGGCGTGCGGTACCGGCAGGCACTCGCCGAGTTCCGGATGGATCTGTCCGAGGGCGCCGGTGCGGTCGACAACAGCGAGGTTCACGACTTCCTGAACACCCGGTGCCTCACCATCGCCGGCGGCACCGAGCAGATCCTGCTGACCATGGCGGGCGAACGGCTGCTCGGCCTGCCGCGCTGACGGACTGCTGCTAGCTGAACGTCGTCTGCGAGCAGGCGGGCGGCGAGGCGAGGTTCACGCCCGCGTACACCACCTGGATCTGCGAGCAGACGATGTAGTCGGCGTCCAGCTTGGGCTGGCCGGTCGCCCAGTCCGTGGGCCACGTGGTGCCACGGAGCTGATACTTCTCGACCGGGCCGCCGCCGAAGTAGATGGTGGTGAACTCAACGGGGCCAATGGATTTGAACATCCGGGTGTTGGCTGCGTCGAAATCGGAATCCAGGTAGACGTCACGGTCCATCGACCGAAGGGTCGTGGATTGGCGGGCCCACAGGTCGTCGGGGAAACCGATCGGGCCCTGGGGGGTCAGCAGATTCGCCCTGGCGGTGAAGAAGCACTGATTGGTGGCGCGCACGCAGTCCGCGCTGGTGTGGACTTCGAGTGTGTCGACTGCGTTCACCGGGATCGACGCGACCGCGGTGTCGACCGCCGCCGAGGACGTGGCGGTGGGAGTGACGAGGGCGAGGGCCAACCACGCAGTCGCACCTATAGCGGACAGTCGAGCAAATCGTTTCACGTGTTCCTCCCGGTGGCGCGAATGGTAGCCCGAGGCTCACTCGTCGTAGGTGACTTCTACCGAATCGGAGCGCGGGTGCGCCTGGCAGGCCAAGATCAAGCCCTCGTCGAGGTCCTGCTGCTCGAGGACGTCGTTGACCTCCATCTCGACGTCGCCGGACTTGGTCAGAACCGCGCACGCGCCGCAGTGTCCTTCGCGGCACGAGAACGGCGCGTCCAGCCCTCGGTCGAGCAGCACGTCGAGCAGCTTTGCCTTGCGTGGCCAGGATACTTCGTGGGTGTCACCGTCCAGCGTCACGACCGCGGTGGCCGGGCCTTCGTCGCTGTCGTCCTCCTCGATCACCACGGTGGCGAACGGGTCGGACTCCAGGGACTTGAACACCTCGATGTGCACCCGGTCGGTCGGAGTCCCCGCCGACTTCAGCGCCTCCTCGGTCGCCGCCATGAACGGTCCGGGACCGCAGATGAACGCTTCGCGTGCGCTGTAGGGGGCCACGAGTTCGGCCAGCGCGGTCGCGCTGGGCAAACCCTGCACCGACTCCAGCCAGTGCAGGACGGTCAACCGGTCGGGGTATTTCGCCGCCAGTTCGCGCAGCGTCGTGGCGAAGATGACGGAGTTCTCGTCGCGGTTGGCGTAGACGAGTGTCACCTTGCCGCCGCCCTCGGTCAGCGCGGACTTCAGGATCGCCATCATCGGCGTGATCCCACTACCGGCGGCGAGCAGCAGGAAATCGGTGTCCAGCGTCTTGGGCACGAAGGTGCCCGACGGGGCAAGTACGTGCATCCTCATGCCCGGGTGGGCGTTGTCGCACAGCCAGTTGGAGGCGTAGCCGTCGACGGTGCGCTTGATCGTGACGGTCAGCGGATCACCGGTGAACGGTGAGCTGCACAGCGAGTAACACCGGGCCACCGAACCCGTTCGATCGCTGGGCACCCGCAGCGTCAGGAACTGACCGGGTGCGTGGCGCAGTCGGTCGGCGGCGATCGCGACGCCGTCGGGGGCCTTGAACACCAGCGAGCGGGCGTCAGCGGTCTCCTCGATGACGTCGGCCACCTCGAGCTCGAGCACGTGGCTGCCGAGCGGCTCGTCCGTCACTAGATGGCCCTCCCTCGCATCGATAACTAGAACAGGTTACAGAAATGCATGTGCGCTGGTCCAGCCACCACAGCAATGCGCTACTCGACACAAATCGTAACGTGTTCTAATCTTTGTCCTAACGATCAGTTCTTCGCGCAAGCACTCATCGCCAGGTCCCAGTCTCCAGGAGGCAATTCCGTGACGTCCATTGAACAGCGTGACGTGCAGGCGGTCCTCGCCGGCATCGACGATCTGCTGCCGCGGATCGCCAAGCGCGCCCAGTCCGCCGAAGAACTCCGCCGCCTTCCCGACGACACCGTCAGCGAACTCGACGAGGTGGGCTTCTTCAAGCTCCTCCAGCCCGAGCAGTGGGGCGGCCTGCAGTGCGACCCGACCGTGTTCTACGAAGCGGTCCGCCGCATCGCCAGCGCGTGCGGATCGACCGGATGGGTGTCGTCCATCATCGGCGTGCACAACTGGCACCTGGCGCTTTTTGACCAGCAGGCGCAGGACGAGGTGTGGGGCAGCGATTCGACCGTGCGGGTGTCGTCCTCCTACGCCCCGATGGGTGCAGGCACCGTCGTCGACGGCGGATACCTGGTGAGCGGCGCGTGGCAGTGGTCCTCCGGCTGCGACCACGCGACCTGGGCGTTCCTCGGCGGTCCGGTGATCAAGGACGGCAGGCCGGTCGATTTCGGCAGCTTCCTGATCCCTCGCAGCGAGTACCGCATCGACGACGTCTGGCACGTGGTCGGTTTGAAGGCCACCGGCAGCAACACCGTCGTCGTCAAGGACGTGTTCGTGCCCAGGCACCGGTTCCTGTCCTACAAGGCGATGAACGACCGCACCGCCGGAGGGTTGGAGAACAACACCGCTCCGGTCTACAAGATGCCCTGGGGCACAATGCATCCCACCACCATCTCGGCCCCCATCATGGGAATGGCCTACGGCGCGTACGACGCCCACGTCGAGCACCAGGGCAAGCGGGTGCGTGCCGCCTTCGCCGGAGAGAAGTCCAAGGACGATCCGTTCGCGAAGGTGCGTATCGCCGAGGCGGCCAGCGACATCGACGCCGGCTGGCGGCAGCTGATCGGCAACGTCGCCGACGAGTACGCGTTGCTGAAGGCGGGCGAAGAGATCCCGTTCGAACTGCGCGCCCGGGCCCGTCGTGACCAGGTGCGTGCCACGGCTCGCGCGATCTCGTCCATCGACCTGCTGTTCGAGAGTGCCGGTGCCACAGCGCTGCAGACCGATGCTCCTGTGCAGCGGTTCTGGCGCGATGCGCACGCCGGTCGAGTGCACGCCGCGAACGAGCCGGAGCGGGCATACCTGATCTTCGGCAACAACGAGTTCGGCCTGCCACCGCAGGACACGATGGTTTAGTTGGCCGTCCTGATGACATCCTTTGCAGCCGAAACCGCCCAGCAGCAAGAGGTCACCTTCGAGTCGACGTCCCGTTACGCGCAGGTCCGTGAGGACATGCGGTTGCACTACCACGAGGCGGGCGTCGGCAACGAGCAGACCGTCGTGCTGCTGCACGGCGGCGGTCCCGGCGCGTCCAGTTGGTCGAATTTCGGTCGCAACATCCCGGTGCTGGCCAAGCACTTTCACGTGCTGGCCGTCGACCAGCCCGGCTACGGTCACTCGGACAAGCACACCGAACACGAGCAGTACAACCGCTACAGCTCGACGGCGCTGCTGAACCTGTTCGACCATCTCGGCATCGAACGTGCTGCGCTGGTGGGCAACTCGCTCGGCGGAGGCACCGCAGTGCGGTTCGCGCTGGACAACCCGAAGCGTGCCGGTCGGCTTGTGTTGATGGGTCCGGGCGGGCTGAGCGTCAACCTCTTCTCGCCCGACCCGACAGAGGGCGTCAAGCTGCTCGGCCGGTTCGCCGCGGACCCGACCCGCGAGAACATCGAGAAGTTCCTGCGGATCATGGTTTTCGACCAGAGCCTGATCACCCCCGAGCTGGTCGAGGAACGGTTCCAGATCGCCAGCACGCCGGAGTCTCTGGCCGCGACCAAGGCGATGGGCAAATCGTTTGCCGGCGCCGACTTCGAGCTGGGCATGATGTGGCGCGACGTCTACAAGCTGCGTCAGCCGGTCCTGCTGATCTGGGGACGTGAGGACCGCGTCAACCCGCTCGACGGCGCCTTGGTGGCCGTCAAACAGATTCCCCGTGTGCAACTGCATGTCTTCGGACAGTGCGGGCACTGGGCGCAGTTGGAGAAGTTCGACGAGTTCAACAAACTGACAGTGGATTTTCTGGAGAACGCTCCCGGGAAGGGTCGATCGTGACCATTCGGTCGCTTGGTTATCTGCGCATCGAGACCACCGACATCGGAGCCTGGCGCGAGTACGGGCTCAAGGTGCTCGGCATGGTCGAGGGCAGTGGTCCCACCGAAGGTGCTCTCTACCTGCGGATGGACGAATTCCCCGCCCGGTTGGTGATCGTGCCGGGCGAGCGGGACCGGCTTCTGGAATCCGGTTGGGAAACCCCGAATGCCGCTGGGCTGCAGGAGATCCGCAACCGGCTGGACATGGAGGGCACGCCCTACAAGGAGGCCACGGCCACCGAATTGGCCGACCGTCGCGTCGACGAGATGATCTCCTTTCTGGACCCGTCGGGCAACGCGCTGGAGGTGTTCCACGGAGTCGCGCTCGAGCATCGGCGTGTGGTCAGCCCCTACGGGCACAAGTTCGTCACCGAGGAGCAGGGTCTCGGACACGTCGTGCTCACCACCCGCGACGACATGGAGACGCTGCACTTCTACCGCGACGTCCTGGGCTTCAGCCTCCGGGATTCGATGCGTCTGCCTCCGCAACTGGTCGGCCGGCCCGCCGACGCACCGCCCGCGTGGTTGCGGTTCCTGGGCGTGAACCCACGCCACCACAGCCTGGCATTCATGCCGGGTGAGACCCCCAGTGGAATAGTCCATCTCATGGTGGAAGTGGAGAACGCCGACGATGTCGGGCTGTGTCTGGACCGCGCGCTGCGTCGCAAGGTCAAGATGTCGGCGACCCTCGGCAGGCACGTCAACGACAAGATGCTGTCCTTCTACATGAAGACCCCCGGCGGCTTCGACATCGAGTTCGGCTGTGAGGGACTCGAAGTGGAGGACACGAGCTGGGTCGCCCGAGAGAGCACCGCGGTCTCACTGTGGGGGCATGACTTCAGCGTGGGCTTCAAGTGACTGGCGAGCGCTCGCGCGAGGAAACATCTAGCTAGTGGGTAGTCCTCCGATCGACCCCCGCACCTTCCGAAACGTGATGGGCCAGTTCTGCACGGGCATCACAGTGATCACCACGATGCACGAGGGCGTACCGGTGGGGTTCGCCTGCCAATCGTTCGCCGCATTGTCGCTCGAGCCGCCATTGGTGCTGTTCTGCCCGACGAAGCAGTCTCGGTCGTGGCAGGCCATCGAGGCCAGCGGCAGGTTCTGCGTCAACGTCCTGCATGAGAACCAGAAGGACGTCTCGGCCCGTTTCGGCTCGCGGGAACCCGACAAGTTCGCCGGAATGGACTGGTCGCCATCCAAACTGGGGTCGCCGATCATCGAGGGGACCTTGGCGCACATCGACTGCACAGTGCACTCGGTGACAGACGGCGGCGACCACTTCGTGGTCTTCGGCGCGGTGCACTCGCTGTCTGACGTCCCGAAGAAGAAGCCGCGACCGCTGCTGTTCTACCAGGGCCAGTACACGGGCATCGAGCCCGACAAGACGACCCCGGCGGATTGGCGCAACGACCTCGAGGCGTTCCTCACCGCGACCACCGACGACACCTGGTTATAGCGTCGACTGCACGAACTCGACGATTGTCTCGGCGACGTCACGGTGGACGGCTTCGTTGAGGATGTCGTGGCGCGCACCGTCGAACTCCACCAACTCGAGCGAGTCGATCTGTTCGGCATAGGCGCGCACCGCGCCGATCGGGGCGATGGGGTCGTTGACTCCGTGCACCGCCAGTATCGGCACGGTGAGTGACGGCAGGTCGGCGCCGAATCGGTCCCAAGCTCTGTCCAGTTCGCGGGCCAGTGCCACGCTGTCGGCGTCGACGAAGGCGAGCGGGTCGTTGGCCAGCGAGTCCAGATAGAACGGATCCGACGAGAGCCAGGCCGGGTCGAGGTCGAAGGACGTGTCGGCGTCGAGCAGCTCGGGCATTGGGATCAGCGGTGCGCCGGAGATGATCGCGGCACGGTACCGATCCGGCCCGTCGAGCAGTCGGAACAGCGTCACGATCGAACCGAACGAATGCCCCTGCGCCAGCAGCGGGAGGCCGGGAGTTTCGGTTTCGGCCAATTCGGTGAGGCTGTCCGCCAGCGCCGAACTGTCCTCGATGCGGCCAAAGTCACCGCGCGTGCCGGGGCTCAGACCGTGCCCGAACTGGTCGACGGCCCACAGATCGATGCCGGCGGCGTTGAGTGCGAACCCGTACCGGTGATACAGCCCGGTGTGCTCGCCGAATCCGTGAAGGAAGATGATGGCCGCCCGCGGTTCGGCAGCGGCCCAGTGACGGTAGTACGCGCGACCGCGTTCGTGCTCGATGAACGGCATGCCATGACTGCATCAGGTGCGCGGTCGGAGTGCAAGGCTCACCGCCGCCCGAGAAGGACATCGCGCTGATCCTCCATGCGTGCACCGATCGCGTCGATGACCGCCGCGACCTCCGGACGGCGCAGCGTCTCGGCGCGGGTCACCAACCAATAGGTCAGCCGGATCGAGACCGGCTCGGCCAGAACGCGGACCAGGTCGTCATGGCGGTCGGCCATGAAACACGGCAGCAGGCCGATGCCCGCTGCCGCCCTGGTGGCTTCGACGTGCACGAACACGTTGGTCGACGTGACGGACTCCCGCATCGCCGGGGCGAAGCTGGTGGCCAGGTCGAGGTCGTCGACCTGCAGCATCGAGTCGATGAAGTAGACAAGCGGAAAGCGTTGCAGATCAGCGATGCTCGCGGGAGCGCCGTGCATGTCGAGGTAGTCCCGGGAACCGTAGAGACCCAGGCAGTAGTCGCCGAGTCGCAGCGCCTTCGCCCGGCGCACCGTCGGCTCACCCACCACGATCTCGACGTCCAGCCCGGAACGTTGTTGGGTGGCACGGCGGGTTGCGGCGACGATCTCCACGGCCACCTCGGGGTGCTCGCGCTGCACCGCCGCGGCGGCGGGAGCGGCGATGTAGGCGGAGAACCCGTCGGTCGCCGATATCCGCACCACGCCTTCGAGCGCCCGCCTGCCGGCGGAATCCACAGCCAGCGAGCGAACGGCGGACTCGACGACCTCCGCGGCGGCCAGTGCATCGCGCCCGAGTTCGGTGAGTTCCCACCCACCGCCCACCCTGGCCAGTACCCGCCCTCCCATCGCGCGTTCGAGCGCGGCGATGCGGCGACTGATCGTGGTGTGGTTGAGCCCGAGTTCCTCGGCTGCCGTGGTGTATCGCCCGGTCCGGCCGACCGCCAGCAGGACGAGCAGGTCGTCGGGGCTGGGACGTTCAGGCATCAGGGCCATGTGTGCATTTTTGCAGATGGTTACTGCAGGTTTGGTCATTGCCGCAATGGGTAGCTGCATGAATACTCACAGGGTCTGTGGTCGGCGTCACAATGGAGGGAATCCCATGAGCACACAACATGAGCCGGGGACCGACGAGCCTCGGTCGGTGACCGCCGGCCTCAAACGCGTCGTCGTCGCGTCGATGGCCGGCACGGTCGTCGAGTGGTACGAGTTCTTCCTCTACGCCACTGCCGCGACGCTGGTGTTCAACAAGATCTTCTTCGCCCAGGGCACCAGCGAGGCCAACGCGCTGATCGCGGCGCTGCTGACCTACGCGGTCGGATTCGTCGCACGCCCGCTGGGCGGCATCGTCTTCGGGCACTTCGGCGACAAGTACGGCCGCAAGAAGTTGCTGCAGTTCGCGATCCTGCTCGTCGGCGGTGTGACCTTCCTGATGGGCTGCCTGCCGACCTACGGACAGATCGGCATCTGGGCGCCGATTCTGCTGGTCGTGCTGCGGTTCTTCCAGGGCTTCGCGGTGGGCGGCGAGTGGGGCGGCGCGGTGCTTCTGGTCGCCGAGCACAGCCCGAACAAGGAACGCGCGTTCTGGGCCAGTTGGCCGCAGGCCGCCGTGCCCGTGGGCAACATGCTCGCCACGGTGGTGCTGCTGATACTGACCGCCACGTTGTCGGAGGAGTCCTTCCTGTCCTGGGGTTGGCGGGTCGCGTTCTGGCTGTCTGCCGTGGTCGTGGTGATCGGGTACTACATCCGCACCAAGATCACCGATGCGCCGATCTTCCTGGAAGCTCAGGAAGAGGTCGAACGGACCAAGGCCGTGTCCTACGGGGTGTTCGAGGTGCTGAAGCGTTACCCCCGTGGGGTTTTCACTGCCATGGGCCTGCGCTTCGCGGAGAACATCATGTACTACCTCGTCGTCACCTTCTCGATCGTGTACCTGTCGACCCATGTCGGCGCGGACACCGGTGACATCCTGTGGTACCTGTTGGCTGCCCATGCGGTGCACTTCCTGGTGATCCCGCAGGTCGGCAGACTGTCCGATCGGTACGGACGACGGCCGGTGTACATCGTCGGTGCCGTTCTCGCGGGCACCTGGGGGTTCTTCGCCTTCCCGATGATGAACACCGCGAACTACCTGATGATCATGGCCGCCGTCATCATCGGTCTGATGATCCACGCGCTGATGTATGCCCCGCAGCCGGCCATCATGGCGGAGATGTTCCCCACCCGGATGCGCTACTCCGGTGTCTCCCTTGGCTATCAGGTGACGTCGATCGTCGCCGGGTCGCTCGCGCCGGCAATCGCGACGTGGCTGCTCGACAGGTTCGACTCGTGGTTGCCGATCGCCTTCTACCTCGCCGGCGCCGCAGCGATCACCCTGGTGGCCGCGCTGTTCAATCGGGAGACCAACGGTCTCGACCTGAAGACGCTCGACGACGCCGACCGTGAGCAGCTCGCCAAGGCCGGCGTGCTGTGAGCGAGCTGAGCGGCCGCAGCGCCCTGGTGACCGGCGGTGCGAGCGGCATCGGTGCGGCGTGCGCACGGGAGTTGGCTCGCCGGGGCGCGTCGGTGACGGTCGCCGACATCGACGACGTCGCGGCGAAGTCGCTGGCGCAGGAGATCGACGGAAATGCCTGGGCGGTAGACCTTCTTGATGTCCAGGCGCTCGAAGAGTTGCAGCTGCAGACCGACATCCTGGTCAACAACGCCGGAGTGCAGAGCATCAATGAGATCGCCGAGTTTCCGCCGGAGCGGTTCCGGATGATGATGGCGCTCATGGTGGAGGCGCCGTTCCTGTTGGTCCGAGCGGCGTTGCCGCACATGTACCGCAGCGAGTTCGGCCGCATCATCAACGTCTCGTCGATCCACGGTCTACGGGCGTCCCCGTTCAAGGTCGCCTACGTCACGGCCAAGCACGGCCTCGAAGGTCTGTCCAAGGTGACGGCGTTGGAGGGCGGTCCGCACAGCGTCACCAGCAATTGTGTCAACCCGGGTTATGTTCGTACCCCGTTGGTGACCAAGCAGATCGCCGATCAGGCGAAAACGCACGGAATCGGCGAAGAACAGGTGGTGACCGAGATCCTGCTCAAGGAGAGCGCGGTGAAGCGACTCGTGGAGCCGGAGGAGGTTGCGGCGCTGGTGTGTTGGCTGGCATCACCGTCTGCTGGCATGGTGACAGGAGCTTCGTACACGATGGATGGCGGATGGAGTGCACGTTGACGGTAGTCCCGCGGGTGGTGGACCGCCCGTGAAACCCCAGTGGGTTCCCACAGAGCGCGATATCGCCGACGCACGAGTCACCGACTTCGCCCGATTCGCCCAACAGCGCACGGGGGCGACATTCCCCGACTACCACACGCTGTGGCGATGGTCGGTCGACGACCTCGAGGATTTCTGGGCCGCGGCGTGGGACTACTTCGAGGTCGGTGATCGTGGGCCGACCGTTCTCGAGGGCAGCGAGATGCCCGGCGCCCGGTGGTTTCCCGGCACCACGCTGAACTACGTCGACCAGATCTTCCGCCACGCGCGCACCGACCGGCCGGCGATCATCTACGTCAGCGAAGAGGGTCCCGACCGCGAGTTGTCCTGGGCCGAGCTGTCGGAACGGACCACAGCGTTCGCCGAAGCGTTGCGGGCAGCCGGCATCGGTCCCGGCGATCGTGTCGTCGGCTATCTCCCCAACATCCCGGAAGCGGTGATCGCCTTCCTCGCCACCGCCGCCGTCGGTGCGGTGTGGAGCGCCTGCGGCCAGGACTATTCGGCGAAGGCAGCGCTGGACCGGCTCGGTCAGCTCGAGCCGAAGGCACTGGTGTATGCAGACGGGTACACCTTCGGCGGAAAGTATCGCGACAGGAGCGAGGATGCCGCAGCGGTTCGTGCCGGGTTGCCGACGCTGAAGGCCACGTTCTCGGTCGACGATCTGGCCGCCCGCAGCGATGCCGATCTCGACCCGGCACCGGTGCCGTTCGATCACCCACTGTGGATCCTCTTCTCGTCAGGAACGACCGGGCTGCCCAAAGGCATCGTTCACGGTCACGGCGGCGTGGTGCTCGAACATCTCAAAGCCGTTGCGCTGCAATCCGACATCAGGAGTGACGACACCTTCTTCTGGTTCACGAGCCCGAGCTGGATGATGTGGAACTTCCAGGTCGCGGGGCTGCTCGTCGGTGCCACCGTCGTCTGCTACGACGGCAGCCCGTCGGCGGGCCGGCCGGACGCGCTGTGGGAGATCGCTGCGCGGGTCGGTGCGACGGTGCTCGGCACCAGCCCCGGCTACGTGCTGGGCTGCATGAAGGCCGACGCCGATCCGAAGGGAACTCACGACCTCTCGGCGTTGAAGACGGTCGGGATCACCGGGTCGTCGCTGCCGCCGGCGTCGTCGCTGTGGCTGCGTGACCATGTGGGCGAGCATGTCCAGGTGGCCTCGATCAGTGGCGGCACCGATGTGGTGTCGGCGTTCATCGGTGGTGTGCGGACGGTTCCAGTCTGGCCCGGTGAGCTGTCGGCGCCGTTCCTCGGTGTCGCGCTGGATGCGTGGGACGAGGCCGGCAAGCCGGTGCGGGGCGAGGTGGGCGAACTCGTCGTCACCAAGCCGATGCCGTCGATGCCGGTCTCCTTCTGGAACGATCCCGACGGGGAGCGTTACCGCGCAGCATATTTCGAGGATTATCCGGGCGTATGGCGCCACGGAGACTGGATCACGATCACTGAGCACGGCAGCGTGGTCGTGCACGGTCGGTCGGATTCCACGCTCAACAGGCATGGAATCCGGATGGGCAGCGCCGACATCTATCAGGCGGTCGAGAGTCTGCCGGAGGTCGTCGAATCGTTGGTGATCGGCGCCGAACAGCCCGACGGCGGCTACTGGATGCCGTTGTTCGTGGTCCTCGCCGACGGTGTGGAACTCACCGACGCGTTGCGCGACCGGATCAACAACACCATCAGAACCGAGGTGTCCCCGCGCCACGTGCCCGACGAGATCATCGTGGCCCCAGGCGTTCCGCACACGCGCACCGGCAAAAAACTCGAAGTGCCGATCAAGAAGCTGTTCCAGGGCGGCGACGCTGCCAAAGTCGTCGAGCGCAGCGCAGTGGACGACCCCGAACTGCTCGACTGGTACGTCACGCAGCGTCGAAGGTGATGAGGTCGATGCTGAGGCGGCCTTCGAGCAGGCTCAGCGTTCGTCGGATGGGTGGGCCGGGTAGTGGTGGGGCGGTGGACTGATACGTCGCTCCGGTCGGGGTGCTGAACTGCGCGACGTGGGCACCGTTGTCCTCGCTGGTGGTGACGGTCCAGCCGGGGGCGTCCTTGGTGTAATTGCAGGCTGCACAATCCCCCAACCCGTTGTGGGCGCTGGTCTCCCCTCCTGCCCGAACCGGGGTGGCATGGTCGCGGTGGCGGATCGGGGCATCACAATACGGGGTCCGGCACCTCTGATCGCGCAACCCGATGAACGCCGCCAACCCTTTCGGGAAGATCCGGGACCGCGACTCCATCGCCACCAACTGCCCCGAACGCGGATGACGATACAGCCGCCGCAGCGTCGCTTTGGTGTCCTTGTCGGCCACCGCGTCCCCGGTCAGCGTGCACGCGAACCCCGCCGGGATCGGCCCGTACCCTTCCAGCCACGCCGATTCCTGATCATCGCCGACCAGGGTGGTGTCGGCCATCACCAGATTCAACGCCACCGGCACCGGCGTGTCCGCGGGGCGTCCGGTGACCCTTTGGTAGACGGTGTCGGCCATCACCTGCCCGCGCGAGCGCCCGTCGAAAGTCGTGTCCGCGGCGCGCTTGCACGCCGCATACACCGCCACCCCCTGAGCGACCGGCAGCAGCACAGTCACATAGCTCATGGTGTCCGGCGCCGGGCGGATCGTCACACACCGGTCCCCAGCCGCGCGGGCAGCGCGTTCCACCACCGCCGCTGCGTCCAGACGCAGCGCGATCTTCTTGGCCTCAGCCTCCACCCGGTTGTTGCCCCACCCCACCAACCGCGACATATCCGCGCACAACTCGGCATCCAACTCACCGCGGTGCTCGACTGACAGACACGCCGATTCGCGCACGATCAGGGTGGCCCGCCACTCCGAGAGCACCCCACACTCCAACGCCGCCAACGTGTGCGGCATCTCGTGCACCAGCGCATTCGCGAAACCCAGATGCTGATTCCCTTTGACCGGAGCCTCATGGCGCGCCAATGCCACCTCCGAGGCCAACCCTTTGCCCCGCTTGGTCTTCGGCACCCCGGCCAATTCCTCCGAGGCGCGGCGCTTCTGCGCCCACAACGCCGTCGCCCGCGCTTGGGCCGCCGCAGCAGCCGACTTCAGCCGCTCGAAGTGCTCGACCTGCGCCCGCAAGACGGCCTCACCCGCCCCGGGGTCAACGTCGAACAAACTTTCGAACATGACACCAGGCTAGAGCACGCCACCGACATCCCGTCACCTCAGCGTCAGCTGCGCCGCATCCTGGTAGCGCAGCACCACCTCTGGTGTCGCTGCGGACTCATAGCAGGTGGATATCCCCACGTCCCACGACGGTGGCGCGTCGTGCCCCGAGAGCACCCAGGCCGCCTGCCTGGCGGCACCCAGCGCCACGTACTCGGCCGGCGTCGGCACGTGGACGGCCCGCTGGAACACGGCAGGCGCGATCCGCCGGACGGCTTCCGATCGAGCCCCACCGCCCACCAGGATGATGCGCTCGACGTCGACTCCCTGACCGGTGATCTTGTCGATGCAGTAGGCCATCGAGCACAGCAAGCCCTCCACCGCTGCGCGGGCGATGTTCGCGGAGTTGAGGTTTCGGAGCGTCACTCCGTGCAGGGCGCCGGAGGCTCGCGGCAGGTTCGGTGAGCGCTCGCCCTCGAAGTAGGGGACAAGGACCAGGCCATCGGCACCGGCGGGGGCTGACAGCGCAAGGCGATCGAACTCGTCGAAATCGACACCCAGCATGCCTGCGACCGCGGCCAGCACCGGCGCTCCGTTGAGAGTGCACGCCAGCGGGAGCTGGCGACCGGTCGCATCGGCGAAGCCGGCGACGATGCCCTCCGGGTCGTGCGCAGCCGACAGGCCGACCGCACTCGCGACCCCCGACGTACCCAGCGATACCACGCAGTCGCCGGTCCCTGCGTTCAATCCCAATGCGGCAGAGGCATTGTCACCGGCGCCGGGTCCCAGGATCGCTCCGTGGTGTGTGCTACCCGGGGAGTCGTGCGGTCCGAACACCCTCGGCACGAGGGGAGTTCGGCCTCTGAAGCCGAGATCGAGCAGATCGTCCTGATAGCTGTCGGTGCCCGCCGAAAAGTAGCCTGTGCCACTGGCGTCGCTGCGGTCGGTGCTGAGGTCGGCGATGTCGGAGGAGCCCGTCAGGCGCCACGTCAGCCAGTCATGCGGAAGACACACCGCCGCGGTGGCGTCGGCACGGTGCGGTTCGTTGTCGGCCAGCCAACGCAATTTTGTCAGCGTGATCGATGCGACCGGCACGACGCCGACGCGCTGCGCCCACACCGCGGGACCGCCGAGTTCCTCGACCAGCTGATCGGCCGCGTCGCCGGACCGGGTGTCGTTCCACAGCAGAGCATCTCGGACCAGGCGGCCGGCGGAATCGAGGCACACCATGCCGTGCTGTTGGGCTCCCACGGAGAGGGCGGCCACGTCGTCCAAACCGCCCGCCGCGGTGACCGCGCGCTGCAACGCATCCCACCAGAGGTTCGGATCGACCTCGGTGCCGTCCGGGTGAGGCGACGACGCCGACCGGATGATCCGGCCGGTGTCCGCGTCACAGATCAGCACCTTGCATGACTGAGTGGAGGAGTCGATCCCCGCAACAAGTGTCATCTCAGAACCTTCCGGGATCGGCGAGGACCGGCGCGAATGCGAGTTCAGCCGCGCCGATGAACAACGTGTCGGCGCCGAGGGTGGCTGGCACCACCTGCACCAGGGCCCGCGGCGCACCCATCGTGCGTCGCGCGAGTTCTTCGCGGAGCACCGCAGCGGCGTAGGCCGGGAACACCCGCAGGAATCCGCCGAGCACGATCAGCCGTGGGTTCAGCATGTTGATCGCATTACCCAGCGCGATGGCCAGCACTCGTGCCTGCCGGTTGAGCACGTCGCGCTCCGCGCTGCTGTGGCCGGGTGGCTCACTGCTGCCGCCGTCGAGTTCGGCGAGCAGGCCGGTCAGCGGTGCCAGGGTGACCTCGGTCTCCAGGCAACCGACACTGCCGCAGTGGCACTGTTCGCCACCGCCGACGTAGGTGTGCCCGAGTTCGCCCGCATAACCGGCAATACCCTCGAGAAGATCACCGCCGACCACAAAGCCGGCGCCGATACCGCTGGGACCGCCGTTGACGTAGATCAGATGGTCGGCGTCGCGGTGGTTGCCGAACAGGTGCTCCGCTATGGCCCCGACGTTGGCGTCATTGGCGGCAATGGTCGGCAAACCCGTTGCTGCGCTGAGCATCTGACCGATCTCGACATCGTGCCAGTCGAGGTTGGGTGCCAGCTGCACTGCCGACTCCGGACCGTGTACCAGCCCCGGCACCGCCACTCCGATGGCTGTCACCGCCTGCCCGTCACGCAGGCCGCACCGGATCCGAGCCACCGCGGCGGCCGCGATGTCCACGGTGTCTGCCGCAGTCGGAACCCGGTCGGTCGGGCACCGCACCACGTCCAGAACCGCACCGCCCATCGCCACCACACCCACGGTGACGGCGTCGACCTCGGGTGTGACCGCGACCGCGAGCACCCGCTGACCGGGGCGCACGATGGCGCTGGGCCGCCCGACCTGCGATGCCGACGGTGCGGGCGATTCGGCCACCAGGCCGCGGGTCACCAACTCCTCGACGAGATCCTTGGTGGTGGATCGCGACAATCCGGTGTGGCGGGTCAACTCGGCGCGGCTGAGAGCACGGTGACGGTGCACCAGTGTCAAGACGCTGGACAGATTGCGCCGCCGGACGTCGTCGGTACTGGTGCCCACACGAACAACCCGATGGTTGTCGGTCCGTCTCACCGGCACATCTGCTCCCCTCGTCTTCGGCCTTGACAGTGGCGCAGGCCACATCTTATGTTCGCACGGAGAACAAAATAAACCATTCGCCACAGTTTTGGCCCGCATCGCCGGGTGTCATGAGTTTCGAGGAGTACCCGATGACCGTTCTGGAGTCCAGCATTCCCGCAGCGGAGGCTCTCGTGCCGCGACCGTCGGACAAATTCTCCTTCGGTCTCTGGACGGTCGGCTGGCCGGGCAACGATCCGTTCGGGGTCGCCACCCGGCCTGCGCTCGACGCCGTGGAGGCTGTCGAGCGGCTGGCCGAGTTGGGCGCCTACGGTCTGACGTTCCACGATGACGATCTGTTCGCATTCGGCAGCTCCGACACGGAGCGGCGACGGACGATCGACCGATTGACTTCCGCACTGGCCGACGCGGGTCTCGTCGTGCCGATGGTCACCACCAACCTGTTCACCCAGCCGGTCTTCAAGGACGGCGGGTTCACCAGCAACGACCGTTCCGTGCGTCGCTTCGCCCTGCGCAAGGTGCTCCGCAACCTCGATCTGGCCGCCGAACTCGGTGCCCAGACCTTCGTGATGTGGGGCGGGCGAGAAGGCGGCGAGTACGACTCCGCCAAGGACGTCCAAGCTGCCCTGGAACGTTATCGCGAGGCACTTGATCTGTTGTGCCAGTACGTGATCGATCAGGGCAGCGGACTCCGGTTCGCGATCGAGCCCAAGCCCAACGAGCCTCGCGGTGACATCCTGCTGCCAACGGTGGGGCACGCGCTGGCGTTCATCGACACCCTCGCTCACCCGGACATGGTCGGCGTCAACCCCGAGACGGGCCACGAGCAGATGGCCGGATTGAACTTCGTGCACGGCATCGCCCAAGCGCTCTACAGCAAGAAGCTTTTCCACATCGACCTGAACGGCCAGCGGGGCATCAAGTTCGACCAGGACCTGGTGTTCGGTCACGGCGATCTGGCCAATGCCTTCGCGTTGGTGGATCTGCTCGAGCACGGCGGCCCGGATGGCGGGCCGGCCTACGACGGACCGCGGCACTTCGACTACAAGCCCAGTCGCACCGAAGACGCCGACGGGGTGTGGGCATCGGCGGCGGCCAACATGCGGATGTATCTGCTGCTGCGTGCCAGGGCGGCGGCATTCCGGTCAGACCCGGCAGTCGTCGCCGCGATGGCACGGGCAAAGGTGGCCGAACTGCGCACGCCGACCCTGAACCCGGGCGAAACCTACGTCGAGTTGCTGGCCGATCGGACAGCCTACGAGGACTTTGATGCCGACTCTTATTTCGGTGCAAAGGGTTTCGGGTTTGTGGAGTTGAATCAGCTTGCCCTCGAGCACCTGATGGGCGCTCGATGAGCGAGGTGCTGGACGTGACGTGCGTCACGTTATATGTTGCTCACG
Organism: Mycobacterium sp. DL; assembly: GCF_039729195.1. Taxonomy (NCBI): domain Bacteria; kingdom Bacillati; phylum Actinomycetota; class Actinomycetes; order Mycobacteriales; family Mycobacteriaceae; genus Mycobacterium; species Mycobacterium sp. DL. Next base: position 4,170,602 of record NZ_CP155796.1, read on the forward strand.
TTTACAAAAGCCCGTGGCCGCGATGGTCGTCGGTGCTGCCACTATCCACACCACCTATCTGGAGGCGAGTTCCGTGAAACGTACGAGCACCTTTCTCACTGCCGTACTCACGACCACTGTCGTCGGTCTCACCCTCAGCGGGTGCAGCAGCAGCGACTCGGGGAGCGGAAGTGGTCAGAGCGCAGGCGGAAAGATCGGCGTCATCCTGCCCGACACCAAATCCTCGGTCCGGTGGGAGTCCAAAGACCGACCGGCGCTGGAAGCCGCGTTCGAGGAAGCCGGGGTCGAGTACACCATCCAGAATGCCGAGGGCTCGGCCGACCAGATGGCCACCATCGCCGACGGCATGATCGCCGACGGTGTCACGGTGCTGGCCATCGTGAACCTGGACTCCGACAGCGGTGCCTCGATTCAGCAGAAGGCCGCCGCCCAGGGCGTCAAGACCATCGACTACGACCGGCTGACACTCGGCGGCTCCGCTGACGTTTACGTGTCGTTCGACAACACCAAAGTCGGTGAGCTGCAGGGCCAGGGCCTTGTCGACTGCCTCGGCGGCAATCCGGCCAACGTCGTCTTCCTGAACGGTTCGCCGACCGACAACAACGCCACGCTGTTCTCCGCCGGCGCGCACTCGGTGGTCGACGCCACCCCGACCATCACCATCGTCGGCGAACAGGCCGTCCCGGAATGGGACAACGACGAGGCGGTCACCATCTTCGAGCAGCTCAACACCGCGGCCGACGGCAGGATCGACGGCGTGTACGCCGCCAACGACGGGCTTGCCGGGTCGGTCATCTCGATCCTGGAGAAGAACCAGCGCGCGGGCCAGGTGCCGGTCACCGGGCAGGACGCGACCGTTGAGGGCCTGCAGAACATCCTTGCCGGCACGCAGTGCATGACCGTGTACAAATCCGCCACCGAGGAGGCCGGCGCGCTGGCCGAAGCCGCGATCGCGCTGGCGGCCGGGCAGCAGCCCGAGACCAACAGCACTTCCCGGGATGACCAGGGGAACCGCGACGTGCCCTCGGTGCTGCTGACCCCGCAGTCGATCACGAAGGACACCGTCGACATCGTGTTCACCGACGGAGGTCAGTCCAAGGACGAGGTGTGCGCGGGACAGTTCGAAGCGATGTGCGCCGCGGCGGGAGTCTGAACGACATGACGTCCAGTGTTGAACCGATCCTCGAATTACGGGGGGTGAACAAGAGTTTCGGGGTCGTGCACGTGCTGCACGACATCGACTTCCAGGTCTATCCCGGCGAGGTCACCGCACTGGTCGGTGACAACGGCGCGGGGAAGTCGACGCTGGTGAAGGCGATCGCCGGGATCCATCCGATCGACACCGGGACGTACCTGTTCCAGGGATCCCCGGTGACCGTGCACGGTCCCAACGACGTGTCGGCGCTCGGTGTGGAGGTCGTGTACCAGGACCTCGCGCTGTGCGACAACCTCGACATCGTCGAGAACATGTTCCTCGGTCGTGAGCTCAAGCACCGCGGGATGCTCGACGAAGCGCGCATGGAGACGATGGCCCGCGATGCGCTGAAGTCGTTGTCGGTGCGGACCGTGAAGTCGGTGCGGCAGACGGTGTCCAGCCTTTCCGGAGGCCAGCGCCAGACCGTGGCTATCGCCAAATCGGTGCTGTGGAACTCCAAAGTGGTGCTGCTCGACGAACCCACGGCGGCGCTCGGTGTCGCACAGACCCGCCAGGTGATCGATCTCGTGCGCCGGCTGGCCGACCAGGGTGTGGGTGTTGTGCTGATCTCCCACAACATGATTGACGTCCTCGAGGTGGCCGATCGGATCTGCGCGCTGTACCTCGGCCGGGTTGCTGCCGACGTCAAGGCCGCCGATGTCACCCACAGCGAGGTGGTCGAACTCATCACCGCCGGGCGGTCAGGCGACCGCGGGCTGGCGCCGGCCGATGCCGCCGAGTCGATGTGACGGACGTGAAGGACACTCCCATGACCACAGTCAGCTCTCAATCGAGGGGCAGTTCGCAACCCGAGGGCGCGCTGGCCGAGTCCGACTTCGCCGTCGACGCCCGAGCGGACGAGGGTTTCGGCGACGCCGTGCGGACCTATCTGCGCAGGGTCCGCGGCGGCGACATGGGGTCGCTGCCTGCGGTTCTCGGGCTCATTGTGCTGTTCGTGGTGTTCGGCCTGGCCAACGACCGGTTCCTGTCGGCACTCAACCTTGCCAACCTCGTCACCCAGGCCGGGTCGATCTGTGTGCTGGCGATGGGACTGGTCTTCGTCCTGCTGCTCGGGGACATCGACCTGTCCGCGGGCGTGGCGGGGGGCGTGGCCGCCTGTGCGATGGCCCTGAGCATCGTCAACACCGGCCTGCCCTGGTGGGTTGCCATGGCGGCGGGCATCGCCACCGGCGCGCTGATCGGCGTGATGATCGGTGCCCTGCGGGCCAAACTCGGCATCCCGTCCTTCGTGGTGACCTTGGCGTTCTTCCTTGGGCTACAAGGGGTCACGCTCAAACTCATCGGTGAGGGCGGGTCGGTCCGCGTCGACGATCCCGTCATTCGTGGCATCACCATCAACAACCTGTCGGTGACCGCGGGCTGGACCATCGCCCTGTTGGTGGTCATCGGTTTCGGTGCGCTGGAGGTCTACCGCTATCGCACCAAGAAGGAGCTCGGGCTGGCGCACCCCCCGTTCGGGATCGTGGTGGCCCGGGTTGCCGGCCTCGCGGTGGTGACCCTGGGGGTGACCTACGTGCTGAGCATCAACCGCAGCGTCAACCCGAACGTGGAGATCCGCGGAATCCCCTATGTGCTGCCCATCATCCTGGTGCTGCTGATCGTGTTGACCCTGGTGCTCAACCGCACGTCCTACGGCAGACACATCTACGCGGTCGGCGGTAACGCCGAAGCGGCCCGGCGCGCGGGCATCTCGGTCGACCGCATCAGGGTGTCGGTGTTCATCGCATGCTCGTCGCTGGCGGCGTTGAGCGGGATCATCGCGGCGTCCTACGCCGGCAAGGTATCGGCGTCCTCGGGTGCCGGCAACACCCTGCTGTACGCGGTCGGCGCCGCCGTCATCGGTGGCACCAGTCTGTTCGGCGGCAAGGGACGAGCCGTGGATGCGGTGATCGGCGGGGTCGTGGTCGCGACGATCGCCAACGGACTCGGCCTGTTGAATCAGTCGTCCTACATCAACTTCCTCGTCACCGGAGGCGTGCTGCTACTCGCGGCGAGCGTGGATGCGATCTCGCGCCGACGGCGCTCGTCCACCGGCCTGGGGTGACCCGAGCACTAGCCCAACCACGAACCGATCCGCCGAACCGCTTCGGTGATGTCGTCGGACGGCCCCGCGAACGACAACCGCACGGACGCCCCGCCGCGAACAGTGTCGAAGTCGACCCCGGGTGCGATCGCAACCCCGGTGTCGGACAACAACGTCGAGCAGAACGCGAGCGAATCGGTGGTGAGATGGGAGACATCGGCGTAGACGTAGAAGGCGCCGTCGGTCGGGGCCAGTCGGTCGATGCCGATCCCGCGCAGTCCGTCGAGCAGCAGCGTCCGGTTGGCGGAGTAGCCGTCGAGCAGCGAATCGGCCTCGGCGATCGATTCGGAGGTGAACGCCGCGATGGCTGCGTCCTGGGACAGCGTCGGCGGGCAGATCGTGAAGTTACCGGTGAGGCAGTCGACGGCCCGCTTCAACTCGTCGGGCACCAGCAGCCAGCCCAGCCGCCACCCGGTCATCGCGAAGTACTTCGAGAAGCTGTTCACCACAACGGCTTCCCGCGATGTCTCCCACGCGCAACTGGTCGCAGGCGAACCGTCGTACACCAGCCCGTGGTACACCTCGTCGCTGATGAGACGGACTCCCGACGACTCACACCAGGTGGCGATCGCTGCGAGTTCCTCGGGTGGGATCACCGTCCCGGTCGGGTTCGCGGGACTCGCCACGACCACCCCGGCGACCGGTGGATCGAGCGCATCCAGCATCTGCACCGTGGGCTGGAACCGCGTGTCGGGGCCGCACGGTAGTTCGACGACCTCGCACCCGAGCGCCGACAGGATGTTGCGGTAACACGGGTAGCCGGGGCTGGCGATCGCCACCCGGTCGCCGACGTCGAAGCAGGCGAGGAACGCCAGCAGGAATCCGCCCGACGAGCCGGTGGTCACCACGACATCGCGCGGTTCGACCTCGAGCGCGTGGCGGTTCCAGTACGTATCCGCGATCGCCGCCCGTAGCTCCGGTTTGCCCAACGCCACCGTGTAGCCGAGTTGGTTGCGGCCCAGCGCTGCGACGGCCGCGTCGCGAACCGGGGTGGGCGCTCCCGCGCTGGGTTGGCCCGCGGACAGGTTCACCAGGTCGCCATGGGTGCGCTGCCGTTCTGCCGCGGCCAGCCACACATCCATCACGTAGAACGGTGGGATACCTGCCCGCAGCGAAACCGTCACGACTTCAGGCTAGAACACCTGCGATTCGAGGCGACGCAGGTGCTCGCGGGCGGGCCCCAGAAGCTGTGCGCTCCCGTGGGCACGCTTGAAGTACAACTGGATGTCGCTTTCCCAGGTGATCGCGATGCCGCCGTGCAACTGGACGGCCTCGGCGGCCACGGTCGAGAACGCCTCGCTGGCGGCAACCCGGGCGAGCGCGGCCGACGTCGGGTTCGGGTCCGCCACGGCCTCGTCGACGACCGCCCGTGCCGACTGCACAGCGACATAGAGGTCGGCCATCCGGTGCTTGAGCGCCTGGAAGCTACCGATCGGCCTGCCGAACTGGACGCGGTCCTTCGTGTACTGCACCGTCAGGTCCAGGCACCGCGATGCGGCGCCGATCTGCTCGGCGGCCAGCAGGATCGCCGCGATGTCCGCAAGCCCGGGGTCCCGCCCCATCGGCGAGGTCTCTCCTGCGTGGACTCGAGCCAACCGGCGCGTCGGATCCATCGAGGTGGCCGGTTCGGCGGTGAAAGACTGCCAGCGCGTGAGGGTCTCACCGTCGGTGGCGATCACCACGTCGGCGACGTCTCCGTTCACGACGTAGCCGGGGTCGAAAACGACCGCACCGACCGACGATCCCTCCGCCAGCTTCTCGAGTGTCTCGCCGTCGGGTTCGTCGGCCGACAGCAGCGCCCACTCGGCCAGCGTGGTCCCCAGCAGGGGGGCGGGCACCAGGGCCTTGCCCAGCTCCTCGAGCGCCACCGCGGCATCGGCGAGTTCGCCGCCGGCGCCGCCCAGTTCCTCGGGTACCACCAGGGCTGCGACGCCGACCTGCTCGCACAGCATCTGCCAGAGCGACTCGTCGTATCCGCGCTCCGAATCCATCGCCTCACGAACCGCTTCGGGTGGTGCGTGCTTGTCGACCAGGGCGGCGACGGTGTCGCGCAGCAGTTCCCGCTCTTCTGTCATGCGCGATCCGCCTTCGCTACTCGCTGAACCGTCATGCTGTCAGTGCCTCCAATACTCGGCGCCTGTGCCACGTCGGGTCACCCCACGCGGGCCGCAGCGCCTGCACCCGGACCAGAAGCAGGGACAGGTCATGCTCCTGGGTGAATCCGATGGCACCGTGCGTCTGCAGCGCCGAGCGCGCGGCGAGCAGTGCGGCGTCGGCCGCAGCGACCTTGGCGGCGCTGACGTCGCGCGAGGTATCGGCCGACCCGTCAGCCAGTGCCAACGCAGCTCCATACACCAGTGGCCGCGCCAATTCGATCGCGATCAGCACATCGGCGAGCTTGTGCTTGATCGCCTGATAGGTGCCGATGACGGTGCCGAATTGGCTGCGCTGTTTGGCGTATTCGACGGCGGCATCCAACATCGCCTGACCTGCACCGACCAGCTGAGCTGCGGTAGCCAGCGCGCCGAACTCGAAAGCACGGTCGACATCGGCCGACTGCGGATCACCGGACGCATTGACGTCGAACAGCTTTCGGCTGAGGTCGACCGACTCGTGCGCCTCACCGGCCACGCCGTCGCGCACCTGTCCGTCTTCGGCGAGCAGAACCAGACCCGCGGTGTCGGCGTCAACCGCGCGGGGGACCGTGGGCGGCAGCGCCACCGTCGCAATCAGCTCACCGGAAGCCAGGGCGGCGCTGCGCTCGTCGGCTGCCAGCAGAATCGGTGCCACCGCGATGGATTCGGTCACCGGTCCCGGCACTGCCCAGCGCCCGAGCCGCTCCATGGCCACCACGAGGTCGGCGGGGTGTGCCTCGATGCCGTCGAACTTCTCGGGCACCATCAGGGCCGTCACACCGAGGTCGGCCAGTTGTGCCCACACCTTGCGGCCGGGCGCGGTGTCGCCGGCACCCCAGGCGCGTACGGCGCCGGGCAGGTCGGCAGCGCCCAGCGCGGCGTCGATGCTGGCCGCGAAGTCACGCTGCTGGTCGTCTATCTCAAAGTTCACTGATCGTCTACTTTCGGGGCAGGCCCAGGAGTCGTTCGGCGATGATGTTGCGCTGGATCTCGTTGGTGCCGGCGTAGATCGGGCCGCCGAGGGCGAACAGCAGACCGTCGGTCACCGGGTCGGCGAGGTCACCGTCGGCGCCGCGCAGGTCCAACGCGGTCTGGTGTAGGGCGACGTCGAGGTCGGACCAGAAGACCTTGGTCACCGATGATTCCGCCCCCAGTTCGCCACCGTTGCTCACCCGGGTGACGGTTCCGAACGTGTGCAACCGGTAGGCCTGGGCCTTGATCCATGCGTCGGCGACGCGGTCGGTGAAAGCCGGATCGGGATTGTCGCGCCACTGGGCCACCAGGCGTTCGGCGGGTGCGATGAACCGTGCGGGGCTGCGCAACGACATTCCGCGTTCATTGCTGGTCGTGCTCATCGCCGCGCGCCAGCCCTCGTGTACGCCGCCGATGACGTCGTCGTCGGGCACGAACACGTCGTCGAGGAAGATCTCGCCGAATCCGGTGTCACCGCCGAGCTGCGCGATCGGCCGCACGGTGACGCCGTCGGCCTTCAGGTCGAACATGAAGTACGTCAGCCCCTTGTGCCGCTGCGCTTCGGGATCGGAGCGGAACAAGCCGAAAGCCCGCTCCCCGAAGACCGCCCGTGAGCTCCAGATCTTCTGGCCGTTGAGAAGCCAGCCGCCCTCGGTCTTGGTCGCCGTCGATCGCAGCGACGCCAGGTCGCTGCCGGACTCCGGCTCCGACCAGGCTTGCGCCCAGATTTCCTCGCCGCTGGCCATTTTCGGCAGGATCCGCTTCAGTTGGTCGGCAGTCCCGTGGGCGAACAGGGTCGGCGCCAACATCGACGTGCCGTTGGCGCTCGCGCGTCCCGGGGCGCCGGCGCGAAAGTACTCCTCCTCGTAGACGATCCACTGCAGCAGCGTGGCGTCACGACCGCCGTACTCGGCCGGCCACGTGATCACCGACAGCCCGGCGTCAAAAAGCACCTTGTCCCAGTGCCGGTGCTGCTCGAAGCCTGCGGCGGTGTCGTAGGACTGCGTCGGGAACGAGTCCTTGTTCGCCGAGAGGAAGTCGCGCACCTCGGACTGGAACTCGAGGGTGGCGTCGTCGAAGTTGAGGTCCAACTCAGGCCCTTTCTGTGTTCTCGGGTCGTTGCCGGAGCTGCGGTTTGACGACCTTGCCGCCGGGGTTGCGCGGCAGCGCGTCGAGGAACACCACCGACCGTGGGGTCTTGAAGTTCGCGAGATGCTCTCGGGTGTGGTCGATCACGGTCTTCTCGTCGAGCTCGACGTCCGGCAGCGTGACCACAAAAGCCTTGCCGACCTCACCGAGCCGCTCGTCGGGGACCCCGATCACCGCCGCTTCCGCGACTCCGTCGAGACGGGCCAGCACCTGCTCGATCTCGGCGGGGTAGACGTTGAAGCCGCCGCAGATGTACATGTCCTTGAGCCGGTCGGTGATCTTGAGGTTCCCGGCGTCATCGAGTTCGCCGACATCGCCGGTGTGCAACCAGCCGTCGCCGTCGATCGCGGCGGCAGTGGCGTCGGGGTCGTCGAGATAACCCAGCATCACGTTGGGGCCGCGCAGCAGCACCTCTGCCTGGTCGCCGATCCGGAGTTCGAAGTCCGCGATCGGGCGTCCCGACGTGGTGGCCACGGTGACCGCGTCGTCCTCGGCCCGGCACATCGTGCCGAAGCCGCTGGCCTCGGTCAGGCCGTAGGCGGTCAGCACGATGTCGATGTCGAGTTCGGTCTGCATGCGCTCGATCAGTACGACGGGGATGGTGGCTGCCCCGGTGACCGCGAATCGCAGCGAGCTCAGGTCGTAGCCGCCGCGGTCGGGGTGGTCGAGCAGGGTCTGGTAGATCGTGGGCGGACCGGGCAGCACGGTGATCCGGTGCTCGGCCACGGCGCCCATCGCCTGCAGCGGGTCAAAGGTCAGCTGCGGGAACAGGGTTGCGCCGGTCTGCAGGCAGGCCAGGATGCCGGCTTTGTAGCCGAAGTTGTGGAAGAACGGGTTGATGCACAGGTAGCGGTCCTCGCGTGTGACCTGGCCGCACGCGGCCCAGGCGGCAGACGCGGCGAGGGACTGGCGATGCGCGCACCGCACCCCCTTGCTGCGACCCGTGGTCCCCGAGGTGAACAGGATGTCGGAGACGTCGTCGGGGGTGACGGCGGCGGCGCGGGCGTCAACGACCGTCAGGTCGCCGCCCCGGGCGACGAACTCGTCCCACGTGCCGTCGGCCTTCTCGATCGGGACCCGCACGACGTGGCGCAGCGAGGGGAGGGCATCTCTGACTTCGGGGTGGTTGACGCTCGCGGCCTTGTCCGAGCCGAGGAACTCACCTGAGGCGAACAGCAGCGGGGCCTCGGTGCGGGTGAGGATATCTGTGGCCTCGCTTGCGGTGTAGCGCGTGTTCAGCGGGACGAGCACACCGCCGGCGTAGTGGACGGCCAGGCTGGCCACCACCCAGTGCCAGGTGTTCGGCGACCAGATCGCGACGCGGTCGCCCGGCGCGACGCCCAGGTCGATCATCGCCGAGGCGGCGTGCCGGACCTCGTCACGCAGCTCGGCGAACGTCAACGTCCTGTCCGGCGTGACCACGGCGGGGTGGTCGGGAATCTCGTCCGTGATCCGGTCGAGAACCGCCGGAGTGGTCCTCAGCTGGGTCATCGATGCTCCCTCTAACAAAGCAAGTGCTTGGTAGGTTAGCCTACAGGGGTGATAGAGGTCCAGGAGTTCAGGGCTGAGGTCCGCGACTGGCTTGCCGAGAATCTTGTCGGTGAGTACGCCGCGCTGAAGGGCCTCGGTGGCCCCGGCCGCGAGCACGAAGCGTTCAAGGAACGTCGGGAATGGAACCAGCATCTGGCAGCCGCCGGGCTGACCTGTCTGGGCTGGCCCGAAGAACACGGCGGCCGTGGGCTCTCCGTTGCGCACCGGGTCGCGTTCTACGAGGAATACGCCAAGGCGAACGCCCCCGACAAGGTCAACCATCTGGGCGAGGAACTGGTCGGACCAACGCTCATCGCCTACGGCACTCCCGAGCAACAGAAGCGTTTCCTGCCCAAGATCCTCGACGTCACCGAACTGTGGTCGCAGGGTTACTCCGAGCCCGGCGCGGGCAGCGACCTCGCCAACGTCTCCACCACCGCGACGCTCGACGGCGATCAGTGGGTGATCAACGGGCAGAAGGTGTGGACCTCGCTGGCTCACTGGGCGCAGTGGTGCTTTGTGATCGCCCGCTCCGAGAAGGGCTCCAAGCGGCACGCCGGCCTGTCCTATCTGCTGGTGCCCCTCGACCAGCCCGGAGTCGACATCCGTCCGATCATCCAGCTGACCGGTGACTCGGAGTTCAACGAAGTCTTCTTCGACAACGCCCGCACCGACGCCGACCTCGTGGTCGGGGAACCGGGCGACGGGTGGCGGGTCGCGATGGGGACGTTGACTTTCGAGCGGGGCGTGTCGACGCTGGGCCAGCAGATCCGTTATGCCCGGGAGCATTCCAACCTGGTGGAGCTGGCCAAGCGCACCGGTGCGGCCGATGATCCGCTGATCCGGGAGCGATTGACGCGGTCCTGGACCGGGCTGAACACGATGCGGGCCTACGCGCTGAAGACGATGGATGTGGAACAGCCGGGGCAAGATAACGTGTCGAAGTTGTTGTGGGCCAACTGGCATCGCGAACTCGGCGAGATCGCGATGGACGTGCAGGGCATGGCTGGGCTGACCTTGGACGGCGGCGAGTTCGACGAGTGGCAGCGGCTGTACCTGTTCTCCCGCTCGGACACCATCTACGGCGGATCCAACGAGATCCAGCGCAACATTCTCGCCGAGCGGGTGCTCGGCCTTCCCCGGGAGATGAAGCCCTCGTGACACTTTCAGTACCGCCGAATGAGATCGACGGACACGGTCTGCTGACCGACAAGGTCGTCCTGGTGACCGCGGCCGCAGGCACCGGTATCGGATCCTCGGTGGCCCGGCGGGCTCTTGCCGAAGGCGCCGACGTCGTCGTCTCCGACTTTCACGAGCGCCGCCTCGGTGAGACCCGGGACCAGCTTGCCGGCCTCGGTCTGGGCCGCGTCGAAGCCGTGGTGTGTGACGTGACGTCGACCGCCGCGGTTGATGCACTGATCACCGATGCGGTGGCTGCGATGGGCCGGCTCGACGTGCTGGTCAACAACGCCGGTCTCGGCGGCCAGACGCCCGTCGTCGACATGACCGACGACGAATGGGACCGCGTGCTCGACGTGACGCTGACGTCGACGATGCGCGCGACGCGCGCCGCGTTGCGGTACTTCCGTGACGCACCACACGGCGGCGTCATCGTCAACAACGCCAGCGTGCTCGGGTGGCGGGCGCAGCATTCGCAGTCGCACTATGCGGCCGCCAAGGCCGGTGTGATGGCACTGACCCGGTGCAGCGCCATCGAAGCCGTCGAATACGGCGTGCGGATCAATGGGGTGTCCCCGAGCATCGCGCGGCACAAGTTCCTCGAGAAGACCAGCAGCTCCGAGCTGCTCGACCGGCTCTCGGAGGGCGAGGCGTTCGGCCGCGCTGCGGAGCCGTGGGAGGTCGCTGCCACGATCGCGTTCCTGGCCAGCGAGTACTCCAGTTACCTGACCGGCGAAGTGATCTCGGTGTCGAGCCAACATCCATGACGGCCGAGCGCCCGGCCGCCCCGGCCAACACCCGACGCGACGAGCTCCTGGCGCTCGCCGCGACGATGTTCGCCGAGCGCGGGATGCGTGCCACCACCGTGCGCGACATCGCCGACTCCGCGGGGATCCTGTCCGGCAGCCTCTACCACCACTTCTCGTCGAAGGAGGAGATGGTCGACGAGGTGCTGCGCGGATTTCTCGACTGGTTGTTCCACCGCTACCAGGAGATCGTCGCGACGGAGCCGAATCCGGTGCAACGTCTCAAGGGTCTGTTCATGGCATCGTTCGAGGCCATCGAGACCCAGCACGCGGCGGTGGTCATCTACCAGGACGAGGCCAAACATCTGTCCTCGCAGCCGCGGTTCGCCTATGTGGACGAGCGCAACCGGGAACAGCGCCAGATGTGGGTCGAGGTGCTGACCCAGGGCATCGAGGAGGGCTACTTCCGCCCCGACGTCGACGTCGATCTGGTGTACCGATTCATCCGCGACACCACCTGGGTCTCGGTCCGCTGGTACCAGCCGGGTGGACCACTGACAGCTGAGCAGGTCGGCAAGCAATACCTCGCCATCGTGCTCGGTGGCATAACGACAGAAGGAGTCTGAACATGGCAGCGTCAGAGGCATACGTCGTCGACGCGGTGCGCACCGCGATCGGCAAGCGCAACGGATCGCTCGCCGGGATGCACCCCGTCGACCTGGGCGCCGCCGCTTGGCGCGGCCTGTTCGAGCGAGTCGACGTCGACCCCGGCGCAGTGGACGACGTCATCGCCGGCTGTGTCGACGCGATCGGCCCGCAGGCCGGCAATATCGCCCGATTGTCCTGGCTGGCAGCCGGATTCCCCGAAGAGGTCCCCGGTGTCACCGTCGACCGGCAGTGCGGTTCGTCTCAGCAGGCCATCTCCTTCGGCGCGCAGGCGATCATGTCGGGCACAGCCGATCTGATCGTGGCCGGCGGAATGCAGAACATGAGCCAGATCCCGATCAGCTCGGCCATGATCGTCGGCGAACAGTTCGGATTCACCTCTCCGACAAATGAATCGAAGAGCTGGCTGCACCGCTACGGCGACCAGGAGATCTCCCAGTTCCGCGGCTCGGAGATGATCGCCGAGAAGTGGAACCTGTCCCGCGAGGAGATGGAGCAGTACGCGCTCACCAGCCATCAACGCGCGCAGGCCGCAATCCGCGCCGGGCATTTCGACAACGAGATCCTCGAGGTCGACGGGTTCCGTGTCGACGAGGGCCCGCGCGACACCTCGCTGGAGAAGATGGCCGGCCTCAAGACCCTCGTCGAGGGTGGTCGCCTGACCGCGGCCATGGCCAGCCAGATCTCCGACGGCGCCAGCGCGGTACTGCTCGCCTCCGAAAGTGCAGTGAAGGCGCACGGCCTCAAGCCGCGGGCACGCATCCATCACATCAGCGCACGCGGCGCGGATCCGGTCTTCATGCTCACCGGACCGATCCCGGCGACCCGCTATGCGCTGGAGAAGACGGGGCTGTCGATGGACGACATCGACACCGTCGAGATCAACGAGGCGTTCGCACCGGTGGTCCAGGCCTGGCTCAAGGAGACCAAGGCGGATCCGGAGAAGGTGAATCCGAGCGGCGGCGCGATCGCGCTCGGACACCCACTCGGTGCCACCGGCGCAAAGCTCTTCACCACCATGCTGAACACGCTGGAGCGTATCGGCGGCCGCTACGGTCTTCAGACGATGTGCGAGGGCGGCGGCACCGCCAACGTCACCATCATCGAACGCCTCTGACCCAACCGCCGAAACTGTATTCCACGCGACACAACAACCAAAAGTGGCGCGTGGAATACAGTTTCGGCGAAATCAGTGGTCGTGGACGATGACGCCGCGGATGTTACGGCCGGCACGCATGTCCTCGTAACCCTCGTTGACCTCGGCGAGTTTGTACTCGTGCGTCACGGTTTCGTCGAGCAGTAGTTTGCCCTCGCGGTACAGGCTGAGCAGTCGCGGGATGTCGGCGCGGGGATTTGCCTCGCCGTAGAGGCTGCCCAGAAGTCTCTTCTGGAACAGCGTGAACATCATCAGGCCCAACGTCGGCGAGTTGTCGGCCAGCGTGGACAGGGCCGTCATCACGATCGCGCCGCCCTTGCGGACGATGTTGGCGGCATCTTCGAGCATCGAGCCCTCGAGCAGGCCCATCGTGAGGATCGCCGAGTCGGCCATCACGCCGCGGGTCAGCTCTGCGACCAGTTCGGTGGCTTCGGGCAGCGATGAGACGAAGTGTGTCGCGCCGAGCTGAAAAGCCTTCTCCCGCTTGGCTTCGACCGGCTCGACGACGACGATCTTCTCCGCACCGGCCAGTCTGGCGCCTTGGACCGCTCCGCTGCCGATGCCACCGAAGCCGATGACGACGACCGTGTCGCCCGGTCGCACGTCGGCGGTGTGCACCGCGGACCCCCATCCGGTGGTGACGCCGCACCCGAGCAGACAGGCGCGCGAGAGGGGAATGTCGTCGTCGATCTTGACGATCGACGCCTCGGGCACGGTGCCGTATTGCGAGAACGTCCCGACGAGCGCCATGACGCCGACGTCCTGCCCGTTGACGTGGCGCCGGTAGGTGCCGTCGAGTTGGGTGCCGGCCATGATCAACGCGCCGAGGTCACAGAGATTCTGATGGCCGGTGGAACAGAACCGGCACCGCCCGCACGCCGGCAGGAACGATGCGACGACGTGGTCGCCGGGTGCCAGACCGATGACACCCGGGCCGACCTCCCGCACGATGCCCGCACCCTCGTGGCCGCCCACGAGTGGAAGCGGCGCCGGCAGGTCCCCGGTGCGGATGTGCTCGTCGGAGTGGCACAGGCCGGTGGCCTCCCAGGACACCAGCACCTCGCCGTCTTTGGGTGGGTCGAGGTCGATCTCTTCGATGGTCCAGTCGGAGCCGTACTCCCACAGAATCGCGGCGTTGGTCTTCATCCGTCGGAGTCTAGGAACATGCTCCGCTCGCCGAGGTCGATTCGGCTAGCGGATGTGACCGGCCGCTGATCGGAGGTGTTCGACCGCGTCGGCGACGATCGAGTCGATCAACTCGGCGCAGGTCGGCAGGTCGTCGATGATGCCGGCGACCTGACCCGATGCCAGCACCCCGGCCTCGGTGTTGCCCTCGACCAGGCCGGCCTTCAGCAGCATCGGGGTGTTGGCCGCCATCACCACCTGTGACCAGGTCAGCTCCTTGCCACGGCGCATCGCCAGACCGTCGCGGACCAGCGACCGCCAGGTCATCCCGGACATCTTCTTGAACTTCTGGGCGTTGCCCACCGCGGCAGCGAGACCCCGGACCGGGGAGCCGCCCTCGAGCTTCTCCACCAGTCCGGTGCGCAGCACCCGGTGCGGCATGCCGTCGACCCGGGTGGAGACGACGGTTCCGTCGAGGGCCGCCTGCAGGTAGCGCTGCTTGACCGCGTCGGGGACGGTGGAGTCCGACGTCAGCAAGAACCTCGTTCCCATGGCGACTCCCGCTGCCCCGTAGGACAGCGCGGCGGCCAGACCCCGGCCGTCGAAGAAGCCGCCCGCCGCGATCACCGGCATCCCGGTGTCGGCGACGGCGTCGAGCACCGACGGCAGCAGCAGCGTGGTGGCGATCGGTCCGGTGTGACCGCCGCCCTCGCCGCCCTGCACGATGACGGCGTCGGCGCCCCAGCCCGCGACCTTCTTCGCATGTTTGGCCAGTCCGACCGACGGAATGACCACCACACCAGCCTCTTTGAGCTTGGCGATGAGTTCCGGCTTGGGTGCCAGGGCGAAGGAGGCGACTTTGACTCCTTCGCTGATCAGGAGGTCGACGCGCTGATCGGCGTCGCCGGCGTCGGCACGCATGTTGATGCCGAAGGGTTTGTCGGTGGCGGCTTTGACCTTGCCGACCGCCGTTCTGAGCTCGTCGAGTGTCATCGTCGCCGACGCCAGGATGCCCAGACCGCCGGCATTCGACGTAGCGGCCACCAGTCGCGCTCCGGCGACCCAGCCCATGCCGGTCTGGACCACGGGGTGCTCGATGCCGACGAGTTCGGTCAGCGGGGTCTTCAGAGAAGTCACTTGACTTCCTTGTCGCGCAATGATTTCGGGTCGATGACCTCACGGAGGAGCTTCTGCTCGTCACCCGAGGGCAGCCGACTGGTCTGCGCCGAGTCCAGCCCGTGGACCTCGAACGAGGTGTTGTCGGCGACCTGGTCGGCTTCGACGCCGGGATGCAGCGACAATGCGCGCATCTGATGGTCGGGTCCGTTGAAGTCGAAGACACCGAGATTGGTCACCACCCGGAACACGTTCACGAAGCGGTAAGCGGGGTTGACGGGATTGCCGTCGCTGTTGAAAAGAACCTTGTCCCAGCCGATCCCCGAGACGATGTCGACGGACTCGCCGAACACCCGTTTGGAGTGATTGCCGACCCAGTAGCTGGTGGCGTGGTTGATGGTGTTGCCGGGGGCGCCCCGCACCCCGAACATCTGGCGGGTCGGGTGCTGCAGCGGCCCGAACGCCGACAGGTTCTGGTTGCCGTAACGGTCGATCTGGTTGGCGCCCATGACAACATGGCGCCGGCCCCAGGCCAGCGTTTCGAAGACCCGGCCGAACGGCATCCAGCCCTCCATCGTGGCTGCGGCGCCGATGGCCGGAGTGTCGGCGATCAGACGGGCTTCGCCGTCGGACAACACGATGTCGGGGGAGAAGGTCAGCCGTGCCAGGCGGGCGCCGATCGAGACGATGGTGGTCATCGGGCTGACCATGATCTCGCCGGCATCGCGGAAGAGTTCGGCACAGGCGATGGCGCACACCTCGGCGCGGGTCGCAGAGATCATTTGGCAGCTTCCTTCGCGGCGGCTTGCTCTGCGGCGAAACTGCGCACCGCCGCCTGGTAGTCGGCTTCGCTTCCGGACAGGTAGGTCTCGACGAACGCGGCCCACGTGTCGTCGGAACCGGCCGCCTCGGCGTAGTGACGCTGGAACTTCTCGTCACGCCGGTAGTCGGGTTCGTTCAGGGTGAAGTGGGCACCGTTGGGCGCCTCGACCACAGTGTCGACCATCATGCGGTTGATCAGCAGCGCCTGTGGCGGAACCGATTTCACCAGCTCTTCGGTGGGAACCACCCTCTCCACCGACAGGTAACGCCTCTCGGCGGCCATCAGGAACAGGTCGTCGAAGTAGGGGTCGATGCCGGTGTAGGCCGCGTTGCCCCTCGCGTCACCGAGATTCATGTGCACAAACGCCGCGTCCAACCTCAGCGCCGGCATCGCGACCAGCTCCTCGTAACCCTCACCCGTGGGGTAGGGCGAACGCACCGTCTTGAGCTCGTCGCCCCAGAACGCCCGGACGTCGCTACCCAGTCCGGCGCGAATCGGAAGGAACGGCAACCGTTGCGCCGCTGCCTGTAAACCGCAGCGCAGCATGCCCTCGTCCATCTCGCGGGCCTCGAGGGCACCCGAGGTGCGGGCCTTGGCGAACCACGGATCGTAGAACGGCGGGGAGTCCAACGACACGAAGCCGTAGTAGACGCGCTTGACCTTGCCCGCCGAGCAGAGCAGACCCAGGTCGGGCCCCCCGTAGGTGACCACCGTGAGATCGGTGACGTCGGTGCGCAGCAAGGCGCGCACGAACGCCATCGGCTTGCGCCGGGAACCCCAGCCGCCGAGCCCGATCGTCATACCGCTCTCGATCGACGAGACAGCCTCGTCGAGAGTTGTTCTCTTGTCTGCCATACTATTTTGATCCCTTGTCAGTTCCCGCGAATGCGTCACGGTGCTCATCGGAGACACCCGCCAGGTTCAGCTCGAACGTGAAGCCCTGTTCCATCCGGTATCGGGCGTTGACCGGTTGGACGTCGATGAAGTTCAACGCCTCCTTCGCGGCGCGGATCACCCGGGTGTCCTTGGAGGCGATGTCGCGGGCGACGCGCAGCGCAGCCTCGTCCAGATCGGCGCGCGGAACCACCTCGTGCACGGAGCCGAAGTGGTGCAGGGTCTGGGCGTCCACAGTCGCTGCCGTGAAGAACAACCGACGCATCATGTGCTGCGGCACCAGGCGGGACAGGTGGGTGGCTGCGCCCAACGCGCCGCGTTCCACCTCGGGGAGGCCGAACTTCGCGTCGTCGGAGGCGACGATGACGTCGGAGTTGCCGACGAGGCCGATGCCGCCGCCCACACAGAAGCCGTTGACCGCGGCCACGACCGGCACTTCGCATTCGTAGACAGCCCGGAACGCGTGGAAGCAGCCGCGATTGGCGTCGATGAGCGCACCGAAGCCCTCGGTGTTCTGCATCTCCTTGATGTCGACGCCGGCGTTGAACCCGCGTCCCTCGGCGCGAAGGATGACCACATGCGTGCTGTGGTCACGGCCCGCGGCGGTGATGGCGTCGCCGAGTTCGAACCATCCGCGCGACGGGATCGCATTGACGGGTGGGTAGTCGACGGTGACGGAGACGATGCCCGGCTCCACGGTCTTGGTCGCAATCGTCATGTGAACTCCTGAGCTGACACCCTGGGGGTGGCTACCTAAGCAAGCACTTGCTTGGTACGCTAGCACAGTGACTGACGCCGTCGACAGTGACCTTCAAGCCATCCGCTTAGCGTTGACCGGTCGGGTCGTGCTCGTCACCGGAGGTGTTCGCGGCGTCGGGGCAGGCATCAGCAAGGTGTTCGCCGACCAGGGCGCCACGGTGGTGACGTGTGCGCGCCGACCCGTCGAGGGGCTGCCCTATGACTTCCATCCGTGCGACATCCGCGACGACGAGTCGGTCAAGGCGCTGGTCGCAGCGATCGTGGCCGACCACGGGCGCCTCGATGTGGTCGTCAACAACGCGGGTGGTTCGCCCTACGTTCTGGCCGCCGACGCCTCGGCCAAGTTCAGCACCAAGATCATCGAGCTCAACCTGCTTGGCGCGCTGTCGGTCTCGACGCATGCCAATGCCGTGATGCAGACCCAGGACTCCGGCGGCGTGATCGTCAACATCACCAGTGTCAGCGGGCGGCGACCCACGCCCGGCACTGTGGCCTACGGCGCGGCGAAGGCGGGCGTGGAGAACATGACCGCCACGCTCGCGGTCGAATGGGCACCGAAGGTCCGGGTGAACTCGGTGGTGGTGGGGATGGTCGAGACCGAACAGTCGGAGCTGTTCTACGGCGACGCCGACTCCATCGCCGCGATCTCCAAGAACGTTCCGCTCGGCAGACTCGCCAAGCCGGCTGACATCGGTTGGGCGACAGCGTTCCTCGCTTCACCGGCGGCGGCATACATCAGTGGCGCCTCACTCGAGGTGCACGGTGGCGGGGAACCGCCGCACTACCTCTCGACCACCACCGCAGACATCAAATAACGCATCAACAAGCAAGGAGACCACGGATCATGGGACTTCTCGACGGCCGCGTGGCCATCGTGACGGGCGCCGGTGGCGGGATCGGCCGGGCTCACGCCCTGGCGTTCGCCGTGGAAGGCGCCCGTGTGGTGGTCAACGACATCGGTGTCGGTCTGGACGGGTCACCTGCCGGTGGCGGTAGCGCCGCACAGAGCGTCGTCGACGAAATCGTCGCCGCCGGTGGCGAAGCCGTCACCAGTGGCGCCAACGTCGCAGACTGGTCGCAGGCCGAAGGTCTGATCCAGACCGCGGTCGACAGTTTCGGCTCCCTCGACATCTTGGTGAACAACGCCGGCATCGTGCGCGACCGGATGTTCGCCAACACCAGCGAGGAGGAGTTCGACGCCGTCACCGCGGTCCACCTCAAGGGCCACTTCGCCACGATGAAGCATGCGGCGGCCTACTGGCGCGCGCAGTCGAAGGCGGGCCAGAGCGTGGACGCCCGCATCATCAACACCAGTTCCGGTGCGGGACTTCAGGGTAGCGTCGGACAGGCCAACTACAGCGCCTCGAAGGCAGGCATCGCTGCCCTGACATTGGTGGCTTCCGCCGAGATGGGCCGCTACGGGGTGGCCGTCAACGCGATCGCGCCGTCGGCACGCACCCGGATGACAGAGACGGTGTTCGCCGAGATGATGTCGACCCAGGACGCCGCGTTCGACGCGATGGCGCCGGAGAACATCTCACCACTGGTGGTCTGGCTGGGCAGCGTCGAATCCCGTGACGTCACCGGCAAGGTCTTCGAGGTCGAGGGCGGCAAGATCCGGGTCGCCGAGGGCTGGGCGCACGGCCCGGAGATCGACAAGGGCGCCAGGTGGGACCCCGCCGAACTCGGCCCGGTCGTCACCGATCTGCTCGCCAAGGCGCGGCCGCCGGTGCCGGTATACGGCGCCTGAGCCCGGCAGCGGCAGCAGGCCTACTTCTTGGTGCGACGGCTGCCCCCGTGCCAGTCCTCTTCCCTGCCCACTTCCGCGGGGTCGACGCCGAAGCCGGCCAGCTGAGGACGTTCCCGCAGTGACCGCTTGAGCTCGGCGAAACCGGGAAACGATGCGAGACCGACGACGTGGTCCCACAGGGTGAGGGCGTCGTCCTCGCTGGGCAGCCTGCTGATCACGGGGCCGAAGAACGCGGTGCCGTCCGGGGGCCGAAAGTGCAGGATCGGGGTACCGACGTCGCGTCCGGTCAACGCGAGCGCCTCCTCGGTCTCGGCCCGGATGAGTTCGTCGAACGATTCGTCGTCCAGCGCATCGGCCATGTCGGGCGCGAGCCCTACGGAGGTGAGCAGCGGTTCCAGAACCTGCCGGGCGCCCTGGTCGGACGCCGAGAGCGGGTCCACCTCGCGGCTGGTGTCGAAGATGCGGGTGCCGATCGCGTCGTACAGCGGGCCGACGGCAGCGCGACCGTGTTCGGCGCGGACCCGGGCGGCCACCCGCAGCAGCCGGAGTCCTGCGGTGTGGCCGGCCTCGTACTCGGGTGGGAAATGCGAGGCGTAGTCGATGTGGGCGTTGAGGATTCGCAACGAGATGAACCGCCAGTCCACTTGATAGTCGCGTTGTCCGGCGACCATGCGTACCCACTTGCTGGTCATCCAGGCGAAGGGGCAGACGGGGTCGAAGTAGAAGTGCAGATCCGCCCGCGCCGCGGCGGTCACGCCGGCTCACAGATCACGAGTGGGATCTTGCGCTCGGTCCAGGACTGGTATTCGTCGTAGCTCGGATACATCGCAACTAGTTTGGGCCAGTAGAGGTTCCGTTCGTCCTCGGTGGCCTCACGCGCGACGAGATCGAGCGTCTCGTCCTTGATCTGGACCTTCACCTTCGGGTCGGCCCTGAGGTTGAGGTACCACATGGGGTGCTTGTCGCTGCCGCCCTTGGACGCCGCAAAAACCACCGTGTCACCGTCTCTGAGGTAGTACAGCGGGCTGGTCCGCGGCTGACCGGTTTTGCGGCCGGTGGTGATCAGCAACGCGACCGGGATGCCACCGATGGTGCTTCCCAGTCC
The DNA here is from genome assembly GCF_039729195.1 of Mycobacterium sp. DL. NCBI lineage: Bacteria > Bacillati > Actinomycetota > Actinomycetes > Mycobacteriales > Mycobacteriaceae > Mycobacterium > Mycobacterium sp. DL. The sequence continues at coordinate 4,191,006 of NZ_CP155796.1, forward strand.
TGTTCCGTTGCCTCGCCGGTAGAAGAACGTGTTGAGCCGCGATACCCACTTCACGAGGAAGTCGCCGGCGGCGGTGTCCATGTACTTGGGGCGGGAGTTGGCCATGGTCGAATCCTAATCCGACGACCCGGCTGCCCACCTGTGTCGAGCGCCCGAACGTCAGGCCGGATCGCAGAGGATGATCGGGATCTTGCGGTCGGTGTAGGTCCGGTAGTTGGCGAAGTCCGGGTAGATCGCGTCGAGTCGGGGCCAGTACTGCTCCCGCTCGGCGTCGGTCGCGTCGCGGGCCATCAGCTTGAGCACTTCGTTCTTGATCTGGAACGTGACCTGCGGATTGGCCTGAATGTTCAAGTACCACATGGGATTGGTTGCGCGGCCGCCCTGCGAGGCGACCAGCACCACCCGGTCGCCTTCGCGCAGGAACAGCAGCGGACTCTCCCGCGGTTCGCCGGACTTGCGGCCGATGGTGGTCAGGATGCCGACCGGCGGCGGTGCGCTGAATCGGTTGGACCCGCCGCGCCATTTGGAGCCGAGACGGCCTCCGGTGGCTTTGAACGCCCAGGTGTTGAACTTCGACATCCACTTGATGCCGACGCCGACCGCTTTGGAGTTGAGTCCTTCGACCTGTTTGGGGCTCAGCGGTTTCGGGGGCTTGGTCATGACGGGATCCTATCGGGCCAGGAACGGGCGGATGGACGCCCGGATGTGGTGGATCTGCGCGCGCCCGGACGGGTCGTCGGCGGGAATCAGGAACGTCTCGTCGATACGCGCGCCCACACTGCGGCCCGCCAGCCGCGGCTTGGTCGACAGCTCGAAGCGGGCCCGCACGGTGTCGCCGTCAACGGTGAACTCCGGCGCCGTCACTGCCTTGATGACCTTGTACTGCGGTCCGCGATTCAGGCTGCGGCGCAGGTGCTCTCCCGAGAAGCCGGTCTTGAGGCCGACCTCGACGCGGGTGCAGCCGGGCGCGAACGGCACGCCGTCGGCGTCGTGGCTGGCCAGCGCGGAGATGTAGGCCTGGGCCGCCGCGATGCGGTCGGCGTCGGTGATCGTCTGCGGCGAGGCCACTAGATCCGCTCGATGATGGTGCCGGTCGACAACGCGCCACCGGCGCACATGGTGATCAGCGCGGTCGTCTTGTCGGTGCGTTCCAACTCGTGCAGCGCCGTGGTGATGAGCCTGCTGCCGGTGCTGCCTACGGGATGACCGAGCGCGATGGCGCCACCGTTGACGTTCACGGTGTCCATGTCGGGCTCGTGCACCCGGGCCCACGACAGCACGACCGACGCGAAGGCCTCGTTGATCTCGGTGATGTCGATGTCACCGATCTTCATCCCAGCCTTTTCCAGCACCTTTGCCGTCGACTGCACCGGGCCGTCGAGGTGGTAGTAGGGCTCGGCGCCGACGAGGGCCTGGCTGACGATCCGGGCCCGAGGCGTGAGCCCCAGCGCTTTTGCTTTGTCCTCGTCCATCCACAGCACCGCAGCGGCGCCGTCGGAGATCTGCGACGACGTGCCCGCGGTGTGGATGGCGCCCTCCATCACCGGCTTCAGCGATGCCAGACCTTCCAGCGTGGTGTCGCGCAGACCCTGATCGCGCGTGACGAACGCGCGCTCGGCGGTCGGCTGCTTGTTCTCGTCGAGGACAGGGGCCTCGATGGGGCTGATCTCGCGGTCGAAGCGACCCTCGGCCCACGCCTGCTTGGCCTTGCGCTGCGAATCGAAGCCGAACTGGTCGATGTCCTCGCGGGTGATGCCACGGCGCTTGGCGATCCGCTCGGCGGCGGTGAACTGGTCGGGCAGGTCGATATCCCAGGACTCCGGCCGGATGATGCCGCGATCCGGGCCGGCGTTGGCTCCGAGGCCGACGCGGCTCATCGCCTCGATGCCGCAGGCGATGCCGACGTCGATGGCGCCCGCAGCGATCAGGCCGGCGATCAACCCGTTCGCCTGTTGCCCGCTTCCGCACTGGCAGTCCACCGTCATCGCGCCGACATGGTCGGGCAGACCGGCGACCAGCCAGCCCACCCGGGTGATGTTGTTGGACTGCTCGCCGAACTGCGTGACACAGCCACCGATGACCTGTTCGACCAGGCCGGGATCGATGCCCGCTTTCTCGACCACCGCCCGCTGGGTGGCGCCGAGCAGTTCGGTGGCGTGCAGGCCGGAAAGCCATCCTTTTCGCTTGCCGATGGGGCTGCGAGTGGCTTCTACGATGACAGGGTTACCCATTGCGTCAGGCTAGAACACGTTTCATAAGCCTGACAAGCGGCGATGCTCCCACACCTTTGATCTGCGGTGAAGGCATGTTTTACTGGCACTAGAACACGTTGCAATTAGGAGCGCCCATGCTTCTTCAGAAAGGCGACCACGATGATCCCGGCTGACTTCGACTTCCTCGATCCTGACATCAACCTCGTCGGCCTGCCCGTCGAGGAGTTGGCGGAGCTGCGCAAGTCCGAGCCGATCCACTGGGTCGACATTCCGGGTGGCGCCGGAGGCTTCGAAGACCACGGCTACTGGCTCGTCACCAAGCACGCCGACGTCAAGGAGGTCTCGCGTCGCAGCGACGTCTTCTCCAGCTGGCAGAACGGCGCGATCCCGACCTGGCCCAAGGAGATGACGCGCGAGTCGGTCGAGTTGCAGCGCAGCGTGATGCTCAACATGGACGCCCCGCATCACACCCGGCTGCGCAAGATCATCTCCCGCGGGTTCACGCCCCGCGCCATCGGGCGGCTCGAGGACGAGCTCGCCCAGCGCGCGCAGAACATCGCGAAGACGGCCGCCGCCGAGGGCAGCGGCGACTTCGTCGAGCAGGTGTCGTGCGAACTGCCGCTGCAGGCCATCGCCGGCCTGCTCGGTGTCCCGCAGGATGATCGGGACAAGTTGTTCCGCTGGTCCAACGAGATGACCGGCGGCGAAGATCCCGAGTTCGCCGACGTCGATCCGGCGCAGTCGTCGATGGAACTGATCATGTATGCGATGGCGATGGCCGACGAGCGGGGCAAGAACCCCACCGACGACATCGTCACCACGCTCATCCAGGCCGACGTCGACGGGGAGAAGCTCTCCGACGACGAGTTCGGATTCTTCGTCATCATGCTCGCCGTGGCGGGCAACGAGACCACGCGCAACTCGATCACCCACGGAATGATCGCGCTGGCGAACAATCCGGATCAGTGGGAGCTCTACAAGAAGGAGCGGCCGACCACCACGGCCGACGAGATCATCCGTTGGGCCACACCGGTGTCGGCATTCCAGCGCACCGCCAACGAGGACACCGAACTGGCGGGCGTGCAGATCAAGAAGGGCCAGCGCCTGGTGATGTCCTACCGGTCGGCAAACTTCGACGAGGACGTCTTCGACAACCCGCACGAGTTCAACATCCTGCGTGACCCCAACCCGCACGTCGGCTTCGGCGGAACTGGTGCCCACTTCTGCATCGGCGCCAACCTGGCGCGGATGACGATCAACCTCATCTTCAACGCAGTCGCCGACCACATGCCCGATCTGAAACCCGTAGGCGAGCCCGAGCGGCTACGTTCGGGTTGGCTCAACGGGATCAAGCACTGGCAGGTCGATTACACCGGCGCCAGCGCCTGACACACGCTCAAACTTCCCAGGATCAAGGAGGATTCGGGTGGATTTCAGTCCCGATGAAGGTCAGCAGGCAGTCGCCGATGTGGTCACGTCCGTGCTCGATCGTGACAACAGCTGGGATGCCCTCGTCGCCGGCGGTGTGACCGCGCTGGCCGTGCCGGAAAGCCTCGGAGGTGACGGCCTCGGTCTGGCCGAGATCGCCACCGCGCTGACGGAGATCGGCAGGCATGGCACGGTCAGTCCCGCGCTGGTCACCCTCGGCGCCACCGCGTTGCTGCTCGATCTGGCCTCCGAGGAACAGCAGCAACGTTATCTCTCCGGTGTGGCGAAGGGCTCGGTGCTGACCTTCGCGCTGAACGAGCCGGGCACGTCGCTGCCGGACCGTCCCGGAGTCCGCCTGGCCGAGGGAAAGCTCAGCGGTACGAAGATCGCGGTCGGCTATGCGGGGCAAGCAGACTGGGTCATCGTCAGCACGGACAGCGGCGTGGTGGTGGTCTCGGGCAAGGCCGACGGACTGACGGTCACCAAGACACCGGCGTCGAACGGATCCGACGAGTTCGTGGTGTCGTTCGTCGATGTGGCGGTGGCCGACGTCGACGTCCTCGACGGCGCCACGGCGCGTCGGGCCAACCACCTGGCGCTGGCCGCCATCGGTGCCTTCGCCTCCGGATTGGTGGCCGGCGCGCTTCGTCTGACCGCGGACTACGTCGCCACCAGGGAACAGTTCGGCCGGCCGCTGTCGACGTTCCAGACGGTCGCCGCCCAGCTCTCCGAGGTCTACATCGCCTCCCGGACGATCTCCCTGGTCGCCAACTCGGTCGTATGGCGGTTGTCCGAAGGCCTTGACGCTGAAGACGATTTGGCGATTCTCGGCTACTGGCTGACGTCGCAGGGCCCGCCCGCCATGCGCACCTGCCACCATCTGCACGGCGGCATGGGGATGGACATCACCTATCCGATGGATCGTTACTACTCGTCGATCAAAGATCTGTCCCGGCTGCTCGGCGGTCCGACACACCGCCTCGACCTGGTGGAAGCGTGATGGGGCGAGCGAAGCGACGGGAGAATTAAATGTACATCGAACTGACACCCGAGCAGCGGCAGCTGCAAGCCGAACTGCGGCAGTACTTCACGACTCTCATCACGCCCGAAGAGGCCGAGGCGATGGAGTCGAACCGTCACAACGAGGCCTACCGCGCGGTGATCAAGCGGATGGGCTCGGACGGCAAGCTCGGGGTCGGCTGGCCCAAGGAGTACGGCGGGCTGGGGTTCGGGCCGATCGAACAGCAGATCTTCGTCAACGAGGCGAACCGGGCGGACGTCCCGCTGCCGTTGGTCACCCTGCAGACCGTGGGCCCGACGCTTCAGGTCTACGGCACCGAGGAGCAGAAGAAGAAGTTCCTCCCCGGAATCCTCTCGGGCGACATTCATTTCGCCATCGGCTACTCCGAACCCGATGCCGGCACCGACCTCGCGGCGCTGCGAACCACCGCGGTCCGTCACGGCGACGAGTTCATCGTGAACGGTCAGAAGATGTGGACCACGGGCGCCCACGACGCCGACTACATCTGGCTGGCCTGCCGCACCGATCCGGACGCGGCCAAGCACAAGGGCATCTCCATCCTGATCGTCGACACCAAGGACCCCGGCTTCTCCTGGACCCCGATCATCCTGTCCGACGGCGCCCACCACACCAATGCGTCCTACTACCAGGATGTTCGGGTTCCCGCCGACATGGTCGTGGGCGAGGAGAACGGCGGGTGGAAGCTCATCACCACCCAGCTCAACCACGAGCGTGTCGGTCTGGGTCCGGCCGGTCGCGTTGCGGGCATCTACGACCAGGTCCGCGAGTGGGCGTCCAAGCCGGGGTCCGACGGCGTCACGCCGATCGACAACGCAGACGTGCAGCGACTACTGGGCCAGATCAAAGCGATCTGGCGAGTCAACGAACTGCTGAACTGGCAGGTGGCTGCGTCGGGCGAGACCATCGCGGTCGCCGACGCCGCGGCCACCAAAGTGTTCTCCACCGAACGCATTCAGGATGTCGGCCGGTTGGCGGAGGAGATCGTCGGCAAGTACGGCAACCCGGCCGATCCGGAGACCGGTGAGCTGCTGGACTGGCTGGACAAGATGACCAAGCGCAACCTGGTGATCACGTTCGGCGGAGGGGTCAACGAGGTGATGCGGGAGATGATCGCCGCTGCGGGGCTCAAGGTCCCCAGGGTGCCGCGGTGATGAGCGCCTGCGCGAAGAACAGAGCAGCATGATGGGCGTCGAGGACATCAAGGCCGCCGCCGAACGGGTCAAGGCCGAGGGGAAGAGCAAGCCGCGCACAGGTCGCCACCCGGTGAATCAGCCGATGATCGACCACTGGCTGGACGCGATGGGCGACAAGAACCCCATCTACGCCGACGAGTCGGCCGCGAAGTCGGCCGGTCACCCCGGCGTGGTTGCACCGCCGGCGATGATCCAGGTGTGGACGATGATGGGGCTCGGTGGTGTCCGCCCCGATGACGACCCGCTGGGCAAGATCCTCGAATTGTTCGACGAGGCAGGCTATGTCGGTGTGGTGGCCACCAACTGTGAGCAGACCTATCACCGTTATCTGAGCCCCGGCGAGGAGGTCAGCGTCGCCGCCGAACTGACCGACGTCGTCGGTCCCAAGCGAACGGCGCTCGGCGAAGGGTTCTTCATCACGCAGAAGATCACATGGCACTGTGGCGATGACGAAGACAATCCGGTGGCCGAGATGCTCTGGCGGATCATGAAGTTCAGGCCCGCCGATCGCGACGAGGCAACCGCCACCGCGGTGCCGGAGGATCTGACCGCCGAATCGATGATGCGGCCCGCGTCGTCGAAGGACACCAAGTTCTTCTGGGATGGGGTGAACGCCCACGAACTTCGTATCCAGAAGCGTGACGACGGCACCCTGCAACACCCGCCGGTACCGGCATTGTGGGCGGACCCCGCGGAACCGACGGACTATGTCGTCGCCAGCGGCAGAGGCACGGTGTTCAGCTTCGTGGTGCACCACGCCCCGAAGGTTCCCGGCCGCACGCTGCCGTTTGTCATCGCGCTGGTCGAACTCGAAGAAGGAGTGCGGATGCTCGGCGAGCTTCGCGGTGCGGACCCCGCCACCGTCGAGATCGGGATGCCGGTCAGCGCAACGTATATCGACTTTCCCGACGGAGACTCCGGCCCGGCGTGGACTCTGTATGCGTGGGAGCCGGTGAAATGAGCGCCCCGGTGGCAGAGGTCGGAACCAAGCTGCCCGAGCTCAAACTCTACGGTGACCCGACGTTCATCGTGTCCACGGCGATCGCCACCCGCGATTACCAGGATGTGCACCACGACCGGGACAAGGCGCAGGCCAAGGGGTCGAAGGACATCTTCGTCAACATCCTCACCGATACCGGTCTGGTGCAGCGTTTCATCACCGACTGGGCCGGCCCGACCGCCGTCATCAAGACGATCGGACTGCGTCTCGGTGTGCCCTGGTATGCCTACGACACCGTGACGTTCACCGGCGAGGTGACCGCGGTCGAGGGTGACGTCGTGTCCTTGAAGATCACGGGCAGCAACAGCCTCGGTGATCACGTCATCGCCAACGCCACACTTGTCTTCGGAGGGGAGAACGCATGAGCGACGGCCTGTCCGGCAAGGCGGCGATCGTCGGTATCGGTGCCACGGATTTCTCCAAGAACTCCGGCAGAAGTGAACTGCGGCTCGCGTCTGAGGCCGTGCTCGATGCGCTCGACGATGCGGGACTGACCCCGGCACACGTCGACGGCATGGTGACGTTCACCATGGATTCGAACACCGAGGTCGCCGTGGCGCGCGCCACCGGGATCGGCGAGCTGAAGTTCTTCTCCAAGATCCATCACGGTGGCGGAGCGGCCTGCGCGACGATCCAGCAGGCCGCGATCGCGGTGGCGACCGGTGTCGCGGAATGTGTGGTGGCCTACCGCGCCTTCAACGAGCGGTCAGGGATGCGTTTCGGTCAGGTGCAGATGCGGCTGGTGGAGAACGCTGATTCCACCGGCGTCGACAACTCGTTCTCCTATCCGCACGGATTATCCACGCCTGCAGCCCAAGTCGCGATGATCGCGCAGCGGTACATGCATCTGTCCGGCGCTACCAGCAGGGATTTCGGTGTGGTCTCGGTGGCCGACCGCAAGCATGCCGCGAACAATCCGAAGGCCTACTTCTACGGCAAGCCGATCACCATCGACGATCACCAGACTTCGCGGTGGATCGCCGAACCGTTGCGTCTTCTCGATTGCTGTCAGGAGACCGACGGCGGCGTCGCCCTGGTGGTGACGACTCCGGAGCGGGCCAAGGATCTCAAGAATCGTCCGGCGATCATCGAGGCCGCTTCGCAGGGTTCGAGTCCGGATCAGTACTCGATGGTCAGCTACTACCGGCCCGAACTGGGCCTGCCCGAAATGGGATTGGTAGGCAGGCAGCTGTGGCAGCAGTCGGGTCTGCGCCCCGCCGACATCCAGACCGCGATCCTCTACGACCATTTCACTCCGTTCACGCTGATCCAGCTCGAAGAACTCGGTTTCTGCGGGCAGGGCGAGGCGAAGGACTACATCGCCGACGGGGCGATCGAGGTCGGTGGCCGGCTGCCGATCAACACCCACGGCGGTCAGCTCGGCGAGGCCTACATCCACGGCATGAACGGGATCGCCGAGGGGGTGCGTCAGCTGCGGGGAACCTCGGTCAACCCGGTGCCGGACGTCGAGCATGTGTTGGTCACCGCGGGCACCGGAGTCCCCACATCGGGGCTGATTCTCGGCTGAGCCTGATTTCAGCAAATTTTTTACTCCTGCGTTGAAGCCCTCGGTCATCATTTCGGGGCTACATTCCGGCGCGGACGTGGGTATTGACCGATGGTAAATGTCAACGCCATCGTCAAATGGCATGAATGCTGTACAGCGCCATAAAATGGTGCTACCTGGCGATATGCTGTAGGAAACTCGGAAGCAGTACCAACCGGATGCTTGCAACCGGAACCAACCGTATCGGAAACAAAAACTGACGCTTGACTGCGAATCTAGCAAATCAGCATACTGATGGCGTGCCGCCTTCGGGGGCTTCGGGGCTTTCGTTGCCGGTGGCACAGGGGCGGTGCCATTGGGCGGTTTGCTCAGAGGGGGTCTGTGGGGATTGCGATCGGTGTTTGACGGCGCTGTAGAAAATCGGCGCACAAATCACGATCGCAGGCGTTCTTCATCTGGAGCGGCTTTCCCACATCTCTGAACTCTCCGTGTGCAGTGGCAACACATGGAGTGGAGCGGCAAATGGCTCATCTGATTCAAACAGCGGACGACAACGCTGGACACCCTCGGCACGGTGCGATCCCCTCAGACGCCGCGCCGGGCGGAGGCCGGAAAGTGCCCGAGGGATCGTTGACGGGCACTTTCCGCGCCGACTCCCTGCTCCTTGCAGCTGACCGGGAACAAAAGCAGCGCCAGGCCCTGTCGGGTCGTGTCCGAATGCCGGCCGCCGCGCATCCGGCAACGGCAATGGTGCTGTCGGGGTTCCGGCCGATGTGTGAACCAGTGGAGCTGCGAGGTCAACCCGCCTCCCCGTCGATAGCATTCGAACAATCGGATCAGCTGAGCGCCAACGAATCCGACGCTGTCGACGGGGTGCGTGGCGCAACGATTCTGATCATCGACGACTGCACGCTTCAACGTGAGAACCTTGCGGCGATCCTCGGGGGCCAGGGCGGGTCGACTCTCGCTGTTGCCTGGGACCTGCCCTCGATGCGCAACGCGCTGGCTGCGATGCCGCCCGAAGTGGTGTTGTTGAGCATGGTGACTCGCGACAGCATCACTTTGCTCCGGGCTGTGCGCGAGGCCTGCCCGGGTGCACGGGTGATTGTCGTCGGAATCTGCGAAGATGACGAGACCGATATCATCGCCTGCGCCGAGGCCGGAGTTGCTGGATACCACCTGCGCAATGAATCGCTCGACCAACTGCTGCGTCTGATCTCGAAAATCGTCGAGGGCGAGTCCTCCTGCTCTCCGAAGGTTTCCGCGATCTTGCTCAGTAGACTCTCGGCGCTGGCAGCGCAGCGGACACCAGGTCCCAGGGAACTGGTTCTGACCACCCGTGAGATGCAGATCCTGCAGATGCTCGAAATGGGCCTGTCCAACCGGGACATCGCGGACCGGCTCTGCATCACGCTCCACACCGTCAAGAATCACGTGCACAGCGTGTTGAACAAGCTCGGCGTGAGCACGCGGACCGAGGCGGCGGCGGTCTCGCGGTCCTTCCGTTAGGAAGAGGCGGCATCGGGAACTAGTCATGGACCTGGGCTGAAAATCGCTCCAACGGTCCATATACGTTGACCCACAGCGTAGTTGATAGTTGATCGGTGCAACATGAGTTAGCTCTGGCGGACACCTCGAGCACGGAGGGGCGATGAGCCCCTCCCAGGAGTACGGGGGTTCCACACCGCGCCGGCAAGCTGGTGCCCGGGATGTGGGAGATTTTGCTGACCGGCCCAGGTCTCGCGTTACTCGGTGGACCTCTCGGTTGTGCGGGTCCGGCTGATGGTGTCCGCAGTCCGGGGTGGGCGCGCAATCTGTGTCGTGCAACAACGACATTCGTGTGGTTCTGTGCATACGGTCAAAGCGGGGTGGGTAGGTGCCGGAACCGGGTGGGGACGGGCAATCGACGGAATCGGACTGGAACGAGGCCGACATCATCGGTGGTGATGGGACCGGCCGGCGCCGTGCGCGGAACCTGGGCTCACCGATCCGCGGCCACGCGGGCGGATCGCGCACTGTGCTGCAGCAGTCCAACGTCGGTATGCAGGAGCGCGTGTCGAACGCTCGGGCCGACATGGGCGGCACCTCCGATGCGAGTCTGCTGATCATCGATGACTGCGCGCTCTTCCGCGAGGCGCTCGCGACCAACCTCAGGGCCAATGGCATATCCGATATCCGTGTGGCGTGGGACCTTCCGTCTCTGATAAGCGTCCTGGAGGGCGTCCAGCCCAGCGTCGTCCTGCTGAACATGGCAACCCGGGACCTTCACCTGATCCTGCGGGCGTCGACGAGTCTGACCCCCCAGGCGCCGGTGATCGCTGTGGCTACCTCTGAAGACGACGAATCGGCCATCATCGCCTGCGCCGAAGCCGGAGTGGCCGGGTACCATCTGCGGTCCGATTCGTTCGCAGAACTTCTGCTGCTCGTCAGGGATGCCGCATCCGGCAAAGTCTCCTGCCCGCCGAAGATCTCGGCAATCCTGCTGCGGCGATTGTCGGCGCTGGCCTCGCAGAGTCAAGTGACGCCGAAGGAACCAGGTCTCACGACCCGAGAGGCCCAGATCCTCGGGATGCTGGAACTGGGCCTGTCGAACCAGGATATTGCGGGGCAACTGTCCATCGCGGTTCATACGGTCAAGAACCATGTGCACAGTCTTCTGACCAAACTCGGTGTCGGCACACGTGCCGAAGCGGCGGCGCTGTCTCACGCCATGCGGGTGGACCTGGATGCCCACGAGAGATCTAGACCTCGGTCTACTCAAAATTGGCCCTGATGACCCATATACGACGGCGGGGTCGGAACTGATAGTGAACTGGTGTCTATCGAGTTGGCTCCGGGTAGCGGAGTGCGGTCGCCGGCGAACATGGCGCGCCGCAGTGCGACAGGGTTTTTGGGGCGGGATCGCTGATGTGCAGGGGCTCCGCACACGATGACGGCGGTGTCATGACCGGGTTGCTGACGGGACCGCTCGCCCGTCAGCAACCCCTCGATGCCTGTGCCCGTCAGGGCGGGGCGACGCGGGATGTCACTCGCCCCATCGTCTTCGACGATCTTCCGGCGGTGTGCGTCGAGGTCGACCTGGGCGCACCGCCGGACGTCCTGGAACGTATCGACGATGAAGGCAATCCTCGGACGGTCTTTGTGCTGGTCCGGCTTCACACCCACCCATTGGGCACGGTGATTCTCGACAGCACATGTGATCTGCGGTGGCTCACACATGCCTCGACGGTGTGGTCATCGATGCGGGATGCCGCCAACGCTCACCTGGTCGCCGACGGGTTACCGGTGGTGGGCGACTGGACGGAGCTTGCCGGCCCCCCGACTTCGACACCGAGATGTGTCTCTCGTCGCCGCACGGTCCTGGCGAATCCACCGCGGGTCACCGTGGTGGTTGCCACCCGGGACCGTCCGCGGTTGTTGCGCACCTGTCTCGATGCGCTGCTCGATCTGACCTACCCCGACTACGAGGTCGTTGTCGTCGACAGCGCGCCGGCCACCTCGGCCACTGCGACTCTGGTGAATAATGGCTACTGCCAGTATGTCCGTTACGTCCGTGAGAACAGCAGGGGTCTGGCCGCGGCGCGCAACCGCGGTCTGCACGAGGCGACGGGGTCGATCATCGCGTTCGTCCACGACGACGTGATCGTCGACCGGCATTGGCTCACCGCTGTTGCTGAAGGGTTCCACACCAGTGCCGCTGTCGGCTGCGTCACCGGCCTCGTCGCACCCACCGAGTTGGTGACTGCGGCACAATTGCTGCGCCACCACCACGACAGCGCCGGAAGACCCTTCACCCAGACCGTTTTCGGCACCACCCGTCACCGGCCCGGCGCGGCCCTGTCCATCTCTTCTGCCCGCTGCCTGGGCTCCGGCGCCAACATGGCCTTCGACACGGCTGTACTACGCGCGCTCGGGGGATTCGACCCAGCCACCGGGATCGGCACGTCCGCACACGGAGGCGACGACCTGGCGGCCTTCGCGCGCGTGCTTCTGGATCACGAACTGGTACACCAACCCTCAGCTGTGGCCGTGCGACGCCACGACCGAGATGTCGCCGGATTGCTCGACCAGGCTTATGACTACGGTGTCGGCCTGGGCGTGGCGATGACCAGCGTTCTGTTGCGGGAGCCCGGGATCTGGGCGGCATGCCTGCGCCGGTTCCCGGCGGCCCTGGTCCGGGCGATCAAGGTCTCCGTGGGACGCAACCAGAGCGGCTATGCCGGGCTGCCAGTCGATCTCACTCGGATCGAGCGCCGCGGGCTTCTCGCCGGACCGGTGGTTTATCTGGTGAGCCGGTGGCGTGGGTCCCGTCCGCCGGCGGAGGTGACCGTGGCCGCTCCGCGCCCCATGCAGGCGAGGTGGCGCCGATGACACATCTTCCGGGTCCGACGGTGTCGGTGGCGATCTGCGTCGACACCGAGGACCGGTGGAACGAGATGGTGCGGGCCGTGACGTCGGTGCGGCAGCAGACCTATGGGGCAGCGGAGATCATCCTCGTCATCCGAGACAACCCCGCGCTGCTGCGCCGGGCGTCCTTCGAACTGCGCGGGGTGATGGCGATCCCGGACACCGGCGGGACGGGGCGACGGGCCGGGTGGTACACCGCCGCCGCAGCAGCGACCTCCGACATCGTGGCCGTCCTCGACGACGATGCGTTCGCAATGCCACATTGGCTGGAGGCACTCGTCGCAACGTATTCCGACCCGGAGGTGCTGGGCGTGGGCGGACGGGTGATACCTCAGTGGTGCACCGGTCGTCCGGCATGGTTCCCACCCGAATTCGACTGGGTGGTCGGCTGTAGTTACCGCGGCATGCCCGGGGTGCGGACTCCGGTACGCAGTTTCCTCGGCACCAGTGTGTCCTTCCGGCGTGAAGTGCTACTGCAGTGCGACGCATCGGACGAACGCCCCGGACAGGACGGGAACCGATTTGTCTTCGAGCCGGCTGCGGTGGTTCAGCGGGCAGTACCGCGGTCGCGCGCCACGTGGCCGTACTTCCGGTCGCGGTGTTACTCGGCCGGCGAGTCGACCGGGCGGATCGTCGGTCCCGGTGATCTCCGCCAGGGATGGTCGATCGTGCCGCCGCACCTGCGATCCGCCATCCGGGCGGGAATCACCGGGTCGATCACGGGAGCGGTGCAGCGTGATCGGTCGTCGGTGCGCGCGGGCCTGGCACTGTCGGCCTGAGTCGCGATCGCTGGTATCGGCTTCGTGATCGGCTCACTGAGACAGGCCGCATGGCGGCACCTTGGTGTGTACCGGCCTTCCCCGCTGCACAGACCCGGAGAGGATCCGCATCAGGGCAGGCGGCCTCGCGTGGACGCTTCAGCCTGGACGCGTACACCGTTGAACACTGCCTAGCTGGTCGACTCGACGTCGGTACTCCGAGCGTTTGTCTGGCGGGTGCGCCTCGCGCCACCGGACTCCGATGCGCACTACGCTTGGCGAGATGAGCTCCCACGAGCCAGAACCCGACGACGGCGACACCGGCCCGCTACACGCCGACAGCATCCGGGAACGGACAATGGGCGCCGCCGACCGCCGATTCGACGCGCCACTGTCGGTGAATCCCCGACCGGTACAGCATGATCGCCGTCCTGTCGTGCTTCTGGCCGTCGCGACAGTGGCTGTCGTGGGACTGGGCGTGATCGCCTGGTCGTTCTGGCCGTCGTCCGGGGAGTCGGAGGCGACCGGCGGCGACCCGGCCCCCACGTCGACGACCCAATCGTCGCAACAGTCCGAAGCACGGTTGTTCGAGATGCTGCCCGACGGGTACGACGGCGACGACTGTGAAGTCGTCGTTCCGCCGAAAGATGCGCTGGCGCAGTTCAGTTGCACGGAGAACACTGACCCGGGCGGCCCACTGACGGCCAGCTACACCCTGGCGCGGGACACCGATTCGCTGCGCGCACTGTTCGACGGGATCGTCGAAACGTCGTCGGTGGTGGACTGCCCGGGCAACATCCAGTCTCCCGTTCTCTGCCCGACAGGCGTGTCGAAGCAGTTTGTGGAAGTGCGTCGGTGATGATGGGGGCAGTGGTCGTGAGGTAGGAGGGGTCTGGGGATGACTGACGCTTCGGCTGATGGTTGGACCCTCTACTTCTACGATTTCCGCCAGCGGTTCGTACCGGTGGACGACGTGGTTTCAGGGTTGGGTGATGTCGAGGCCTGGGCTAAGCGAAACGGTGCGCGTGATGGCACTCCGTTGTTTCTTGATCCGTGCGGCCGGGCCGATGCGTTGGTGAACGCCTATTGGCGTGATCCGCTGGTGCGGGGACGAGCAACGGGGACGTTGCGTCGTTACGCCTTGTCGTTGAAGGTGTGGCTGGATTTTCTGCACGCGATGGGCGTTCGCTGGGATCAGGCGTCGCGATCGGAGTTGGCTGCGTTCAAGGAGTGGCGTTTGTCGGCTAAGGAGAATCCTCAGCACGTGAGTCCGAATGGTTTCTGTGTTGATCGCGCGGCGATCCGCGGTTTCTACTCGTGGGCGGCCGAGCAGCACGGAATCGACAATCCCGTTCGGGCCCGTGCGATTGCCACGTCTTCGGTAGCTGGGGGCCACTTCGTGTTGGAGAGCTTACCGTCGGGAATGCGCAGGGCTGACGTGAAGTGGCTTACCCCGCAGGCATTTCGGTTGTGGCGGAACCTTGGGTTGCGCGGTTTCACGATGGAGGGCGTTCCGCGTGACGATTGGCTGGGAGCGACTGAGGATCGCGACGTCGCGTTCGTGGAGGGGTTGTTCGGTACGGGTTTACGAATCGGCGAGTGGGCCAGCATTCTGACCATCGAGGTGCCCGAGCCGGGCTCGGAGGGGCTCCTGCGTTCGCGCGTTGCGTCTCCTTGCGCGAAGGGCGGTAGCGGGCGGACGTTCTGGATGCGGCGCCGCGTCGCCCAACAAGTCCACTTCTATCTGCAGGAAGGTAGTCGCACTACTGCCGTAGCCCGTGCGCAACGTGCTGGCCGCTATGAACAGGTTGCCGATCGCTGGATCGTTGAACAGGTTCGCCGGGATGGACAGCTGAAGGTCATCGACGAGAAGGGATTGCGTCGTACGGTTCGGCTGGATGCACTCGGGCCATCAACACGAATGACGTTGTTCCGCCGGGGACGTGATGGCCTGGAACCGATGTGGCTGTGGCTCAATCACGACGGGACACCTCGCCCCAAACATTCCTGGTACAAGACATTCGACCGCGCAAACACGAGGGTCGCGAAAGCTGTTATGCAAGAGGGCGGTACGCCGTTGTGGTGCCGGCCCCACATGCTGAGGCATTCCTTTGCGCTGCGGTGGTTTTGCATCGCCACGTTCGTGGCGTGGCGCCGTACCGATATGTTGACCAAGCAGGAGCAGCGCGACTTCCGTAATCAGCTTGGCGATGTGTGGTTTCTGCTGGCGACACTTCTGGGACATCGCAGTGCCGAGGTGACACGCAGCGTATATCTCGAGCCGTTTCAGGCGTTGCAGGTGGAGGAGCTCATCGCGCTGATGGATGCCGATGATCGGCAATCCCTTGAGCGTCTCGTCGCAACGGTCGGCGGCGGCGAGCCCCGTGTGTTGACGGTCCGAACGTGACGGGTCACCGTGCGGTGCAGC
Source organism: Mycobacterium sp. DL (assembly GCF_039729195.1). Classification (NCBI taxonomy): domain Bacteria; kingdom Bacillati; phylum Actinomycetota; class Actinomycetes; order Mycobacteriales; family Mycobacteriaceae; genus Mycobacterium; species Mycobacterium sp. DL. The sequence continues at coordinate 4,206,982 of NZ_CP155796.1, forward strand.
CGGATCCGGCGTGGCGACCGGTATCGCGGCGACGTGGGTTGATCGTGACGTTCGTCAGCGAGGATGGCACGCAGTCGAAGGATTTCGACTTCGGTTCACTGCCGGGTACTGACGGGATCCGCCGCGATTTCTCGTCCGCGTTCGAGGACGCCACCGGTGTGCTGGGCGTATCCAAGCGGATCAGAGGTGCCGGGGCCCTGTGGCAGTCTGCCCGGCATGCCTGCTGCTGGCTCGCCGAAAACCGGCCAGGAATGCAGGGACTGGCTGAGTTGTCCGCCGCGGATGCCCGGCTGCTCGCCCTATCGTGTCGGGTACCCAGCGGTCCTGGCCCGTTGCATAGCCTGAAGACTCTGCTGCGTTGTAGTCCTGTTGTCTCCGATGAGGCGCGCCAGGCGTTCACGCGCGTGCGTCACCCGAAGACGAACACGGCACGCCAGCCCTATTCCACCGAGGAGTTTCGCCGCATCACTGTCGTTGCACGGGGAATGGTGCGGCGGGCGCGTACCCGGCTGAAGACTCATTGGCAGATGGTCGACGACTATCGTGCGGGACAGTTCGATCACCTCCCCCGCGCAGACCCCGGTCGTAGTCTGGCCGAAGTGCTCGATCATTGCGCCCGTGAGGGAGATTTCCCTCGTACTGCTTCGGGTGCAAGGGCTTACGTGACGCGGCGGGTAGCCGCCGCAGCTGGTGGATGCCATCTTCAGTCGCTGTTGCATCTGAGTCCGGGCGAGGCATGGGCATTTGGTGTTCTGCTCGCCGGATTGACCGGTCTGAACCTGTCGACGCTGGACTCGCTGCCGGCGCCGCACCGACACGCCAGCAGCCCCGATGAACCCGGCATCGTGTTCGTCACCGCCAATAAGCCTCGTCGTGGGAAGCGGTCGGTCATGACGGTGCCGGTGACCGCGCTATGCCCCGAACTGCGGCCACTTGGTGGGGAGAATCGGCGCGCAGCAGTAGCCAACACGTCGCTGACGACCGCGTACGGGGTCTTCATGTTGCTGCTGGAGCTGACCGAACCGGCCCGCGCGCTGACCGGGTCCCAGCACGCCTTCATCTATTACAGCGCCCAGCCTGACAGTGTCGAGCAGAAACTCTTCGGATACGGAATCAGCAGCACAGCCTCCGGAGTGAATGCGCGACGGCGGTGGATGGCGCCGTGGCTCACCGGTGATGCCGAGGATGACGAGTTGTTCCTCGGTACCAGTATGGATCGGCTGCGCAAGACCTACCTGGAGCAGGTCCGTAAGCCCACATCCCACACCCCTGCCACGTTGGCTCGCTATCTGAGTCGCATGGACCCGGTGCGCAACGAGGGATTCCAGATCGTCGCCGAGGCCCTCGATGACCAGGTCGCACGAGCACTGGCACGACGCTCAATGACGGTGCAGCCGGACACTCAGGACAACGGATCCGGCCAGGACGCGGTGCTGGGCACGTGCGCCGATTTCGAGCACTCGCCGATCGACGGTAAACAGTGCCGCCAGTCATTCATGGCCTGCCTCGACTGCAGCAACGCCCGCGCCTTCCCGCGCCACCTACCGGTTCAACTGGTTGTTGCTGACCGGCTTCGCGGCCTGCGGACAGAGATGCCCATCGGGCAGTGGATCGCCGAGCACGCGGGTCCTCTCGCGCAATTGGACGACATCTTTGCCGAGTACGAGCCGGCCCAGCTGGCCGCCGCGCGTGCCGAGATCACCGACAGCGATCACCAGGCGGTCAACCTTCTGCTGACCGGAAACCTCGAAGCATCATGACCCACACAGCGGAAGTACTCGACGTCGTGGCAGGTGTCCACGTCGCCCCCGAAACAGAGGTCCTGATCGACCGCACGCTTCACATCGAAGCGACCCGATGTCGATTCGGCGATCCGGTGTGGGATTTGTCCGCAGCGATCGAGGACCGCCACAGCGCGGGACAAGCAGTGCACTGGGAGGGGTTTCCGACGCCATTTCGCCACGCCTGCAAGCTCTACCTGTTCGCCCTGCTCAACATCGTTGACGACCCACCCCGCCTTGAGAGTTCCCGATCGCTCTATCCGCACATCAAGACGATCTTGGGCGAGCTGGTGCCGTTACGCCGGTTCACGATGTGGCTGGCCGAAAGGGGTGTCAGCTCGTTCGGCCAGGTCAGCGCCGAACGCCTCGACAACTATCTGCGCCACGTCACCGAGACCAGCGGTGTCAGCGCCGGATCCAAACGCTCCGCGCTGCAGGCAGTCAAGCGTCTGCACCTGTACCGGGATGCCCTGCCCGCGCATTGCCGACTCCCCGCAGGCCCGCTGTGGGGCGGTGCGAGTGCACGCGGGCTCGCCCACTACGAGTCATCCTGGGGCAAGCCGAACACGACCCCGCGCATTCATCCCGATGTCATGGAACCGCTGCTCTCGGCGGCGTTGATGGTCACCGACACAGTCGCCGCCGATCTCCTTCCCGCAGCACGCAACCTTCTCGCGATGCGGTATCTGGCCCATCAGATCGCGCCAGACATTCGTCGAGCTCCCACTCGCACGGTGTCGGTGTTCGAAACCACCAAGGCACAACTCGAATGCCTGCTTGCCGCCCTTGGCCGCAACGATGTCTCACTTCCGGGTATCCGCACCGGCGACACGACCAGTGTCGATCTGATGGGGCTGGCCGTGGGGGGATGGCTGCACCACACCGAACTGAAACGCATGAAAGAGACGTCGGTCCTGATCGCGAAGCACGGACTGCCGATCGACGTGGACATGTTGCGCACCAACACATTCAGCGCCATCGGCACGCACTCCTGGCGTGAAAACCCCGTCTCTGCCAATGAACTCATCGAACTGCTTCGCCATGTTACGACGGCCTGTTTCCTCGTGATCGCCTACCTGTCGGGTGTTCGGACCGGCGAGGCACTGAACCTGCGACGCGGATGCATCAGCAGGGACTCCAAGCTGGCTTTGACTCTCATGTCGGGCCACCAGTTGAAGGCCGGTGAGCAGCGCAGGGACCGATCGCCGGCCACGATCCCGTGGGTCGTGACCGACGAAACCGCCCATGCCGTCGCCGTTCTTGAGCAGATCACGATGAGCGATCTACTCTTTCCGGGTTTCAAACTGTTCTCCGAGGACCAATTTCGCTTCGGCGCTACCCGGACTAGAACACCCGGCTCCATCAACACTGACATCACCAGCTTCATCGAATGGTTCAACCGCGATATCGGCCCGGCAATCAGCCATCCGCTGATCGGCGCCGACCCGCACGGCGCAATCCAGGTGCCGCGCCTGCGACGCACACTGGCCTGGCACATCGTCCGGCGACCAGGTGGAACAATCGCCGGCGCAACGCAATACGGCCACCTGCACGCACAAATGATCCAAGGGTACGCCGGTGGGTGGAGCTGATGCGGGATTCCTCGACGACATCACCTTCGAACAGTTCCTGCACCGAGCTGAGACCATCCACGACGATCACCATCGACTGGAACACGGTGAGCACGTCTCCGGTCCGGCTGCCGATGAATATCGGGCCCGAGTCGCCAGGGCAAGCATATTTGCGGGTTTGACGGTGACCACCAAGACTCAGATCAACCAGGCGCTATCGAATCCCGACTTGCAGATCCACCACGGCGCGGTCGTAACCTGCGTGTTCCGGCGCGCGACCGCGGCCTGCCTGGAACCTACCGACAGCTCCGCTGAACCCTCTTGGAGTCGATGCCGATTGGGCTGCGTTAACGCCGCCCGCACCGACCGCGACGCAGTCAACCTTGGACAGCACGTCACAGCACTCGAACGCGACCTGTCAACCCTCGCACTCCCCGAACCACTGCGGCAACGAATTCAGTTCCGCCTAATCGAACACCGGACGGCCCTCGCAGAACACGAATCCAGCCGGCCGACGACAGTCCGAACTGAGGGCGAAGAAGACGAATGACTCTGATGGGCGATGCCGCGGCAGGCAACGATGAGGAACGCCAACGGGTCCGGGCCGCCATCAACCGCATCCGCGACAACAAAGCTGAGGAGAGCAACGGCGCGCGCACTGTGGTGGCCTTGGCTGACGAGTCGGGAGTGTCACGACAGCGACTCTATGAACATCACAGCGATCTGCTCAACGAGTTCAAGGTGACGGTCGGGTGCGGACCCGTCACCCCGAATGTCAAGGCGCTGCAACGACAACTGGCACAGGCCCGCGATCACAACCAAGAACTGACTACCGAGAATGCTCAACTGCGAAGCAAGATCAGGACGCTCTCAGCGGTGATCACTGAACTCACGCACGAAACCTCCGGAGCGAATGTCGTTGTTTCGATGCCACGCAAACACCCCGGGCGGTGACTGTTTGATTGTCCCCCGGCACAAGACGTTCAGGCGACACTGGACTGCGGCCGCCGTTTCACCCTGCCCTCTTGACCAATTCCCCTACATATCAGCCGGTCGCCCCGAACGCGCCCGCGGAATCTCTCCACACCCGGCCTGCGCGCTCAGCGCCATTGAGAGGACCCCCCCGAGCACATGAGATCCTGAAGGTGTCGGCGCCAACTTCTCTGCCTTACGAGCGGCGCGTCACTCCGGCCCATATTGTGTCGCTGGAAAGTGCGCGAAACCCGTCACCCAGCCACGCTATGTCGATATGGATCTCCTCGTGCACCTCGAAGTCGACGTCCTCGGCACCGGCCGCGTTCCCTCGCGAACTTCCCGCACTTCCACGGCTTCACCCTCCACCCGACCACCGCCGCGCTGCAACGCTTCCTCACTGCCCTACCCCTCGCGGGCATCGTCATCGCCGGGTCACCACGACCCAACGGACAACTCGCCCCCGCCCGAGTGCTGGCTCTGACCAAGTCCGCCATGAGCGGCGACGTAAACCGCCTGGTCGGCAGCCGGGAATGATGCCTACATCCCGGTTCGCGATGGTCACGCTGAGCTGACGGGTACGGGATTCTCAACTTGGACGACGACGGTGAATCCCCGCTTGTGCGAGTTGGGGGGCGCTCTGGGGAGCAAGGCCGCGAATCGCAACCCAGCATCGGTTTTCACCTCTTTTCCCTTGCCGCAAGGAGCCCACGGCTGCCGTCCGCTTCGCGGCGTAGCGCTCTATGAGAACGACTACAGGCTCACCGACCTCCGCAATCCCAGCGGCACTATCGTGATGCTCGCCGGCGGTCGCCTGCGACCGCTGAGACGGTGCGACGGAATCGCTGCATGAACGACGCCCAACCCCCGTCGCGGCGACGGCGGGCCAAGGTCGCCGATGACTTCGAGAACAACCGAGGCCAAAGTCAAGAGCATAAGGGCTCAGCCCGGAACGACCCGGTGTCGCGTCGGCGACGGCGACGGCGATGCGGCGCACAAATACACAGGACGGCCTCCACCAATGGGCGTCCGTTCGCTGTTGGTCGACGCGATGGCCGCTATGTCGTCCTGCACCGACTCCGGTGAGTCCAGACACCCCGGCGGACCGACGCGTAGCGTTTGGAAGTGATGTGCCACTACTGCGGGTGTCGAGAAATGCCGCTACTGCGTGACTACATCGCCGAACACGAACGTGCCATCAACTTCGGCGGCGAGGCGGTGCGGGCCATCGATCGGGGGGACCTGGCCCGGGCAGGGCACCTGCTCGCTGAGATGGCGACCGAACTGGCCGCGCACTGGCTCGGCGAGGAAACCGGGCTGTTTCGGGTGATGGCGCGCGAGGAGATGTACGCCGAGCACATCACTCCACTCGTTCGCGAGCACCGCGAGTTGGCCGAATTGCTCGCCACGGTCGACATCTCCTCAACCGACGGCCAGCAGGCCATCCGCGAGGCGGTGTCCGATCTGTATGAACACATCAGCAAGGAGGAGGACGGGCTCTTCCCCGCCTCGCTGACCGCGCTGGACGGCGACGAGTGGGACGCATCGATCGACGCATGGCATGACGCGCACCCAGGCCGACACATGATCGCCGGGTGATTGAGTGCACCACCGGCCGACCCCACGAACGTGTCGCGCAGCGTCGTTACGCGCGCGGAAGCTGCGCGAGGACCGTCAGCAGAATCACCGAGTCCTCAATGGCCGTCAACGCGTGCCGCTCGGGCGGGATCGTCACGTGATCACCCGTCGTCCCTTCCCACGCATCAGATTTCGTGTACAGGCGGACGTGGCCGTGTAGCACCTGAAGTGTCGCCTCACCCGGGCTGTCGTGCTCAGCCAGCTCCCGCCCGGCCGCCAGCGCCATGACCGTCTGCCGCAATTCGTGATCGTGACCACCGTGAATGGTGTGCGCAGCCCGGCCGCTATGTGCCGTGCGCGCCTCGGTCAGCTTCTCATGGGCCATGTCGATCAGTGAAATCGATTCCATCTCGGGATGTCTCTCCTGTTCAGCCGGACAGTAACAGTATTCCGCCGAGGGCAAGGCCTATCACCTTGACCACTTCGAGCCAAACGTACGCGTAATGCGCCCGCGAACGAGACCCCTCATCGCCCGCCAACACCGCATCGGAGCGGCGCGCCAACCGCGGTCGCACGACCAGCAGCTGGCCGACCAGCGCGACGACGACGATCACGAACACCACACCGACGCTGACGGAGGGGCGACTCAGCGACAAGGCGACCAGGATCGCGGCGGCAAGGAGCGACTCGACGGTGTTGAGCGCACGAAAGACCATGCGCCCGATGCCCAGTCCCATCTGCAGCGTTACCCCCGGAGCCCGGAACTTCAGCGGCGCCTCCAGGAACGAGATGGCCAGCACCATGCCCAGCCACACGAAAATGAGAGCGACCGCGAACGCCGACGCAAGACTCACGATGCCACCACCGACGATGCGAGGTGGGCCAGACACAGGTCCGGCTCCACGAACGGATCCAGCCGCTCAACCGTGACCGGTGCACGCCACGCCGCCAACGCGCCCTGCATGAGCCCCAGGTGGATCGGGCAGACGACCGCCGAGCGATCCTGCGCGAGTTCCAGGAACGGGCAATGACGCAGCCCGATTTGCTCCTGTCCGTGCGCTTCCCGTCGTTGCGGTGCGAACCCGAGGTCGTCGAGCAACTCGACCAGCCGAGTGATCGACTGTTGGGCGCCGGGCGCCTTTCGCGTCGGGCCGGTCACCCGCCGTGCCCACGCCCGGCCCGCCTCGAGTGCCTTGGCGCTGGCGTTGCGGTCCCCGGCGAGGGCCGACGTGAGGATCTCGGCGAGTACCCGGTAGCGTCGGGTCCCGCCGGGGTCCATCCCACGCACAGCGCGAAACATCAGCGGCGGACGTCCCGGGCGCCCGCGGTCGGGCTCGACACGTTCGACCCGGCCCTCGGTGACCAGGGTGTCCAGATGGAACCGGACCGTATTCGGATGCACGCCGAGCTCATCGGCGATCTGCGGGATCGTCAACGCGCTGGCCACACCCCTCAGAACAGCCAGCACACCTTCGCGACTCACTCTTGTGCCCTCGGCAGCCCCGCCACCAGTGGCGCGTCCACCCCGAGGGGGCCGACTTTTGCCGCACCGCCCGGTGAGCCCAGTGGGCTGTCGCGGCCGGGCAGAGATCGGGTAAAGAACGCCGCGTTGTCGGCCAGATGAGGCACCTGTTCTTCGGGGAGGTCATCCTCGTAGTAGATCGCCTCGACCGGGCACACCGGCTCACACGCGCCGCAGTCCACGCATTCGTCGGGGTGGATGTACAACGCGCGCCCGCCTTCGTAGATGCAGTCCACCGGGCACTCCTCGATGCAGGACCGATCCATCACGTCCACACATGGCTTCCCAATCACGTACGTCATGAACTACAGTTTATACGACATCACTTGTAAAAATATGGAGGGAGGTATGAATGTCGCAGCGCGACAGGGCCGACGCCGATCTGCCCCCACCGTTGACCACTCGCCACGACGCCGCGGTGCAGGGCCACTGGCTGACGGCGCGCCTCGGGAAGCGTGTGCTTCGACCGGGAGGGGCAGAACTCGCCCACGAACCCTTAGCGATAACGGATCTGGCCAACCGTGCAGACGTGGAGAAGTTGTTGCGGCGCTTCTACGGGCAAGTGTTCGCCGACGACATTCTCGCCGAGCCGTTCACCGAGTTACGGGCTAGGGGGCTCGAGTCGCATCTCGCGGTGATGTGCGACTTCTGGGATACCGTCCTGTTCCGCGCGGGGCTCTACCACGGCAACGCGATGGTCGTTCATCGGCAGCTCGATGATCGCCATCCGTTGTGCGTCAATCACTTTGTGCGCTGGCTGCAACTGTGGAACGCCACCGTCGACGAGATGTACCAAGGTCCTGTCGCGGAACGCGCGAAGATCCAAGCCGCCAGAATCGCCAAGTCCATTCACCGGCGTCTGCGAGGCGGCGACGCCAGCCAACTCGATGTGTCGTCGGTGGCCTCATCTCATTGCTCCCCGCACATGCATCCCCAGTCGGCGGTTGGTATCGAGAACGCTTCAGGGGTCATCGACAATGTCGCGATGTGGCGGTCGAAGGAGCTCAGGCCATGAGAATCGCGATCAGCGGACCCGGTGCGGCGGGCCCGTCACTCGCGCCCCGGTCGCACCGAACCGGCCACGAGCCGACATTGATCGAGCGGGGGCCGGCTTCATCAGCCTGCCGCGCGACGACCTGGCGGCCACCATCTACGCGATGATCGAGAACGATGTCGAAACGGTCTTCGGTGATTTCATCCGCGATCGATGAACGCCCCAAACTTGATCTGACACGCCGTTGTGACTGAGCCTGCCAGTTGCCGGCATTCAACGTATGGCCGTGCGCGTGGGCTTATCGCGTCCAAGTCCGGCTGGACCGCGAGTTGCCCAACTCTCCGATCCTTCGCATGACCGGGCACGAGCCAACACCGGCGGTGCGGGGTGTCCGTCCGCAATTCGTTGCCGATGTGATCAGAGGGCGTCACCAGCCGCGTCGCCGCGGGTGCGACCCCACCAATTCGTCTTTGGCTGCCACCTCGCGACTGCGGTAGACAATGTAGGGCCGAAACAGATAGCCGATCGGCGCGCTGAAGGCGTGCACCAACCGAGTGAACGGCCACAGCGCGAACAGCACCAGCCCGATCATCACATGCAGCTGGAAATACAAGGGCGCCTGCGTCATCAGGTCACCACGGGGCTGCAGGATCCAGATCGACCGGAACCACACCGACACAGTTTCGCGGTAGTTGTGTTCCTCACCGACGACGCCCGACCCGAGTGCCGTCGCGCACAGTCCCGCAACGATTGCGAGGACGAGCACGACGTACATCAGCTTGTCGTTCGCCGTCGTGGCCATGAACACCGGGCCCGTGGTGCGCCGCCGGTAGATCAGGAGCACGATGCCCGTCAGAGTCGAGATGCCGGCGATCGAGCCCAGCGTCACCGCCTGGACGTGATACGCATGCTGACTCAGCCCCACGGCGTCGGTCCACGACTGCGGGATAACCAGACCAATGAAGTGACCGAAGATGACCACCAGGATTCCGAAGTGGAACATCGGGCTGGCGATTCGCAGCAACTTCGACTCGTAGAGCTGCGACGAGCGCGTGGTCCAGCCGAATTTGTCGTAGCGGTAACGCCACCACGTGCCGACCACAACGATGGCCAGCACGACGTAGGGCACGGTGTTCCAGAAGATCTCGCCGGTGGCCACGTCACCCCCCTCCCTCGGCACGCCGCGGCGGAACGGTCAACGTGAAGGGCTGCAGTCCAACCGATTCCGTGGGCGGTCCGACCTGCGCCAGGTGTTGCGCGCGTCGCGCATCCTGCTCACCGCCGGTGGGCAACGTCGCGCATACCGCGGCGATGGTGTCGGCATAGGGCGATCCGCGTTCGGTCAGACTGTCGTGCAGCACCCCGATCGGCACCCGGTGCTCGATCAGCAACCGTCGTCCCGCCGCCGGGTCCACGGTCGCGGCGAACTCGAGCACAACGGGAAGGTGATCGGGAGCCTCGTCGGCGGGTGGGCGGACGCCGGCATCGAGATATGCCTGGGTGAACGCATGCATCTCCCGGCCGCGGTTGCGCGTGTCGCCCGCTGTCCAGTAGGTCAGGTACATCGTGGAGCGACGCCGCAGGTCGAAAGTTTCGACGTACGCGGTCGCCGCCTGCAGCGGGGGTGTCGACGTCAACGCGGTGACGGTCCGAGCCAGCAGACCGGCGGCCGGGCCCACCGCGGGTGCGCGCAGTTCGTCGACAGTGCGTAGGCGTTCGGTCAGGTGTTCATCGGGATAGGCCAGCAGCAGGGACGCGCACTGCCACACCAGACGATCCTGCAATGACACCGTGGTGCCGCGGGCACGGTTGAGCAGCCTCATCGCGGGAACATTTCCGTCGGCACTCCTCTGCCGTCCCAGTTCAGCAGGTTCACCCGGGACGGGCGCTCGGAGTTGGCGGCCATGCCTTCATCGGTCTGCCGCTGCTTGAGCGCATGGAACGTCTCCACCGCCACGGGCACCGGGCCCCCGCTGGCCTCGCCGAACGGACCCGACTCGTACATTCCGGGTCCACCGTCGAACGACAGCGCACACTCGGTCGCGGTTTCCTCGAGGTGGTGGCCCTCATCGGCGTACGCGGTGGGAATGACGTAGCGCTCTTCGTATTTCGCGATCGCCAGCAGCCGGTACATGTCGTACATCTGTTCCTCCGTCATCCCGACCGACTGCGGGATGTGCGGCTGCGTCTCGCGGCCCAGGTTGATGTCGCGCATGTACGACCGCATCGCCGCCAGGCGGCGCAGCACCGCCTCGACGGTGCCGGTGTCACCGGCGGTGAATAACCCGGCCAGGTAGGCGATCGGGATGCGCAGCGACTCCAACGCCCCGAACAGGTTGCCCAACTCCTCGCCATCATGTCCGTCGCGGCTGACCGCGTCGACCACCGGCGACAGCGGCGGGATGTACCAGACCATCGGCATGGTCCGGTACTCCGGGTGCAGCGGCAGCGCCACCCGAAAAGTGTTGATCAAGGCGTACACCGGTGATCGCTGGGCGGCCTCGATCCACTCGTCGGAGATCCCCTCGGCACGGGCGCCGGCGATGACCTCCGGGTCGGCGGGGTCGAGCAGGATCTGCCGTTGCGCCTCGTACAGATCGGCGTCGTTCTCCACCGATGCCGCCTCCAGCACCCGGTCCACGTCGTAGAGCACCAGGCCGATGTAACGCAACCGCCCCACACACGTCTCGGCACAAACAGTGGGCAGTCCGACCTCGACGCGCGGGTAGCAGAAGGTGCACTTCTCGGCTTTGCCGGTCTTGTGATTGAAATACACCTTCTTGTAAGGGCAGCCGGACACACACATCCGCCAGCCCCGGCAGCGGTCCTGGTCGACGAGGACGATGCCATCCTCGGTGCGTTTGTACATCGCCCCCGACGGACACGAGGACACACACGACGGATTCAGGCAATGCTCGCAGATGCGCGGCAGGTAGAACATGAAGGTCTGCTCGAGTTCGAGACGGACCTGCTCGCTCACCTGCTTGAGCACCGGGTCGCCCGGCACGATCTCCGGAGAGCCGCCGAGGTCGTCGTCCCAGTTCGCCGACCACGACACCTTCATCGGTTTCCCGCTGATCAGGCTTCGCGGCGGCGCCACCGGCATGTGATCGCCCAGCGGTGCGGACGTCAGGTTCTCGTAGTCGTAGGTCCACGGCTCGTAATAGTCGTCGATGCTCGGCAGCTTCGGGTTGGAGAAGATCCGCAACAGCTTGTGTATCCGGCCGCCGTCGCGCAACCGCAGCCGACCCTTACGGTCGCGGATCCAGCCGCCGCGCCAGCGCTCCTGGTCCTCGTAGGTGCGTGGATACCCCTGTCCCGGGCGGGTTTCGACGTTGTTGAACCACACGTACTCGGTGCCTGCCCGGTTGGTCCACGCCTGCTTGCAGGTCACCGAGCAGGTGTGACACCCTATGCACTTGTCGAGGTTCATCACCATCGCCATCTGCGCCATGACCTTCATCAGTACGTCACCTCCTGCGACCGGCGACGGACCACCGTCACCTCGTCGCGCTGGTTCCCGGTCGGGCCGAGATAGTTGAACGCGAACGTGTTCTGCGCATACCCGCCGGCCAGGTGGCTGGGCTTGATCAGCAGTCGGGTCAGCGAATTGTGGATACCGCCGCGGGTACCGGTGGTCTCGGTCAGCGGCACGTCGATGGTGCGTTCCTGCGCGTGATAGACGAACACCACCCCGTCGGGCATCCGGTGCGAGACGATCGCGCGGCACACCACCACCCCGTTGCGGTTGACCGCCTCGACCCAATCGTTGTCGCGCACCGAGATCTTCGCAGCGTCACTCGGGCTCATCCACATCGTCGGCCCACCGCGGGACAGCGAGAGCATGAATAAGTTGTCCTGGTACTCGGAGTGGATCGACCACTTCGAATGCGGCGTCAGGTACCTCACCGTCAGACCCACCCCGTCGGAGGGCCGGCCGTCACCCAGCGCGGGCTCACCGAACAGCCGGGACATGTCGAGCGGTGGCCGGTAGGTGGGCAGCTGCTCGCCGAGCTCCTCCAGCCAGTCGTGGTCGACGTAGAAATGCATCCGACCGGTCAGTGTGTGAAACGGCTTGAGCTCCTCGATGTTCACGGTGAACGGGGCGTAGCGGCGACCGCCGGTCTCGCTGCCGGACCACTCCGGGCTGGTGATCACCGGGACGGGGCGGGCCTGGGTGTCGGCATAGGTGATGCGGCGCTCCTCGCTGCCCTCGGCAAGGTGCACCAATCGTCGTCCCGTGCGCTTCTCCAGCTCGCGGAATCCCTCGACCGCGAGGCGGCCGTTGGAGGTTCCTGACAGCGCGAGGATGACATCGGCCATCCGCTCCGCGGTGGTGATCGCCGGGCGCCCCTCCGCCGCACCGGAATTCATGACCCCGAACTTGGCGCCCAGCTCGGCGACTTCGTTGGTCGGGTGGGTGGTGATGCCCTTGGTGGTGACGCCGAGTGTGTCGACGAGCGGGCCCAGTGCCGCCCATTTTTCTGCGATCGCTGCGTAGTCACGTTGCACGACCGCCACTGGGCCCATGGTCTTTCCCGGAACCGGTACCTCGCCGGTCACGCGCCAATCATGCTGGGTGCCACCGGGATAAGCCATGGCGCCGGGGGTGTCGTGCTGCAAGGTGCCGAGGACCACATCGGTGCGGGTGCCCAGGTGTTTGGCAGCCAGGTTGCTGAACGAGCGGGCGATCGCTCCGAATGCGTCATAGTCTGAGCGGGTTTCCCACGGTGGGTCAATGGCGGGGCTGAACGCATGCACGTAGGGATGCATGTCGGTACTGGATAGGTCGGCCTTCTCGTACCAGGTCGCCGCGGGTAGCACCACATCCGAGAGCAGCGTTGTCGAGGTCATCCGGAAATCGATCGACATCAGCAGGTCGAGCTTGCCCTCCGGAATATGGTCGGTCCACGTGACGTCGTTGGGCCGCAACGCCTCCGAGGTGGGCTGGGCTTGCAGGTTCGAGATGGTGCCCAGCAGGTGGCGCAGGAAGTATTCGTTGCCCTTGCTCGACGAGCCGAGCAGATTCGCCCGCCACACGCTGAGAATGCGCGGCCAGTTCGCCGGATTGTCGGGGTCGGTGACGGCCAGCTTCAAGCCGCCGGAGCCAAGTTGTTCAGCCACATAGGCCGGGATGTCTTTGCCGGCGGCGCGTGCCTCGTCGGCGACAGCGAGGCTGGACCGGTCGAACTGCGGGAAGAACGGGCTCCAGCCCATCGCCACCGCGGAAGTCAGCACGTCCATGGTGTGCTTGTCGCGGAACCGGCCCCGGCCCAGCGGGCTGGCCAGCGCGTCGGCCCGGTAGCCGTCGTAGCGCCACTGGTCGGTGTGGGCATACCAGTACGAGGTGCCGGCCATCTGGCGCGGTGGCCGCGACCAGTCGGTGGCCATCGCCATCGTCGCCCATCCGGTGACCGGTCGGCATTTCTCCTGGCCGACGTAATGCGCCCAGCCGCCGCCGTTTCGGCCCATCGACCCGGTGAGCAGCAGCAGAGCCAGCACGGCGCGGTAGGTGGCGTCGCCGTGGAACCACTGGCAGATACCGGCACCCATGATGATCATCGACCGGCCACCGGACTCCTCGGCGTTGCGGGCGAACTCCTTGGCGATACGGATCGCCTGCGCCGCAGACACTCCGGTGATTGGCTCTTGCCATGCGGGGGTGTAGGGCTGGTCGGGATCCTCGTAGCCGGTCGGCCAGTCGCCGGGCAATCCGGGCCGGGACACTCCGTATTGGGCCAGCATCAGGTCGAACACTGTGCACACCAGGTGCTCGCCCACCCGGCGTACCGGCACCCCTCGCGCAAGAGTCTCGCCATGCCCGTCGACGGTGTCGAAATGCGGCAGCTGGATCAGCGCGGTCTCGGCGTGTTCTCTGTGCTGCGGCGCGACCGTCAGCGCCGGCGCCAGGTCGCCCAGGTCGAGGTTCCACTTGCCGATGCCGTCGTCGCCGTAGCGGAATCCCAGCGACCCGTGCGGCACGGCGATCTCGTCGGTGGCTCCGTTGAGCAGCACCGGCTTGAACGCCGCGTTCTCCACGTCCTGTCCCAGATCGGCTGCCGTGAGGTTCTTGCCGGCCACGAGGGCGCCGTCACGCTCCTCCAGCTTGACCAGGAACGGTAAGTCGGTGTAGCGGCGGACATAGTCGACGAAGAACGGGACACGCTGGTGGACAAAGCACTCCGAGAGGATCACGTGGCCCATCGCCATCGCCAACGCGCCGTCGGTGCCCGCCGCGCACGGCATCCACTCGTCGGCGAACTTGGTGTTGTCGGCATAGTCGGGGCTAACGGTGACCACCTTGGTGCCCCGATAGCGCACCTCAGCCATCCAGTGCGCGTCCGGCGTCCGGGTCACGGGAACGTTGGAGCCCCACATCATCAGATACGACGCGTCCCACCAATCGCCGGACTCCGGCACGTCGGTCTGATCGCCGAACACCTGCGGCGAGGCGACTGGCAGGTCGGCGTACCAGTCGTAGAACGACGTCATCGCCCCGCCGATCAGTTCGACGAACCGGGACCCCGCGGCGTGGCTGACCATCGACATGGCGGGAATGGGCGAGAAGCCCGCGATCCGGTCCGGCCCGTACTCCTTGATGGTGTGCACATGCGCGGCGGCGATCATCTCCGTCGCCTCGGCCCACGTCACCCGCACCAGTCCGCCCTTCCCACGGGCCTGCTGGTACCGGCGGCGCCGCCCGGCGTCGGCCTGGATGTCGGCCCACGCCAGCACCGGGTCGCCCAGGCGGGCCTTGGCTTCGCGATACATCTCCACCAGCACCCCGCGCGCATAGGGGTATCGCACCCTCGTGGGCGAATAGGTGTACCAGGAGAATGCCGCACCGCGCGGGCAGCCGCGGGGCTCGTACTCGGGCCGGTCCGGGCCGACCGAGGGATAGTCGGTCTCCTGGGTCTCCCAGGTGATGATGCCATCCTTGACGTAGATCTTCCACGAACACGACCCCGTGCAATTGACCCCATGGGTGGAGCGCACCACCTTGTCATGACTCCACCGGTCCCGGTAGAACACGTCGCCTTGGCGACCGCCACGCCGGGTGACGGTACGCAAGTCTTCCGAGAACTCGCCGGGGGTGAAAAACCGGCCGCTACGTTCGAGCAGTTCCTCGATCGGCCCGCCGGTGCGCGGTGACGCCGTCACATCGTCGCCCCCTTCGTCTGAGTTGCCGGTTCGTGTGCGTGCAGCCGAAACGCGGTGTAGCCGAGAGCGACCAGCGCAGTGGCCACCAGAAGAAGCAGCCCGACCGTGTAGTTGTTGCCCGCGGGGTCGTACGTCGCGCCCATCACCAGCGGCGGGAAGTAGCCGCCCAGCCCGCCCGCCGCGGCGACGATTCCGGTGATCGACCCCACGGACTGGGCCGGTGCTCGGCGGGCCACCCACGCGAACACACCGCCGGTGCCAATGCCCAGGAAGATCGCCAGCGTGATGAATGTCGCCGCCGACCACACGTCCGGTGGTGGCTGGAACACGGCGACGAACGCCATCACCGCCGTACCCGCGAACGACGCCAACACGACGTACTTGGGTGCGATCCGGTCGGCCAGCGCGCCGCCGACAGGCCGGGCCAATACGGCGGCCAGTGCGAAACCGGCGGTGCGCGCGCCCGCATCGATCGCGGAGAACCCGTAGATCGTCTTGATGTAGGTGGGCAGGTAGTTGGCGAACGCCACGAATCCCCCGAACACCACCGCGTACAGGAACGCCATCTCCCAGGTGACCGGCAGTTTTGCGGCAGCAATCAGCTTCGGCACCACTGGCCCGGTGTTCGGACTGAAACTGGGAGAGTTTCGCATCACGAAGACGCACGCCACCGCAGTGAGCGCGAGCGCAACCGCGATGATGACGTGAGTAGTAAAGAGGCCGAACCAGCGCACGAACCGCGGCGTGAAGAACGCAGACAACGCAGTGCCCACCATTCCCATGCCGAACACGCCTGTCGCAAAGCCGCGCCGCGACGCCTCGAACCAGCTATTCGCGAACGGGATACCGACCGCGAAGATCGTTCCGGCGATGCCCAGGAAGAAACCACACACTAGCAACAGCGGATAGGACCCAGCCGTGCCTGCCGCCCCAACCGCCAACACCGGCACGATCGATGCAACGGACACGGCGATGAACATCGCCCGCCCACCGAACCGGTCGGTAAGCGACCCGATTACGATCCGGCCTAAGGACCCGACCAAAATCGGCGTCGCGACCAGCATGGAGGCCTCGGTACTGCTCAACGACAGGTCGCCGGCATAGGTGGTGGACAGCGGACCGATCGTGTTCCACGCCCAGAAGTTGATCGCCGAGACCCACGTGGCCAGCGCAAGGTTCACATTTCTGCTGGCGCCAGCGTGCGGCGTGCTCGCCGTGTTCACATCCACCAGACAACCACTGGGAGATCAAGATATGAGCACTTCGACCAAAAAAGTTGTGGCCCAGCAGTACACGCGTGGGCAGTTGAACTGACAGGCTCGCATCTCATCCAAGTTCCATACGCCGGTGGCGTCGTGTCCCTCTGAGCGCCCTTCGCCATCGCCGGTCTCCGCTCATCGCTCACATTGCCTTACCTGGACGATTCGCCTGGTGAGCACACCCCCGAGATGACCTCGCCCACCGATACTCGATGGAAATGTCGGCCATCACGGATGCAGACCCCTACCCGCACACGGAGGGGTGCCCGGTATGGAGCCAAGGAAAACCCTAAAAAAGAATGAGGTCAGCAGACCCCCGGAATCGACGTACTTCGGTGTCGCCTAGAGCCGATGGCACCGTGCCCACCGCGCCATCCGGATGCAGGCTTGGTGTTTAGAGGTCGGTGAGTGGGGCGGTGAAGCGTACATGGGTACCGCCTTGCTCCGGTGTGGTGAAGTGGCAGGTGCCGCAGAGTTTTTCAGCGCGGCGGGCCATGTTGGCCAGCCCGCTGCGGCGCTGGTTGTTGGCGGGGATGCCTCGGCCGTTGTCGATGACGTCGATGGCCAGTTCATCGGCGACAGCCACGTGGACGGCCAGCCGGGTGGCTCGGGAGTGGCGCACGGTGTTGCTGATGGCTTCGGTGAGGATCGCCGCGGCGTGCTGGGCTAACTCGGCGCCGATGACGCTCATCGGTCCCGACAGTGTCACCGTGGTCCTGATGTCGCGGTCGTCGGTCAACTCGGCGATCGCGGTGTGGACGCGTTGACGGAAATCCTCCCCAGTCCATGCTGCGGAGTTCAGCCGGAAAATGGTGTTGCGGATGTCCTCGATAGTCGATTGGAGTTCATCGACGGTGCGGGTCAGTCGGTCAACGATGGGCGGTGAGTGGGTCCGTGCGATGGTGCCTTGCAGATCCAGTCCGGCGGCGAAGAGTTTCTGGATGACGTGATCGTGCAGGTCGTGGGCGATGCGTTCTCGATCGGCGAGCACGGTGCGTTCGCGTTCGTGGTCGCGTCTGGCGGCCAGGCTCAACGCCAGGGCAGCATGGCCGGCGAAGTCGGCCGCCAAGTCCAGGTAACGGGTGTCCAACGGCGACTGGTGAGGGCTCCGGGCCGCCGCGATCACCCCCCAAGCCATCGTGCCCGCGCGCAGGGGCATCACGATCGCGGGGCGCTGCCCGAGGTCGGTGAACCCGGCGATCGGGTGCCGGAATACGTCGGTGATCAGCGGGGTCCCGGTGCGAAACACCGTGCCGATGGTCGAGCCGTCCACCACCACCTGCTGGCCGTGCACGTCGTCGGCGTGGACCCCCACCGCGGCCGCGACAGTCAGGGTGTCGAGGTGATCGGCCGGCAGCTCAGGGTCGGCAGACAGCAGCACGATGGCCTGCTCAGCGTCGGTCAGCGCGCAGACGCGGTCGGCGATCAGCGACAGCGCGGCCTTACCGGAGTCGCCGCCCGCGAGGACCTCGGTGATGATCTCGCGGCTGGCCGCGGTCCACCGCGCGGAGGTGGACACCTGATGGAACAGTTGGGCGTTGTCGATGGCCACCGCCGCCACCGAGGCCAACGCCCGCACGGCGTTCTCATGGGACTCGTTGAACACTTGGCCGGGCCGATCATCGCCGAGGTACAGACTGCCGAACACCACCTCGCGGATGATGATCGGCACCCCCAGGAATGCGCGCATCGGAGGATGATGCTCGGGAAACCCCACCGCTGCGGGGTGGGCGGTCAAATCACCCAGCCCCACGATGTCGGTCTGATTCAACAGCACGCCCAACAGACCCTTACCGGCCGGCAGATCACCCAACCGCGCCACCGTGTCGGCGTCCATACCGGCGTGCACGAACGACATCAATCGGCCGTCCGCGTCACGCACCCCGAGCGCGCCATACTGGGCGCCGGTCAACTGCCTGGCTGCGGTGACGATACGGACCAGCGTGGCATCCAGATCAAGATCGGCGCCGATTTCGATGGTGAGGGCCAGCAACTGCTCCATCTGGTCACGCGACGCCAGCAGCTCATCGAGCTGTTCATGCATCCGGCCCACCAGCCCGCCCTGGATCAGCCGAGAAAACACCGACCCGTTCGCCGGGCATCCCCCAACACCTTTCGCGACTCAACTCTTTGGCACACCGTAGATGCGATCCTACGCCGCTGGTCCCGCGTGTCGGCAGCGTCGTCACCAGCCAGCCACTGCACCCATCAACTCAACTCATGGTGTCTGATCAACCCACGGTTTTGGTGACGCGGCCTCACTGGGCGGCGACCTCCTCGGGGTCGGATGTGGGCGAAAATGGTCTGGACCGCCGCCGTCAGCGCCGGGGCGTGTTTAGCTGAGACCGCGGTGTGCAGTTTGCGCATGAAGTGCGCCCGGCGCCTACCCTTGCCCGAATGAGCTGGTGAACTGTTGTGCCAGAGCAGCTCTCAAACCGCTGTGGGCGTCGCGATGACCACATACACCCCAGACAGTCCCCGTGCTTTCAACGACGCGACGAACTCCCGCCAGAACTCGTAGGACTCAAGGTTGCCCACGGCGGGACCAGCGCTTCAGGGGCGCCGTCGATGGACACCCCGGCAGCCGAACCTGCTGCAGAGACTGCGCAGCATCGTTTCCCTTCCAGCCGTTGGCGTCGCACCGACAAAGCGCGACTGCTGACGGAGGGCTTGCTTGTCGTCGGCGACGCGGTGTGCAGCTTCAACCCAATCTATGTGCAGGTATGACGGCGTGGCCGCGCTGGAAAGCTTGGCCGCTGAGAAACTCCCTGTCCTGGGGCGCAGTCGATCTCCGCGACAGTGTCTTAGCTAAGTTAGCTAACTCCGGAGCCAATCGGCCAGGCTTGGCAGCCGGCTGCAGGCGGTGACCCCTAGCTGCCCGATCACCAAACTCACGCACGAAACCTCCGGATCCAACGCCGTTGCGTCGATGCCACGCAAACACACGGGGCGGTGAAGCGACGAAGAACGGCTGCTCACTACAGCCACGTCCCACGACATGGTGATATCGCTGTTGATCCGGCCCGGTAGCCACGCCATCGATGGCACCGCCATCGCCGTGCTGTGGCCACCAGACCGTGTCGGACACGAAGCGTCGGGCGCCGTCAATGACTGCGTCACGGTCGGCCAGGCGCGCAGCCCCGACCAAGACGTCGAGTTCGCAGTCCTGGTGTTGGAGGAGATGGCCGTGCGCGCCCTCTCGCCGGGCACGAATGACCCCTACACCGCCGTCAACGCCCTCGACGACCTGGCGGCCGGCCTGGCACGGCTCGCGAGCCGATCCTCGCCATCCCCGTACCGCTACGGCGACAACGGCCAGCTGCGCGTGGTGGCACCCCGCGTGGTGCTCACCGACCTGCTGGACAGGCTGTTCGACGCCATGCGCGTCTACGCCGTCGCCCACCCCACGGTGCTCCGACGGACGCTCGAACTCGCCGAGCAGGTCGGTGCCGCCAGCTTGCAGCCCGCAGTCCTGGCCCGACTCAGCGCCCACATCGGGCGCGTCATCGAGGCGTTCGAACGTAGCGCGCCCCAGACCTGCGATCTCGTCGAGCTACGTCGTCAAGCCGACGACGCGCCACACAGTTTGTCCTCGCTCAACGAAGCCGGGCGGTGACCCACGAACCCTCCATACCCCGCTTCCGCGGGGCGATGACCGAAGCTCACGAAACCGCCTCTGACGTTAATCGCAAGGCGTACAACATGTTTCAGCAGTTTGAGAACATCTCAGCAGAAGATTCGATCAATTACATCCAGTCCTCAGCGTCCGCACAGGGGCTAGTGGTGCAGTAGTTGTGGTACGCGGGTTGCCCGCTTTGGTGAAAACGAGGTCAACGTGATGTGACCCCGATGCCCCATGTCAATCCGCGCAGTGCATGAACACCCACTGCAGCTGGATGCGCGCACAGCATTGCACCCTACGAAAGTGCGGCGCGCTGGTGGATTTCGCCGGCGCGACTCACGATCGATGGGATCGCTACTCAAGCAGTGAGGCAATCGCCGGTTAGGTAACTGAACGACGGGACCACGAGAGACTCGAAAGGAGCAGGTAATGGTTGAACAAGTAACGCAGGCGGCTTCGACGGTGCCACCGCAGGAGCCCCCACGGCAGATTGTCAGCAATTTCACCCAGTACCGCGATGCCGAACACGCGGTCGACCGACTCGCCAGTCAGCAGTTCGATATTGAACGAATCGCCATCATCGGATCAGAGCTACAAGTTGTCGAAGAGGTCAAAGGCCGGCTG
The DNA here is from genome assembly GCF_039729195.1 of Mycobacterium sp. DL. NCBI lineage: Bacteria > Bacillati > Actinomycetota > Actinomycetes > Mycobacteriales > Mycobacteriaceae > Mycobacterium > Mycobacterium sp. DL. The sequence goes on from NZ_CP155796.1 coordinate 4,228,066, forward strand.
AACTACGGCGTGGCCGCCGCGCGAGGCGCGGCCGCCGGCGCGCTAGCGGGCGCCTTGATCGGCTGGGTTCTAGGTCTGTTCGACCTGCTCCAACCCATCATCACCGGGCTCGTCTTGGCCCTGTACGGAGTCGTGTTCGGCGCCGCGGTGGGCGCCGCGGTGGGTCTTATGCTTCATGCGTTGCGGGGCGGTCGCCGCGCCTTCCAAGCCTCCAGCGCGCTGCGGCCCCGGCACTATGACGTCGTTGCGGATGCGGCCGTGGTCGAACGTGCCCGCCAGTTGCTCGACGCGCACGACACTCCGCCTCTTCAGCGAGAAGCTGGATGACGTCGGAAACGCATACCAGGCGCGCCGGAATCCCGGTGGTGGTCGCGGTGGTGACGCTCGTGTTGTCCGCGTGCGCCAATCCGCCGGATCAGGCGAGCGACCCGTCGACCACGAGCGCAACCGCTACGACCACTGCGGTGGCCGAGGAGTCGTCGGCTGCGCCGGGCTTTGTCGAGGTGGTCGAACGGGTCAGCCCCAGTGTCGTTACCGTGCTGACCGACGGCGGTCAGGGCAGTGGTGTGGTGTTGCGGCCCGACGTCGTCGTCACCAACGCCCACGTGGTCGGTCAACAACGCAAGGTGTCGATCGTCCTCGCCGACGGCACACGATCGCCCGGGGAGGTGCTCGGCACCGACGAGGTGACCAATGTCGCGGTGGTGCGCACCGAGCGTGGTGATCTACCGGTAGCGGAGTTCCGCGAGGATCTCCCGCGCCCAGGCGAACGGGTTCTGGCCATCGGCAGCCCGTTGGGCTTTCAGAATTCGGTGAGCGCCGGCATCATTTCCGGTCTGCACCGCGATGTCCCGGGCTCGGCCGCGCAGACGTACTCACTCGTTGACCTCATTCAAACCGACGCATCGATTTCACCGGGCAACTCCGGCGGTGCGCTGCTGGATACGCAGGGGCGGGTGGTCGGCATCAACGAGGCCTACATCCCGCCCGCGGCCGGAGCGGTATCCATCGGGTTCGCGATACCCACCGCCACCGTGCTGGACGTGGCCGAGCAACTGTTGGCCGATGGCACGGCCACCCATCCTTACTTGGGTGTTTCTGCTGGACGGCTCACCGACCCGATACGACAGCGACTCGACGTTCAGGTCGATCGGGGTGCGGTCGCACTCTTGGTCGACGACGGCGCACCGGCCGCCCGCGCGGGGGTCAAGTCGGGCGATGTCATCGTGGAAATGGCCGGTCAGTCGGTCGGCAGCGTCGAGGACCTGTTGAGCGCGTTACGCCAGACACGACCCGGGCAGCAGGTTGCCCTGGTTTTCGTTCGCGGTGATCAGCGCCAGCAAGTAGAAGTCACGATCGGATCCCGGCCCACCTGACTGCGGATGGCTGACCGGGATGGGACTACCGACGCTCAGCGCACCATAACGTCAACGAACGTTAGGAGGATTTGGCTGTGCAGGCACTCACGGTGACGCCCCGCCGTCCGGGCACGGTTGCGGTGTCCCAGCTTCCCGAGCCCGTCGGCGCCGACGACGAGCTGCTGGTCGAGGTGCATGGCAATTGGGTTGTGCGGCAACGAGAGTGAGATCGCCGCGGGACCACCCGGGGAGCCCTGACATGTCCACCCAATGAAAATGGAGGCACATCGTGTTCACCAAACTCGCCGACACGGTCGCCAACGGTGGCGCGTGCCTACTGCGATTCCGCCCGCTCGTGCGCGCTCCGGTCTGGATATACAAGGCCCGCGCCGGGGCACTACTGGGCTCACGGATACTGATGCTCGAACACATCGGTCGCAAATCCGGTGCACCCCGCTATGTCGTGCTGGAGGCCTTCGACCATCCCACGCCCGATACCTACGTCGTCCCTTCCGGTTTCGGCGAGAAAGCGCAATGGTTCCGCAACGTCAAGGCCAACCCGCGGGTGCGGGTCTACATTCGCAGCCACGCGCCGGTCCCTGCCACCGCACGGGTCCTCGAACAGCACGAAGCAGACCGCGCGCTCGCCGCGTACATCCGTCGACATCCGCGCGCGTGGGCACGGTTCAAGTCCGTGATCGAGGCAACCCTCGGCAGCAGAATCAGTGACACCAACACCGCGCTGCCGTTAGTCGAGTTGCGCCTCGAACCGGCGAGGCGGAAATGACGACGCACCAAAAATCTACCGAACTCTCCCCGACTTCAGCGCCAGGTGTGTCGTCGGCGTCGCAGTGGGCTGCGTGGTGGATTGCTCTATCGGCGGGAGTTCGTCCTAGAGGCTCACCCGCAGCCCGAGACGACGGTGGCCGCCAAAGCGCCATCGCGTTGACCAGTAACCGTCAGGTCGGTTCGCGCGTTCTGAGGTCAAGATGGAGGAAGAACATCCGGCTCGAATAGGAAGGAATGATGACCACATATCTGAACGGCTCGGAATCGGTGGACAATGTTGCCCAACGGCTGATGGCAGAATTCGACGGGATCCTGCCAAAGCGGCAGGTGGCCGGCACCGTGCTGCAGGCGGTCGCCGACCTTGACGGGCAGGTGCCACCTGGCGCCTTACCCCAGATGCTGCACCAGCTCGCTCAGCAGCGGCTGTACAGCTCGATCCCAGAGGTGTGGCCCATATCAGCCACCCCGGCTGACCGGCGCTGATCTCATCCCCTCGACCATTCGGGCTGGCGACCACTCGCAATCGCTACCAGGGTGGTGTTCGGGTGCGCTGCGCACTGGGCCACGCGCGGTCGACGCGATTTCTCCACCGTGCAGACCCTCGAAGCCCAGCGCTACGACGTCTACGTCGCCGCCGAGCATGCCGTCAAGGCAGCCGCTGCCTGAAATCCGCAACTACCGACCAACAACCCTCACATGGGCTTTACAACTAGGAACGATTGGCGCCGACATGTTCGACGGTCGGAAGTCGAGACAGGCAGTTGAGGAATCCGATAAGTAACTCAGGGCCGCACAGCCGCCAATGCTGAATGCGTGGCGATTCGTGACACTGAGCGGCGCTCTCGTGGTGTTCGAACAATGACCTCGTCAGCGGTTCCGAGCGCCGATGACCACCCGGCATGGCCTTCACGCTTACCGCACGGCCACTTCCCGGTTGCGCCAGTCAAGCCGCGATGACGACGATCGATGTCGACACCTGTCGAATGGGCGAGTGAACGCCGGGACCGTGGCGCCGCAATGCGACACCACAGCAGGAGGCTGGCACGTTGGTGTGCGGGTTCACGCAGAGCCGACCGACGGTCGCGTGGAGTACCGATGCCGACCTGATGCTCAGCGAGGTGCAGTCAGGCCCGCAGGGGCCGAACATGGTCCAGCTGTACAACTGGTGGGCGTCGCACTCCTGAGTCCCCGACCGATCAGGCAGCCGGGGCAGGAGCCACGACGGTGGTCGTGGGGGTAGGACCAGCAGGTGCAGGCGTGCCCGCACTGTCCTCGGCAATCGGTGTGCCCGAGCTGCCTTCCGGGGCCACCGCGGCGGGGACCGGTGCAGGGCTTGCTTCCGCTGCCGGGCCGGCGCCTTCGGGCAGCGGGGTGCCCGAGCTGCCTTCCGGTAGCGGCGTTCCCGAGCTGCCTTCGGGCAGTGGTGTTCCCGAGCTCCCCGCCGGTGCGGGTGTGGCCGTGGCTGCGGTCGGCGCCGGGGTCGCCGCAGCAGGCTCCGCTCCCGGGGTCGGGGTCGGGGTGGCGGGAGTCGCGGTCTCGGCAGCATCGCTGGAATCCGAGGGGCTGGCATAGACCTGTGCCGGCGACGAGCCGGCGGCGGAATCGGTGGCCGGGGCAGGCGGTGGCTCGACCCAGAGCAGGAGATCGGTTCCCCCGGCGTTGTAGACGACGCTGTCGGGCTGCTCGCCGGTGACGTCGAAATAGATCTTGCCCGTGGTCTTCTCGCCTTGCGGCAGCGTCGACGGATTGACGCCCTGAGGTGTGGCCACACCGAACAGCACACGGTAGGTCTCACCATTGCCGGCCCTGGCGTTCAGGTTGGACACGATGGGTGTCGCCGATCCGGCGATCGCCTCGTCGGTGGCGGTGGCTTCCCACAGTGTGCCCGCGGCCTGGTAGGGGATCGTGTCGGTGCTCGGCTTCAGGCCGGTGACGGTCCAGTGCTGGATGACGTTGCCGTCAACGAGTTCGGCGGGCTGGCCCAGATACTCGACCTCGGTCTCGGCCGATGCCGACGGTGCCGAGACGCCGATGGCGGCTGCAGCGGCGACCGACAGAGCGCCGAGCGCAGGCTTGATCTTCACGTGATTCCTCCCGGATGCGTCAGAGCGAGCAGCGAGGTGTTCCCCCGCGAAAAAATAACAAATGGCTGACAGCCGTCGACCCACTACCTCACGCCGAAGTGCCAGGTGAGCGACGCGACCAGGCAGTCACTTCTCAGACGCGGACGCTGCGCCCGTCCACCCTCACATTTGCCATCGGTGACGGCCACGGTCGACCGGTGGATCCATCTTCGAGTGGGTAGGTGATCGTTCCCGGAACTGGCGTTTGTTGTTGCCAAAATCGGCGATTCAGCACACATATGAGATCGGGCAAGCTCGCTCGATTTCGAGTTAGGTGACCGAAGGATGCCGCTTGACGCGGTCATTTGCCTCGATCCGGGCCTCCCGGCCCTCGGCTCGCCGTACGGAGTGTGACGTAGGGAACAATCGCCATAGTTTTGCTGAATCTGTGTTGCCAGGTGAAAGTGCGAGTGATAGTTTCGCCACAACCAGCAGTTGCAGGATCCTCAGGTCGTCTCGGCAGTCGACAGAACAAAATTTGCGGGGCGCGTGGGGGCGGAACACATCATCTGTGCGAGGAGCCAAGCATGAAGGTCGTTCTCTTTTGTGGCGGATACGGCATGCGGATGCGTACCGCCGAGGGTGACGTCATACCCAAGCCGCTCCAGATGGTGGGGCCGCGGCCGCTGCTGTGGCACGTCATGCAGTACTACGCACACCACGGCCACAAGGAGTTCATCCTCTGCCTCGGGTACGGCGCCGAGAAGATCAAGGACTACTTCCTCAACTACAGCGAGACGCTGTCCAACGACTTCATGCTGACCGGGGGCAAGGTCCACCTGATGGGTTCCGACATCGCCGATTGGACCATCACCTTCGCCGACACGGGTATGGAGTCGCCGATCGGTGAACGCCTGCGGCGGGTGCGCAAGTACCTCGGCTCCGACCCGTATTTCCTCGCCAACTACGCCGACGTACTCACCGATGCTCCTCTCGACGAGATGATCGAGCGCACCATCTCCACCGAGGCGCTCGCGTCCATGCTCGTCGTGCCCCCGCAGTCGTCCTTCCATTGCGTCAACGTTGCATCGACGGGCGAGGTCAAAGAGGTGATGCCGCTGACCGACATCTCCGTCGGGGTCAACGGCGGGTACTTCGTCCTGCACCAGGACGTCATCGATCTGATCCCCGAGAACGGTGACCTGGTCGGCGACGCCTGCGAATCGCTGGCCGGGACAGGCAAGTTGATCGGGCACCGCCATGACGGGTTCTGGAAGCCGGCGGACACCTTCAAGGAACGGGCCGAGCTGGACAGCGACTACAACAACGGAATCCGCCCCTGGGCGCTGTGGGAATCGGACAGGGCGGTGGCGTGAGCGCCTCCGCACCGATGACTCTCGCTCCCTCGACGGTGGCGGTGGTCGGAGCGCACTGCGACGACATCGCGATCGGGGCCGGCGCGACGCTGCTGCAGATGACCCGGCGCAATCCGGCGATGGTGGTGCACGCGTTGGTGATGACCGGTGCGGGCACAGAACGTGAGGTCGAGGAGAAGAACGCCTTCGCCGCGATGTGTGGTGCCGCGGAGGTGCGGTTGACCGTCGCCGACCTGCCCGACGGAAACCTTCCTAGACATTGGGGCGAGGTCAAGGATCACGTGGCCGAGTTCCGGCGATCCTGTGAACCCGACCTGGTGATCGGTCCCCAACGTCACGACGCCCACCAGGATCACCGGATGCTCGCCGAGCTCATGCCCACCGAGTTCCGCGACCACATGTACTGGGGCTACGAGATTCTCAAGTGGGAGTCCGATCTGCCGACCCCCAACGTGTACCGGGCGGTGTCCCCCGAGGTGGCCGAGCTGAAACAGGCGCTGCTGCACAGCAGTTATCCGTCGCAGACGGGGAAGTTCTGGTTCGACGAGGAAGCCTTCCTCGGGTTGATGAGGATCCGCGGGGTGCAGTGCCGCAGCCGCTACGCGGAGGCCTTCGTCGCCGACAAGGTGAATGTCGAGATCTAGAAGGATGACAATGCGCGTATTGATCACCGGGTCGGATGGTTATCTCGGAGCTCTGGTGGCGCCCTACCTCGGTGCCCTCGGTTTCGACGTCGTCGGGCTCGACACCGGCTACTACAAGTCGGGATGGTTGTGCTCCGATCAGCTCGCCGGCGCCGCTCGAAACGGCCGGACACCGGCCACGCTGGTGCGCGACATCCGCGAGGTGGACGTCGAGGATCTGCGTGGCTTCGATGCCGTCGTGCACATGGCCGAGTTGAGCAACGACCCCCTGGGCGAGCTGACCGGTGACGTCACCTACGACATCAACCACCGAGGAAGTGTGCATCTCGCCGAGTGCGCCAAACGTGCCGGGGTGCAACGCTTCGTCTACATGTCGTCGTGCAGCGTCTACGGTGCGGCCGACGGTACGGTGAGCGAAGCGAGCCCGCTGAACCCGCTGACGGCGTACGCGAGGTGCAAGGTGATGGTCGAGCGCGACCTGAGCGCGATGGCCGACGACAGCTTCTCGCCGACGTTTCTTCGCAACGCGACCGCGTTCGGCGCGTCCCCGCGCATGCGCTTCGACATCGTGCTGAACAATCTGTGCGGCCTGGCATGGGTCGAGCGCAGGATCGCGATGACCAGTGACGGCACCCCCTGGAGGCCACTCGTGCACGGGTTGGATATCGCGCAGGCCATCCGGTGCGCCCTGGACGCCGGGCGCGACACGGTGCACGGGCTGGTCGTCAACGTGGGCAGTGACGAGAACAACGTGACGGTACGGGACATCGCGTCGGTCGTCGGTGCCGAATTCCCGGACTGCGCGGTGACTTTCGGACCACCCAGCGCCGACCAGCGCAGCTACCGCGTCGACTTCTCACGCATCCACAGCACGTTCCCGCAGTTCAGTGCGCAATGGGGGGTAGCGGCCGGAGCGGCTCAGCTGCATCGGGTGTTCGAAGCCATCGCGCTGACCGGTGAGACGTTCTACGGGCGCGGTCATACGCGGCTGAAGCAGATCGAGCATCTGATCGACACCGGACAACTCGACAGCCGGCTGTTCTGGGCCGACCCGGTGCTCACTTCGGTAGGAGTGTGACCCGATGATGCAGTGCCGACTCTGTGGCGCACACCGGTTACGCAGCGTGCTGGACCTCGGTGCGACTCCACCCTGCGAGAAGTTCCTCACCCGAGAAGAACTCGACGAGCCGGAAGCGACCTTCCCGCTTCACCTTCGGCTGTGCGAGGACTGCCTGCTGCTGCAGATCCCGGCGCTGATCACCCCGGAAGACACATTCACCGAGTACGCGTACTACTCGTCGTTCTCCGACAGTTGGGTGCAGCACGCCAAGACGTTCGTCGGCGACGCGACGCAGCGGCTTGAACTGGGGCCTGACTCGCTGGTGATCGAGGTCGCCAGCAACGACGGGTACCTGCTGCAGCATGTGGTCGCGGCGGGAATCCCGTGCCTGGGCATCGAACCGTCGGTGAATGTCGGCGAGGCAGCCCGCGAACGCGGCGTGCCGACCGAGACGGCGTTCCTCGACGAGGCGCTGGCAGCCCGGGTGAGGGCCGAGCGCGGACCCGCAGACCTCGTCATCGCCAACAACGTCTACGCGCACATCCCGGATCTGCTGGGATTCACCGCGGCGCTGCGAACGCTCGTCGCCGACACCGGTTGGCTCAGCATCGAAGTGCATCACGCCCTCGAACTCGTGAGCAACGGCCAGTTCGACACCATCTACCACGAGCACTTCCAGTACTACACAGTGCTTTCCGCGATGCGGGCACTTGCCACAGCGGATCTGGCTGTCGTCGACGTCGACCTGATCCCCACACACGGTGGCTCGATCCGGTTGTGGGCGCGTCCTGCGACGGTGGCCGGTCCGCAGAGCCAACGGGTTCGTGATGCGCTTGCCGCGGAGGCGCTAGCCGGTCTGCACGAGGTCGATGGCTACCTGCAGCTGAAAGAACGCACCGAAACGATCCGCCACGAGTTGCTGAGGTTCCTGCTCGAATGCCGCGCCGACGGCAAGCGGGTCGTCGGCTACGGGGCCCCGGGTAAGGGCAACACCCTGCTGAACTACGCCGGTATCCGCTCCGATCTCATCGAGTACATCGTCGACCGGAATCCCTACAAACACGGCAGGTTCACCCCGGGTACCCGGATTCCGATCCACGATCCCGCGGTCCTCGCCGGGGACCGCCCCGATGTCGTGCTTGCGTTGCCGTGGAACCTCGAGCAGGAGCTGACCGAGCAGCTCGGCTACATCACCGAGTGGGGTGGGCAGCTGTATTTCCCGCTCCCCGAAATGCACCTGGCCAGTCGGTGACACACCCGCACGGTGCTCAGTCGAGCCGATCCAGAAGTTCCCGCCAGCTCCCTGCACCGGCATCGCGTGCCGAGATGTTCGACACCTGCTGCGGCCAGGCGATGGCGAGGTCGGCGTCGTGAGGATTGACGGCGATGTCCTCGGCGCTGTCGTGTGGACGGTCGATCCGGTAGCAGACGTCGGCGAGTGGGGTCAGCGCCTGGAAGCCGTGCAGGAATCCGGGCGGGATGTACAGATGCCGAAAAGCACTGTCGTCCAAAAGGAAAGCCTCCTGCATCCCGAAAGTCGGCGATTGCCTTCGGATGTCGACCAGTACGTCGTGAACCGCCCCGCGTGCGCACCGGACGAGTTTGGCTTCACCGCGGCCCGATCTGCCGTGCATGCCTCGCAGCACCCCCTGAGCCGAGCGCGATTGGGAGTCCTGCACAAAAGTCGCCGATTTACCGGCACCCACATGCTCGTCGAACACCTGCGCGTCGAAGGTCCGCGTGAAGAAGCCGCGGTCGTCGCGGTGGGGTTCGTTGACGAGCAGCAGTACATCGGCGAGGCGTGTCGTCTCGATCCGCACCGGGTGATTGTGGCATGAATCGCTGCCGCGGATGCGGGTCTTCACAGCTGAGGTGTGTGCTCGATCTGGGTCGGGTCGCCGCGGCGGACTATTTTCCGCCGGCGGAATCACCTGTGACGGAATCCGAGTCATCGCACGGACTTCGAATGGACTTGTGCGCCCAGTGCGCCTTGGCGCAGCTTGCCGACGACGACACACAGGCCGACGAACCGCGCGGCATCGAGCCCTTGGCACTCAGGGAGCAAGCCGCTGACGCGGTGGACAGGGTGGCGCGCGACGGGTGGCTGCGAGGTGCCACGGTGCGCGAATTCGGCAGCCCGCACGGCGGCAGTTGGCTGCCGCTGCTCGCCGAACGCGGCTTCGACGCCGCCGACACCGCCGATGTCGTTCTCGACTGCTTCGGGATCATGCACGACCCTGATCAGCTGAACGCGTTTCACCGGCGCTGCGCGGCGACCGCGCCGGGCGGGGTACTGCTGCTGCAGTTCCATTCGCTGCTCACCATCGTCGAACAGGATCAGTGGAACTCTCTGCGCCACGGCCACTTTGCCTACTACTCGCTGACCGCGCTGCGCAGGCTGCTCGCCGGTGTCGGGATGAGTATCGCCGCGTCGTGGGAGTTCGACCTGTACGGCGGCACCGTTCTGGTCGCCGCCGTGCACGGCGAGTGCACGCCGGACACGCACACGTCGTCGATCCTGGACCGCGAGCGACGCTTCGGGATCGCCGAACCCGCAGTGGTCGGGCGACTTCAGGGGGCTGCCCTGGCTCAGGCCGGCGCTCTTCGTGACTGGCTCGAGTCGGCACACGAGGCAGGCAGGGCGGTGTACGCCTACGGGGCATCGTCGCGTGCGGTGGCGCTGTTCTGCCTGGCGGGCGTGGACAGCCGGTTGGTGCGGGCAGTCGCAGACGCGTCACCGGCCAAACAGGGGCGTCGCATGCCGGGGACCGACGTCGAGATCGTCTCTCCCGAAGCGCTCGTGGCGGCCTCGCCCGACGACGTCCTGCTCACTCTGCCTGATCTCCTCGGCGAGGTTTCCCAGCGCTATCCCGATCTCGACGGCCGGTGGCGCATCGACTGCCCTACCGTGGCTGCAGCCGGCGTGGGTGAGCCGACCGCCTGATCGCCGGGGCCACCGGCGCGCCCTCGAGAAGCCCGTCGACGGAGCGTGCGTCGAGCGCCCGGCGGTAGACGTGCAGCGCCCGGGTCACGGAGTCGATGGTCTGGTCGATGTCGGCCGGCGTGTGCGCCGCCGAGGTGACGAAGGACTGTCCGAGGACGCCGCCCCTCAGCATCTCCTGGATGAACAACGTCCGGAACGACTGTGACGGCTGGCCGTCGGCGTCGCGCGTGATGTAGATCAGGCATGAGGGCCGGCCCGTCACCTCGAAGAAGTCGTCGATCCCGAGTGCCCGGGCCGCGTCGTTCACCCCGGTGGCGAGCTGTCGGCCGGCTTCCTCCATCGCAGCGATGGGGTCGAATTCCCGGTAGGCGGCCACCACGGCGCGGAAGGCCGCCAGACCCGTCGATTCGGCACCGTGGGTGGTCGACAGCAGGAACACCCGGTCCCGGTCGGTGTTCAGACCACCCAGCTCCATCAGTTCCCGTCGTCCGGCGAGCGCCGAGATCGGAAAGCCGTTGCCGATGGCCTTGCCCCAGCACGACAGGTCGGGGGCGACGCCGTAGAGCGTCTGCGCGCCGTGGACCGACCATCGGAATCCGGTGATGATCTCGTCGAAGACCAACACCGCGCCGTGGCGGTCGCACAGCTCCCGAACGCCCTCGAGGAACCCGGGTTCCGGCTCGGCCATCGCGGTGGCCGCCTCGAGGATCACCGCAGCGATCGACCCCGGATGCCCGGCGAACAGCGAGCGAAGAGACGCCAGGTCGTTGTAGTGAAACCGCAGCGCCTGCTCGGTCGCCGACGCCGGAATGCCGGCGGACATCTCGGTGGTCCCCATGAACCAGTCGTCGGTCGAGAAGAACGGGTGGTGGCAGATGGCGACCTTGTCTCGGCCCGTCGCTGCGCGTGCCAGTCGAATCGCCGCCGTCGTCGCATCCGAACCGTTCTTGGCGAACTTGACCATGTCGGCTCCCGGCACGAGTTCGAGAAAGTCCTCGGCCGCATGGAGTTCCAACTCCGTCGGGCGGGTGAAGTTGACGCCCTCGGCGATCGCCGCGCAGACCGCGTCCACCACCGGGCGGTATCCGTGCCCGAGCACCACGGATCGCAGACCCATGCCGTACTCGACGTACTCGTTGCCGTCGGCATCCCACACCCGTGCGCCATCACCGCGGACCAGAACCGGGGCCATGTCGACCGGGTACTGGTCAGCTCCCCTGGCGTAGGTGTGCGCGCCGCCCGGCACCGCCCGGTGCAGACGAGCCTGAAGCTGGCCCGAGCGCGTGAAGGAGCGCACGGTCGGACTCAGCTGCACCGACGTGTCGTGAACCATCACGGCCCCCAATTCTCATAGCCACACATTCTTCAGCGATGTAAGAAGTCGATGAAAGCCCATGTAAATGGGTTGATGGCAAACTTACCCTAATTCGCTTTTCGTAGCACGATGGGGAGATTTTGGGCCGTTTCTTGCCTCTTGCCGGAAGGCGACAGTAGGACGAACGTGAGAGGAGGCGGTTTCGCGAAATGTGGGACAAGCGGAGGGTAGGCGTCCTAAGTTGCTGGGTGCTGATCTGCCATCAGCCTCGGTAGTTGAGTGGGAGGGCTACCTAGTAAAACCACCTTGGGGGTACCTGTGGCTCGACATTCCCGGACGACAACACGTTCGACAAAAATTCGCACCTACCTGGCGGCTGGAGTGACAGCAGGCGTCACCAGCGCCGCCATGGCGGGCATCGGCACACTGATGCTCACCGAGACCGACACGCCTGCTCAGCCGACCTCGCTCGAGATGCAGCTGGTCAATGACGAAGAGGAGTACACCCTTTGGGGTATGGCGGTTTCCGGGTCCGACCGGTCCGGTGCCACGATGGAGGCGTCAGCATTGCGGCCGATGATCGGCAATGGCGGCTGGCTGATCGGCAACGGTCTCGACGCTGCAGCCGACTGCAACGGCGACGCCTGCAACGGTGGGAACGGTGGATTCCTTGGCGGCAGCGGTGGTGACGGCGCCAACGGCGGGAGCGGCGGAAACGCCGGAGCGTGGTTCGGCAACGGCGGTAACGGCTCTGACGGCGCCGACGCGGTTTACGTGGACGGCGTCCGGGTGTCTGCGGCCGCCAACGGCGGCCACGGCGGCGACGGCTCCCTCTTCGGTGTGGGCGGCTTCGGCGGCAACGGCGGCGACGACGTCAATGAACTCAACGTGGTCGACGATCCGGAGACGGAGGACATCGACGAGTCCAATGAGAACAACGCCCGTGGCGGCGCCGGCGGAAGCGGCGGCGAGGGCGGCAACTGGGTGGGTGACGGTGGCCGCGGCGGTGACGGCGGCGACGCGTACTCGGAGAACGGCACTGCCCTCGGAGGCGCCGGCGGCGCCGGTGGCGCGGCCGGGTTCGGCACCGGTGGCGACGGCGGTGACGGCGGTGAGGGCGAGGCGTACGCCGACGGCGAATCCGCGATCGGCGGCGCGGGTGGCGACGGCGGTGAGGGCTCGTTCTACGGCGCCGTCGGTGGTAACGGCGGCGAGGGCGGATTCGGTGACGCCTGGGAGGGTGCCGACGGCGTCGGCGGTGACGGCGGCGACGGTGGTGACGCGCCGGTCGGGCAGGCCGGTGACGGCGGCGACGGTGGCGACACCACCACCGGGGACGGTGACGCTACCGGCGGTGACGGCGGTGACGGCGGTTCGGCCGAAACTGGCGGCAATGGCGGTGACGGTGGCGACGGCGGTCTGGCCGACGGGTACGACGAAGGCACCGGTGGTGATGGTGGTGACGGCGGCGACGGCGGCTTCTTCGGTGGTGCCGGAGGTGACGGTGGTGACGGCGGCGACGGACTCTCCGTTGAACCAGACGGCGCGACTGCCGGTTTCGGTGGCTCGGGTGGCCCGGGCGGATTCCTGGGCAAGCGTGGCGAGGACGGCGACGACGGGACCGCGACCGACGACAGTGAGTCTGACTCTGACAGCGAGTCCGCCGGCGACTAGTCGCATCTTCTGACCGGCCGGGTGTGGGCGTCGAAATTGACGCCCGCACCCGGTCGTCGTGGTGCCCTCAATATCCTTGTTGCTCAGCGATTTTCGCGCATGCCTGACAGTCGGTGGATGGACGGGGGGTTATAGTCGGCCCATGTCCGACAACACACCAGGCTGGCTCGCCCCGGCCGCGCTCGTCATCGCTGTCGTCGCCGTCGCTCTTGCAGCGTGGGGGCTGATGCGGTCGCCGTCCACGGGAGAGGTCTCCGCAGTCAGCGACGAGCAGACCGCCGAGGCCAAGACGCAGGTCTGTGAGGCGTTCGAGATGGTGCGCAATGCGGTGTCCCTGCAGACCAACGCCGATCTCGGCACGGATCGGGTGGCAACCCAGGCGGTCGCCGCCAACGCCCGGCTGGCCACCCTGGGCGGCGGCCAGTTCCTGCTGTCCCGCCTCGACGACGCGGTGTCCACCGAACTGGCCGACGCGGTGCGCTCGTTTGCGAACAACCTCGAGTACATCGGGATGGGCCAACTCGCGGGTGCACCCGGTGACGACCCCGCCCAGCAGACCCGCCTCAACGACGCCCAGACCAGCGCGACCCGCATCGGGGAACTCTGCGCGTGACTTGAAGACCGGTGGACGACCGCCCCTCGGCACCGTTGGCTTGCCGACGGGTGATGTGGCCGCCGCAGTCGTGAGGTGCGGCGCACACCGTCAACGGTCGACGCTCGAAAGTCGAACCCGCTCCGGCCTCGGAACCGGGACCTTTCGGAGTCGACCTCCGCATGGTAACCACGCCGATGCTGGAGGTCCACGGCAACAGCCGGTCAGCCGCGCCGTTCACCAGCGGTCGCCGAGTCTCATCTAGCTCCGGCACTCGGAGAGGGCCTGATTCTTCGCGATGCTGGAACTAGGCCGATCGAACGAGGGTGCGCGTCGCGTCGAAAACGTCCGCACATAGCGAAGAACCAGGTTCACAGCCTGTCGAGTAGTTCAGAGACGGCGGTCGCACCCCAGCGGCATCTACCTGTTTTGGGAATCCACCTCGACAGGAATGGCCGAAGGACTAGACCGCGGTTCAGGCGAAGTTGGCTCCGATGGCCCATATACGGGCACGCCACGGCAACCGATAGTGATTCGTGTAAAGCGAGTTCGCTCAAATTCATCCCGGGGGGCCAGTAGTGGACACATCGACTACGGCACACTCGTTGAGAAAACGGGATGGTACGTGATGTGCGGAATCATCGCGTGCCGAACCCATGCACCCGCGGTCGACTACTTGCTCGCCGCGCTACGGCGGCTCGAATACCGCGGCTACGACTCGGTCGGAGTGGCGGTTCGCACGGACTGTGGTGGTGTCGCGCGCCTCCGCACGGTTGGACGTATCGGTTCACTCGATCAACTGGTCGGCGGTTGGTCTGGACCGACGCTCGACGGGTTGGGAATCGGACACACCAGGTGGGCCACCCACGGTTCGGTCACCGAAGCCAATGCGCATCCGCACATCGATTGCACCGGTCGGATTGCACTGGTGCACAACGGAATAATCGAGAACGCTGAGCAGATACGGCAGTCGTTGGAAGCTGCGGGGCATCAGTTCGCCTCATCCGTCGACAGTGAGGTGCTGTGTCACCTGATCGAAGATCAGCGGAAAGTCACCGGAGATCTCCTCGCCGCGACAGAGGCCGCGCTCGCCGAAGTCGTCGGCTCCTGGGCGATAGCGGTTATCGAAGAGGGCACCGGCCGCTTGGTCGTCGCTGCCAACCGCTCGCCGCTGCTCGTCGCGCACACCAGCCATGGCGATTTCGCGACGAGCGACATCGCTGCCATCGCCGAATGGGTAGATGAGTTCCGGGTGCTTCAGGACGGTGATGTGTTGGAGCTCAACGGTGTCGGCGAACACCGCAGTCTCGGCGATCACGCAGCTGCCCCCGTGATGGCCAGGTGCGCCTGGCGTGGCGTCGACACCGATCTCAACGGCTATGTCGACTATATGGCCAAGGAGATCGACGAACAGCCGGCTGCCGCTGCACGAGTCCTGGACGATATCGGCGGCAAGGTGGTAAACGCTACGCTGTGGACGGAGTGCGGCCTTCCGCCGTTCGAACGGCTTCAGATCCTGGGTTGCGGCACATCCCTGAACGCGGGGTATGTGATCGCCAATCTTGCTCGACGCCTCGGCGGTGTGGCTGTCACGCTCACGGTGGCGAGCGAGGCCGCAGATGAGATCGTTGAGCCTGGCACGTTGTGTCTGGCGATCAGCCAGTCCGGTGAAACCGCAGACGTGTTGCGAGCTCTCGAGGGCCGGCGCAGCGACGGTCCGGTGCTTGCGCTCACCAACAACCCGTACTCGACCCTGGCACGTCGTGCCGATGCGTTTATCAGCTGTGCCGCTGGTCCGGAGATTGGCGTCGCGGCGACCAAGACGTTCGTATGTCAGGTCATCGCCGGCGCAGCGCTCACGATGTCGGCCCTCGTGGCGACCAAACGATTGTCCGCGATCGATGCCTCGGAATTGATGGGCGAGCTGAATCAGCTGCCGGAGCAGCTCAGCGCCGCCGGTACGGCCGCGAGGTGTCTGGTGCCACCGATCGCCGAGGAGTTGGCCGAAGCTAGCGGCTTCTTGTTCATCGCGCGCGGATCGGGTCTGCCCTACGCGGCGGAAGGTGCGCTCAAGCTGAAGGAACTGACGTATCGGTGGGCCGAGCACTACCCCGCGGGTGAACTCAAGCACGGACCACTTGCGTTGGTCGCAGAGGGAACTCCGGTGATCGTCATCGACAACGGTGACCCCAAGCTCGCCGCGAACGTCGCAGAAGTTTCCGCCAGGGGCGGTCGCATCGTTGGGATCGGTCCGTCCGGCAGTGCGATTCCGCTGCGGCGGAGGTCAATCGGCCCTTGGGGCCCCGTCGACAGCGTGATTCCGACGCAGATCCTCGCCCGCACGCTGGCGCTGGCTCGCGGCAATGACGTCGACAAGCCGAGAAACCTGGCCAAGTCAGTGACTGTGGAGTGATCGGATGAGCCGACGGGACAGTGCATCATGAGGTTCTTGGTTACCGGCGCTGCCGGTTTCATCGGATCGAATCTGATCGACGGACTGCTCGTCGACGGTCACCAGGTGATCGGGGTGGACAACCTCAGCACCGGCGTGCTCGCGAATCTTTCCCAGGCATTCAGGTCCAATGCACTTTGGCCAGGGCGATTTACATTCCTGCACAACGATATTCAGGCGCCGGACTTTCTCGGGATCGTGGTGGGGTGCAATCCCGACGTAGTCATTCACCTCGCGGCCCACGTCGATCCCCAGACGTCTATCGAGGACCCGTACTTCGATGCCCGCAGCAATGTCTTGGGCACCCTGAATGTGTGCGAAGCGAGCCGGCGTGCGGGCATCCGCAGGATGGTCTATGCCGGGGTCCACCTGCCGAATCACGACACGGTGGCCCATGGCCCGGACGACGTTCCCAGAACGTTGAATCCGCTTTCACCGTACCTCGTAGCGAAGCTGGCGGGCGAGATGTACATGCGCGCCTACGCCGAGATGTACGGTCTGGAATCCATCTGTCTGGCACTGCCCAGCGTCTACGGCCCCCGCCAGAATCCGCACGGACCCGGCGGTGTGATCGCTCGCTTCGGCGCTTCGATCCTTACCGGACAACCGATGACCGTCGACCGCAATTACTTCATCACAGATGATTTCGTCTACATCGATGACGTCGTCGAGGCATTCGTGCGCGCAGCGAAAGTCACGGTCGCCACCACAGGGAGCTATGTCATCGGCACCGGGAAGCATACTGCAGTCACCGATGTACTGGCAGTGATGTCCGCCGCGTTGGACGTTCTGGTGCAGCCAGACCTCGCCTCGGTGCGCGAAACCGAGACGCTGTGCAGCGCGGGTGTGACTGCGGCCGGCCGGGAACTCGGCTGGAAACCGAAGTTCGGCCTGCCCGAGGGCATCAGGCGCACAGTTCTGTGGCTGCGGACGACGCTCGAGCCCGAGCCCGAGCCGACCGCACTCATCGGTGCCTGATGGAGAATCAGATGTTGTCTCGAATGGACGCAACGGCATATAGGCGGTCTTTCAGCGTCATCCGCCCACTCAGCGCGCCGCTGGCAGCGCCCGACTGGATCGACGCAGGCATACGTCGGATCAGTCTCGCCGGGAGCACCGGCCTGCGGCGCCAGCCGCCTGTGCCTCTCGTTCAACAGGGGACGAGCAAGTGAGTTACCTTGAACGTGCGGTCGGCACCGCTCAGGTGGTCTCCGCGTCGCGGTGTTGGATCCCGGACACCGCGATGTGGTGCATAGCCGTCTGGGCTGCAGCCTGGGTGCGATTCGACTTCGACATCACTGAGGTGCGGATAGTTCCCACCGTGATGCTCGCCGTCGCAGCCATGATCACGAACGGAGCTGTCGGTGGTGCAATGGGAATCTATCGACGTCGCTACGTGCTGGCGAGCTTCGACGAATGCGCTGCACTCGCGACAGTCGCGGCGATTTCGTCCGGGGTGTTGCTGCTGACCTTCGGTCTGGCTGAGCCATATCTGGTTCCGCGCAGCGTTCCGTTGCTCGCCGGTACCTTCGCACTCGGCGGGATGTGCACTGTTCGCTGGCTGGCCCGCAAGCTGTCACCGTCACACCACACTGGTGAAACCAGCCGACGCAAGGTCGTCGTCCTGGGAGCCGGTCGCACAGGCCAGAACCTGGCACGACAGATGCAGTTGGACGAACGCATGCCCTACGAGATCGTCGCCCTGCTCGACGACGACCCCAGAAGGCGCCACCTCCATGTAGCGGGGGTGCAGGTGCGGGGTACTCGACACGACTTGGCGGCTGTTGCAGCCCGTTTCGAGGCGGATGCAGTTGTCATTGCAATCGCTGACCCGGATCCCGAACTGATCAGGGATGTCTCGTCGGAAGCAGCGCTACTGGGCATCGGCGCCTTGATCGTCCCCGCCGCAACTCAACTGATACGCAGCGCACGGCCGGCTCGGGATGTACGAGACCTGCAGCTCGGCGACCTGCTCGGCAGATCACCGGCTCATCTGGACGAGGACGTGATCGCCGCCCAGATCACAGGTCGCCGCGTCCTGGTTACGGGGGCGGGAGGCTCCATAGGTTCGGAGATGTGTCGACAGATCCACCGATTCGCGCCCGCGGCATTGATCATGCTGGATCGCGACGAGTCGGCATTGCATGCAACCCAGCTTTCGGTCTACGGTCGCGCCTTGCTCGACGGTGACGACACCGTACTGGCTGATATCCGCGATCGATCCGCGATGAGACGGGTATTCGAGGCGTGCCGGCCGGAGGTCGTGATCCACGCGGCGGCGTTGAAACACCTACCGCTGCTTGAGAAGTATCCGCTTGAAGCGTGGATGACCAACGTCGTCGGTAGCTGGAATGTCCTCTGTGCAGCCGGCGAACTGGGCGTCGATACGTTTGTCAACATCTCGACCGACAAGGCGGCGGGCCCGATCAGCGTCCTGGGATACAGCAAGCGTGTCAGCGAACGTCTGACTGCAGCTGTCGCGACCCAGTCACAGGGACGATTTCTCAGTGTGCGATTCGGCAACGTCCTCGGCTCCCGCGGCTCGGTACTCGAGGCGTTCTCCCGCCAGATCGAGGAAGGCGGACCGGTGACGGTTACTGATCCCGACGTGACTCGGTTCTTCATGACCATCCCCGAGGCATGCCAACTGGTGCTGCAAGCCGCTGCGGTTGGCGGCCGAGGCGAGGCCTTGGTCCTCGACATGGGAGCCCCAGTGAAGATCGCCGACGTGGCTCGGCTGCTTGTCGATCGCGCTGGGCGCGACGACGTCAAAATCGTCTACACGGGGCTGCGCCCGGGGGAGAAGTTGCACGAAGAACTCTTCGGACCCGGAGAAGGCGGCGGCCACCGTCGCTCGCACCCGTTGGTGGCACACGTGTCTGTCCCGCCACTGGCACTGGTCGACGGACAGGCCGTCCTTGACCGGTTCATCGATCACGGTAGTGCCATGCGCTGGATGGCAGCAGAAGCGGGTGCGGTGGCCAGCGCGCCGGTCGCGCTCGAGGAATGCCTACCGCCAGTAGCCGATCCGACACCGGTGGGTCTCGGAGTGCAGAGGCACGCGGTGTGATGAAGAGAATCCACCTTTCCGCACCCGATGTCTCGGCGAGGGAAGAAGAACTGTGCGTCGCCGCACTGCGGTCCGGGTGGGTAGCGCCGCTGGGGCCGATGGTGGACGCGTTCGAGGAGGCACTCGCCGAACGGTGCGGGCGGCGGTACGCAGTGGCTCTGAGTTCCGGTACCGCGGCCCTTCATCTAGGGCTGCTCGAGCTGGGAGCAGGGCCTCAGTCGGTGGTGATCGTCCCCACCATGACGTTCGCAGCAACGGCAAACGCTGTCGTTTACACCGGCGCCACACCTGTTTTCGTGGACTGTGATCCTGTGTTCGGCAATCTGGATCCACTCCTTGTCGAGGACGCCGTGCGCTCCTTGCAGCGGGCCGGTGAACACGTCGCGGCGGTTATTGCGGTGGACCTACTGGGACATTGCGCCGACTACGCCGAGCTCGAAGACATCTGTCGAAGCGCAGAGGTTCCACTGCTCTCGGATGCCGCAGAGGCTCTCGGGGCCAGCCACGCGGGCCGGCCTGCCGGTTCGTTCGGGGCCGCCGCGATTCTCAGCTTCAACGGCAACAAGGTGATTTCGACGAGCGGCGGTGGTGCACTGCTCAGCGATGACGAACAGTTCGTCGAGCGGGTCAGGTATCTGAGCACGCAGGCGCGGCAACCGGTCTCACACTACGAACACACCGAGATCGGCTACAACTATCGGTTGAGCAATATTCTCGCCGCGCTCGGGCTCGCGCAGCTGGAGCGGTTGGACGAGATGATCGCCCGCCGCCGAAAATTGCGCGAGACCTACAGCAGGCTCTTCGCCGGCACCGACGGCGTGACGATCTTCCAGCGGGAATGCGATGCGGGCGACAACTGCTGGCTCACCGCAATTCTGGTTGATCAGGTCGCTGCCCGGTGGAAGCGGGAAGAGCTCGAAGCCGTTCTGCAGGCTGCCGACATCGAGAGCCGTCGGTTGTGGAAGCCGATGCATCAACAACCCGTTTTTGCCGATGCGCGCACGTTTCTTCGTGGAGACGCTGATCGGCTGTTCGCTACCGGTCTCGCCCTGCCGAGTGGTTCTGCGCTGTCTACTGCCGACGTCGACCGAGTCCACGCGGCCATCGGGTCTTTCCTGTCCGCACGTCCCCGCCGGCGAGCCCGGGGATGATCGGATGAGGATCGCTCATATCGGGCCGGCTGCATTGCCTGTCGGGTACGCCTTCGGTGGTGCCGTAGAGCGCCGAATGGTCGAGCTGGCGGCGGCACAGCTGTGTCGCGGCGACGATGTACTGGTGGTGTCTCTCGCTCCGGACGGTGACGAGCCTCGATCAGGTGGCACGGCGCGGGAGGTCCCGATTCTCGACGTCGGGTGCCGCACGCGTCGCCCGCTGCGCGACATGGAACTGCTGCTGCGGGCCCGGTCCGGGATCAAGAAATTCGCCCCAGACGTCATCCACGTCCACAACAGCTCGACCGCGGCGGTCTTGCTCGCGGGGATCCCCGCCGCGAAGGTGCTCACATTCGACTACTTCCGTTACCGCGGGTCCGAACGTCGGGGCGCGAGAGCGGCGTACCGGCGAGCTCTGAAGTCGTTCGACGTTCTCATGCCCGTCTCGGAATTCTGTGCCCAGCGAGCTGCCGAGTACTGGTCGATACCGCTCGCGGACTTCCGGGTGCTCCACAACGGCGTCAACGTCGAGCAGTTCAGCCCAGACGACTCGCGACGTCTGGCTGCTCGGCAGCGGTATGACCTGAATGACCGACTGGTGATCGGATACGTCGGCCGCATCTGCGAGCAGAAGGGGTCCGACACACTCGCCGAGGCGTACCGGAAAGTGAAGATGGCACATCCCGAGGCCGCGTTGCTGGTCGCTGGCCCAACGGACTTTTTCGGCCAGACTCGATCCACACCGCTGACGGATCGGATCGAGCGTCTGGGCGGTCGCTGGCTCGGCCCCGTTCCTGAGGACGAGGTCGCCGACGTGATGCGGTCTCTCGATATCTGCGCGATGCCCACCCGCCAGGACGAGATGTTCGGTATGGCTGCCGCAGAAGCGTTGTCCTCTGGTACGCCCGTCGTCTGCTCCAACCTCGGCGGCCTGCCTGAGGTGGTCTCAACTTCGGCTGGTGTTCTTGTGCAGCCGGGGGACGCGGAGGCTCTGGCCGAGGAATTGATTGCGCTGTGCGGCGACCGCGTCACTCTGGCCAGGCTGGCTGCGGCCGCACCTCGCGAGGCGAGCAAGTTCACCTGGGCCGCCATCGCCGACCGGGCCGAGACGCTGTACCGCGAAGTACTGAAGCGATGATCGACGCGGAGTGGTCCGCGTGACGCGGCCCCTGACCTTCCTGATCCGACCGCTTCGCGACACGACGATGCGCACCGCACTGCTCGGCGGCAGTTGGGCGCTCGTCGGGACGTTCATCGGCAGGGTCGCCAACGTCGGCGCGCTGCTGCTCGCGGCCAGGTACCTGGGCAGCGAGCAGTTCGGTGGCTTGTCGCTGGCGCTGTCGACCGTGCTTGCCGTCGCCTCGGTGAGTGCCCTCGGGCTGCCAATCGCCGCCCAGAAGCTGGTCGCCGAGGCGCGCGAGATCGATGCCGTCCGCCGCGATCGATTGATAGATCTCACGCTGGCGATGACCCTATTCGTAGGCCTCCTACTCATGATCATCAGCGCCCTGGGCAGCGCGTGGATCTCCGTCGGGATCCTGGACCAGCCTCAAGTCGCACCGCTCCTGGCCGTCGCGTCGATTCTCATACTCACCACCCCACTGGGGGAGGTCCTGGCGGCCCTGTTGGCCTCGTTGGAGAGGTTCGACCTGGTGGGATTGTTCCGCGCCGCTCACGGAACCTTGTCCGGTGGGTTGTTGGTCATCGTTCTTCTCAGCACGTCCGGTCCGGCGGCGCCGCTGTGGGCGCTGGCTGCCGCCGAAGCGTTGGCGTGCGTCCTGGGGCTCCGGTTGGTCCGGTCGGCCCGCGGGCCCCGTTCCCTGGCCCGCTTCGGGTACACCGAGTTCGTCACCGAGGCCAAACCGCTGCTCCGGGTGGCGTTGCCGGCGTTGGTCGCGAGCGTTTCGCTGCAACCGGCGCTGTGGCTCGGGCAGGTGTTGCTGAGTAGGCAACCAGACGGTCTTGCGCACGTCGGCACCTTCGCAGTGGCTATGCGGTGGCACTCCATGGCCCTCTTCGTGCCGGTGACGATGTGTTCTGTGTTGCTGCCGATGCTCGGCCGGCTCCGGGCGACGGGCCGGGATGCGGACGGTCGGACGCTGTTCGTCCGGTATAGCGTTCTGACGCTGGCATTCTCGACGGTTACCTGCATCGGTCTCATTGCGTTCGCCGCCCCGCTCATGGGCCTGCAAGGCGCGGAGTATTCAGTGGCGTCGGGGGTTCTCGTCATCCTCGCGGTCGCTACCGTTCCGTCGGCGCTGAACAATCTGCTCGGCGGCCGTGCTCTCGCTGAAGGTCGTCTCTCCCTGTGGGTATGGAGCGATCTGGTACTGGCGGCGACCCTGGCTGCCTGTGCCGTCGCTCTGGTTCCTCCACTGGCGGGCGTGGGGCTGGCCGCGGCCTATCTCGCCGCCTACGTCGTGAGTTGCCTTGTGCTGCTGCCGATCGCACTGGCTGCCCGGTCTCCTGCGGGGGAACGCTTGTGAACGCGGTGAAGAACCTTGACATCCGTCGCGAGCCACAGGCCGGACCCGCCGTCGCGGCCGTCTGCGTGGCGGCGATCATCTGGGCGTTGGCCCTTCAGCAAGCAGGCCATGCGACCCGATACCCGGCCGTGCCGATATCGCTGGCCACGTTTCTCCTCATCCAACTGCTGGTCCCCCGCGCCCGGTGGAACCGTGACCGTGCCCTCGGACCGGGAAATGTTGCAACGATCCTGTTCTTCCTCCAACTCGTCGTCATTCCGACGGTGTTGGTGCTGTCCGGACCCTTTCTCGGGACGCTCCGCTTCGTCCCGGCCGACCAGTACGTCAACACCGCCCTCATGTTGCAGGCGTTGGCATACACCTGCTACGCGGTCGGTTACGTCGCGTGGGCCAAACCCGTTCGGCCAGAACCTCTTCTAGTCCAGCCCGGGCTCGCGAAAGCAATAGCAGTCTGCTTCGTCGCGCTCGGCGCGGCGGGGTTTGCGCTGGAGTTCCGGTCCCCTGGGGCGCTCGTCGCCTATTTCAGTGGGTACGGCGACATCTTCGAGCACGGCCCGGCCACATTGGGCAGCGCAGCCGCGCAGTTCTTGCGACCGTTCCTGGCATACGGCGTGATCGTTCTGTGGGCTGCACGGATCGCCCGCCGTCGTCCCGGCGCACCGCTGCGGCCTCTCGAGATGGCGCTGATCGTCGTCGCCATCGTCGCGTCGGCGACCTACAACTACAATCGCGCGGCCGTAGTGGTTCCCCTACTGGCCCTCGTCACGGCCTACAGCTGCTTCGGGCGACGGCAGTCACCGGCGCGAATCGTGGCACTCCTGGCGATCATCGTCGCGCTTGGCTCCATGTTCGGGGCATACCGGACGGTCTACTCAGGCACGCAGGGGGGCGCAGTCAACCCGGCAGACGCCGGGTTGGACGGGCCGGGCAGCTCGATTACCGACAATTTACAGGTCTACGGCAATGGCCCGCAGTTCTGGGCCGTGATCGTTCAGGAGGTGGATCGAACCGGCACACGGCACGACCAGTCGATCATCAACTCGACCTTGCACACCTTGCCGGTGCTCGGAAAGCCCTTCCGAGATGGCAGTGGATCCACTGTGTACAACGAACTGATATACGGCCAACCCGACATCCACGACCAGATCCTCGGATTCGGCGCCGAACTCTACTGGAACTTCGGTGTGCCCGGGCTCGTCGTCGGCTACTTTCTGCTCGGTTTTGCGGTACGCAGGTTCGACGAGCGTGTCGCGGCTGCGCCCGATCCACTGTCGTCGTACAGCTGGTCGTATTGCGGAGCGTGGGTGGCGTTGCTCGTCATCAACTCGATCGCGGTACTCGCGCAGATCGTGATCTATTTCTTCTGGCCGATTTTCGCGTTTCACGCCGCCGTGTATCTGGCCCGTTCGCGTCTTCTGTCCGGTTCCCGTCCTGTGGAGGTCCGATGATGAGAGTCCTTATCGTCGGCGGCGTATTCGCCCGTGACGAGGAGTATCGACGCAGTATCAACCCGACGCCGGAGATGACGCTCGAGGCAGGGCTCCGCACGCGAGGAGTTGATGTGGTGGTGGCGCCGCACAGCTGGCGCCACTCGTTGAGCGGGATCGACCTCGTGCACATCCACCATCTGGCCAAAAGCGTTCCGGGACTGGCAATCTGCCGGGCCGTACGCTCCACTCCCATCGTCTTCACCATGCACGGCGAGCGGCGAATCCTTTCGGCCAAGCGGGCCGGCGCGCTCTGGCTCATCGAGCGGGCAGCCGACGCCTGCGTGGCGTTGTCGCACCAGGAGGCCGATCAGGTACGCCGAGAGGCCCGCGGACGCGTCGTGGTGATCCGCAATGGTATTGACGCACCGGAGGTTTCACCGTCGCCGGCATCGCCGCGGCAGAACGGACCGTGGCGGCTCCTCTTCGTCGGTCAGCTGATTCCGCTCAAAGCTCTCGACGTGCTGCTGCGTGCGCTGGCGATGATCCGGCCCGAGATCTCCGTCGCCTTGCGATTGGTGTACCACAACTGCGAGCAACTGACACCACTGCGGGCCCTCGCCAGGCAATTGTCGATCGACGACATCGTGACGTTCGTCGGCAGCCGGGACGCCGCGGGAATGCAGGAGGAGTATCGCCGCGCTGATTTGCTGCTGCTTCCGAGCCTCACGGAAGCACTTCCGAGTGTGGTCACCGAGGCGCTGCTTGCGCACACGCCGGTGGTGGCCAGCGCGGTGGGAGGTATCCCGGAGCAGGTTGGGAACGCCGGCGTGCTGGTTCCGCCGGGAAGCGATATCGCTCTGGCCGCAGCCATATCGAGAGTGATCTCCAACTACCGAAGCTACCTTGACACGACGCACGCCCGGGCACGCGAGATCCGGCGGGAGTATGCGGTGGAGACGATGATCGACCGCCATCTGGAGTTGTACAAATCGCTTCTCCGGTCCGATGACACGGCCGAGGGGCCAATTCGGGCAACGAGGGGATGACCAAGGCATGGAACCCGTCGTCAGCATCGTCATGCCGGTCCGAAATGTGCAGCGCACCATCGACCCAGCGATCTGCTCGATCGTGGCGCAGACGTGCATGGAATGGGAACTCGTTGTCTTGGATGACGGGTCCACCGACGAAACCGTGCAGCGGTTGCGGGCATGGGCAGATCGTGACGAGCGGATCCGGCCCTTCGTCGACGGCCGCGTGCTCGGGCTTCCGGCTCGCCTGAACGAGGGTGTGCGGCAATGTCGTGCGCCCATCATCGCCCGGATGGATGGCGACGACATCTGTTATCCACACCGACTGGAGACCCAGCTCAGCTTCCTACGGGACAATCCAGAGGTCGACTTGGTCGGAGCGGCGTTGATGGTCTTCACGTCCGATGGGACTGCGCGTGGTTCCCGTTCTCTGACCGGGTGCCACGAGGAACTCACTTCGAACCCATTGCTGAATGGCATTCCATTGGCACACCCCACCTGGATGGGCCGACGTTCGTGGTTCCACAAGTTCCCTTACGACCCGCGCGCCCGCCGCTGCGAGGACTGGGAGGTGCTCTTGCGCGGGCACACGTCGAGTCGCTACGCGAGCATCCCCGATGTGCTGCTCGGGTATCGGGAGGATCGGATCAAGCTGCGCAGTAGTGTCCAATCGCGACTGCACCAGGTAATCTTCCTGCTGCACTACGGCACCCGGGACCGCCGGGTGCTGTGGAGTTTGGTCGGTGCGGCCGGACAGATCGCGAAGGGTGTTCGAGACACCATGGCCGTTCTGGTGCGTCGGCAGGATCTTGTGCTCGGCCGCCGCAATCAGGACCCGTCCCCGTCCGAGCTCGCCAACTGGAAGGTGATCTGGTCGAGGTTCACTGACTCATGATTGAAAATTCGTTCGGCCACTGCGGGTTTCGGACACTTCGGTGCTCGGTGACTACGCGACGCCGCGCTCGCGTCGTGATGGGCAGATGGCGTGGTCGGGCGGACAGGGCCGGTCGGCTGCTTGCGGTCGCACTAGCGCTCGCACTCACCGCATGCGATTCGTCGACGTCTCCGTCCCCGTCTCCTCCTGATCAGCCGGCACCACGATTGACACCCGCTTTCCCGACGGGGTCCTTCGCTCTGCTGACTGAGGTATACGGCCAGGGCGGGCCACTTCTGGACCGACGGTTGAGTGAAGGGCTTGCCAATGGCGCTGCGCTGCATCCAGTTCTAGATGTGGGGGAACGTCGAATCGTGGAGGGGAACGTTCGCCCGTTCGCATACATTGCCATCCCCGCTGAAGCGAACGTGGCGGCATGCTATCCGGACACTGCCGATTCGGACGCCGCGACCACGCTGCGCGAACTCGGGGTCACGGCGCAATCGGCGGCGTGGCGCCTCGGCATGCCGGAGTTCGACCAGGGTGGGGGGTGCTGGGCGCGGGACCGCCCGAACCTCGGGGGCCTTCCCGACGACCAGGCGTATGCAACATGGTCAAGCTTCTACCTCGACGCAAAAGCCCTTCGGCCGTATCTGGAGCAGTCCGCTCAGCAACGCGGGTACAAGTGGATGTCGGTGTGCGTCTATGCGTTCTGCCCCCAGTACGCGTACGACCTCGGATCCGATGTTGTTCTGCTCGAGCGAAACATTGACGAGGTCAGTGGGATGAGCCCCGGTCTCGCAATGGTCCGAGGCGCAGCGCGACAGAACGACGGCCGCCAATGGGGAATCGACATCTCGACATATCGTTACTGGAATGGCGGTCCGACCACGTTCGACGACAACGGTCGACTTGTGACCGGCTGGTCTCCGTCGGTGTTCGAACGGAGTATGTATGCGGCCTTCATGGCCGGCGCCGATGTGATCCTCAACGAGGCAGCCGTGTACGGATACGGAGCAGCGGAGAGGGGCCGCAACCCCCTCGGTGTAGTGGTGGGTGACTTTGCCGATTTCAGCATGCGCCGGCATCCGGACCGCGGCATCCCCGAGGTACCGATGGCCATCCTGCAGGACCATTTCTCCGGCTACGAGCCGCAGTTCGGCGAATTCGACCAGTACCCACACAAGTGGTATCGCAAGAACCCCTACACGCAGGGTGATCGCATGCTCAGCGGACTGCTCGAGGTTGCGTACCCCGGCTACAGATCTTGGGGAACCATTGTGCCGAACGCCCCGTGGCGGGTTGCCGGTCCCGACGGGACGTTGGATACGCAGGCCACCCAGGCCGCCTATCGCCGGGCTTTGGCGGCAGGGGACGCCGACCCGCGGATCTGGGAGCCGATGGGAAGCACGCGGTGGGGTGAGTCGATCGACGTGATCACCGACCGGGCGCGGCTCGACACGCTGCTCCGCTACCGGATCGTGGTCCTCGCGAACAGCGGGCCCACTGCTCCGGATCTGCACGCAGACCTCACGGAGTATGTGCGGCGCGGCGGCACGGTCGTCGTGAACGCGAGTCAGCTTGTACCAGGCCCTGATCCGTTGACTGGTGTTCAGATTTCAGCCGAGCGACGACCCGCCGACGGTGTTCTGTGGTCTGACGGCACGGTCATTCCAGAGAGCCCCTTCAATTATGTGCGGATCGTACCGGGAAGAGATGCCGAAATCGTTGCGACGACGACCGACGGGTCGCCGGCCATCATCGGCCACAAGCTCGGTGCCGGCTCGGTCTACCTGACGACGGCGGACCGACTGCTCGACGCGACGGGAAGGGACTTACTGGCGTCCGGCCTGAGGCTCCTCGACGAACGACAGGCCGATGTCGCGACAGTCAGGGTGGAAGGGCCGCCGCTGCAATATCTCGTGAACAAGGTCGGCACATCCACCGTCGTGACGTTGATCAATACCGATGTCGGAGGGTCAACGTGGCAGGGCAGGTTACGTTTTCGCACCGATGCCGGATCCGCGCACGTCAACGAGTGGACGGCCGACGCGCCGGTAGAGAGCCTTGTGGGTGCAGAGGAGGTCGTCGTGGATGCGACCGTCCCCCCGTTCGGCGTGCGCGTGTACGGGATACAACCGGGACGTTGACCTACTCGCCTGGGGAAACGTGTTTGATCAGCGACTTCACCGTTGTGGGTAGAGCCTTGCTGGCGAGCTTGCGTAGTGGGCTCTGATTGAAATTACCAGGAATGTAATTCAGAGGGACGCTGGCCCGGGTTCCCGGCACGGTCTCGTCGACTGGCTCGATGACACGATAGAACGACTCATACGTAGGCCAGTCGTAGTCGACGATCCAGGTCCAGCAGTCGTTTTCCAGATACAGGGCCCTCAGTCTGTGAGCCAGAGCCTTATCGGTCTGGCGCATAGAGGGATTGCCATCCAATGAATGTGCACACTTCGACATCAGTTGGATACTCTTGTTACTCACATAACTGTTCACATAGAGATCGAATCCGATCTTTTGCTTTAGTCTCGCCAGCGTTCGAAAGACTTGGACATGTTCTTCATGTCCGTACTCGCCCCACGGGTTGTGTGTGACTACCAAAGATTCGTGGGTCAGCTCCCCCTCGAGAACACGCAGGAGTCTCGTTGCGTTCTTCTCATAGACCGAGCTTCGGCCCCGCGGTAGCTCCAGCCCTGAATCGACCTGCTTCGGGTTGCCCCAGTCGGCGGTCGCGAATGCGTCGGACTCTCTCAACTTCAAGAATCTGACCTTGGTAAGAGGATACTCTTCCATCAGGGCGCTCCTGCCGCTGTCCCAACGCTGTTGAGAAGTGAACGATGCGCCGAAGCAGACCAGAACACCTTTACAGTGGCTCAATATCGAACTGAACCAGAGGATTTCGTCGTCAGGATGGGCGACGACTAGAATGGCATTCTGAAAGTTCATTATCAAAAGACCATACAGTTCCTGAACTGCTTACGGCACCTTCGGTATGCGGTCACTATTGGCAAGACGTCCGTGAGTGCCTTCGTCGCTCTGCTGGCCATTCGGGCTGGTCGCGGTGTGCACCGGAACCTCTTGCCGAACTTGTGATCTCGTAGGTTGGCCCTGGAGTTCCGGATCCGTGGCAGGCAACGCCCGCTTCCGCTTTGGCCCTGCCGAGAACGCACAGCCGAGCACACGTGCCGATACCGCTCGCAGAGCTGCGAGAGCATCGTTGACGTCTGAAGCAGAAGTACGGCCGTGCTTGACGACGAGCAACGCGGCGTCGCACGCGCGAGCGAGCACACTCGCATCGGCCACCGGCAACAATGCCGGCGAGTCGATCAAGATCACGTCGTAACGACTCTCGACTTCATTGAGCATCAATTCGATTGAACCGAGTAGCTCGCTCGGGTTTTCCGGTATCGGCCCACTCGTGAGGAGATCGAACAGGCCGCCCCGCCACGACTGGACTGCCTCTTCCAGCCGGCAATCGCCATGAAGGACTGTGCTGAGGCCGAGCGGCGGATCTACGCGAAGGAAATTGCCGACGCGGGGCTGGCGCAGGTTTGCATCGATGAGAAGGACCCGGTCGCCCTCCAGACCGATCGCGGCGGCGAGGTTGCACACGATTTGTGTCTTTCCCTCCCCTGCAACCGCGCTCGTCACGAGCATGCTTCTGCAGCTGCTACCCAAACCGGCCGAACGAAGGTTTACCCGTAGTTGGCGCACAGCTTCCGCGATCTGCCCCCGCGGTTCATCAGGAAGGATGCTTGCGCTCCGCGACCGCTTGTCGTCTGGGATGGTCCCGAGCAGGGTCAGCCCCGTGAGTTCCTCCAGATCTTCCCGGGTGCGCACCGACTTGTCGAGGTTGCGCCGGATGAGGGCAGCCATGAGCCCGAGGAAGGTGCCGACCAGCCCGCCCACGACGACATCGAGCTTGAGGTTGGGAGATGACGGCGTCGTTGGCACCTCAGCGGGGGCGACCACCCGCAATGTCGTGACCGTCGAGAGTCGTCGATCGCGTGGTCGCTCAAGCTCTTCGACGAGGATGGAGGTCTTCTCGGCGAGGGTGTTGGCCACCATCGCGGCGCGTTCCGGGGACGAATCGGTGACCTTGACGACCAACGTCGGGTTTCCGGCGCTGGATTGAACGGTGATTGCGCTCGCATCGATTGGGCCGCAACCGGGTTGGCAAGGGCCGGTCGTGTCGTTGGCGACCTCGTCGAGGACACGCCCACTGAGCATCAACTGGGCGTAGGCGCGGGCCTTCTGCTCAGCAAGCAGGGCCCCTTGATACACCTGGCCGGGTTCGCCGCCACCTTCGATTGCGGAGAAGTACAGCGTGGTGCTCGCGACGTAAGAGGGGACGGTGGTCAGTGCAATCCATTGACCCGCCAGCATCCCGAAGACCAGGCCGGCAGCGATCCACCATTTCCCGTGACTCAGAAGCTGCAGGTTCTCACGCATAGACAATTGAGATCCCCCTTCCGTCTTCACCGACTCGATCGCTGCGACCGCTTCTGCAAAGACAGCAATGACAAGATAATTAGCCATAGGCGACGTAGAACTTGGCATGCTCCCGTGACTTCGTCACGCTAACATCGGCCAATGCTCTTGACAAGAAAAACTTGCGAGGCCGTCGATTTGGTTGGCCATCCGGATCGTCATTTTCCGAATAAGGCGCCAGCTCAACCGGATATATGTTGTCCTTCGCAAAAATTAGCGCAGCTACTTCCCGTCCTCTGGATGGACGAGGGTAGGGGTTCCGACACCTGTCGGCAACTACATGACGGGCCGCGCACGTCGCACTGCGCCCGCGCCGTCAACAAGTCGCCAGGTGTAGTCATGGCAATGTTTTCCCGGTTGGACCGGGCGACGACTCGGTCAGCGATCGCCGAGGTGGGAGGAGCCGACTTTGCTAGGCATGAGCAACCCCCGCAGGGTGCCGTGCTCACCAGACTTCAGGCCGCCGGCCGGGGCAGGCGGCCTGCGCCGCGCCCCCCGCGCGCGCGCAACACCCGGTCCTTCGCCGCGCGCAACGACGGCCCCAGTGGTGATGACTTGAGGCCTTCGAGGGCAGCGCGTCGCGCCAGCCTCATCCGGCGGCGGATCATGTCCGCAGGCACCTCGCCCTCGCATACCGCTACCGAACCGGTCATCGCGCGGCGTTTGTAGTCTTCCTCGCCACGACCCAGGTCGATGCGGTTCAACCCGTTTTCCGGGGCCATTTTGATCAACTCGCGCAGCAGGATCCACCCGGGCGCAAATTCCGCTTGCGACGGCTCGAACACCGGGAACCACCAATGCAGCACGCCGCGGTCGCGAAGCCCGAAATGTGCGGCCAGCAGCGTCTCGTCGGCATAGATTGCGGACAGCGTTCCTCCGAAGCCCTCCACCCTGGTCGTCAGCAGGCGGTGCATGAGCTCCCGGCGGCCTGGCAAGGCGAAGAAGTCGAGCGCGCCGGTCTTCGCATACTGCGCCCGCTTGATCTCGATGAGCCGATCCAGCAGGTCCGGGTCCTGGGCGTCCCACACCAGGCGCACTTCCCCCAGTTCGCGAGCGGCCCTGTCCGTTCGCCGGCGTACCCGCGACATCTTGTCCCGGCCCGCCTTGCTGACCCGCGACAGGTAGGCGTCCAGACCGCCTGTGGTGTCCATGAACGGCGACGGATAGCGCCCCTCGACCCACGGCGCGAACTCGGTGCGCTGCTCCAAGAGATTGTCAAACGTGAAGGCGCGCAACCCGATCGTCCGTACCATTTCCAGCGGGTCGACACGGACGCCCGGGGCCGCGACTGGACCTTGAAAGTCGGCCGCCGGCCAGCCGACGGGCCGCGCCACGCGCCGGGTCACTTGAACGGGGTACCACAGCCGTTCCTCGTGGTCGTGGGTGGCTACCTGGACGTCACCGAATACCGTGTGCACCGCCGTCGCGAAGGACGGGTGAAAGAACGGGCTGTCCAGCGATGGATCTGCCGCGCGCACCTGCTGCCACGAATTGAGTTCCGCCGCATCCAGCTTCCCGAAATCGACCAATTTCCAGGCCACGCAGATCAGCCTAACCGGGCACACCCGAACTTTCGCGCTGTTCGGTCGAAGGCGGCGGCACCGCTGGAAGTCGATCGGTGAGTGCGGAACCGCGTCCCGACTGACCAGTCGCCCAGGGCGAGCGGGTCAGCGTGTGGTCCGGTGTGCTCGAATGACTGACAGCATTACGCCCAGCGCGAGTCCGATGCCGAGCCCGCAGAGGTTGTCGACGACATCCCCACTCTGGCAACCGCGTCCGAGCATCGGTGCCAGCGATTGGATTGCCTCGATGGATGGCGGCAAGGCAAGGACAGCCAACAGCAACCATGCCGTTGCCGGTGATCGATCGACGAGTCCGACCGCCAGGCCCAGCGGTACGAACAGGATTACATTGAGGCTGGTCTCGCCGAGGTATAGGTAGTGGGACAGTGATGCGAATCCTGTGCGCCCGAAATCGCAGCGGCCAAACGCCGACGTTTCACCGATGAAACCATCGGAGTCCGGTGGGATCGTCGCCGAGATTGCGACACCCACCCCCATGAGGAGAAGGAACGCGATCGACCTGCGGGTGCATAGGCGCCGTGCCACACGGCCGGCAAGCGCGAGTGCGATCGCGATCGTGATGGCCAGCCCGGGGAGGAACCACGGCAGGACGCTCGTGAGGATACTGAAGGACTCGCCGGCCGGAGCGATCACCGTGAGCGGTGCCCGAGCGCCCGTTGAAAGCGATATCTGCGAGTCCTCCACAGTGACATTCTGTTCTGGTCTTCCTACTCGATCAGAGCCGGGCCAGCACACGATGGTCGAGACTCGGTGGCGGCGCCATGCACATGCCGCCGACAACCCGTCGAGGATAACTGTCGGATGGCGTATAGGGGGAGAGTCATGGCTAACGAGATGTCCTCCAGATGGTGTCGTTAGCTGAGAATGCAAGCGCGCTCACGTGCCGGCGTAGTACCGTACGTCGTGGGGGCGGATTTGCGCGGGTCGGCAGACCTTCGTCTTGCGTTGTCTCCGGTGGGAGGGATCAAGTACGCATGACAACTCGGATCGCTGACAAGAAGTGCGACGTTCGCGCGGTCGGCTGGGCGTTCTTGCCGCCCCTCAGGTTCTTGTGATGAAGCGCGCGGTCGACGTCGTCGGCGCCGCCGTAGCACTCTTGATCTTGGCCGTGCCGATGCTGGTGATCGCCTGCGTGGTGCAGATCCGCCTGGGAAGCCCGGTGCTGTTCACCCAGGTGCGGCCAGGCCGCGACGGCGTTCCGTTCCGCATGATTAAGTTCCGCACCATGCGCGAGGCGACTGACGCTGCGGGTCGCACGCTGCCAGATGAACAGCGCCTGACGCGCCTTGGGCAAGCATTGCGCGCCACGAGTCTCGACGAGTTGCCGGAACTCTGGAACGTGCTCCGTGGCGATATGAGTCTGGTCGGACCACGGCCGCTTTTGATGGCGTACCTGCCGCTCTACACGCCGGTGCAGGCGCGTCGGCATGAGGTACGCCCGGGGATCACCGGTTGGGCTCAGGTCAACGGCCGCAACGCGTTGAGCTGGGAAGAAAAGTTCGCGCTGGACGTCTGGTATGTCGACCACGCATCGTGCCGTGTCGACCTGAAGATTGTTGTCTTGACGATTTGGAAGACGCTCAGCCGTGATGGCATCACACAGCAGGGACACGCGACGATGCCTGACTTCACCGGTTCGGAACCCCGGCAAAACGTGACACGCAAAGTCACCGGCCGTCAGACATAAGACGATGTAGGAGAACTCACGTGCAACTTTCGTGGAAGACGCTGAATGAGCTCGAGTGCGACTTCGGCGAAGCGTTCTTCCTGCTCGATGTCCAAGCGTTTCGAAAGAACTACGAGGAATTTCTCGACGCATTTCGGGTCATCTATCCGCGAAGCCGAATCGCGTACTCCTACAAGACGAACTACATCCCTCGACTGTGCTGGGAGGTTGACCGGATGGGCGGCTACGCTGAGGTCGTCTCGAGCATGGAGTACGACGTGGCGCTGCGTGTCGGTGTCGATCCGAGGCAGATCATATTCAATGGTCCCTACAAAAGTGAGCACGACCTGGAGCGAGCTCTACTGGCCGGATCTGTCGTCAACCTCGATGCCTACTACGAGGTGGACCTGATCGAAGCCATCGGCCGCCGTCATCCGCAAGCCGAGTTGAAGGTCGGGTTGCGGTGCAATTTCGAACTCGAGGACCACCATTCCTCGAGATTCGGGTTCGATGCCGGAGCCGGCGGCGATCTGTACGAGGCGCTCAAACGACTTGAGAGCATTGATAATTGCGTCGTGGCGGGGCTCCACTGCCACTTCTCCAGCGGACATCGCAGCGTCGAGTCCTATGTTCGGCGCACCCGCCGCCTGCTCGAGTTGTCCGCGAGTTGCTTCCCGCGCCAGCCGCCGCACTTCATCGATGTCGGAGGCGGCTACTTCAGCAAGATGAGCCCGGAACTGCGAAGCCAGTTTCCAGGCCCGGTCCCGAGCTACGGGGAGTACTCCGCCGCAATTGCTTCCGAGGTCGCTGCTGCCTACCCCGGTGCCGACGGGCCGGAACTGATCCTGGAGCCGGGATCCGCGCTCACCTCCGACGTGATGTGTTTTGTGGCCAAAGTCGTTGCACGAAAGCGGGTCCGCACCCGCGAGCTCGCTCTGGTCGCGGGCAGCATCCACAACATCAAGCCGACCCTTCATGGCAAGCAGCTCCCGATGACCGTGGTGAGTGCCGCCGACCTCCCAGACGAATCACACGGCGAGCGCCCGGCCGACATCGTGGGCTACACCTGTATGGAGCATGACTGTCTGCAGCGCGGCTACCGTCAGCGGGTCCGACCGGGGGACTATGTCGTATTCCAGAACGTGGGCGCCTACACCGTCGTCATGAAGCCGCCGTTCATCCGCCCGGCACCGGCCATTCTCGTTCTCGACGACAAGAACTCCGTTGAGGTGGCGCGCCGCGCGGAATGTTGGGATGACCTGTTCGGCGCCTTCATCTTTCCGAACCAGCCGGAACCGGCACTACCACCGAGACCGCCAGGCGCGGTGTGAGGACGCGCATCGATGAACGTGCTGTTGACATGTGCCGGCCGCCGGAACTACCTGGTGGAGTTCTTCCGAGCCGCGCTTGACGGGGGCGGGCAGGTGTACGCCGCCGACTGCAGCAAGGACGCTCCGGCACTGCAAGAAGCTGATCGCTCCTTCGTCGTGCCCCCGGTCACTCATCCCGGGTACATCGAGCACATGCTCGAGCTCTGTCACGCCCAGGCGGTCCAGGTTCTGGTGCCACTGAACGATGTGGAGCTCCCCCTGCTCGCCCGCAATCGCGAACGGTTCGGCGTCGGAGGAACGCTCGCGTTGGTGTCGTCGCCCGACGTCATCGATACCTGCTTCGACAAGTGGGCGACGACCCGCTTTCTGAAGAGTTGCGGTATTGCCAGCCCGAGCACCTATCTCACGGTGCGCGAGGCACAAACGGCCCTCCATCAGCGGAAGATCGCATTCCCGCTCGTGGTCAAGCCACGCTGGGGCAGCGCCTCCATCGGCATCGTGTACGTCGAGCGGGCCGAAGATCTGGCGCCGGCGTACCAGCTGATCAAGCATCAGCTGGCAAGTACCGTTCTCGCCGAGGCGAGTTCCCGCGATCTGGACCACGCCGTTTTGATCCAGCAACGCCTGCCGGGCCAGGAGTTCAGTCTCGACGTCGTGAACGACTTGGGCGGCCACCATGTCGCCACCTTTGCCCGCCGCAAGCTCGCGATGCGCGCTGGCGAGACGGACCGTGCCGTCACCGTCGACAGCCACGAATTTGATCGGCTAGGTGCCGTCATCGGCCAACAGCTCGGCCACACAGGCAATCTCGACTGTGACGTCTTTCAGACCGAAGATCAGCTGTATGTGCTGGAGCTCAACCCGCGCTTCGGTGGCGGCTACCCGTTCTCCCACGCGGCCGGCGCCGACCTACCGGCGGCACTCGTGGCATGGGCGTCCGGCACAGCGCACGACCCGCGCTGGTTGCATCCGCGTCCAGGGGTGACCACCGCCAAAACCGATCGGCTGGTGACTATGAACTGAGGAGTAGACATGGTTCGTCTCGTCCACGTCACCACGGTGCCCGATTCGCTCGCGTTCTTCCACGGGCAGGTCGGCTACCTAAAGGCGCGGGGCGTAGATGTGTGGGCACTGTCCTCGCCGGGCGAGATGCTCGACCAGTTCGCCACAGACGAGGACATCCCGGTCCACGGCCTGGCAATGGCGCGGCGTATCACGCCGCTGCGCGATCTGGCTACCACCGCCCGGCTGTGGCGCTGGCTGCGCGAGGTACGGCCCGACATCGTCAACGCCCACACGCCCAAAGCCGGGCTACTCGGCATGCTGGGGGCCTGGTTGGCGAGGGTACCGGTGCGGGTCTACCACCTGCACGGCTTGCCGCTCATGACGGCTACGGGGCTCAAACGGCAGCTGCTGCGGTGGACCGAGAGGGTCTCGTGCCTGCTGGCGGACCAGGTGCTCTGTGTCAGCGCCTCGCTCCGTTCGGTCGCGTTGGCGGAGGGTTTGTGCCAGCCGGACAAGATCAAGGTTCTCCACCACGGCAGCATCAAAGGCGTCGATGCCGAAACAGTTTTCAACCCAGCGTTTCTCGTCGGCTCAGTGCGTGCCGCCACCCGCACAAGATATGGCATCCCGCTCGAGGCGGAAGTCATCGGCTTCGTGGGCCGGGTGGTCCGTGACAAAGGGCTTGTCCAGCTGGTCGAGTCGTGGCAGACCCTTTCCGCGGAGCGCCGACAGTTGCACCTCTTGGTGGTCGGCCCCCTTGAGCCGCAGGATCCGTTACCTCCCGAGGCGGAGGAGCTGCTACGCACTGACTCGCGCATTCACCTGACTGGCATGCAAACCGACACGCCACCGCTGTACGCGGCGATGGATGTGGTGGTGCTGCCTACGTACCGAGAGGGATTCGGCGAGGTGGCGATCGAAGCCGCTGCGATGGAGCTGCCGGTCGTCGCCTCCTCGGTCGCTGGGTGTGTGGATGCCGTGCAGGACGGTGTGACAGGAACTCTGGTACCGCCTCGCGATTCAGCCGTCCTGACCGAAGCGATTCGCGGTTACCTGCTCGATCCGGATCTGCGGCGTCGGCATGGTGTGGCCGGGCGCGAACGAGTGCTGCGAGAGTTTCGGCCGGAGGACATCTGGGACGCGCTGTACACCGAATACACCCGGCTGCTGAGATTGCACGAATACATCTGAGCCGCAGACTATTTGCGGAAGCAACAAAGTGATTCCCCGGCTGTATGGAGCGCCTCGGAGTTTCTCACTCGCGGAGTCGATTGTTTGCAAGTGTGACTGCGGTAGGGCAGCTGTCGGAGTTACTCTCACGGGATGACTTCGATGGTGAGCGACGGCATTCGACTGATCCGCTCCAGCACCGGACGCCGCAGAGTGTTGGAGGGCATCCGAGTCCGGCTCTACTGGCGCCGCGATGCAGTCGGGCTGCGTCGAGACGTGAGTGTGCCCTTCGCCGCACCCCCGGCAAAGATCCCGGTCACTGTGCGGCGGTTACGGCCCGACGACGACCTCGCGTTCATAGCGGAAGATCCCGACCTCCCGCCACAGGAGGCGGCTGAGCGTGATTCCCGGCGCGAGCTCCTGAGGGCCGACATTCCAACGTGTTGGATCGCTGTGGATTCCGAGGGCACGGGGTGCTACATGCAATGGCTGATCGAGGCGCGCGACAACGCACGCATCCAGGCGTTCTGGCCAGGGTTGTTCCCCGAGCTCAAACCAGGCGAAGCGCTACTGGAGGCCGCCTACACGGGGGACGGCCATCGCGGAAAGGGGATCATGGCGCACGCTATGGCCCTGATCGCGGAACAAGCGCGCGACCTCGGTGTGCAGCACGTGATCACCTTTGTCAGTAATGACAACATTGCGTCGCTGAAGGGTTGCGAGAGAGCCGGGTTCGCCCCTTATGTCAATCGCCGGGAAAGCTGGACCCTGTTCCGGCCGCGTGTCCGCTTCCAGCCTCTTGCCTGAACACCACTCCGCCCTGCTCGGAAAGGGTCGCGAGCCGCCTCACCCTTCCCGTGGCGCGGCGTCGACCTGACAACCTGTTGTGCTCAGGATGAATTCGTCGCCCACCGACCCGGATCACGGGTGACCGTTGCGCCGCCGAGAGGGTTTGGGTGACGAGTTAGACGAGTAGCCGAGTCTTTGCACCCACAGGTGGGTATTCTCAGGCCGATGCGAGCACTGGTCACCGGGGCTGCCGGATTCGTCGGGTCGACGCTAGTCGATCGACTCGTTGCCGATGGGCACAGTGTCGTGGGTCTAGACAACTTCGCCTCCGGGCGGGCGACCAATCTCGAGCACTTGGCCGACGACATCAGCTTCTCCCTCGTCGAAGCCGACATCGTGGATTCCGACCTGGATTCGATCCTTGCGCAGCACATTCCAGAGGTGGTCTTTCACCTCGCGGCGCAGATCGATGTTCGGCAGTCGGTGTCGGATCCGGCATTCGACTGCTCGGTCAACGTCCTCGGTACTGTGCGGCTGGCCGAGGCAGCCCGCAAGGCCGGTACCCGCAAGATCGTGCACACAAGTTCCGGTGGCTCCATCTACGGTGCCGTCGAGATGTTCCCGATCAGCGAGGTGGCACCCACCGATCCAGCTTCGCCCTATGCGGCGGGCAAAGTGGCAGGCGAGTTGTACCTCAACATGTTCCGGCGCTTGTACGGTCTGGAATGCACACACATAGCTCCATCGAACATCTACGGTCCTCGACAGAACCCACACGGCGAAGCCGGTGTCGTCGCGATCTTCGCCGAGGCGCTGTTGTCCGGGAAATCAACCAGGGTCTTCGGTGACGGCACGAACACCCGCGACTATGTATTCGTCGAGGATGTCGTGGACGCCTTCGTCAAGGCGTCAGGGGACGCCGGGAACGGCCGACGTTTCAACGTCGGAACCGGTGTGGAGACCTCAGATCGGCAGCTCCACACTGTGGTCGCCGAGGCTGTCGGCGCCGCGGACACTCCCGAATTCCACGCGGCGCGTCTCGGTGACCTGAAGCGATCCTGTTTGGACATCAGCGTCGCTGAAGAGGTGCTGCAGTGGCGACCGGTCGTCGACTTGAATGAAGGTGTCCGACGGACGGTCGAATACTTCCGGAATCGGCAACCCTGACGATTGCCTGGTGTGCGGCACAAGCAGGCGTCGATGGCTCACGACAGCCTCAACTTGCTGTGCTCGGAAGCTATGCAGATGTCAGCAAATGTTTCGAGACTCGGAACGGCTTGACGTCGATCAACTGATCGGTCCGGCAGCCGCGCCGGCCTGGGAATCGTGTCTCGAGGTCGCGTAGCGGTGCGGATGTACAGCAATTCAGAAGAAACCGTCCTTAGTTTGTTTAGTAATTTGCTGTATATTGCTTCTGTCCCAGGTTGACGACTTCGTCGAAGGCTTCATCTCCGAGGTTAACGGTCCCGCCAATGGCTCGAACACGGACTAATCCTGGACTGACATCCGGTCCGTTAATCGGCTTCAAACTGCGTGTTCGAGTTCCGAAGGCCGGCAATTCGGCCTTGAGTGGTCCCAGCGGTCCGCACCGTTCGGCCAACCCGCCGGGGTCCTGCGCGGAAAACCGTGTCGACCGCAGTTGTGTTTGCCAGATGTTGTCTCCAAGTCCGTTGACATACATCTGGCAAAAAAATATGCTGTAGCGCAGCAGTACCGAACCCGACGCCGTGGGGGGCTCTCGGGGTACTGCCGAGAACGAGTGCACCGAAGGCTCGGAACAGCGGTGTGAGGTGAGGGAGGGCGAGTGATCACCGATCAATGCCATGTATGGCGTTCATCGCTCTCGGAGACGATCCGCAAGGTCGTGACCCGGCCGCATCTCGGGGCGGACCGCATAGCCATTCAAGACGGCCGCGCCTGTCTAGTTCTTGTCACCACTATGGCGATCGCAGTGAATGCGTGGGCGCTCTTCCCATCCACCGACAAGCCGGGCCACAGCGTTACGCTCCCGGCACTGGCGTCGCCCCCTGCGGCCGGCGTTCCGTCGGCACGGGAGGGTGGTCCCGACAAGTCGCGCGATTTCCTCAGGGTCACTTCCTTGCACTCGATGAGTGCCGAGCTGGTCAGTTCTGGTCCGACGTGGCACCGGCCGATGCACCAGTATCCGATTGCGGCGGTGGGAATCACGATGGCGCCGCTGAGGTCGAAGCTTCAGGCTCTGCTGCTCCTGTTGTATTCACAAGCAGGCGAATTGGATTCGGTCGCCTTGGAGGCGAAGATCCGGGCATTGCTCAGGCTGCCGGATTCCATGTTGGCCGAGTTGATGGCACATCCTGATCTGTCAGCGTTGAACATGATGTTGGACACCGTCCTCCTGGGAACCACCGATATGGCGGCGGTCAAGACCGAGCTGGACAGAATCACCGTGACCTCCGTAGCGGACACGTCCCAGCACATTCAGATCATCACGGTGGGCAGCGATCTCGCTTATGCTGTGCAGGCGTCGGTCGACGACAGCGACCCGGGAAATGCCGTGTCACTGGTGTCCGCCCCGACTTCGCCGGGCGATCCAACGATGTTGGCGTCGCAGTTCGGCATGCTTACCGGCATGGCGTTGTCTGCCTTCGGGTTCGCGCCGAGCATTGCACCACCACCACCACCACCGCCACCACCACCAGCGCCGCCACCGGTGCCGGTGCCGGTGCCGGAACCTGTGTCCGTTGCTCGCATTATGGTGTCCACCGCCGAGGAACCGTTGCCATCCCCTCTGGCACCCGTGGCGAACGTTGTTGACTCAGTGGCGGAATCGACCGTTACGCCACCCACGTCGCTCGAGGTCATCGAATCAGGCAACGAGCTCGACCCGGGCGAGACATCGGTGCAGCAGACCACCGACAATTCGCCTACAACGAATTCCCCCGAACCCGAGTCCCCGTCGACCCCCGCTGCCGGCGCGGAGAGTCCTGCTGAATCAGACGACGGAGCTGAACCTCCTTCGACGAGCGGCGACGAGGGGGGCGGGACGTCTTCCGAAGGCGCGGCGAGCCCTTGACCGCGCGCTGCGGCGCGGACCCGGGCGTGGTTCAGGCCGGGACGAATTCGACGCCGGCCAGCGCCACTGCATTGTCGCGGTCCGGCACGGTCACTACGGCGCTGAAGCCGCCCTCGGGGGTATCGGCGTCCTTCCAGACGCTCACCCGCAGGGTTTCGCCGGGGAAGACCACGCCCGCCATCCGGGCACCGTAGGACGCGAGCGCGCCGGTATCGCCGTCGAGCAGGTTGTCCACCAACGCCTTACAGGTCATGCCGTAGGTGCACAGTCCGTGCAGGATCGGTCGCGGGAATCCGGCGGCGGCGGCGAACTCCGGATCTGAATGCAGCGGGTTGCGGTCGCCGCACATCCGGTACAGCAGCGCCTGCTGGGGAGAGGTCGGCACGGTCAGTTCGAAGTCGGGTGCCCGGACCGGGGTGGCCGAAGACCCCGACGGTCCGCGGTCGCCGCCGAAGCCGCCTTCGCCGCGGGCGAAGATGGACCGCTTCTGGGTCCACAGCAGGGCGCCGTCGGGAGCGGTGACGGTCGTCTCCGACCAGATGACCGCCGCCTTGCCCTTGTCCCAGATCTCGGTGAACCGGGTGATCGCGGTGCCGGTGCCCGACGGTGGGACCGGCCCGGGCACCGTCACGGCCTCGCTCGCGTGCAGCACCCGGCTCAGCTCGATGTCGATACCGGGGAACTTCACCGCCGGGGGATCGGTCAGGTGGAAGCTCTGCGCGACATTGCCGAACGTCGGGAGCACCTGTGGGGTGTCGTCGGTCAGATAACGCAGCTCACGGGTGTCCATCGGGTCGCCGCCGGCTCCCAGTCCCAGGTGATAGAGCTGGATATCGCTGCTGGCCCAGGAAAATTCGACGGGTTCCAGTGCAGCGCCGATGGCTTCGTCGAGGTTGATGGGCACGATTCACGCCTTCCCGATGTCTGATGTCGCCGCCGGGGCGGCTCCGGCCACGTGCAGCGCCGCGAGGTAGCCGAACGTCATCGCCGGGCCGATGGTGCCCCCGGGTCCGGGGTACGTGTGGCCCATCACGGGCGCGCTGACATTGCCCGCGGCGTAGAGACCCTGGATGACCGAGCCGTCGTCGCGAAGGGCACGCCCGTGAACATCGGTGACGACGCCGCCCTTCGTGCCCAGATCGCCAGGCACCATCTTGGCCGCGTAGAACGGCCCGTGGTTGATCTCGCCGAGATTCGGGTTCGGCTTGTTCGTCGGGTCGCCGTAGTAGCGGTCGTAGGCGCTCTCGCCGCGCTTGAAGTCCTCGTCGACGCCAGTGCGTGCAAAACCGTTGAAACGTTCCACGGTGGCTCTGAAGGCATCGGCGGGCAGGCCGGTCTTGGTTGCCAACTCCTTGAGTGTCGGGGCCGAGACGATCACGCCGGACTCCATCCACTTCCTCGGAATACGTTGTCCTGGTTGCAATCCCGCGAAGATATACCGGTCACGGTACTGCTGGTCGAATACCAGCCAGGCCGGGATGTTCTCACCCGGGCCCGGCCCCTGCCCGTACTGACCGCCGTACATGTGGTGGCAGGCCTCGACATAGGGCATCGATTCGTTCATGAACCGATTGCCGGACATGTTGACGATGATCGACCCCGGAGAGTTGCGCTCGGACAGCGCGAACCAGGGTGCGTCGACCAGTGGCACCGTCGGCCCCCACCACGCGTCCTCCATGACGTCGAGGGCGGCTCCGAGCTTTTCGGC
This sequence comes from Mycobacterium sp. DL, assembly GCF_039729195.1. NCBI lineage: Bacteria > Bacillati > Actinomycetota > Actinomycetes > Mycobacteriales > Mycobacteriaceae > Mycobacterium > Mycobacterium sp. DL. The sequence goes on from NZ_CP155796.1 coordinate 4,271,173, forward strand.
GGCCAGGATTCCGTCGCCGGTATTGGCTTTGGCGCCCACCGTCCACTCCGTGGTGATCGGGGCGCGCTGGTACTTCACTCGCATCTGTTCGTTGTGCTCGAATCCGCCACTTCCGAGGATGACGCCGCGCCGGACCCGGATGAGCTGCGGTTCGGCACTTTCCGGACCCGTGGTGTCGCGGACGTAAACGCCACGCACCACGCCGTCCTCGACATAGAGGTCGGTCAGGGCAGTGTTCAGCAGGACCGGAACTCCGGCCTTCTGCAGGCCGATGCGCAGCGGCGCTATTAGAGCGCGGCCCATGCCGACCAGGTTCTTGCCGGTGACCTTGCCCCAGGTGGCCCGCACACCGACCTTGAGGCTGCGCAACACGCCACGCGGATGGCGCTTGAGTTGGTTGAGCCGGACGTAGTCCTGCTGCAGAACGACCATGTTCATCGGAACCTTGCCGTACGGCGGTTCGAGGCCGGCCAGGTCGGCACCGAGCTTGTTGGCATTGAACGGCTTGGGTTCCACCGACCGGCCCGATGCCTTACCGCCCGGGCTCTCGGGGTAGTAGTCGGAGTAGTTCGGCACCCAGCACAGCTTCAGCGGTGAATGCTTGATCACGAACGAAAGCATCTCGGGGCCGCGCTGCAGGTATGTGTCGATCTTCTCGGCCGGGACGACGTCGCCGATGATGGAGTGCAGGTACTCGGCGGCGGCAGCGGGGTTGTCCTTGACCCCGTCACGCTCGAGGATCTCGTTGTTCGGGATCCAGACGCCGCCACCTGACCGCGCAGTGGAACCACCATAGTGCGGGGCCTTCTCGACGACTACTGTTGACAGACCCTGATGGGCGGCGGTGAGCGCGGCGACCATGCCCGCGGCGCCACTACCTACCACGACGACGTCATACTGCTGTCCAGTCATGTAGAACACGTTATAGAATTGCCCCGCCTTCGAACAACTGTCCCGGTAGGCGAGGCAGGAAATCCATGAGAGGACATAGCAGAAATGCTCAGTTCCGAGGTCCGTGCCCGACTCGCCGCCGACCTTGCCCAGGCTGAGCGCAGCCGCGTTCCGATCGCGCCGCTGACGGACGCGAACCCCGACATCGATGTGGTCGACGCCTATGAGATCCAGCTGATCAACATCCGGCAGAAAGTGGCCGAGGGCGCCCGGGTGATCGGACACAAGGTCGGCCTCTCGTCGGAGGCCATGCAGAAGATGATGAACGTCGACGAGCCCGACTACGGCCATCTGCTCGACGACATGCAGGTCTTCGAAGACACGCCGGTCCGTTCGGATCGTTTTCTGTATCCGCGGGTCGAGGTCGAGGTCGGGTTCGTGCTCGCCGACGATCTGCCCGGCGCCGGCTGCACCGAGGACGACGTGCTCGCCGCGACCGCCGCGTTCGCGCCCTCGATCGAACTGATCGACACCCGGATCACCAACTGGCAGATCAAGCTGTGCGACACGATCGCCGACAACGCCTCGTCCGCAGGCTGGGTGCTCGGTGAGGCTCGCGTTTCGCCCAAGGACATAGACATCAAGAACATCGACGCGGTGCTGACCAACAACGGCGAGGTGGTCGCCGAGGGCCGCAGTGACGCGGTACTGGGGAATCCGGTGACCGCGGTCGCATGGCTGGCGCGCAAGGTCGAGGCTTTCGGGGTCCGGCTGAAGGCCGGCGACATCGTGTTGCCCGGTTCCTGCACGCGTGCGATAGATGCACCGCCCGGGAGCCGTTTCGTCGCCGACTTCGCCGGATTAGGTTCAGTACGACTCGATTTCGAGTGACGTTCGAGAACAGTAGGGAGTGTCATGCCTGACAAGGCGACGGTGGCGATTGTGGGATCGGGCAACATCAGTACCGACCTGCTGTACAAGTTGCTGCGTTCCGATTGGCTGGAACCGCGGTGGATGATCGGGATCGACCCGGACAGCGAGGGGTTGGCGCGGGCGCGAAAGCTGGGGTTGGAGACGTCGCACGAGGGTGTGGACTGGCTGCTGAACCTCGACGAGAAGCCGGACATGGTGTTCGAGGCCACGAGCGCCTACGTCCACCGCGACGCTGCGCCGCGGTACGCCGAGGCGGGGATCCGCGCGATCGATCTGACCCCGGCTGCGGTGGGCCCGGGGGTCATCCCGCCGGCGAACCTGCGCGAGCACCTGGATGCGCCGAACGTGAACATGGTGACCTGTGGCGGGCAGGCCACCATCCCGATGGTCTACGCGGTGAGCCGGGTGGTGGACGTGCCATATGCCGAGATCGTCGCATCGGTGTCCTCGGCGTCGGCGGGACCGGGTACCCGGGCCAACATCGACGAGTTCACCAAGACCACCAGCGCGGGGGTGCAGCACATCGGCGGTGCGGCCCGGGGTAAGGCGATCATCATCCTGAACCCCGCGGATCCGCCGATGATCATGCGCGACACCATCTTCTGCGCGATTCCCGAGGATGCCGACCAGGACGCGATCACCGCATCGATAAAGGATGTGGTGGCGCAGGTGCAGACCTATGTGCCGGGTTACCGGTTGCTCAACGAGCCCCAGTTCGATCCGCCGTCGGTCAACTCCGGCGGGCACGCGGTGGTCACCACGTTCGTCGAGGTGGAGGGTGCCGGCGACTATCTGCCGCCGTACGCGGGAAACCTCGACATCATGACCGCGGCGGCGGCGAAGGTGGGCGAAGAGATCGCCCGCGAGTCGCTGTCGGTCAACGTTGCGGGAGGTCAGGCATGAGCACCGACGAAATTTATTTCGACCCGATGTGGGACATCCGGATGACGGATACGTCGTTGCGTGACGGCAGCCACCACAAGCGCCACCAGTTCACCGCCGAGGAGGTCGGGGCGATCGTCGCCGCGCTCGACACCGCCGGTGTGCCGGTCATCGAGGTCACCCATGGTGACGGTCTCGGCGGGTCGAGCTTCAACTACGGGTTCTCCAAGACCCCGGAGCAGGAGCTGATCAAGTTGGCGGCCGAGACCGCCAAAGAAGCCAAGATCGCCTTCCTGATGCTGCCCGGTGTGGGTACCAAGGAAGACATCAAGGAGGCGCAGAACAACGGCGGGTCGATCTGTCGGATCGCCACGCACTGCACCGAGGCCGACGTGTCGATCCAGCATTTCGGGTTGGCCCGAGAGCTCGGTCTGGAGACCGTCGGGTTCCTGATGATGAGCCACACGATCCCGCCGGAGAAGCTGGCCGCCCAGGCGCGCATCATGGCCGATGCCGGCTGTCAGTGTGTCTACGTGGTCGATTCGGCGGGAGCCCTGGTTCTCGAGGGCGTCGCCGACCGGGTGGCGGCGCTGGTCGCCGAACTCGGTGATGACGCTCAAGTGGGCTTCCACGGCCACGAGAACCTCGGGCTGGGGGTCGCGAACTCGATCGAGGCCGTCCGCGCCGGCGCCAAGCAGATCGACGGCTCGTGTCGGCGGTTCGGGGCCGGTGCGGGTAATGCGCCGGTGGAGGCGCTCATCGGGGTGTTCGACAAGATCGGCGTCAAGACCGGTATCGACTTCTTCGAGATCGCCGATGCCGCCGAAGAGGTCGTCGCGCCGGCGATGCCCGCCGAGTGTCTGCTGGACCGCAACGCGTTGATCATGGGTTACTCGGGGGTCTACTCGAGCTTCCTCAAGCACGCCATCCGTCAGTCCGAGCGCTACGGGGTGCCCGCCCACAAGCTGCTGCACCGCGCCGGGCAGCGCAAGCTGATCGGCGGCCAGGAGGATCAGCTGATCGACATCGCCCTGGAGATCAAGCGCGAGATGGACGCCGAGGCAATTGCGACGGCCTAGTCGTGAAAATGCAGTAGGCGGTTACTGCATCCGCCGTTGAGTATTGCCTGCACACTGGCGTCATGGCGGAACCTCCCGGGCTCGGCGCACCCACCATGGCACAGTCGTTCCTCCGCACCATCGCGGCGTGCGGCGACGCGGTCGCATTGCGGACCCCCGACGACACGGTGACGATCCGCTATCGCGAGTTGCCAGGCCGCATGACCGAGGTGGCAGCTGCCCTTGCAGCACTGGGGATTTCGCCCGGCGACTCCGTTGGGATGATGCTCACCAACCGGCCGGAGTTCCACGTGATCGACGGCGCGGCGATGTTGATGGGTGCTGTCCCGTTCAGCGTGTACAACACGTCGCCGCCCGAGCAACTCGCCTACGTCCTGGGCGACGCAGGGGCGCGGGTGGTGTTCACCGAACGGCAGTTCGCCCCGGCGCTCGCGGCGGTGGCCGCCTACGACCTCGAACTGCCGCACCTGATCGTGGTCGACGACGATGCGTCGTGGTCGACCTTCCTGCGGGCAGGCGAGCCCTTCGACCTCGCGGCGACCGCGGCAGCGGTGCAACCCGGCGACCTGCTCACGCTGATCTACACCTCAGGAACCACCGGCCCGCCCAAGGGTGTCGAGCTCACCCACGCCAACATGGTCGCGCTGTTGTGCGGCCTCCACGAGGCATGGGGAATGCGCTCGGGCGGCCAGATCATCAGCTACCTGCCACAGGCACATATCGCCGATCGCTGGTTCTCGCACTACAGCGGGCTGATGACGTACGGGGGGACCATCACCGACGTCGGGGTCATGGCCGATGCCATCCCGACCGCCACGGTGGTCCGCCCGACGTTCTGGGGCGGAGTTCCCCGCGTATGGGAGAAACTGAAGTCGGCGCTGCAGTCCGGGGCATTCGGCCCGCTCGATGACCCGGCCAGGGTACGTTCGGCGCTCGGTTTCGACAGGTGTGAACTGTTCGTCATCGGCGCAGCACCTACGACGCGCGACGTGTTGGATTTCTTCGGGGATCTCGGCATCGAGATCTGCGAGGCCTGGGGCATGAGTGAGACATCGGCCATCGGTGCGCTGAACCGGCCAGGGACCGTGCGACTCGGTTCGGTCGGCCGTCCGCTGCCTGGGATGGAGATCAAACTGGCCGAAGACGATGAACTGCTGTGCCGCGGTCCCAACGTGATGGCCGGCTACCGCAACAACCCGCAGAAGACTGCCGAGGCGATGGACTCCGAGGGCTGGTTGCACACCGGCGACGTCGCGCGCATCGATGAGGACGGCTACGTCTGGATCATCGACCGCAAGAAGGAACTGATCATCAACTCCGCGGGCAAGAACATGTCGCCGGTGAACATCGAGTCGAAACTCAAGGCCGCCGGTCCACTGATCGGGCAGGCCTGCGTGTTCGGTGACGCCCGGCCCTACATCGTCGCCCTGCTGGTGCTCGACCCGGAGGCCGGTGCCGATCCGACCGATCCCGCCGTCGTCGCGGCGGTACAGCGCGAGGTCGACCTCGCCAACACCCATCTTTCCAGGGTGGAGCAAGTCAAGCGGTTCACAGTGCTGCCAGAGGAATGGCTGCCCGGAGGCGACGAACTCACGCCCACGATGAAGCTCAAACGGCGCCCCATCGCCGACAGGTACTCGGTGCTGATCGACGCTCTCTATTCATGACCGCCTCGCCAGTCGTCGAAGACGGGGTGGCGGGTCCGTCGACTCGCATGCTCTGGCGCGGACGCCCGAACCTGAGCCACCCGACCGGGTAGTCACACCCACCGGGCACGATGGGGCCATGGCGACACGAGCGCAGGCCCAGGCGATCCTCGAACAACTGGCCGGACCCGACGCCCGCCTGCGCGACGACCAGTGGACGGCCATCGAGGCGTTGGTGGTGGGTCGCCGCCGCGCACTGGTCGTCCAACGCACCGGGTGGGGCAAGTCGGCGGTGTACTTCATCGCCGCCAAACTGTTGCGCGGCGAGGGGCGCGGTCCGACGGTCATCGTGTCGCCGCTGCTGGCGCTGATGCGAAATCAGGTCGAGGCCGCCGACCGGGCAGGGGTGCGGGCGGCGACCATCAACTCGAGCAACATCGCCGACTGGTCGGAGATCCACGACCGGGTTCGTGGCGGCGAACTCGACGTGCTGCTCGTCAGCCCCGAGCGCCTCAACAATCCCGATTTCCGCGATGACGTGCTGCCGGCGCTGGCCCGTGATGCAGGCCTGGTCGTGATCGACGAGGCGCATTGCGTCTCCGACTGGGGGCACGACTTCCGGCCCGACTACCGCCGCATCCGCACGCTGATCGCGGAGCTGGGCAATGACATCCCGGTGCTTGCGACGACAGCGACCGCCAACGACCGCGTCGTCGACGATGTGCGCAGCCAGCTGGGGGTCAGCGGCGCCGAGGTGGGCGGCGACGCCCTGGTCCTGCGAGGCGGCCTGGACCGGGAGTCGCTGCGCCTTTCGGTGGTCAAGGCGGGGAATCCGGCCCAACGCACGGCATGGCTTGCCGCGCAGATGAACTCGCTTCCCGGTTCGGGCATCGTCTACACACTCACCGTGGCCCAGGCGAACGATGTCGCGGCGATGCTGCGCGACCGCGGGCATGTGGTGGCCGCCTACACCGGAGCAACCGAGACCGCCGAGCGCGAGCAACTCGAGCATGACCTGCGGGACAACCGGGTGAAGGCGCTGATCGCCACCTCGGCGCTCGGGATGGGTTTCGACAAGCCCGATCTCGGGTTCGTGGTCCACCTGGGCGCGCCCGCCTCGCCGATCGCGTACTACCAGCAGGTCGGCCGTGCGGGGCGCGCCACCGAGAGTGCCGAGGTGATACTGCTGCCGGGCGCCGAGGACCGCGACGTGTGGCGATACTTCGCCTCTGTCGCCTTCCCTTCAGAAGCGATGGTGCGCAATGTCATTCGGGCACTCGACCCCGAACGCCCGCAATCCACTCCGGCGCTCGAGCCGTTGGTCGATCTCAACAGGACGCGCCTGGAGATGGTGCTGAAGGTGCTCGATGTCGACGGGGCGGTACGCAGGGTCAAGGGCGGTTGGATCGGTACCGGTCGCGAATGGGATTACGACGAGGAGCGCTATCGCCGGCTGGACGAGGCCCGCAAACGCGAGCAGCAGGCAATGCTGGACTACCTCGACACCGACCAGTGCCGGATGTCGTTCCTGCGCGGCCAGCTCAACGACCCCGAACTGGCCGACGGCGCGAGATGCGGGCGGTGCGACAACTGCACGGGTTCGAGTTACGACCCGGGCGTCGACGAGTCGGAAGCCGAGGCGGCCCGGGCGCGCCTGATGCGGCCCGGCGTCGAGATCACCGCACGCCGGCAGTGGCCCTCCGGTCTGGCGAAACTCGGCGTCTCGCTCAGCGGGAAGATCACCGACGGCCCGGCCGCGGGGCGGGCCATCGGGCGGCTCACCGATCTGGGATGGGGGGCGAGGTTGCGTGCGGTTCTCGACGGCCCTGACGCCGAGGCTCCCGACGACGTGGTGCGCGGCGCGGTCGACGTGCTTGCCGCGTGGGACTGGAAGACCAGGCCGACGGCCGTCATGGCGATGGCCTCCGAAAGCCATCCGCTGCTCATCGGCTCGTTGGCGCGCAGGCTCGCCGAACTCGGGAGGCTGGAGCATCTCGGGACGCTCGGCTACTCCGTCGAGCGGCGGCCCGTGACGGCTGCCAACTCGGCGTATCGTGTTGCGGCACTGACAGGTTCCTGGGATCCGCCCGAACTGCCCGAGCTGAGTGGGCCGGTTCTGCTGGTGGACGACATGACCGACACCGGGTGGACGCTGACCATGGCTGGGCGGATCGTGCGGCAGGCCGGTGCGCCCGAGGTGTTGCCATTGGTGGTTGCAGCCGTCAGCTGATCGGCTGTCGATTCCTAAGGGTCGACCCGTCCTTGGGCTGGTGCTGCGCCACCCAGTTGGGCGCTGACCGCGTCGGCGGTGCCGATCAACGCCTTGGCGTGCTCGCGGATCTCGTTGTCCGTCAACGCCTTCCCGATGCGCATCGAGGCCACCATCACCTGGCGTCCGTAGTGATCGAACACGGGTGCGGAGATGACGCTGATGTCATGACGTCGGCGGCCGGGCTTCTCCTCGCGCAGGTACACCCGCTCGCCGATGTCGGAGACCAACTCGCCGAGCAGTGCCCGCAGCTCGTCGGGCATCGTGGTCGACATCCCTGCCAGCAGTGAGTACAGCCTGCGGCCTCCGGGGGTGAGGCGCTCGACCAGGTAGCCGTCGGCGCGGCATCGTTCGATCACGCGGTGCAGCCGGTCGGGATCGGTGCGCGACGCGTGCAGCGGCACCGTCGGTTCCATCGCCAGCCAGTTGCGCACCGCCTCGTCGTCCCACAGCACGAACATCAACCCGACCGGCGGCGCGAACGGGTAGCTCTGGCCGACGTCGACGCCGGGTGGTGCGCCGGCCGGTGCCACGAGGTCCAGCAGCGTGATGCGGTCGTCGATCACGGCCGAGAGCCCTGCGGAGACGCCGAACCTCTCCGACAGCCGGCGCAGTTCCTCGCGCGCGGCCGGGCTGACCCGCAGCGACTCCTGCGCGCGGTGTCCGAGCGTGATCAACGACGGCCCCAGGCGGTAGGTCTTGTCGGCAGCGTCGCGGACCAGGTAGCCGGCCTCGGTCAGCGAGGTCGCGATTCCCAGACAGGTCGGCTTGCTCAGCCCGAGCCGGCGCGCCAGTTCCGAGACACCCAGCCGTTCCTCGGGTCGGCCGGCCAGGTATTCCAGGATTGCCACCACACGTTCGGTGGGCGGGGAGGCGCGTCCGGCGGCTTCGGGTGGCACGTGTGCAGACTACCTTCGTTCCATATATGGAACGAGCCGGTCGATATGTTGACTCTTGCTAGAACGCGTTCTAGTTTCGAGGCGTGTATTCACAGCCGCTGGCCGACGCGATCGCCGAGGCCGAGGGCCTCGTTGCCGCTGCGCCCTTCATCGAGACCGAAGCCGACCTGCTCGAGGGTCTGCAGTACCTGGCAGGCTGCATCGCGGCCTGCACTCATGTGGCGTTCGACTACGACCGCGACCACCCGTTCCTGCACAGCGGCACCGGTCCCTTCACCAAGATGGGCCTGGACAATCCGGACACGATGTACTTCGGCACCCGGGTGGCACCCGGCCACGAGTACGTCGTCACCGGGAAACGCGGCACCACCACCGACGTCAGCTTCCAACTGCTGGGCGGCGAGTACACCGATGACAATGTGCCCGACAGCGAGACGGCCTTCGACGACCGCAAGCTCGACATCGCCGCCGACGGGACCTTCGAGTGGCGCTTCACACCTCCCGGTCCGTCACAACTCGTCATCCGCGAGGTGTACAACGACTGGTCCGCCCAGCGCGGAACCTTCGCGATCGCGCGGACCGACACCGCGGGCACCGCACCGCCGCCGCTGACCGACGAACTCATCAAGAAGCGCTACGCCGTGGCGGGTAAGCAGTTGGTGCAGCGCGTCAAGACCTGGTTGCAGTTTCCGCAGTGGTTCTACACCGAGCGCCCTGCCAACACCATGGTGTCACCGCGACTGACGCCCGGAGGTCTGGCGACCCAGTACTCGTCTGCCGGACAGTTCGACCTGGCCGAGGACCAGGCGTTGATCATCACGCTGCCGGTCACCGACGCACCCTATCTGGGGTTCCAACTCGGGAGCCTGTGGTACATCTCGCTGGACTACATCAACCACCAGACATCGCTGAACGGCACTCAGGCCCAGGCTGATCCGGACGGCAAGATCCGCATCGTGGTGTCGGACAGGAACCCGGGCGTGACCAACTGGGTGGAGACACTGGGCCACCGCAAGGGCTTCCTGCAGTTCCGCTGGCAGCGGGTATCGCGCGAGCTCACCGAAGCCGACGGCCCGACCGTCGATCTCGTCGACTTCGACGACGTCGCCGCGGCGCTGCCGCACTACGAGACCAACAAGATCTCCGAAGACGACTGGCGGGCGCGGATCGCACTCCGGCAGAGGCAAATTGGCGAAAGAATGGTGGGGTAGCGATGGCTGGACTGCTCGAGGACAAGGTCGTTGTCATCAGCGGCGTCGGACCTGCGCTGGGTACGACGCTGGCACGGCGGTGCGCGGAGGAGGGTGCCGATCTGGTGCTGGCAGCCCGTACCGTCGAGCGACTCGAGGAGGTCGCCGAGCAGGTCACCGGCCTCGGTCGGCGGGCACTGTCGGTGGGCACCGACATCACCGACGAGGCGCAGGTGGACAACCTCGTCGACGAGTCGCTGAAGGCCTACGGCAGGGTCGACGTGCTGATCAACAACGCCTTTCGGGTGCCGTCGATGAGGCCGTTGGCCAACACCACCTTCGACCACATGCGCGACGCCATCGAGTTGACGGTGTTCGGCGCGCTGCGGTTGATCCAGGCCTTCACGCCCGCCCTTGCCGAGGCGAACGGTTCCGTCGTCAACGTGAACTCCATGGTGGTGCGGCACTCGCAGGCCAAGTACGGCGCGTACAAGATGGCGAAGTCGGCGCTTCTGGCCATGTCGCAGTCGTTGGCCACCGAGTTGGGGGACCAGGGCATCCGGGTGAATTCGATTCTGCCCGGCTATATCTGGGGTGGCACGCTGGAAAGCTACTTCAACCACCAGGCCGGCAAGTACGGCACGACCGTCGACGAGATCTACAAGGCCACGGCCGCCGCCTCCGATCTGAAGCGGTTGCCGACCGAGAATGAGGTGGCCTCGGCCATCCTGTTCATGGCCAGCGACCTGTCCAGCGGCATCACCGGGCAGGCCCTCGACGTGAACTGCGGGGAATACAAGGCATGACGCGAACCAACGTGGGCACCGTCGAGGATCTGCACGCCTCGGCCACCAAGGCGTGCGGCCTCGACGACTTCGGCAGTGACGACGACAACTACCGCGAAGCGCTCGAGGTGTTGCTGGACTCGTTCGCCCGCGACGCCGATCTGACCGAGATCGGCAGCAAGATGCACCGGTTCTTCACGCGCAACGCCCTGGTGGCCCGGCTGGTGTCCGAGGCCGCGTTCAAGCAGTATCCCCAGCACACCGAGGTCGGCATCGAACGCCCGATCTTCGTGACCGGACTGCCGCGCACCGGCACCACGGTGATTCATCGTCTGCTCACCGCCGATCCGCGGCACCAGGGTCTGGAACTGTGGCTGGCTGAGTTTCCGCAACCGCGGCCACCGCGTGAAACCTGGTCTCAGAACCCGGTTTTCCAGCAGATCGACGCCCAGTTCGCCAAGGCGCACGAGGAGAACCCGGGCTACACCGGGTTGCACTACATGACCGCCGACGAGGTGGAGGAGTGCTGGCAGTTGTTACGCCAGTCCCTGCACTCGGTCTCATACGAGACGCTCGCGCACCTGCCCACCTATTCGCGGTGGCTGTCGCAACAGGACTGGACCAAGTCGTACAAGCGGCACCGGAAGAACCTCCAACTGATCGGGCTCAACGAACCGGAGAAGCGCTGGGTGCTCAAGAATCCCAGTCACCTGTTCGCACTCGACGCGATCTTCGCGGTATACCCCGATGCGCTGGTGGTGCAGTGCCACCGACCCGCCGAGACCATCATGGCCTCGATGTGCTCACTGGCCCAGCACACCACGGAGGGCTGGTCGAACACCTTCGTCGGGGATGTCATCGGCGCCGACTCGATGGAGACCTGGTCGCGGGGGCTCGAGTTGTTCAACACCGAACGGGCCAAGCATGATCCGGCGCAGTTCTGCGACGTGGACTACTTCGACTTCATCAAGGATCCGATCGCCAGTGTCGAGGGCATCTACCGCCATTTCGGCATCGACTTCACCGATGCCGCCCGGCAGGCGATCACCGACAGCCATACCGAGAGCCAGAAGGGTCCGCGAGCGCCCAAACACACGTATTCACTTTCGGATTACGGATTGACCGACGAGCAGGTCAAGGCGCGCTTCGCGGGGTTGTAGCGGATCCGCGGCTAATCGTCGTTCTGCTTCTTGTCCTTCTTGCCGTTTCCATTCCCATTCCCGTTGCCACGGTTTAAGTTCTCGGCAGGCGCCGGGGCCGGAGCGGGTACCGGCGGCGGTGTGCTGGCAGGTGGCGGCGGCGTGGTCGATGCCGAACTGGTTGTGACGGGGTCACGTTCGGGCACGGAGACCGTTGGTGTCATCGGTGATTGGGACGCAGCGACGACGATGACCGCCGTCACGGCCGCGACGACGGCGGCGCCGACACCGGCGAGGATCTTCGTCCGGCGTCCCGCCCTGCGGGGAGGTGGGCTGACGTAGGCGAGCGAGGCCGGTTGATACGGCAGCGGTGTCTCGAGCACCCTGGTGTGCGTCGGCCCCCCGGGAGTCGCCCGCTCCTGGAGAGCCGGTCCATGAAGAGCCGTGAGCATGTCTGCCGTTGAGGCGAACCGGTCTCGGGGTGTCGGCGCCACGGCACGCTCGATGACGGCGGCCAGTTCCGGTTCGGTGTCGGGTCTCAGGAGCGAAACCGGTGGTGGCGTAGCGGTCATGATCGCGTGTGCCAGCGCGCCGGCGTTGTCGTGGCTGAATCGCGGACGACCCGTGAGCGCCTCGTAGCCGACCACACCCACTGCGTACAGGTCGTCTGTGACGGACGCGGGTGCACCGGCGATGCGTTCGGGGCTGAGGTAGGCCATGGTGCCGAGCACCTGGCCGGTCCTGGTGTGGGTGGCCCCCGCATCCATCGCCTTGGCAATCCCGAAGTCGGCGAGCTTGACCGCACCGCCCGATGTGGCATGCAGGATGTTGCCGGGTTTGATGTCGCGGTGCAGAATCCCGGCGCTGTGGGCGGCACCAAGTGCGCCGAGAACGTCGTCGAGAACGCTGCGCACCCGGCCCAACGTCATCGGTCCCCGGGCCATTTCGTCGGCGATCGAAGTGCCCGGCAGTCGTTCCATCACGATGAACGGGACGCCGTCGTGCTCGCCGCTGTCGAAGACGGACACGATGTTGGGGTGGTTGAGCGCCGCGGCGGCGCGTGCCTCGGCGTGGAATCGTGCGCGCATGTCCGGCTGCGCCCCGAGCAACGGATGCAGCAGCTTGACAGCGACAGGCCGACCGAGACGGGTGTCCCATCCGTCCCGGACTTCGGCCATTCCGCCGGCGCCGAGGACGTCGCCCACCCGGAACCGACCGTTGATCAGCACAGCGCATGCACCTCCCGCACTGCCTTCCCCGACCCGACGCGGCGGATTGCCGCTGCGGGGAGATCGTAAACGCGCTCAGCCGTCGCCGGGGGAGGGGGCGCTGGAGTACTCCTCGAGGCAACCCTCGGCGATCGCGTGTTTGACGCTGTCGGCCAACCTGGGGCAGGACCGGGACCTGGCCGGGTCACCGCCGGCCTCGCGGATCTCGGCGAAGTGCGCACATCGCTGGGTGGCCTCGGAGTTCCATTGCACCGCGGTGTGCGCCGGACCCAACTTCTTGACCGAGACGGCGACATGGCAGAAGCGACAGTCGATCGACACCAGCCCGGAGGTCAGGTAGCGCTCACGGTCGCGTCTGGTGGCGTCCTGCACCGCGGCGGCACGGTCGGGGTCGGAGGCGAAATCCGGTGCCTTGCGCCACGAACCGGTGCGCTGATCGTCGGCGACCGACCCGTGGTCGTGGTCGTCGTCGTGTCCCCCGTGCAGCAGCAACATCGACCGGGCCAGCCGATCGACGTCCGGCGGTCGCCGGTCCTGGCTCATGTCAGGAGACCTGAGAGGGGTGCTCCGCGGCTTCCTTGTCGGCGGCCTGGCGCCTGAGGTTCTCCTCGACCTCGACATGCCACTTCTCGTTGGCCGCGGTGGTGTCGACCTCCATCTCGAAGCGGTCGGTCATCTCGGGGGCGACGTCGGCTACGTCGACATAGAACTGCTGGTACCAGCGACGCATTTGGTACACAGCGCCGTCCTCCTCGACCAGCAGCGGGTTGTCGATGCGGGTCTTGTGTTTCCAGATCTCGACGTCCTGCAGGAAGCCCTTGCTGACACCCTCGGTGAACACCCTGGCGAGTTTGTCGGTGGTCTTCTCGTCGAGCCCCTTGGGCTTCTCGACGATCACGCCCCACTGCAGCATGAACGAGTCCTGGCTGACCGGGTAGTGACAGTTGATCAGGATGGACTCCGCCTTGAAGCCGCCGTAGTTGTTGTGCAGCCAGTTGATCATGAACGACGGCCCGAAGTAGGAGGCCTCCGAGTCGAGGTGGGCTTCACCATAGGTGGTGCCCATGTCGTCGATGTCCGGCCGTCCGACGTTGTGCAGGTACTGGCTGGCGATGTGTCCTTCGAAGACGTTCTTGAAGTACGTCGGCAGCCCGTAGTGGATGTAGAAGAAGTGGGCCATATCGGTGACGTTGTCGATGATCTCGCGGCAGTTGGAGCCCTCGATGAGCATCGTGTTCCACCGCCACTCGGTCCACTCGTCGTCGGCGGCCTCGGGGATCTCGGGGATCCGGACCTCCGGCTGCGGTGGGTTGCCCTCATGGTCGTGCCAGACGAACAGCAGGCCTCCGCGCACGTCGGTCTCCCACGAACGGGTCCGGGCCAGCCGCGGCGTGCGTTTTGCGTACGGCACCAGCTTGCACTTACCGTCGCCGCCCCAGCGCCAGTCGTGGAACGGGCAGGCCACCTCGTCCCCCTTGACGGTCCCCTGGGAGAGGTTTCCGCCCATGTGGCGGCAGTAGCCGTCCAGAACCTTGACCTCGCCCTGGGAGTCGGCGAAGACGACGAGCATGGTGCCGAAGATCTCGATGCCGTGCGGCTTGCCGTCGAGGTAGTCCTTGACCGGGCCGAGGCAGTGCCAGCCCCGGGCGTACCGGTCGGGGAGCGCGCCGGTGTCGATCTCGCGGATACCCGCGGTTCCCGCGGATGTGTCAGTACTCACGGTGGGCCTCCCGCTTGTATGGGTCTCGAATTAGAACACGTTACAGTTTTTGTGCCTGTCGGCGCAATCCGATCGGCGTTCACCTGCGGAAATTGTTGCCAACAACACGCACTTGCGGGTGGGTACCCGCTCCGGGCGCCTGGTCCCGACCCGATCTCGCAGGCATATATAGTGGACATCGTGTGCAGTAATTCGGGAGTGACGTCGTGACGGCGCTGACCGCCCGGCAGACGGCCGGGGCGGCAGCCGGTCTGCGGCCGAGGCGCTGGCTCGCCGTTGGCGCCGCGACCTGTGCTATCGCCTGGGGTGGCAACGAGTTCACGCCACTGCTGGTGATGTACCGGTCCAGTGGCGGGTTCTCCCCACTGACGGTCGACCTGCTGCTGTTCGCCTATGTACTCGGCATCGTGCCCGCGTTGCTCATCGGTGGACCCATGTCGGACCGGTTCGGACGCCGCCCCTTGATGCTTCCCGCGCCGGTCCTGGCAGCACTCGGTTCGACGATTCTTGCGCTGGGCGCCGATTCCGCGCTGACGCTTGCGGTGGGACGGGTGTTCAGCGGAATCGCACTCGGGCTGGCGATGGCTGTGGGCGGAAGCTGGATCAAGGAACTGTCCAGCCCTCCGTGGGACGACGGTGATGCCGGGGCCCGGCGCGCGGCGATGAGCCTCACGGCCGGGTTCGGCCTGGGTGCCGGGGTGGCCGGGGTGCTCGCCGAGTGGGCACCCGCCCCCACGGTCCTGGCCTACGCGATCAACATCGTGCTGGCTCTGACGGCCGCCGCGCTGCTGCTGACCGCACCCGAGACCCGGACACCCCGCCGGAATCGTGTTCCAGCAGGGCAACACTCGAGCTTTCGCTTCTGGCCCTCTTTGCAAAGCTCGTGGAATGCCATTTCCACGGACTTTCATCGCCGGTGGTTTCTGGTGGTGGTGCTCCCCGTCGCTCCGTGGGTGTTCGGCGCGGGCGCTTCGGCGTACGCGGTGCTGCCCGCGCTGATGACCGACCGGGTGTCCGGCGCGCCGATCGCGTTCTCGGCGTTGATGTGTGTCGTCACCCTCGGGGTCGGCTTCACCGTCCAACACCTGGGACGACGACTCGGCAACGGAGGTCTGCGCGCGGTGCTGGCCGGTCTGGTGCTGCTCGCCCTCGGCATGGGGTCCGCCGCCTGGGCGGCATCGGTGTTGACGATCTGGGCGGCCCTGGTCGCTGCCGCGATGCTCGGTGCCGGGTACGGGATGGCGCTGCTGGCCGGCCTCCAGGAGATCCAGCGCATCGCCGGGCCCGATGACCTCGCCGGGCTGACCGCGGTCTTCTACAGCCTGAGCTACCTCGGCTTCGCCATGCCCGCGGCGTTGGCTTTTCTGTCGCAGAACTGGGCCGCGTTCACCTATCCGGTGATGTTCGGCTTCGGTGCGCTCGCAGCGGTCGGGTGCCTGGTCGTCGTACTCGTGGGGGCGACGCGCCGACCGGCAATAAGCTGAGCCCGTGGTCGACGGGCAGGACACGAATCGCCGCGGCCGCCCGCGCAGCGAGGCTGTGCGCGGCGCCGTCCTGAAGGCGGCCGCTGACCTCGCGCTGGCCGGCGGGCCCGCCGCGGCGACGGTCGACGCCATCGCCAAACGAGCCGAGGTCAGCCGCACCACGATCTACAAGTGGTGGCCGTCGGCGTCGGCGATCGTGCTGGAGGGCCTGCTCGACTCGGTGCGCGCGTCGATCACCCGCCCGCCGGGCAGCACCTCGGTGCAGGCGATCACCCATCACGTCTGCGCGCTGAACTCGCTACTGGCCGATCCTGCTGTCGGCCCACTGCTGCGCAACGTGATCGGGGCATCCCCCTCGGATCCCGCCATCGAGCGGGCGCTGCTCGAACAGTGGATCGTCCCGCGCCGCGCCGCGGTCGCCGCCACGATGCGCGAAGCCGTCGGCAGCGGCGAACTGCCTGCCGACGTCGACGTCGAGGTGGCCGTCGACGCCCTGGTGTCACCGCCGTACTACCGGCTGGTGTTCGGGATGGCACCGCTCGACGACGACGCGGTCGTGCGACTGGTACACACGGTGTGGCACGGCTGCCGGACGCCGATCTAGCCGGAATTGCATTCCAACAGAGATTTCTCGAGAAACGGCCTGCTGGAATGCAATTCCGGCACAGAGGACCGTCACCCGGTGAGGAGTTGTTCGCTGAGCTCCCAGAGCCGCCGCGCCGAGTGCCCGTTGATGGCGTGGGGCGCCACCTCGGCCGGGATGTCCAGGTCGGGACTGTTGGTCATCGGTCGGTCCTCGGCGTCCACGGGGGAGACGTCGCTGTCCTTCAGGTAAACCCCACCGATATCCGCCAACAGCGGACTGGCCGCGGCGAAGACGATGGTGGCCGCTCCCTGCGCGGCGGTCTTGCGGCCGTGCTCGGGAATGATGAGCGGCTGTCCCGCCTCGTCTATCAGACCCATCGCCCGAAGCGCGTCCTCGCCGACCGAGCCGTTGAGGTTCGTGCCGACCACCACTCCAGGGTGCGGGGCGTAGCCCCGGATGCCGTCGCCGGACCACCGACGGTCCAGCTCCACGGCAAACAGGACATTGGCCGTCTTCGACTGTGCGTACGCGGTCCCTGCGTCGTATCCGGTGACAAAATGCACGTCCTCCCAATGGATGTCGGACAGCCGGTGGGCGCCGGAGGTCACGCTGACCACCCGGGAGCCCCCTGCGGCCCGCAGCGCCGGGTACAGATCCACTGCCAGCTGGAAATGGCCGAGGTGATTCGTCACGAACTGGGCTTCGTAACCGCGACCGTCGACTATCCGTTGGGCAGGTGGGGTCATTCCTGCGCAGTTGACCAGGATGTGCACCGGTCGGCCGGTGTCGAGCCACCCGGTGGCGAAGTCGGCGATCGAGGTCGGATCGAGCAGGTCCAGCCGGCCGACCTCGACACGGTCGTAACCGCCGACCGCGGCCGCCGCGCGAGCGGGGTCTCGAGCGCCGACGAGAACCGAGGCACCGGCTCTGCTCAAGGCGCGCGTCGTCTGCAGGCCGATGCCCGAGTGTCCACCGGTCACCACCGCGTTGAGGCCCTCCAGGCTGATGCCGTCGAGGACCTCGTCCGCCGTGGCGGCCGCGGAAAATCCCGACCCCAGTGGATGCTGGTTGTTGTGCAAGGTCTCAGGGGACATGCTTACCCTCCTCGATGTCGGGACGACGGATAACCGGAACATTGTTCCGTAACGATATGGAACCTAGTTCCGGTTAGTCAAGGGAAGGGCGAATGGGCGATCGGTCAGCGGCAGGTGACGCCGATCCGCCGCGTCGGGTGCGGGCTGACGCCCAGCGCAACATCGAGGCGGTGGTCGACGCCGCCACGGCGGTGTTCGCCGAATCCGGCGTCGACGCGCCGGTCCGGGAGATCGCCTCGCGAGCGGGCGTCGGCGTCGGGACGCTCTACCGGCACTTCCCGCAACGCTCCGATCTCATCGTCGCGGTGTTCCAGAAGGAGATCGATGCGTGTGCCGGCGCGGCCGACCGCCTCGGGACCACCTACGAACCGGACGAAGCGCTGGCGAGGTGGCTGCGCCGCTATACGACGCTGATCGCCACCAAGCGAGGGTTGGCTGCCGCGTTGCACTCTGGCGATTCGGCGTTCGACTCGCTGCCCGGCTACTTCGATCAACGCATGGAACCTGCGCTGAGATCGCTGCTCGATGCCGCGGCGACAGCAGGCAAGATTCGCGCCGACGTCGCGCCGGGCGATCTCCTCCGTGCGGTGGGCAACCTGTGCATGCCTGCCGACGCCGAGTCGTCGGGTCACGCCGACCGGATGGTGAACCTGCTCCTCGACGGCCTGCGTTACCGGTCCGCCGGCGACTAGCTGTCCTGCCAGCCAGAGTGGATGTAGGTGTCGGCGAACCGTTTCAGTGAGTCCTTCTTCTTCTCGATCGGGGCGTCGAAGCCCAGGCCGTCGAAGACCCACGGGATGACGATGTTGTCGGTGACGCCCGCCTCGGCCAGTTCGCGGTGGCCGTCGACGCCGAACTTGTCGATGCACACCGCCTGGAACTCGAACGGCTGCTCCGCTCTTCCGAACTCGGCGCGCAGCGCATTGATCTTCCCGATCGTCTCGGCCAGCTGGTCGCGGGTCATCATCGCGCTGGTCCAGCCGTCACCCACCCGCGCTGCGCGCTTGAGTGCGACGTCGGTGTGCCCGCCGACATAAAACGGCACGGGTGCACTCGGTGCCGGGCCCATCTGCAGTCGGTCGAAATCGTAGAAATCGCCGTGGAATTCCACCATGCCGCCACCCAGGACGAGTTTGATCACCTCGATCATCTCGTCGACCCGCTTACCGCGCTTGGCATAGGGCACTCCGCACCATTCGAATTCCTCAGGTGCCCAGCCGATCCCGACGCCGAACCCGAACCGGTTCCCGGTCAGGTTCGCCACCGAGCCCACCTGTCTTGCCAGTAGCAACGGGTTGCGGGAACCGAGCTTCATCACATTGGTGTAGAAGCGCAGCGTGGAGGTCACCGCACCCATCGCACCCGCGGCGATCAGCGGGTCGACCCACGGGGTGTCCTCGTTCCACATCCGGGAGCCGTCCGGTGTGTACGGATAGTCGGCGGCCTGCTTCTCCATGTAGAACAGCGAGTCGGGCAGCGCGATGTTGTCGAAGCCGACTTCCTCTGCGGTCCTGGCGATCTCGACGAGTTGGTCGACCGGACCCATGGCGACGCTGCAGGTGTACTGCATCATGAGGCGGCGACGGGCTTATCGACTGGCTTGTCGGCTCCGACGACCCACATCGAGTAGTACTGCGCGCCACCGCCGTAGGCGTGGCCGAGCGCCTTCCGTGCGCCCTCGACCTGGTGCTCGCCGCCCTTGCCCATCACCTGGATGGCCGACTCCGCGAAGCGGATCATGCCCGAGGCGCCGATCGGGTTCGACGACAGCACTCCGCCCGACGGGTTGAACGGAATGCGGCCGTCCATCGCGGTCTCCCCGGACTCGGTGAGCTTCCAGCCCTCGCCCTCCGGTGCAAACCCGAGGCTCTCCAACCACATCGGCTCGTACCAGGAGAACGGGACGTACACCTCCGCGACGTCGATCTCGTCGATGGGGCTGGTGATCCCGGCCGCCTTCCACAGCGCCGCCGCTGCATCGCGGCTCGCCTGCGGGTTGACCTGATCTCGGCCCGAGTAGGCCAAGGGTTCGGTGCGCAGTGCTGTCGCGTGGATCCACGCGACGGGATGGCCGTCCGCGACCCGGGCGTCGGCACTCTGTTCGTCGCCGATGACCATCGCGGCCGCCCCGTCCGACGAGGGACATGTCTCGTCGTAGCGGATGGGGTCCCACAGCATCGGGGACTCCATCACCTTCTCCAGCGTGATGTCGGGCTGATGCAGATGTGCCAGTGGATTCCGGGTGCCGTTGAGTCGGTCCTTCACCGCCACCATCGCGCCGATGTGCGTCGGCGCACCGGAGCGGCGGATGTAGGCGCGAATGTGCGGTGCGAAGTAGCCACCCGCGCCGGCGCCGACGGGTTTGGTGAACGGCACCGGAATGCTCAGCGCCCACATCGCATTGGATTCGGACTGTTTCTCCCACGCCATCGTCAGCACGCGGCGGTACTTGCCGGACTGGACCAGGCTGGCGGCCACGATCGCCGTCGAGCCACCCACGGAACCGGCGGTGTGCACCCGGATCAGCGGCTTGCCGGTCGCGCCGGTGGCGTCGGCCATGAACAACTCGGGCATCATCACGCCCTCGAAGAAGTCGGGGGCCTTGCCCACCACGACCGCATCGATGTCGGCCATCGTGACGCCGGCGTCGACCAGGGCGCGATCGATGGCCTCGCGCACCAGGCCGTTCATCGACACGTCCTTGCGCTTGGCGACGTATTTCGTCTGGCCGGTGCCCAGAACTGCAGCGAGCTTCTTGCTCATGGCTACTTCCCCTCCAGCACGGCGACCAGGTTCTGTTGCAGCACAGGCCCGCTGGTGGCATGAGCCAGAACGCGGGAAGCGTTGCCCTCGAAGATGTGTCGGGCGGCGAAGCCGATCCGCTCCAGACCCGCAGAGAACATCGGGTTGGCGGCGAGCACTCCGCCGGATGGGTTGATCCGGGTGGATCCGTTGAGCCCGATCGCCTCTTTGAGGATCAGCTGCTGATGGCTGAACGGGGCATAGATCTCGGCGATCTCGATGGAGGAGGCGTCCCCACCGGTGGCGGCGCGCGCCGAGGCCGCCGTGGACGGTGACGTCGTCAGGTCGCGGGCGCCGAGTACGGGCGTTTCGATCCGGTGCTCGATCCCGGTGATCCAGGCCGGGCGCTCCCGCAACTCGCGGGCGCGGTCTCCGGAGGCCAGCACGATCGCCGAGGCGCCATCGGTGATCGGCGCGATGTCGTGGCGGCGCAACGGATCTGCGAAATACGGCCGTTCCAGCAGTTCCTCGATGCTGCTTGCCGGTTCCACCGAGTCCGTCCGCGGGGCGGCCGCCATGGCGTCGAGCGCCACCTGGGCCATCTGCTCGGCGGTCCACTTACCCGAGTCCAGCCCGAACCGGGCCTGCAGGCCGGCCATGCTGACCGAGTCGGGCCACAGCGGGGCGACGGTGTAGGGATCGGTCTGCAGCGCCAGAACCCGGCGCAGAATGCCCGCCGAGGACTTGCCGAAGCCGTACACCAGTGCGGTGTCGATCTCACCGGTCAGCAGCTTGATGTAGGCCTCGTACAGGGCCCAGGCTGCGTCCATCTCCACGTGAGACTCGTTGATCGGTGGCACCGCACCGATGGAGTCGATGGCGGAGATGAACGAGAATGCCCGGCCGGCAAGGTAATCCGACGAACCCGAGCACCAGAAGCCGATGTCGGTCTGTTTGAGTCCCAGCTCGGCGTAGATCTCTGCGAAACACGGCATCAACATCTCGACGCCATTGGTGGTCCCGTCGGTGCGTCGCACATGTGGTGCGTGCGCGAACCCGACGACGGCAACTTCTTCTCCCAAAGCCATGAGTCTCGTGTCCCTTTACAGGTGCTTCTTGTAGGTGTCGTAGTCGGCGTCGGGCTCACCCGTCGGCCGGAAGTACTCGATGTTGTCGATACCGAGACCCCACTCTTCGCGGGGTTTCCACACGGCTTTCACCCGCATTCCCATCCGGACCTCGTCGGCGGCGATATCCGCGACAAGGTGCAGCACCGGGATGTCCGCGCCGTCGAGCAGCACGTAGGCCGCGACGTAGGGCGGCTTGATCCGCTGCCCGGCGAAGGGGATGTTGATGATCGCGAACGTCGTGACCGTGCCCGCGTCGGAGAGCTCGATGAACTCGTCGAGCTGCTGGCCCGTCGCCGGATCCGCTTCCCGCGCAGGGAAGTACACCTTGCCGCCAGCGCCTGTCCGGCCACCCAGGAGCTTGCCGTTCTCCAGCGCGCGCAGGAAGGCGCTCTCCGGACGCGACGCCGTGTGCTGGATCTCGATGCTGCTCGGCGAGACCTGGAGGGTCACCGGGTCGAGTCCTTCCGCCGGGGGAGGGACGTCCTCTTCCTCGTCGCCGAGGGCGAAGTACGCGATGTCGGTGATCGCACCGACCGTCTCGTCCGCCCAGTGCGCATGCACCCGCGCGCCGGTGCTGATGGCATCCGATGAACCCGCATCGACGGCGTGCAGCATGGGGGTGTCGGCCCCGTCGAGCAGGATCAGCGCCCAGGCGAACGGACGATCCAGTGGCTGACCCTCCAGTGGCTCGGACTGCCACGTCCACGACAGCACCGTGCCGACGGCGGCCACCGGGACGACCTCGGTCAGGGCTTCGTAGGTGACGGGGTCATACTCAGCGGGCGGAACGTGGACGCGGCCATCCGACCCGCGCACCCCGACAATGCGTCGCTCGCGCAGAGCGGTGAAGAACTCGCCGAGGAGTGGTCCTACTGAACGGGTGTAGTCGAATGACAGCCTCAGTGGCGCCGAAAGTGGCGGCTCATGGGGATCGATCTGCACCGGGCTGCTTTGGCTGGTGGTCACGGCATCGAGTAGAACAGGTTCTAAGTTTGGTTTCAAGGAGCGGGCCGGGCGGCCCGAAAGGACGGGTGCTGTGAAGCTGGGTCTTCAGTTGGGATATTGGGGTGCGCAGCCGCCCACCAACCACGCGGAACTGGTCGCCACGGCCGAGGAGGTCGGCTTCGACACCGTGTTCACCGCCGAGGCGTGGGGCTCGGATGCCTATACGCCGCTGGCGTGGTGGGGACGCGAGACGACGCGGATGCGGTTGGGCACCTCGGTGATCCAACTCTCCGCCCGCACCCCGACCGCGTGCGCGATGGCGGCGCTGACGCTGGACCATCTGTCCGGCGGTCGCCACATCCTCGGTCTCGGCGTGTCCGGGCCGCAGGTCGTCGAGGGCTGGTACGGGCAGAAGTTCCCCAAGCCGCTGGCCCGCACCCGCGAGTACGTCGACATCCTTCGTCAGGTGTGGGCCCGGGAAGCCCCGGTCCACAGCGACGGCCCGCACTATCCGCTGCCGCTGACCGGCGAGGGCACCACCGGCCTGGGTAAGAACCTCAAACCGATCACGCATCCGCGGCGCGCCGACATCCCGGTGATGCTCGGCGCCGAGGGGCCCAAGAACGTCGCCCTCGCGGCCGAGATCTGTGACGGCTGGCTGCCGATCTTCTACTCGCCGCGCATCGCGGGGATGTACAACGAGTGGCTCGACGAGGGTTTCGCGCGTCCGGGTGCGCGGCGTACCCGGGAGACGTTCGAGATCTGCGCGACCGCGCAGGTCGTCGTCACCGACGATCGCCCGGCGGTCATGGAGATGATGAAGCCGCATCTTGCGCTCTACATGGGCGGGATGGGCGCCGAGGACACCAACTTCCACGCCGATGTCTACCGCCGGATGGGCTATTCCGAGGTCGTCGACGACGTCACCAAGCTCTTCCGCAACGACCGCAAAGACGAGGCAGCCACGGTCATCCCCGACGAGTTGGTCGACGATTCCGCGATCGTGGGCGATCTTGCCTACGTACAGGAGCAGATCAAGGCGTGGGAGGCGGCGGGCGTCACCATGATGGTGGTGGGTGCCCGCTCGTCCGACCAGATCCGCGATCTTGCGGGTCTTGTGTAGACAGTTCTTGCAGGGTGTCTAGAACACGTTCTAGATTGACGGTGTGACCGACCTCTCGCAACACACCATTGCCGGCTCCGTTCTCACCATGCCGGTCCAGGTGCGCACCGCCTATCAGCACACCGCGATGTTCGTCGTCGACGCCGACGCGGCGCAGCGGATGGTCGACCACAGCGGCCTGCAGGTGTGTCGGTTCGCCAGAGGGCGCGCGTTGGTGGTGTTGATGCTGATGCGCTACGAGGACACCGACCTCGGCCAGTACTACGAGTACGGCACCAACGTGATGGTCAATCCTCCGGGGTCTACCGCGAGTGGGTTGTCTGCGCTGCAGTCGGCCGGGGCATTCGTCCACCACCTTCCCGTCGACCAGTCCTTCACGCTGGAGGCCGGCCGGACGATCTGGGGCTACCCGAAGGTGCTGGCCGATTTCACCATCCGAAAGGGCCGTTCGTTCGGGTTCGACGTGAGCATCGACGGAAAGCTGGCCGTGAGCATGGAATTCCAGCCCGGCCTGCCGGTGCCGTCGACCTTCACGTCGAGCAGGCAGGTGCACAACACGTACTCGCATCTGGACGGCGTCACCCGCGAAACCGCCGGCGAGATGCTGCTCACCGGGGTGCGCTACCGGCCCGGCGGGGTGAAGCTCCGTCTCGGCGACCACCCCTACGCGGCCGAACTGGCCTCGCTGGGTCTGCCCAAACGCGCGCTGATGTCCAGTTCGGCTGCCAACGTGGACATGACCTTCGCCAACGCCCGCGTGATTTCCCAGTGAGCATCAACCCCAGGAGTGTTATGACGTCCACGTCCCCGTCTGTCGAAGCCGGTCTCGGTGCCCATCCGGATGTCGACCTCGCTGACGGCCGCTTCTACGCTGACGGCCCCGCGGCACGCGAGGCCTACACGTGGATGCGGGCCAACCAGCCCGTGTTCCGGGACCGCAACGGCCTGGCCGCGGCCACCAGCCACCAGGCGGTGCTCGACGCCGAACGCAACCCGGAACTGTTCTCCAGTGCAGGCGGTATCCGCCCGGATCAGCCCGGCATGCCCTACATGATCGACATGGACGATCCGGCACACCTGTTGCGGCGCAAGCTCGTCAACGCCGGCTTCACCCGTAAGCGAGTGATGGACAGGCTGTCGTCGATCGAGACGCTGTGCGACACCCTGATCGACGCCGTGTGCGAACGCGGTGAATGCGACTTCGTCCGTGACATCGCCGCACCGCTGCCCATGGCGGTGATCGGGGACATGCTGGGCGTCATACCCGACGAGCGCGACATGCTGCTGAAGTGGTCCGATGACCTCGTGGGCGGGCTCAGCTCGCACGTCGACGAGCAGACGGTGCAGAAGCTGATGGACACCTTCGCCGCGTACACCGCGTTCACGATGGAGGTGATCGCCAAGCGGCGCGCCGAGCCGACCGACGACCTGTTCTCCGTTCTGGTGAACTCGGAGGTCGAGGGGCAGCGGATGTCCGACGACGAGATCGTCTTCGAGACGCTGCTGATCCTGATCGGCGGCGACGAGACCACCCGACACACGCTCTCCGGCGGTACCGAGCAGCTGCTGCGGCACCGCGACCAGTGGGACGCGCTGGTCGCGGATCCTGACAAGCTGCCGGGCGCCATCGAGGAGATGCTGCGCTGGACCTCTCCGGTGAAGAACATGTGCAGGGTGCTCACCGACGACACCGAGTTCCACGGAACCGAGCTGCGCAAGGACGAGAAGATCATGCTGATGTTCGAGTCGGCCAACTTCGACGAGAGCGTCTTCGGCGATCCCGAGAACTTCCGGATCGACCGGAATCCGAACAACCACTTGGCGTTCGGATTCGGCACCCACTTCTGTCTGGGCAATCAGCTGGCCCGTCTCGAGCTGTCCCGGATGACCACCAAGGTGCTCCAGCGGCTGCCCGACCTGCGACTGGCCGAGGGCGCGGATGTGCCGCTGCGACCGGCCAACTTCGTCAGCGGTCCCGAGGCCATGCCGGTGGTGTTCACGCCGACGGCGCGGGTGCTGGACTGACCTTCCGCCGAAACGGTATTCCACGCGGTTTCGAGGCCACATGGGCCGCGTGGAATACAGTTTCGGCGGAGTTCTACTTCATCTGGAAGTTCGGGGCGCGCTTCTCCTTGAAGGCCCGCGGGCCCTCCTTGGCGTCGTCGGACAGGAACACCGGGATGCCGTTGGCGGTGTCGGGCTTGAACGCGTCCAACTCGTGCATGCCCTCGGCCTCGCGGATGGTCTTCAGGATGGCCTGCACGGCCAGCGGACCGTTGTTGTTGATCACGTCGGCGATCTCGAGGGCCTTCTCCAGCGCCGTGCCGTCGGGCACCACATAGCCGATCAACCCGTACTGCAGGGCCTCGGCCGCTGTGATGTGACGGCCGGTCAGCAACAGGTCGCAGGCGATCGTGTACGGGATCTGGCGGGGCAGTCGCACCGCGGACCCGCCCATCGGGTACAGGCTCCACTTGGCTTCGGAGATGCCGAACTTCGCGCTCTCTCCGGCGACGCGGATATCGGTGCCCTGCAGGATCTCGGTGCCGCCGGCGATCGCGGGACCCTCGACGGCCGCGATCAGCGGCTTGGTCAGACGCCGGCCCTTCAGCAGACCCTCGATCTTGGTCGGGTCGAAGGCGCCGCTCTTGAACGAGTCCCCGGGCGGCGCCTTGGTGGCGGTCTTGAGGTCCATGCCCGCGCAGAAGTAGCCACCGGCGCCGGTCAGGATGCAGGTGCGGATCTCGGGATCCTCGTCGACGCGGTTCCACGCATCGACCATTATCGAGAGCATCTCAGTGGAAAGTGCGTTGCGCGCCTCGGGCCGGTTCAGCGTCAGGATCAACGTGTGTCCGCGCTGCTCAATGAGGGCGTCGGGGCCCTTCTGGGGTTCCGCCACGAGTATCCGCCTTCCAGCGTCGGTGCCACAGACTTGTCTGGAAATGTAACACGTTCTAGTTTAGAGCTGTGGCCCTGAATATCGCGGATCTTGCCGAACACTGCATCGACGCTGTGCCCGATCGCATCGCCCTCATCGGTGGCGACGAACAGTTGACCTACGCCCAGTTGGAGGAGAAGGCCAACCGGCTGGCCCACTACCTCATCGACCAGGGCGTCAAGAAGGACGACAAGGTCGGCCTGTACTGCCGCAACCGCATCGAGATCGTCATCGCGATGCTCGGCATCGTCAAAGCCGGTGCCATCCTGGTCAACGTCAACTTCCGCTACGTCGAGGGTGAGCTCAAGTACCTCTTCGACAACTCCGACATGGTGGCGTTGGTGCACGAGCGCCGGTACGCCGACCGGGTGGCCAACGTGCTGCCCGAGACACCGAACGTCAAGACCATCCTCGTCGTCGAGGACGGCACAGAAGACTCAGCCGGCGATTTCCTTCAATACGGCGGCGTCGAGTTCTACTCGGCCCTCGAGCAGGGTTCGCCTGAGCGCGACTTCGGCCCGCGCAGCGAGGACGACATCTACCTGCTGTACACCGGCGGCACCACCGGTTTCCCCAAGGGCGTGATGTGGCGCCACGAGGACATCTACCGGGTGTTGTTCGGCGGCACCGACTTTGCCACCGGCGAGCCGATCGCCGACGAGTACGACCTGGCCAAGCAGGCTGCCGCCAGCGGGCCGATGGTCCGGTATCCGATCCCGCCGATGATCCACGGCGCCACCCAGTCCGCCACCTGGATGTCGTTGTTCTCCGGCCAGACCGTGGTGCTGGTGCCCGAGTTCGACGCCGACGAGGTCTGGCGCACCATCGCCACGCACAAGGTGAACCTGCTGTTCTTCACCGGTGACGCGATGGCGCGGCCGCTGCTGGATGCGCTACTGGCCCATCAGGACGCCGGAAACGAATACGACCTGTCGTCGCTGTTCCTGCTCGCGAGCACCGCGGCACTGTTCTCCACCAGCATCAAAGAGAAGTTCCTCGAACTGCTGCCCAACCGGATCATCACCGACTCCATCGGGTCCTCGGAGACCGGCTTCGGCGGCACCAGCATCGTGGCCAAAGGGCAGTCGCACACCGGTGGTCCCCGCGTCACGATCGACAAGAACACCGTCGTCCTCGACGAGGACGGCAACGAGGTGGTTCCGGGTTCGGGTGTGCGCGGCATCATCGCCAAGCGCGGCCACATCCCGGTGGGCTATTTCAAGGACGAGAAGAAGACCGCCGAGACCTTCAAGACGATCAACGGTGTGCGGTATGCGATCCCGGGTGACTACGCCGAGGTCGAGGCCGACGGCAGCGTGACGATGCTGGGCCGCGGTTCGGTGTCGATCAACAGCGGCGGGGAGAAGATCTACCCCGAAGAAGTCGAAGCCGCGCTCAAGGGCCACCCCGATGTGTTCGACGCGCTCGTCGTCGGTGTGCCGGACCCGCGCTTCGGTCAGCATGTCGCCGCGGTAGTGCATCCCAGGGAAGGCGTGCGGCCGACGCTCGCCGAGCTGGATGCCTTCGTGCGCAAGGAGATCGCCGGCTACAAGGTGCCGCGCAGTCTCTGGTACGTCGACGAGGTCAAGCGTTCGCCCGCCGGCAAGCCCGACTACCGCTGGGCCAAGGACACCACCGAAGAGCGGCCGGCCGACGATGTGCACGCCAAACACGCTGGGGTGAAATAGGAAATGAGAACCGAACTCTGCGAGCGCTTCGGCATCGAGTACCCGATCTTCGTCTTCACGCCGTCGGAGAAGGTGGCCGCGGCGGTCACCAAGGCCGGCGGGTTGGGTGTGCTGGGCTGCGTCCGCTTCAACGATGCCGACGACCTCGAGAACGTCCTGCAGTGGATGGATGCCAACACCGACGGTAAGCCGTACGGCGTCGACATCGTGATGCCGGCCAAGGTGCCCACCGAGGGCACCAGCGTCGACATCAACAAGCTCATCCCGCAGACGCACCGCGACTTCGTCGAGAAGACTCTCGCCGACCTCGGGGTACCGCCGCTGCCCGACGACGAAGCGAAGTCCGAAGGTGTTCTCGGATGGCTGCATTCGGTGGCGCGCAGCCACGTCGAGGTGGCGCTGCGGCATCCCATCAAGCTGATCGCCAACGCGCTGGGCTCACCGCCCAAGGACGTCATCGACCAGGCCCACGAGGCAGGCGTCCCGGTGGCCGCTCTGGCGGGCTCGGCCAAACACGCACTGCGCCATGTCGAGAACGGCGTGGACATCGTCGTCGCGCAGGGCCACGAGGCCGGTGGGCACACCGGCGAGATCGGGTCGATGGTCCTGTGGCCGGAGATCGTCGACGCGGTCGCCGGCAGGGCGTCGGTGCTCGCCGCAGGCGGCATCGGTACCGGTCGTCAGGTCGCCGCTGCGCTCGCGCTCGGAACTCAGGGTGTGTGGATGGGGTCGGCATTCCTGACCGCGGCCGAGTACGACCTCGGGGTGCGCACCGCGGGCGGCGCATCGGTGATCCAGGAGGCCATGCTCGCCGCGACATCCAGCGACACGGTGCGCCGGCGGATCTACACCGGAAAGCCTGCGCGGCTGCTGAAGTCGCGCTGGACCGAAGCCTGGGACGCCGAGGGCGCACCCGAGCCGCTGCCGATGCCGCTGCAGAACATCCTGGTCAGCGAGGCCC
Source organism: Mycobacterium sp. DL (assembly GCF_039729195.1). Lineage (NCBI taxonomy): Bacteria > Bacillati > Actinomycetota > Actinomycetes > Mycobacteriales > Mycobacteriaceae > Mycobacterium > Mycobacterium sp. DL. Next base: position 4,300,526 of record NZ_CP155796.1, read on the forward strand.
ATCAGCGGATGAACGAGGCGAAGGACCCGAGCGCCGTCGCCATGCCGGTGGGTCAGATCGTCGGCCGGATGAACGAGATCCGTCCGGTCGCCGACATCGTCGCCGAACTGGCCAGCGGCTTCGAGGAAGCAACCAAGCGGCTTGACGGCATCCGCGAGGATTAGTCCGGCAGCAGCTCGAAATCGGTTCGGGTGGAAGCGATTCCGTTGACCCGGATGTCGACGGCGTGTAACCCCGGGTAGTAACGCCGGGTGGTGATGGGCCGCAGCGAGTGTTCCTTGGTGATCGTGACCCGTTCGCCCGGGGCCAGCGTCCGGGTGGTCAGCTTGAACACCTTCGCCGCCTGGCCGCCGTTGGCCTTGCGGTGGTGGACGGCGTAGTCGATCGCCAACCGTGCGGGCTCGTCACCATCGTTGCCGATGGTGGCCGAGAACCTGAGACGCCCGCCGAAGGGCACTGTCGCCTCCTCCAGCACGGGTCCGTCGATCGCGACGGTGACCGAGGGGAACCCGAGCAATTCCAGCGCGACCGGGTGCCCGCGCTTGACCAGGGTGCGAAGCCCGTGGCGTACCACCGCGGGTGTGCTGCCGTCGGGCGTCGGGGCCGCGAGCCAGCGCCGCGCGGTGTCGACCACGAGGTCGGCATGCTCACGGCTGAGGTCGTTGAGGTGGTTGGCCACCGAACGGCGCACCACGGGATCGGGGTCGCGGTAGAGCGCGTCGAGGATCGAGATCGTGGCGGCGGTCCTGGCGCCGAGTTGCGGAACCCGAACCGCCCACGGCAGGTACGGCCGGGTCCCCTCGGAGGCCAATCTGCGGATCGCCGCATCGGGCGAGGTGGTCCACGCCGCGATGATCTCCAGCGCACGATCGGGGTCATGACGCAGAAGGGTCCGGATGGCGAACTCAGCGGTCAACCGTCCGGTCAGATCAGCCAGCAGAGCCATCGCGTCATCGAAGGCCCGGTGACCGCCGTCCAGCACAGCCCGGTCGGCGACCGCGGTCGACACCGGCCAGATCATCCAGCCACTGAACGGCGCCGTACCGTCCCGAGCCGAACGCACCACCGCGGCCAGCGTCGCGAAGTCACCAGGGACATCGGCCAGCAGCGCATCACGGAGCAGGTCGGCACGCCCGCGCAACGGCAGCGGCCCCAGCCCGGTGGCCGCGGTCCGCAGGGCGGTCAGGGGGTTTGCCGGGGCGGCCGCCTCGATGGCCACCACGAGAGCCGTTGCGGTGCTTTCATTGATCAGTTCCTCGGCCAACGGCATGCAGCGATGCTAGCCACCGGGTCCGACGCGTCGGCGTAGGTTGGCTGCTGTGAACGGTGCACATGCTCTGCTGAGCACGCTGGTCGCCAATGGCGTGGACACGTGCTTCGCCAACCCGGGCACCTCGGAGATGCACTTCGTGGCCGCACTGGACGGGGTCCCGCAGATGCGTGGTGTCCTGGCCCTGTTCGAGGGGGTGGCCACCGGAGCCGCCGACGGGTACGCGCGGATGGCCGGCAAGCCGGCGGCGGTGCTCCTGCACCTGGGGCCCGGCCTGGGCAACGGCCTGGCGAACCTGCACAACGCCCGTCGGGCGCACACCCCGATGGTCGTCGTCGTCGGCGATCACGCGACGTATCACAAGGCCTACGACGCCCCGTTGGAATCCGATATCGATGCGGTGGCCGGCACCGTGTCCGGGTGGGTGCGCCGCACGATGCGCACCGCCGACCTCGCCGCCGACGCCTGCGATGCGATCACCGCCAGCCGGGCCGGTCTGGTGTCGACGTTGATCCTGCCCGCCGACGTGTCCTGGAACGACGGTGGTCGCACCGCCCCCGCCGCCACGCTGCCCACCGTGCCGACCGTGACCGACGACGCGCTCCGTGCTGCGGCCGACACGCTGCGCTCCGGCGCTCCGACGGTCATCCTGGTCGGCGGCGACGCGACCCGGAAACCGGGGCTGGCGGCGGCATCTCGGGTGGCTGAGGCGACAGGTGCGCGGCTGCTGTGCGAAACCTTCCCGGCGCGTCTGGAGCGGGGAGCGGGAGTACCCGCCATCGAGCGGTTGGCGTACTTCGCCGAGGCGGCTCAAGAGCAGCTGGAAGGGGTGGCACACCTGATCCTGGCCGGCGCGACCTCGCCGGTGTCGTTCTTCGCCTATCCCGGCAAGCCCAGCGACCTGGTGCCCGACGGTTGCGACGTGCACGTGCTCGCCGAATATGCCGGCGCCGCAGCTGCACTCGAGCAGCTCGCCGACGAGCTGGCGCCTGGCGCCACCGCCGTGAGTGCCGCGGCGGTGCGGCCTGACCGGCCCACCGGCGACCTCAATGCGTTCGCCGCCGCAGCGGTGATCGGCGCGCTGCTGCCCGAGGCCGCGATCATCGTCGACGAATCCAACACCGGCGGCGTGGGACTCGCGACATCGACGGCGGGCGCGCCGGCCCATGACGTGTTGACGTTGACCGGTGGCGCGATCGGCTACGGGATCCCCGCGGCAGTGGGTGCCGCGATCGCCGCTCCGGATCGGCCGGTGCTGTCGCTGCAGGCCGACGGTTCGGCGATGTACACCATCGCCGGGTTGTGGACCCAGGCCCGGGAGAATCTCGACGTCACGACGGTGATCTTCAACAACGGCGCCTACGACATCCTGCGGATCGAGTTGCAGCGTGTCGGCGCGGTGAGCGCGCAACCACCGGGCCCCCGGGCGTTGGAGCTGCTCGATCTCGGAGGTCCGGCAATCGATTTCGTCAAGATCGCCCAAGGCATGGGCGTTCCCGCCCGGCGGGCCACCACCGCTGATGAGTTGGCGGCCGCGCTCATCGAAGCCCTGACCGAGCCGGGGCCGCATCTGATCGACGCAGTGGTCGGGTCGCTCGCCGGCTGACCGGCCGTCCGCTCAGGGCGTGATGACGGTGTCGTCGTCGATGATGTTCGTAGCGGTGGCGACGATGTCCATCTGACTCTCCAGGCCGTCGGCATTGAGCTGCAACACGTACACCGCGTCGCTGCGCGGGATCACGACGGTCTTCTGCGCGATGATCTTCGCCAGGCCGTCCTGCTCCCAGGTGCCACCGAGTTGGAATGCCGGGAAGCCGCTGAGTGTGCTCTCCCGGCCGTTGCTCATCGGGCTCCAGCCGGGCAGGTTGGTCAATTCGCCCGGCGCGTGGTCGAGGATCGCCTGCGGATCCACATCGCCGTCGAGCCTGGACACCAGCGCGACGATGCTCGGCGTGTACTCCTCGGCCCCGGGTCCGTCGTAATAGATGGCGCCGTAGGCCCATTCGGGAGTCTCGGGGCCGGCGTCCTGCCAGCCTTCCGGGAAGGGCAGGTCGATGAACGGCGCGTTCGGATCGCCCGGACTGACCGGGGTCTCCTGGATGCCGTTGGCAACGATGTAGTCGGCGATCGTCGGGGCCGGACCTTCCGGGGCCTCCTCCCGCGGGGCGATCCTGGCGGTCGACGGTGCGGCCGCCGCACTGGTGGTGGTCGTCTCCGACGTGGAGGTCTCCGACGACTCCGATGCCGTGGTGCCCGAACCGGTCGTGGTGGTCGAACCGCAGCCCGTGGCGAGGACTGCCAGAGCTGTGGCGAGCGCGGCGGTCCGAGTGACGGCCGAGAGCTTCATGGCTGAACTCCTGTCGGGATGACATTCGGGTGTTCAGCGAAGCCTAGATCAAGATCAGGAATTTGCTGTATGGGTACTTGTACTCAACTTCGGCTGCGGGCGGCCAGGTTCTCGGCGACCTCCTGCTGCCACAGATCGTTGGCGTGGGTGGTGTCGACCTCCTGCTCGAAGCGGTCGGTCATGTCGGCGGTGACATCGGCGGCGTCGACGTAGAACTGCTCGTACCACCGGCGGTGCTGGTAGACCGGCCCGTCCTCCTCGGTGAGCAACGGATTGTCGATGCGGGTCTTGTTCTTCCAGATCTCGACGTCGTCGAGGAAACCTTCGCCGAAGCTGCGGTTCATCGTCGCGGCGAGCTTGGCGGCCTTGTCGGCGGGCAACCCGGGCATCTCCTGGACGGCGACGCCCCACTGCAGCACGAACGAGCTGTGGCTGACCGGATAGTGGCAGTTGATCAGGGCCACTTCGACGGTGAACCCCGGAGCGAGATCGTTGTGCAGCCAGTTGATCATGTAGGCCGGTCCGAAATAGGTAGCCTCCGACCGCAGATAGGTTCCCTCCCAGAGCTTCTCGAAGTTGGGCGTGAAGTCGGGCCGGGGCTTGGACTCCATGAACTGGCTCGCGGTGTGGCCCTCGATGACGTTCTTGAAGTACGTCGGGTAGGCCTTGTGGATGTAGAAGAAGTGCGCCATGTCGACGTTGTTGTCCACGATCTCGCGGCAGTGCGACCCCTCGATGAGGATCGAGCTCCACTGCCACGGCGACCACCGGCCCTCGTCGAATCCCTCGATCGTCGGCGGGGTCAGTTCCGCTGGGGGAGTGGAGCCCTCGGGATCGTGCCAGACCAGCAACTGGCCGTTCACCTCGGTGGTCGACCACGCCCTGGTGCGGGCCAGCCGCGGGGTGCGTTTCGCATACGGAACCAGGGTGCACTTGCCGTCGCCGCCCCAGCGCCAGTCGTGGAACGGGCACGCCACCTGGTCACCCTTGACAGAACCCTGGGACAGATCGCCGCCCATGTGCCGGCAGTACCCGTCGAGAACTTTCAGGGCGCCGTCGGAGTCGGCGAAGACGACCAGCTTGGTGTCGAACGCGTTGATGCCGTGCGGTTGACCGTCCCGGAATGTGTCGGCCAACCCGAGGCAGTGCCAGCCGCGGGCGAAGCGCGTCATCGCCGCGCCGGTGTCGATCTCCCGCACGGATTCGGGCGCTGCTCTATTCACGGTGTGCTCCTTCTGCCATGTTCCGCACGGCGAGGTGGCTGAAGACCATGCTCGTGCCGATCGGGTTGCCGCCGCCGGGATAGGCGGTTCCGCTGGGTGCCGCCATGGTGTTGCCCGCCGCATAGAGGCCGACGATCACATTGTCCGCCTGATCGAGCACCCGCGCGGCGGTATCGGTGCGCAGCCCACCTTTGGTGCCCAGATCCGAGACGCCGAACGCGGCCGCGTGGAACGGCCCCTTTGTGATCGGGTACAACGGTGGCGCACCGCCGGAGAAAGCACGGTCGTAGGGTTCGTCGCCGCGCCCGAAGTCCTCGTCGATACCGCGCCGGACAGAATCGTTGAACCGCGTCACCGTCTCCACGAGGTTCTGCGGTGGCACGCCGATCTCGGCGGCGAGTTCTTCCAGAGTGTCGGCCGTGCGCCACAGGCCGGCGGCGACGTACTTCTCCGGTTCCACCATCGAGACGTTGGTGGCTTTGACCGGTGGAACTCCACCAGCACCATCGCCACTGTCGTCGTAGATCATCCAGTACGGCAGGGTCACCCGTCCGTCGGCGATCGCCGTCAGCACCGCCCGGCCGAGCCGGTCGTAGGCCGCCGATTCGTTGACGAACCGTTTCCCGTCGTCGTCGACGAAGATGCCACCGGTGAACCACAGGGAGAACGCCGACGTCCCGTCCGGGTGTGTCAGGCCCGGCGACCACCACGCCTGGTCCATCAGGTCGCTGTCAGCGCCCACAGCCATCGCGGCGAGGTGGGCCAGGCCCTGATTTCCCCACGGCCCCATGGTGTCTCGGGAGGCGCCCGGCACGCCGAACCTCGCGCGCATGTCGTCGTTGTGCTCGAAACCACCGGCCGCCAGCAGCACACCGCGGCGTGCGCGGATCCTCCGGCGCTCCCCGGCCGTTTCGACGACGGCCCCGACGACAACCCCGTCGGCGACGACCAACTCGGTCAATGCGGTGTTCAACCGGGCCGAGGTGTTCGGATATCGCCGCGTCGCGGCCAGGAACCGGGCGATCAGCGCGCGGCCGCCGACGAAGTAGTCCTGGGGTCGCGGATGTCCGAGGCGGTCGGAGTCCAGGGGCCCGCGGATGAGTTCGGCCAGATCGGGAGCGACCGACACCCTGAGGGCTTTGGCGGCGATGTGCCGCATCCCGTCGGCGCGTGCCTTCGGGGCCTTGCCGAAGTAGTCGGGCCACGGCAGCAGCGTGAACTTCAGCAGCTCATCGGATTCGAGGTACTCGATCAGCGGCGCACCGCTGCGGACGTAGGTTTCCTGGAGGGCGCGCGGTGTGCGGTCGCCGACCACCGAGGTGTAGTACTCGAGCGCGTCGTCGATGCGGTCGTCGGTGCCCGCGCGCAGCAGCACCGGGTTGCACGGGAACCACATTCCGCCGCCACCCGAATACGCAGTGGTGCCGCCGAACCTCTCGGTGGCCTCCACCAGGATCACCTCGAGTCCTTCCCGCGCGGCGGTGTAGGCCGCGGTGGCCCCGCCCGCGCCGGACCCGGCGACCAACACATCGGTCACCTCGTCCCAATCATGGTCTTCGCGCAAGCGCTCATCCGGCTCATGGTCTTCGCGCAAGCGCTCATCCGGCTCATGGTCTTCGCGCAAGCGCTCATCCGCCTCAGGCATGGGGCTTCCTTCCGTGCTGGGCGAACTCCGCGTCCAGGGCGCGGCGGTCCTCGTCGGTCATCCGCCGGTACACCGGTCTCCCGCGACCGACCCAGCGGTACACCGGTTCGTCGGTGTGCCAGCGCTGGGCCTGCAGATCACGTTTGAGGACCTTGTTCGAACCGGTGGCCGGCAAGTCGGCCGACACCCGGAGCAGACGGGGAATCCCCTTGGCGCCCAGATCATCCTGAGCCTCCAGAAATGCCGCAAAGTGATCGACGTCGAATGCTGCCGGGTCGGCGACTTCGACGGCGGCCATCACCTGATCGCCCGACCGCGGGTCCGGCACACCGTAGACCCCTGCGGTGATCACCCCGGGATGGCGCCGGACGACACGTTCGACGGTCAGCGCCGAGGTGTTCTCGCCGTCCACCCGGATCCAGTCGCCGCGCCTCCCGGCGAAGTACAGGAAGCCGTCGGAGTCGAGGTAGCCGAGATCACCGGACCAGTACCAGCCGTTGCGCACCCGCTCGGCGTCTGCGGCGTCGTTGCGGTAATAGCCCTCGAAATCCCGGGCGCCACGCCGATCGACGATCTCGCCGATGCTCTCGTCGGGGTTGAGCACCCGCCCCTGCGCGTCGAGAACTGCCGCCGGGCAGGGCGTCAGGGACTCGGGGTCGACGATCACGACATCGGGATGCGCCGGTCGGCCCAGGGCGCCCTCCGGCGCCGCCGGGTCGGGTGCGGCCACCGCACCGCCCTCGCTCGAGCCGTACCCCTCGAAGAGTTCTGCGCCGAACCGGCGGCGGAACTCGTTCTGGTCCTCAGGTGAGGCCTCGGTGCCGAATCCTCGTGTCAGGGTGTTGTCTGCGTCGTCGGGCAGCTCGGGAGTCGCCATCAGGTACGCCAGTGCCTTGCCAACGTAGGTGAAGAACGTGGCGCCGAAAAGCCGTACATCCGGCAGGAATCGGGACGCCGAGAACGTCGGGGCCAGACATACGGTGGCACCGTTGGCGAGCGCCGGTGCCCACAGCGCCATGATCGCGTTGCCGTGGAACAGCGGCATGCAGCAGTAGTCGACGTCCCCGCGGTGATGGCCGAACTTGTCCGTCGCCGCAGAGGCGATGCGGGCCAATCGGCCCTGACTGCACTTCACTGCTTTGGAAGTCCCCGTGGTCCCCGAGGTGAAGAGCAAGAGGAACAGCGACCGCATGTCGACATCCGCCGCGGCGGCCGGTTCGGTGCGGCTTGCCTCGACGCGCTGCCGGTACCCGGTTTCGTCGACGACCAGGAACCGGGCAGCCTCGAGGCCGTGGTCGAGATCGCGCAGCCGCTCCATGCCGGATGTGTCGGTCACGATCAATTGGCAGTCCGCATGCCGGATGTCGGCGGCCAGGTCGTCCGCGCCGCGGGTGGGATTGAGCCCGACGACGGTCGCCCCGGCCAATGCGGCCCCGCCGAGCCAGAACACGAAGTCCGGCACATTGTCCAGCAGCACGCCGATGTGAAAGGGCGCCGCGGAGAATGTCTCGTCGCGCAGCGTGCGTGCCAGCGCCGCCCGCGCTGCCGACTCACCCACCACCTCGTCCCATGTCCAGGTGCGGTCACGGCTCCGCAATCCCGGGTGCTGGTCTCCGACACGGTCGAGCAGCATGGTCGCGATATCCGCGGCTGTCACGGCCGGGCGATCGGGTAGACGGGGTCGGGGCAATCGGTGGCCTCCGCGGACAGTTGCCGCTTGAGGACCTTGAAGGTCTGGGTGCGCGGCAGGGCGGTCCCGACACGGACGAACGCCGGCCATTGTTTGATATCGAGATCGTCCTGCCCGCGCAGGAATTCGGTGAAGGCCCCGGCGTCGAAGGTGGTGTCGTCAGGCAGGACCAGCGCGGCCATCACTTGATCACCCACCGACGGATCCGGAATCGGATAGACCGCAGCCTCGGTGATTCCGGGGAAGCGCATCAGAATCCGCTCGATCGGTGCGGTGCCGAGGTTCTCTCCGTCGACACGCATCCAATCGCCCAGTCGGCCGGCGAAATAGGCGAAACCGTCTTCGTCGCGGTACGCGAGGTCGCCGCTGTGGTAGACGCCGCCACGCATCCGATCGGCCTCTGCGGCAGGATCTTTGTAGTAGCCGCGGAACTGGCCGGACCCCTCGGTGTTGACGAGTTCACCGACGATTCCGGGCGGGCATTCGGCGCCGGTCTCGACATCGAGGATCGTCACCCCGCCCACCAGCGGACCCAGGGCACCGTCAGGAGTGTCTGGAGTGCGGGCGATGGAGACCCCGCCCTCGCTGGACCCGAACCCGTCGACGACCTGCACCCCGAACCGCCGCGCGAACCGGGTCAGGTCCCGCGGCGCACCCTCGTTGCCGTAGGCCACCTTCAACGGGTTCTCGGCGTCGTTTGGGCGCTCGGGGGTGGCCAGGATGTATGACAACGGTTTGCCGACATAGTTGGCATACGTCGCGCCGAAGCGCCTGACGTCCGGAATGAACTGCGATGCGGAGAACTTGCGGCGCAATGCGATCGACGCCCCCGCAGCCACGGCCGGCGCCCACCCCGCCATGATCGCGTTGGAGTGGAACAGCGGCATCGACAGATAACACGTGTCGGCGGGACCGAGCCCGAAGCGCTGCGAGAGCATGGCGCCGGGGAACGCCACCTTCTCGTGGGTACAGCGCACGGCCTTCGGATCGCCGCTGGTGCCCGAGGTGAAGATCAACATGAACAGGTCGTCGGGATCGGCGGTACGGAAGTCGACCGGTGTGCCCTCGAACGAAGCGAGTTCCGCGGCGAAATCCGGTGATTCGACGTCGACAGCGGTCATGCCGTCGACTGGTTCGTCGGCCAGCACGAGCTGACAGTCGGCGTGCTCGATGTCGCGCTGCAGCGCAGCGCCCCGACGCGTCGGGTTCAGTCCGACCGGCACGATCCCCGACAGCGCGGCGGCCACCAGCACCGTGCAGAAGAACGGGGTGTTACCCAGCAGCACCCCGACGTGCGGGGGCGCGCCGGGGTCCAACCGTGCCCGCAGCGCCGCGGCGAGGTCGGCGCCGTCCTGAATGTGGTTGCGCCAGCTCACGAAGGTCGCCGATGGCTCCCCGCAGTCACCGGTGCCGACGGAGTGGACACCCCGATCGTCGACGTCGACCAGGGATGTCAACAACCCCGGAACGGTCGGTGAGAGGGGGGTGGCCACCGTGGGAGCGCGAATCAGGCCGGTGTGTCGGCCAGTTCGCGACCGATCGCCAGCAGCTGCCCGGTGGCGCTGCCCACCGCGAACTCGGACTGCTTGGCCGCCAGGAAGTACCGGTGCACCGGGTGATCGGTGTCGATTCCGACGCCACCGTGCACGTGCACCGTCGTGTGGGCCACGCGGTGACCTGCCTCGGCCGCCCAGAACGCCGCCGACCGCACATCGATGTCGGCGGGGTGGTCCTCTGACAACCGCCACGCGGCCTGGGTCAATGTCAACCGCAGCCCCTTGATGTCGATGTAGCCGTCGGCCAGGCGCGAGGAGACCGCCTGGAAGCTGCCGATCGGCCTGTCGAACTGTTCGCGTTCGCGCGCGTACAGCGCGGTGAGCTCCAGCGCCCGGTCCAGCACGCCCAACTGGAAGGCAGACAGGCCCAGCAGCTGACGGGTTTCCAGCCAGCCGACCACCGCCGCGCCGTCGGACCCGACGGCGCGCTGCTCGTCGACCTCGACATCGCGCAGTTCCAGATGCCCGACGCAGCCGTGTCCGGTGGTGCTCAACGACGTGGCTGTGACGCCTGGATCATCCGCGGCGATCACGAAGACCAGTGTGCCCGAGTCGGTCTCGGTGGGAACCAGGAACGCGTCGGCCACCGGCCCGTAGGGCACCAGGGTGCGGGTGCCGGTCAATCGGTAGCCGCCGTCGCGGGCTTGAGCGCGGACCGGGCCGTCGCCCATCTCGCCGGCCAGTGCAACGGTGAGGATCTTCTGACCGGTGACGGCGGGCACCGCCCACTGCTGCTGCAGCTCCTCGGAGCCGAAGGTCGCCAGGGCGCCCGCGGCCACCACGACCGACTCCAGATACGGCACGGCGGCGAGTTGCCTGCCGAGGGCCTCGAGCACGGCGGCTTGCTCCAGTACGCCGAATCCTCCGCCGCCCAACGATTCCGGGGATGCGGCCGACAGCACGTCGGCGTCGACGAGCTTGGACCACAGCGCTGTGTCGAAGCGGTGTTCGGCACCGTCGAGCTCGCGCTGGTGTTCCGGCGTGCACACCGCCTCGGTGATGGTGCGGACCAGCCCGGAGAGATCCTCTACCGCTTCTGGTTTCAAAAAGTCCATGCGAAATCTCCTCTTGCCGTTAGCGGTTGACCCGGGGCAGGCCGAGAGCGACCATGCCGATGATGTCCCGCTGGATCTCGTTGGTGCCGCCGCCGAACGTGAGGATCAGGCAGGACCGGTGCATACGTTCCACGCGGCCACGCAACAGCGCACCGGGCGAATCGGTGCGCAGCGTCGCCGCCGTGCCCAGCACCTCCATCAGCAGCCGATAGGCCTCGGTGGCCAACTCGGTGCCGTAGACCTTCGCCGCCGACGCGTCGGCCGGGGACGGGGCGGCGTCGCTGGATGCGAGCTCCCAGTTGATCAGCTTGAGCACCTCGGCCTTGGCGTGCACACGGGCCAGGTTGAGCTGGACCCACTGCGAGTCGATCAGGCGGTTGCCGTGGGCGTCCTTGGTGTTCTGTGCCCACTCGCGGACCCCGTCGAGCGCCGAGAAGATCGGCTGGGCCGAAACCAGCGCCACCCGTTCGTGGTTGAGCTGGTTGGTGACCAGCTTCCAGCCCGCGTTCTCTTCGCCCACCAGGGCCGAGGTCGGAACCCTGACGTCCTGGTAGTAGGTGGCGCTGGTGTCGACACCCGACATCGTGTGCACGGGTGTCCAGGAGAAGCCCTCGGCCGTGGTCGGCACGATCAGCATGGAGATGCCGCGGTGTTTCTTGGCTTCCTGGTTGGTGCGCACCGCCAGCCAGACATAGTCGGCGTAGGCGATCAGGCTGGTCCACATCTTCTGCCCGTTGATGACGTAGTCGTCCCCGTCACGGACCGCGGTGGTGCGCAGTGCCGCCAGATCGGTGCCCGCACCCGGCTCCGAATAGCCGATCGAGAAGTGCAGTTCGCCCGCGGCGATCTTGGGCAGGAAGAACCTCTTCTGCTCCTCGGTGCCGAACGCCATGATCGTCGGTGCAACGCTGTTGATGGTCAGAAACGGCACCGGCACGTTGGCGATCGACGCCTCGTCGTTGAAGATCAGCCCGTCCATCGGCGGGCGACCCTGGCCGCCGAACTCCTCGGGCCAGGACAGCGTCAGCCAGCCGTCCTTGCCCATCTGGGCGACGGTGTCGCGGTACACGCTGCCGCGGCCCATCTCGCCGTCGCTGGACGCCAGCGCTTCGGCGCGCTCGGGTGTCATGAGCTTGGTGAAGTACGCGCGCAGTTCGCGGCGCAACTCCTCCTGTTCGGGGGTGTAGCCGATTCGCATCGCGCGGTCCTCACTTCTCTGCGAGCCTTGGTGACGGTACCCAGGGATACCTAAGGTCTTTCCCGGTTGTAACACGTTCTAGTCTTGGGGTCCAGGGTGGTGTCAGACTACGGGCAGGAGGATGTCATGCGAGTGGAAGTGGACCGTGACCGTTGCGAGGGCAACGCGGTCTGTGTAGGAATAGCTCCGGACTTGTACGAGCTGGATGACGAGGACTACGCGGTGGTGAAGCTCGACCCGGTCCCTGCCGAGGAAGAGGCGCTGGCCGAGCAGTCCATCGCCGAATGTCCCCGCGCCGCTCTGATCCGCCACGACTAGAGGTATTCATACTTTGACCAATTCTTCGTCCCTCCGGGGGACCCAGACAGATCTGTCCGGTCACGTCGCCGTGGTGACCGGTGCCGCCGCGGGCCTGGGGCGCGCAGAGGCCATCGGCCTCGCACAGGCCGGTGCCTCGGTCGTCGTCAACGACATCGCCCCGGCGCTGAACGAATCCGACGTTCTCGAGGAGATCGCCGCGGCCGGCGCCAAGGGCATCGCGGTCGCGGGTGACATCAGCGAACGGGCCACCGCCGACGAGTTGGTCGAGACGGCCGACGGGCTCGGAGGTCTCGCGATCGTGGTCAACAACGCGGGCATCACGCGCGACCGGATCCTGTTCAACATGACCGACGAGGAGTGGGACTCGGTCATCGCGGTGCACCTGCGGGGCCACTTCCTGTTGACGCGCAACGCCGCCACCTACTGGCGGTCGAAGGCGAAGGCAGGTGATGGTCAGGTGTACGGCCGGATCATCAACACCTCGTCGGAGGCCGGCCTGTCCGGGCCGATCGGCCAGCCCAACTACGGCGCCGCCAAGGCCGGCATCACCGCGTTGACGCTGTCGGCTGCCCGTGCGCTCGGGCGTTTCGGAGTGCGTGCGAATGCTATCGCTCCGCGGGCCCGCACCGCCATGACGGCCGGCGTGTTCGGTGATGCGCCCGAGCTGCCTGACGGCGGGGTGGATCCGCTGTCCCCCGAACACGTCGTGAACCTGGTGCGATTCCTGGCCTCTCCTGCTTCTGAAGCGGTCAACGGCCAACTGTTCATCGTCTATGGTCCGACGGTGACGCTCATCGCGGCGCCGACCGCCGAAACGCAGTTCAGTGCCGCAGGTGACGCGTGGGATCCGGCCGACCTGTCCGACACCGTCCGGGACTACTTTGCTGGCCGGGATCCCGAGAAGAGCTTCTCGGCCGCCATGGGCCTCGGGGATCGAGACTGACAGTCTCGGTTGTCAGCGACCGTCGCCAATTAGAACACGTTCTACAATGACCTAGGTCACAGAGGCTTTGAACTGCGTAAATGTAACATTTTGACGGGGTTTTTCCGTTCTTTGACACTGCGAACGTGTTCTAGTTAATATGATCCAGCCCACTCAGAGGTGTGTTCAGTAGTGAGGTGGAGGGTCAGCGTCGAAAGCCGGTGGCGATCTCTTCGCCAGCGGGTAGTCTCGCGGGTCATCCCGCACCGAGAACGGAGCCGAGGTTGATCGAACAGCTTGCGGCACCCACCCGGGCCGTGGGCGGATTCGTCCAGATGTCCACGGAGACGTTCTCGAAGATCTTTCGCCGCCCATTCCAGTTTCGCGAGTTCCTCGAGCAGACGTGGATGATCGCACGCGTATCGCTGCTGCCGACGCTGTTGATCTCCATCCCGTTCACAGTCCTGGTCGCATTCACTCTCAACATCCTTCTTCGCGAGATAGGCGCCGCCGACCTTTCCGGGTCGGGTACTGCTTTCGGGACCGTGACTCAGCTCGGTCCGATAACCACCGTGCTCGTGGTCGCCGGCGCAGGGGCGACCGCGATATGCGCCGACCTCGGCGCGCGGACCATCCGCGAGGAGATCGACGCCATGCGGGTGCTGGGCATCGACCCGATCCAACGTCTCGTGGTGCCCCGCGTACTGGCATCGACGGTCGTGGCGGTGTTGCTCAACGGCTTTGTCATCCTGATCGGTCTGAGCGGAGGATATGTTTTCTCCGTGCTCCTCCAGGGAGTCAACCCAGGGGCTTTCATCAGTGGCCTGACCATTCTCACCGGTCTGGGCGAGCTCATCATCTCGGCAGTCAAGGCTTTGCTGTTCGGTCTGATGGCGGGACTCGTGGGTTGTTACCGTGGCCTCACCGTGAAAGGCGGACCCAAGGGCGTCGGAGAAGCCGTCAACGAAACCGTCATCTACGCCTTCATCTGTCTGTTCGTGATCAATGTGCTGATGACCGCCATCGGCGTTCGGGTTCTGAGCTGATGAGTCAGCTGGGAAGCTACGACGCCACGCTTCGCCTGCGGCGGGCATTGGGGCGGCTACCCCGTGCCGTCGACTCATTCGGGGAGCAGGCGCTGTTCTACGGCGAATCGATCCGATACATCCCGAACGCGGTACGGCGGTATCGCAGAGAAACGTTTCGGCTGATCGCGGAGATGACACTGGGCACCGGTGCGCTGGTCCTCATCGGCGGTACCGTCGGCGTGGCGGCGTTCCTCACGTTGGCTTCGGGCGGCGTCATCGCCGTGCAGGGTTACGAGTCTCTGGGCAACATCGGCATCGAAGCGCTCACCGGATTCCTGAGTGCATACCTCAACGTGCGCATAGTGGCGCCGATCATCGCGGGCATCGCGCTCGCCGCCACCATCGGCGCCGGCACCACTGCCCAGTTGGGCGCGATGCGCATCTCCGAGGAGATCGACGCTGTCGAATCGATGGCCGTGCATTCGATGTCCTACATGGTGTCAACCCGGATCGTCGCCGGGTTGGTCGCAATCATCCCGCTGTACTCTCTTGCCACGTTGGCGGCGTTCTTCTCTGCGCGCACCATCACCGTCTATGTCAACGGACAATCTGCTGGTCTCTACGATCACTACTTCAATACGTTCCTGATACCGACCGACCTCCTGTGGTCGTTCGCTCAGGCGATCGTGATGGCGATCGCGGTCATGCTGGTCCACACCTACTACGGATACAACGCCTCGGGCGGCCCAGTCGGCGTCGGCGTCGCGGTGGGCAAGGCGGTTCGGACGTCGCTGATCGTCGTCGTCGTCATCACATTGTTCATTTCCCTTGGCGTGTATGGCGCCACCGGTAATTTCAACCTGTCGGGATAGAAAGGACAGCGCCGTGCCGAGAACAACCGCGATCAGAATCGCCGCCGCAGTCCTGGCGACAATAGTCGCCGCGTTCTCGCTGTTGACCTATCTCGCCTACACCGCTGCTTTCACCCGGACTGACACCGTGACAGTGACCTCTCCGCGAGCCGGCCTGGTCATGGACCGAGATGCCAAGGTCAAGTACCGCGGTATTCAAATCGGCAAGGTGGAGGACATCGCGTACTCCGGTGATCGGGCGAAGTTGACGCTTGCCATCAACCGCGACGAGATGCGCTATGTTCCCTCCAACGCGCCGGTGCGTATCGCGAGCACGACGGTGTTCGGTGCGAAGTCGGTGGAATTCCTTGCGCCGGAACAACCCTCCGACACCCCGTTGCGAGCAGGGGCCAACGTCCAGGCCGACGCGGTGCAGTTGGAAGCCAATACGTTGTTCCAGACCCTGATCGACGTGTTGAACAAGGTCAATCCGACCCACCTCAACGCGACCATGTCGGCCCTGGCGGAGGGCTTGCGCGGTCATGGTGACGATTTCGGGGCCACCGCAGCAGGACTCAATCAGCTACTGGCGCAGTTGAACCCGAAGTTGCCGACGGTCGAGTCCGTCGTCTCACAGCTCGCAACAGTGACGAACATCTACGGCGATGCAGGTCCCGACCTGGTGACGGTGATCGACAATGTGCCGACGATCAGCGACACGGTGGTAGACGAGCAGGAGAACTTGAACGCGACACTGCTCGCGGCGATCGGGTTGGCCAACGAGGGTGCCGACACGCTGGAACCGGGGGCTGACGATTACATCGCTGCCATCAACCGGTTGAGAGCGCCGCTGGCGGTCCTGGGTGAGTACTCACCGGTGCTCGGCTGCATTGTGCAGGGTGTGGCGATAGGAGCCCAGCGGGGAGCAGAGATCGTCGGCGGCAAGAAGCCCGGCGCGATGGTCAGTTCCAGCTTCGTGCTGGGCGTGCCGTCCTACACCTATCCGGAGAGCCTTCCGATCGTGAATGCGTCGGGCGGGCCCAACTGCCGGGGACTTCCGAACCTTCCCAGTAAGCAGTACGGCGGCTCGTTCTTCAGGTCGCCGTTCCTCGTCACGGACAACGCGCTCATTCCGTACGAGCCGTTCACCGAGGTTCAGGTCGACGCCCCGTCGACGTTCCAGTTCCTGTTCAACGGTGCCTTCGCAGAACGCGACGACTTCTGATGGGGCAGCGGGCATTGCCGGTGAAGGTCGGCATCTTCGTCGTGGTGATGCTGATCGTGTCCGCCGGTCTGGTGGTGGTTTTCGGCGAGTTCCGGTTCGCCTCGAGCAACCGTTATCACGCCACATTCAGCGACGCGTCACGCCTGGAGGGCGGTACCGACGTCCGAATCGCCGGCGTGCCGGTGGGCACTGTCGACGGGGTGACGTTGAACGCCGACAACACCGTCGATGTGGCGTTCAGCCTGGACAAGAAATATCAGTTGTACACGTCGACGCGAGCCTTGATTCGCTATGAGAACCTCGTCGGCGACCGCTTCATGGAAATCACATCCGGTCCCGGCGAGCTGAGGAAGCTGCCCTCGGGCGGGATGATCGCCATCGAGCAGACCCAGCCGGCTCTGGACCTCGACGCGCTGCTCGGTGGTCTGCGCCCGGTGGTGAAGGGGCTGGACGGGGAGCAGGTCAATCAGATAAGTGGCGCCATCCTCGAGTTGCTTCAGGGCGAGGGTGGCGCACTGTCCAGGTTGCTTTCCGAGAGCGGAACTTTCAGTCAGGCACTGGGCGATCGCTACCAGGTGATCTCCGAGGTGATCAACAACCTCAACGAGGTGCTGGGGACCATCGACGCGAAAAGTGCCGAGTTCGATTCGAGCGTGGACGAACTGCAGCAGCTCGTCAGCGGGCTTGCGGCGGGTCGTGACCCGATCGCGGGGGCGATACCGCCGCTGGCCTCAACGGCGACAGATCTGACCGAGATGCTGGCTGATTCGCGACGACCGCTGCAGGGCGTCCTCGAGAACCTCCGCCCGCTCGCGACCGAGTTCGACAACCGCAAGGCCGAGGTCAACCAGGTCATCGAACCGCTGGCCGAAAACTACCTGCGGCTCAACTCGCTCGGAGCCTACGGTTCCTACTTCAACTACTACATATGCGCTACGACGCTCAAATTCAACGGGCCGGCGGGTAGCGACATCTTCCTGCCGATCGGTGGCGTGCCCGATCTTTCGAAGGGCAGGTGCTCTGACAATGGATAGAACATTACGGGCGGGCTTCTTCGGCATCGTCATGGTGGTATGCGTCTTGTTCGTCGCATTCGGCTACAGTTCGCTGCCGTTCTATCCGCAGGGGAAAACCTACGAGGCGTACTTCGCCGATGCCAGCGGTATCTCGCCGGGTAACGACGTGAACATCTCCGGTATCACGGTCGGCAGTGTGACCGATGTCGGCCTCGCCGGCGACGCCGCGCGTGTGACGTTCACCGTGAACCGGAAGCACAGATTGGGCGATCAGACGCTGGTGTCGATCCGGACGGACACAGTTCTGGGGGCGAGGTCGCTGGGTATCGTGCCGCAAGGCGGTGGATCTGTAACGTCTATTCCCCTGAGCCGCACCACAGTTCCGTACACGTTGAATTTGGCACTGCAGGATCTCGGTCAGAATTCCGCTGCGCTCGACAAAGACCAGCTGACTCAGGCGTTGACGGTACTGACGGACTCATTTCGCGACGCGACGCCCGAACTGCGCCGCACGCTCGATGGGGTTGCCACGCTGTCGCGCAGTATCAATGCCAACGACGAAGCGCTGGGTCAGCTGCTGGCACGTGCGAAGTCGGTGATCGGGATGCTCGCGGACAGGGCCGGCCAGGTGAACACACTTGTCACTGACGGCAACCAACTCTTCGCCGCACTCGACGAGCGGCGGATCGCACTCAGTACGCTGATCGCGGGCATCGATGATGTCTCCGAGCAGCTTTCGGGATTCGTGGCCGATAATCGCCGGGAATTCGGTCCCGCGTTGACGAAGTTGAATGCGGTGTTGGACAATCTGCTCGAACGTCGCGAGCACATCAGTGAGGCGTTGAAGCGCCTGCCGCCGTACGCCACTGCGCTCGGCGAGTCGGTCGGATCCGCTTCGGGCTTCATGGTCAACCTGCCCAATGCGATACCGAACAACACGCAGACTGGTCTGCTGCTGGACCTCTACTTCCAGCCGGGCAAGATCCCGGACAGCCTGTCTGACCTGTTACGTGGATTCATCAACGAGCGGTTGATCATAAGGCCTAAGTCCCCATGAGCCGATGGATGCGTTTTGGCGTCATAGGCGCGCTGCTGGTCGGTCTGATCGGTGGGGCGTACGTGGTGTGGCCGCGGGTCTCCAGCTACACCGTGGTCGGGTACTTCAGTTCGGCGTCGGGTTTGTATCCGGGCGACGAAGTTCGCATCGTCGGTGTACCGGTGGGTTCGATCGAATCGATCTCACCGCAGGCCGACGCTGTGAGAATCACCATGCGGATCCAGGATGACGTCAAGCTGCCCGCCGACGCCCGTGCAGTGATGATGGCGCCAAACCTCGTGTCTGCAAGGTTCATTCAGCTCACGCCCGCTTATCGACAAGGTCCGGCGATGACGGATGGCGACAGCATCGAGTTGAGTCGCACGGCGGTGCCGGTGGAGTGGGACGATGTCAAGACCGAGCTGACCAGGCTGAGTCAAACTCTCGGACCGTCAACCGGCCAGGTTCAGGGGCCGCTCAGCCAGTTCGTGAACCAGGCCGCCGACACCTTCGACGGCAACGGCGATTCCTTCCGGCAAGCCCTACGGGAGCTGTCACAGACTGCCGGAAGACTGGGTGACTCCAGCACCGACCTCTTCGACACTGTGAAAAATCTCCACATCCTGGTCGACGCGCTGTCCAGGAGCAATGAGCAAATCGTCCAATTCAGTGGGCACCTGGCGTCGGTGTCGCAGGTCTTGGCCGACAGTTCCGTGGGATTGGATGACACGGTGGGCAGTCTCAACCAAGCTCTGTCCGACGTTCGGGGATTCCTCGGCGAGCACAACGAGACGCTGATCGGTAGCGTCGACAGGCTGACCGACCTGACCAGCATCCTCACCACACAGACCGACGACGTCGAGCAGATCTTGCATGTCTTGCCGAACGCGATGGCCAACTTCTACAACATCTACAACCCTGCCCAGGGCACGGCCAACGGGCTGCTGGGCCTACCTGAGTTCGCCAACCCCGTGCAGTTCATCTGCGGGAGTTTCGAGGCCGCAGGGATGCCCGACTACGACAAGCGGAACGAGATCTGTCGTCAGCGGATGGCTCCTGTGCTCAAACGCCTGGCGGTGAACTATCCGCCGATCATGGCCCACGGCATCAATACGATCACCGCGTACAAGGGTCAGGTCATTTACGACACCCCTGCGACCGAGGCGAAGGCACAGACCTATATCCCGTATCTGGAATGGATACCGGCTGAGGGACGGTTCCCGCCTCGTGTCGGCAATGAGGGTGATCCCAGTGCGTTGCTTCTGCCGGAGAATCCGGTTCCCGGTCCGCCGCCTCCTGCACAGCCGTACACACTCGGCCCGGCGATTCCACCGACTGGTCCACCACCGGGTCCTGGGCCGGCCGCTGCGCCTGCGCCGCCGGCGCCCGGTCCGCTCCCCGCCGAAGCTGCCGTCCCGGGTCTGCAGCCGGCACTTCCACAGCAACCAGGAGGTGGGTCATGACACGCGTGTCATCGCGAGTCAGGGCTGGTCGCGCAGCCCGCCGCACCCTGGTCCTGGGCTCCGGCGCGGCTCTGGTTGCGGGCTGCCAGTTCGGCGGACTGAACTCGGTGAACATGCCGGGCACTGCGGGTCACGGCAAAGGTGCGTTCACCATCACGGTAGAAGTGCCTGATGTGGCCACGCTGCCGCAGAACTCACCGGTGATGGTCGACGACGTCACCGTCGGAAGCGTGTCGGGTATCGAGGCCGTCCAGAAACCGGACGGCACCTTCTATGCGGCCGTCGAACTCTCGCTGGAATCCCACGTCGATCTGCCGGCCAACGCGACCGTGAAGGTGGCGCAGACGTCGCTGTTGGGATCGCAGCACGTCGAGCTGGCCTCCCCGCTTACCGAACCGCCTGTCGGCGAGCTGCGGGATGGTATCCAGATTCCGTTGAGCCAGGGCAGCCGCTATCCCACGACAGAGGAAGTGCTGTCCGCTCTTGGGGTGGTCGTCAACAAGGGCAATCTCGGTGCGCTGCAGGACATCACGCAAGAGCTCTCCACTGCGGTTGCCGGCCGTGAGGGGCAGTTCGCCGGGCTGATCCCGCGGCTCGCCGAGCTGGCCACGTCCTTGAATCGCCAGACAGAAGACATCATCGCAGCCGCAGAGGGCTTGAACCGCTTCGCCGGAATACTTGCGCGCAACAAAGACAGTTTGGGCCGCGCGCTGGACACGTTGCCCGCAGCACTACGTGTGCTCAACGAGAATCGAGCCCAGATCGTAGATGCTTTTGCCGCGCTGCAACGGCTGGGCACCGTCGCGTCGCGCGTCTTGGCCGAAACCAAGGACGATTTCGCCGAGGACCTCATCGACCTGTACGCGGTCATCAAACCGCTCAACGACAGCCGCTCGGATTTCGTGTCCAGCCTCGACAGCCTGGCTACATTCCCATTCCCGGGCAAGAACCTGCACCGAGTCGCCCGCGGCGACTACTTCAACGTGTTTGCGACATTCGATCTCACGATCCGACGACTCGGCGAGACCATCTTCACGACGTCGTTCTTCGATCCGAACATGAAGCGGCTTGCCGAAGTCGTGAATCCGCCCGAATTCTTGACCGGAGAGATGGCGAATCTGTCTGGGCAGGCAGCTGATCCGTTCAAGATCCCGGCGGGAACCGCGTCGGGTCAGGAGGTGCCGCCGGAATAATGTTCACTCGAACAACGCAAATCCAGTTGTGGGTCTTCGCGGTCGTGACCGTGCTCTCCGTCGGCGCAATCGCTCTGCTCTACATCCGTGTTCCCGACCGGCTCGGCGTCGGTACATATGACGTCACCGCCAATTTCATCGCAGGCGGTGGACTTTACGAGAATGCGAATGTCACCTTCCGCGGCGTACAAGCCGGGCGCGTCGAGTGGGTGCGTTTGACCGACGACGGCGTGGCCGCGCAGATGCGGATCGACAGCGACGTCAAGATCCCGGCCAACTCCACTGCCACCGTCAAGAGCGTCTCCGCGATCGGAGAGCAGTACGTCGATTTTGTTCCCACCGCCGATCCCTCGCCGACGACGCTCGAGAACGGCGCCGTGATCCCGGAGGAGCGAACTGCGATTCCACAGGAGGTGGCTGAGCTGCTGCGCGAGGCAGACCAGCTGGTGAGCAGCCTCGATAACACCCGGCTCGAAGACCTCCTGAGGGAATCGTTCAAAGCCTTCAACGGCTCGGGCGCCGAACTGGCGCGGTTGATCCAGTCGGTGCGGGTACTGGTCGACGAGGCCAACGAGAGTTGGCCGCAGACTTCCTCGCTGATAGACCAAGCTGGTCCGTTCCTGGAGGCGCAGATTCGAAGCGGCGACGACATCCGGTCGTTGGCCGACGGATTGGCGCGCCTCACCAGCGAAGTGAGGGGCGCGGATCCGGAACTTCGATCGCTGCTCCAGACCGCCCCGGACGCGGCTGCGGTAGCCAGCGACACCTTCTCCGGCATTCGCCCGTCGTTCCCGGTGCTGGCGGCCAACCTGGCCAACGCCGGTCGGGTCGGCGTCATCTACCGCAAGTCGATCGAACAGGCGCTTGTCATCTTTCCTGCCTTGCAGGCCTCGCTGCTCACAATCGGCGGACAGCTTCCCGCGGATGAGGGCGGTAAGCAGGATTTCAAGATCTCGATCAACGATCCGCCGCCGTGCAATACGGGATTCCTCCCTCCGACGGAGATTCGCACGCCCGGTGACACGACATTGCGTGACTTGCCCACGGACTTGTACTGCAAAGTGGCACAGAACGATCCGATGGTGGTGCGTGGGGCGAGAAATTACCCGTGTCAGGAATTCCCCGGCAAGCGTGCTCCGACGATCCAGCTGTGTCGCGACCCGCGCGGCTACGTCCCGATCGGCAACAGCCCATGGCGTGGACCGCCGGTACCGATCGGCACGCCGATGGACGTCAGGGAGGACGACACACCTGAGGACGGGCGAAATATACTGCCGCCAAA
Organism: Mycobacterium sp. DL; assembly: GCF_039729195.1. NCBI lineage: Bacteria > Bacillati > Actinomycetota > Actinomycetes > Mycobacteriales > Mycobacteriaceae > Mycobacterium > Mycobacterium sp. DL. The sequence continues at coordinate 4,322,847 of NZ_CP155796.1, forward strand.
CAAGTTTCCCTACATACCGCCGGAGAATGATCCGGACCCGGGATATCCTGTCCCGCCCGGGCTGGTGCCGCCCGGGGTTCAAACCGGTCCAGGACCTGCGCCGCACCAACCATGGCCGTACATCCCTCCGCCGAACGATGGCCCACCGCCACCCCCGCTGACGGCATGGATCCCGCCGGCTCCCTACCCGGATGCGTGGCCTCCGCCCGCGGTGCCGCCGGGTTGGGCGACCAACCCGCCGCCCGCGGCACCCGCGTCGCCACCTGCGGCACCGGACCTGCCTCAGGCCAGCACGGCCTCATATGGAATGTATGACCAGCACACCGGCGTCTTCGTCGACCCGGCCGGCGGAACCGGGGTCTACGCGCCCGGCGTCAGCGACATGCGGCCGCAGGAGAACTGGGTGGACTTGATGCTTTATCCGGAGATTGCCTGATGTCACCCACGGGAAAACCAGTGCGCCGCCGCGCCTCCCGCCCCGCCGGGCCAACCAGCAGTGTGCCGGCGCAGGCCGTCGTGCGCATTGCGACAGCTGATCCGGTGGCGGTCAGATCCGCTCCGAAAACGCGTGAGGTGCGGCCTCCGCCGCGGCGTCGACCGAACCATCGCATGGTCGTTGTCGTCGCTGCGGTGTTCGGGTTGGTGATGGCCGGTGGTCTGATCGCTGCGGTGGCGGTACTCGGTGCACAGCGACAAGACGCAGAAGCACTGCAAGCCCGTAACCAGCGGTTCGTCGACGCCGCCACACAAACCGTGGTGAACATGTTCAGTTTCAAGCAGGACACCATCGACGAGAGTGTGGACCGCTTCTACGAAAGCACCAGTGGGCCGTTACGCGACATGTTCAGTCAGACCAACAACGTCGAGAACCTCAAGGCGATCTTCCGTGACACCGGTGGCAGTTCGGAGACGGTGATCAACGGAGCGGCGATCGAAAGCATCGACGACATCAGCAATACCGCAGCGGTGTTGGTGTCGGCGCGGGTTACAGCCAGCGACATAAACGGCAACAACAGGCCCTCTCAGCCCTATCGACTGCGGATCATCGTGATGGAGGGTGATGACGGGCGGATGACGGCCCACGACCTCAACTACCCCAACGGGGGAAACTGATGCGTTGGATCATCAGCGGCATCGTCGGTCTGGTTGTCGTTGCCTTGGTGAGCCTGGCAGCAATCACAGGCGGCCTGTACTGGCAGCGGGTGGAGACGCTCGGTGAGCAGGCGGCGCGCGAGGAACTCGGACCGCTTGCGCAACAGCAGATTCCGATGGTCTTCACGTACGACTACAAGACTGTGGAGGGCAACCTCACCGATGCGTACAGGCTGCTCACGCCCGCGTACCGCAAAGAGTTCGAGGACCGGGCGAGATCGGACATCATTCCTCAGGCTCGACAGCGTGAACTCGTGAGCCAAGCCAACGTGGTCGGTGTCGGAGTGATGGAGGCGCATCGTAATTCGGCAGCGGTGATGGTGTACATCAACCGGACGGTCTCGGAAAAGACGAACCGCGACCAGCCGATCTACGATGGGAGCAGGCTGCGCGTCGACTACCAGAAGATCGACGGCGACTGGCTGATCAACTACATCACCCCGATCTAGATCTAGATCACTCCGATTTGGCCAACGCCTCGAGAAACGACCGCGCCCAACGGTCGACGTCGTGGGCGAGCACCTGGCGGCGCAGCGCGCGCATCCGGCGTCTGCCCTCCTCGGGAGTCTGATTGAGTGCCGCCTCGATGGCGTCCTTGACCCCCTGCGGGTGGTGCGGGTTGGTCAGATAGGCCTGACGCAGTTCCGCGGCGGCACCGGTGAACTCGCTGAGCACCAGCGCCCCGCCGAGATCGCTGCGGCAGGCCACGTACTCCTTGGCGACGAGGTTCATGCCGTCACGAAGCGGGGTGACGAGCATGACGTCGGCGGCGACGAAGAACCCGATGAGGTCCTCGCGCGGGATGGGCCGGTGCAGGTAGTGCACGACCGGGTGGCCCACCTCCCCGAATTCGCCGTTGATGTGGCCGACCTGGCGTTCGATGTCCTCGCGCATGGCTTTGTAGCTCTCGACGCGCTCGCGGCTCGGGGTGGCCAGTTGGACCAGCACGGTGTCCGCGGGGTTCACCCGGCCCTCTTCGAGCAGCTCGGAGAACGCGTTCAGCCGCACGTCGATGCCCTTGGTGTAGTCCAGGCGGTCCACGCCCAACAGGATCTTGCGGGGGTTTCCCAGTTCGGCGCGGATCTCACCGGCCCGCTGCCGGATCTTCTTGGTGCGGGCCTGCTGGTCGAGCTCGCCCGAGTCGATCGAGATGGGGAAGGCGCCGACCTTGACGGTCCGGAACCCGACGTGGACCTCGCCGAAGCGCGACCGCACACCCACTGACGCCCGGGAGGTGTTCGCGCCGGCCAGCCGGCGCGCCAGGATGAGGAAGTTCTGCGCACCGCCGGGCAGATGGAACCCGACGAGGTCAGCCCCCAGCAGGCCGTCGATGATCTCCGAACGCCAGGGCATCTGCATGAACAGCTCGACCGGGGGAAACGGGATGTGCAGGAAGAACCCGATGGTCAGGTCGGGGCGCAGCATGCGCAGCATCTTCGGCACCAGCTGCAGCTGGTAGTCCTGGATCCATACGGTGGCGCCCTGGGCGGCAGTGCGTGCGGTCGCCTCGGCGAAGCGCCGGTTCACCTCGACGTAGCGGTCCCACCACTGCCGGTGATAGATGGGCTTGACGATCACGTCGTGGTAGAGCGGCCACAGCGTGGCGTTGGAGAACCCCTCGTAGTACAGCGCGACGTCATCGGCGCTCAGCCGCACCGGGACCAGCGACATGCCGTCCTGCTCGATCGTCTCGATCTCGGCGTCGCCGGGCTCTTCGGGCACGCCGGGCCAACCGATCCAGGCCCCGTGGCGCTTGCGCAGCAGCGGCTCCAGCGCGGTGACCAGGCCGCCGGGGCTCTGCTTCCACTCGATGGTGCCGTCAGGCTGTTTCACCATGTCGATGGGCAGCCTGTTGGCCACCACGACGAAGTCCGCCGACGCCGTAGCCGGAGCAGACCCTGAAGTCCCGGAGCTGGCCTCGGGGCCGCTCTCGGGTGTCATTACGCGTCGGCGAGCTTGGCCGGTCCGATACCGAGCATCGAAAGGAAGACCCGGCACTCGTCGGCATCAACCGCATAGGCGGCGACGACGCGGCGGGCCTGGCGCTCGGTGCTGTCGCCGATAGGCTCGACATCGCCGAGTTCGGTGGAATCTGATTTCGCGGGCATCCGTCAACTGTAGCCAACTCCAGGTGTTCGGCCGACCACCTGGGCCGTTGTCCCCAGGTCGACCGTAATGTGCTGGAGGTGACGGACCCCGAACAGGTGACATACGAAACCCTCGACGACGGGCGCATCGCGCGGATCTGGCTCAATCGGCCCGACGCGCAGAACGCCCAGTCGCGGACCCTTCTGGTCCAGCTCGACGAGGCGTTCGGGCGGGCCGAGGCCGACGACACAGTTCGGGTGGTGATCCTCGCCGCGCGGGGCAAGAACTTCTCGGCAGGCCACGACCTCGGCTCGGAGCAGGCGCTCGCCGAACGGGCGCCCGGACCCGACCAGCACCCGACGTTCACCTGCAACGGCGCCACCAGGGATGCCGTCGCCGAGAAGACCTACCTGCAGGAGTGGCACTACTTCTTCAACAACACCAGCCGTTGGCGGGATCTGCGCAAGATCACCATCGCCCAGGTCCAGGGCAACGCCATCTCGGCGGGGTTGATGCTGATCTGGGCGTGTGACCTGATCGTGGCGGCCGACGACGCCAAGTTCAGCGACGTCGTCGCGGTCCGGATGGGGATGCCCGGGGTCGAGTACTACGCCCACCCGTGGGAGTTCGGCGCGCGCAAGGCGAAAGAGCTGCTGTTGACCGGGGATGCGATCGACGCCGACGAGGCCTACCGGTTGGGCATGGTGTCGAAGGTGTTCGCCCGCGCCGACCTGGAGGACAAGACCCTCGAGTTCGCCCGCCGCATCGCCGAGCGACCCACCATGGCCGCACTGCTGGTCAAGGATTCGGTGAACGCCGCCAGCGACGCGATGGGTTTCGCCGAGGCGCTGCGTCACGCATTCCACATCCACGAGCTCGGCCACGCCCACTGGGCGGCCCACAACGAGAACCGGTATCCGGTGGGCCTGCCGCCCAATGTGCCGGACTGGCGCACCCTGGGAGCGCCGAAGCTGTCCCGCCGCGACGAACCGTGACGTATAACTAGAACCTGTTCCAGTTATACGGCTCACCTTCCGGAGGATTCCCAGTGCTGCTCTCGTTAGCGGATCGAACATTCCTGATCACCGGTGGAGGCAGCGGGATCGGCAAGGGTGTTGCGATCGCCGTGGTCGCTTCCGGCGGCAACGCCATGCTGGCCGGTCGTAATGCCGACAAACTGGCGGCCGCCGCCGACGAGATCACCGCGCAGGCCGGCGAGGGTGCCGGGCAGGTGCGCTACGAACCGGCGGATGTGACGAACGAGGACGAGGCGGCGCGGCTGGTCGAAGCGACCACCGCCTGGCACGGCCGACTCGACGGTGTCGTCCACAGCGCCGGCGGTTCCGAGACGATCGGCCCGATCACCCAGATCGACTCCGCAGCGTGGCGAAACACCGTCGACCTCAACGTCAACGGCACGATGTACGTGCTCAAGCACGCCGCGCGCGAGATGGTCCGCGGCGGCGGTGGCTCGTTCGTCGGCATCTCGTCGATCGCGTCGAGCAACACCCACCGGTGGTTCGGTGCCTATGGCCCGAGCAAGGCGGCGCTCGATCACCTGATGATGGTGGCCGCCGACGAACTGGGCGCCTCCTCGGTGCGGGTCAACGGCATCCGGCCGGGCCTGACGCGCACGGACATGGTCGCGCCGATCATGGAGTCCCCGGCGATCAGTGAGGACTACCGCGCCTGCACACCGCTGCCCCGGGTCGGGGAGATCGAGGACGTGGCGAACCTGGCGGTCTTCCTGCTCAGCGATGCAGCGGGATTCATCACCGGCCAGGTGATCAACGTCGACGGCGGGCACGGACTGCGGCGCGGCCCGGATTTGTCCGGGATGCTCGAGCCGTTGTTCGGCGCCGACGGGTTGCGCGGGGTCGTTGCGGACTAGCACGTTTTTCGGCCGCCGCCGGAGTTATCCACAGGGTATTTCGGTAGCTGTAGTTATCCACAGGGCGCGGGCTGCCACCGAGCCTGAGGGCCTGGATTGATCTAGCATCGAATGTATGTTCGATGATTCGCTGCCGGGGTTGGGAGGGCTACGTGGGCTTTCTGATGCCGATCTGGTGGCGGGGATCGCGGGGTGGTCGTCTGCGGCGGCGGTGGCCGAGGCGCGCAAGCTGGCGGCGGTCGCGGAGTGGGCGCGCCGCGCCGGTGAGCGTGCGGTGCACCCGCGGGGGGCTTGTGATGACACCGATGCGGCGGCCGCGGAGTTGGCGTGTGCGCTGACGATTTCTCATGGCCGGGCGTTGGGGTTGATGGACACCGCGACGACCCTGCGGGATCGGCTGCCGCGGTTGGGGGCGCGATTCCTGGCCGGTGAGGTGTCGGCGGGGGTGGTGTGGCGGATTGTGTGGCATACCGGGCTGGTGCGCGATGCGGCGGTGTGGGCGGCGTTGGATGCCGAGCTCTCGCAGCGGGCGTCGGCGTGGGGGGCGTTGTCGGCGGCCAAGCTCGAGACGGCCATCGAGTTCTGGATCGACAAGTACGACCCGGATGCGGTGCGTCGGGTGCGGGCGCGGGTGCGGGGGCGGTCGTTCACGATCGGTAAGCGTGATGATCAGGCGGGCACTGCGGCGGTGTATGGCAGTTTGTCGATCACTGATGCGGCGGTGTGGGAGGAGCGGCTGGCGTTGATGTTGGCCGGGGTTTGTGAGGACGATCCGCGCACGTTAAATCAGCGTCGTGCCGATGCGGTGGGCGCGGTGGGTGCCGGGTCGTTTGTGTTGGCGTGTGGCTGCGACAACCCGGACTGCGCCGCGCGGGGCGTCGATGACGGGCGGGCCTCGAGTGTGTCGATCCATGTGTTCGCCGAACAGGGGTCGGTGGACGCGTCGCTCGATCCCGGTCTCCACGGCCAGGAACGGCCCACCACGGGCCTCCCATGGACTCAACCCCAGCCCGCTTCCGAGACCGAGCCCGCGTCTGAGTCGGCTCCCGTGGGGGCCAAGCCTCGGACGGCGGGGGTGATCCCGGCGATGCGTAATGCGATTGTGCCCGCGGCGTTGTTGGCCGATCTGATCGCCCGCGGCGCGAAGGTCAGGTTTGTCGGCGGCCTGGAGGACGTGGCGGGCGTCGAGGGCTATCGGCCCTCGGCGGCGCTGGACCGCTTCGTGCGCGCTCGGGATCTGACCTGCCGGATGCCCGGTTGTGACCGGCCCGCGGTACACGGCGACATCGATCACACCCGCCCCTATCCGTACGGGCCGACTCATCCTTCAAACATGAAGTGCTACTGCAGATTCCACCATTTGTTGAAGACTTTTTGGCCGGGCTGGACCGATCGCCAGGAGCCCGACGGCAGCGTGCACATCACCACCCCGACTGGGCGGACCTACACCACTAAACCGTTCTCGGCGCTGCTGTTCCCCCGATGGAACACCACCACCGCACCACTGGAGGACGCGCCGTCAGCACCGGCCCTGAGCGCGGAGCGGGGCCGCAAGATGCCCACCCGCATCCGAAGCCGCGAGCAGGCCCGCGAGTACCGCATCACCCGTGAACGGCACCTCAACGCGATCCAACGCGAACTCGACCTGGCCGCAGCCCAAGCCGCCGCCGCCGAACGCGCCGCCAAGCGAGCACAGAAACAAAACCGGAAGCAGACGCCGGATCACGACCCGATCGACTACCTGGGCCTGTCCCTGTCACGCCCACCCGGATACCAACCCGACTACGGCGACGACCCCCCACCTTTCTGATGCGATGGATTAGGGCCGCCTGCCTGTCAGGAGCCTCGGCTGGTCTTCTCGGCCGCGAGCTTCACCGCATTGACGATGCTCTGATAGCCGGTGCACCGGCAGATGTTGCCCGACAGGCCCTCGCGGATCTCCTCATCGGTGGGTGCCGGGTTGTCTCGCAGCAGCGCAGTGATGCTGGTGACGAACCCCGGTGTGCAGAACCCGCACTGCAGACCGTGGCACTCGCGCATCGCGGCCTGGACGGGGGAGAGCCCGCCGTCGTCGTCGGCGATCCCCTCGACAGTCGTGACCTCCTGGCCGTCGGCCTGGACGGCGAAGATCAGACAGGATCGCACGGCCTGGCCGTCCAGCAGCACGGTGCACGCGCCACACGCGCCGTGCTCGCAGCCGAGGTGTGTTCCGGTGAGCCCGCACTTCTCGCGCAGGAAGTCCGCCAGCGTCAGCCGCGGTGCGACGGTGTGACCGTGACGCCGGCCGTTGACCGAGACGTCGACAGGTAGCTCATGCATTGCGGGCCTCCGTGGTTGCCTCGGTCCAGGCCCGCGCCACCATCGTGGCGCCGACCCGGGTGCGGTACGCCGCCGACCCCTGCAGGTCGGCGGGGACGTCGTGGAGCCCCGACATGGCCAGTCGGCCCAGTTCCTCGGCGGTGATGTCGGTGACGGACCTCCCGACGACCGCCTCCTCCGCCGGGGTGCCCCGCTCCGGCGTCGAGCCCAGGCCGAGCAGTCCGATCCCGCACCGAACGACCCTGTCCTGATCGTCGAGTTCGACCGCCACCGTCGCGCCGGCGATGGCGAAGTCGCCGTGCCGGCGCGCGAACTCCTGGACCGAGGAACCGCAGCGACCCGACCACACCGGGAACGCGACCGCGGTGAGGATCTCATCGGAGGCCAACGCGGTTTCCCACAGGCCGGTGAAGAAGTCCGCTGCCGGGATCTGCCGCGACCCGCGGGGCGAGACCGCCTCGATGGTGGCGTCGAGGGTCAGGGCGACCGCGGCGTACTCCGCGGCGGGGTCGGCGTGTGCGATCGCGCCCCCCAACGTGCCGCGGGTCCGGATCTGGAAGTGCCCGATGTGGGGTGTGGACAGCGTCAGCAGCGGAACCGATTCCGCCACTTCGTCATCCATGCCCACCAGCGCGTGCGGTGTGCCCGCGCCGATCCACACCGAGTCGGCGCGCAGTTCGATGTTCTTCAGTTCCTCGACCCGCGAGATGTCGACCAGATTCTCGAAGTGCGTCAGGCGCATCGCCAGCATCGGCACCAGGCTCTGACCGCCCGCGAGGATCTTCGCGTCGTCGCCGTACTCGTCGAGAAGCGACACCGCGTCGGCGACCGTGTCGGGTCGGTGGTAGGCGAACTCTGCGGCTTTCATGGGTGAGCCCTCACGACAGCAGTCGGATCAGAGCGGCCTGCAGGTCGTCGGCGAGAACTCCGGCCGGGGTCTTGCGCTTTCGGCGGCCGACCACAAACCCGACGGCGCCTGCGGCGGCGGCCGCGACAAGAACCGGCGCGAACCGCTTCGCCATCGGGACCGCGACCACCTTCAGCAGGTCGACGGAGTCGCCGGCGTCCGGCACCGCGGCCAGTGGAGTCGCTGCAGCGGAACCGTTCTCGGACGCCTTGGCCGCCGGTACCGACCCGCCGAGCAGTTCGGCTTCGAGGCTCCGGGCGAACTGCGCGATCAGGTTCCCCGACACGTCGGCCAGGACGCCGCGTCCGAACTGCGCCGCCTTACCCGAGATCGCCAGGTCGGTGACGATGCCCACATGCGTCGACCCGCCCTCGTCCTTCAGTTGCGCGGTGACGGTCGCCGCGGCGGTGCCGTTGCCGCGGGTCTCCTTGCCCTCGGCTTTGAGCACTATCCGCCGCGCGGCGACATCCTTCTCCTGATAGGTGGCAATGCCTTTGTAGGACACCGTGATAGGGCCGACCTTGACCTTGACCGCACCGTTGAACGCGTCACCGTCGACCGAGAGCAGGGTGGCACCGGGAAGGCAGGGGGCCACGCGCTCGACATCGGTGAACACCTCCCAGACTTTCGCGGCGGGGACCGCGACCCGGAATTCGTTGTTCAGTTCCACCTCTAGTGGTCCTTTCCTTCGAGCAACGCGACGATTGCGGCGGGGCTGGCCGGCAGTTGGGTGACCGTCACGCCGAGCGGAGCGAGCGCGTCGTTGATGGCGTTGATGACAGCAGGCGGCGACCCGATGGCGCCACCCTCGCCGGCGCCCTTGTAGCCCCCGATGCCGGGGCCGGGGATCTCCACGTGGCCGAACTCGATGGGGGGCACCTCGGTGGCCGTCGGCAGCAGGTAGTCCACGAACGTCGATGCCACCGGGTTGCCTGCGTCGTCGTAGGCGAGGTGCTCGAGCAGCGCGCCCCCGATGCCCTGAACCGTTCCGCCCGCGACCTGCCCCTCGACGACGTTCGGGTTGATCATCGGTCCGACGTCCTCGCTGACGATGTAGCGGGTCAGCGTCACCTGTCCGGTCTCCACGTCGACTTCGCACGTGCAGACGTGGGTTGCGTTGGCCCAGTGGATCATCGCCGACGAGTTGAACCGCGCCGTGGCCTCCAGCGTGGGGGAGACGCCGCCCAGCATCATGGGCTCGTAGTAGGAGCGGTAGGCGATGTCGGCGAAGCTGACGCTCTTGTCAGGATCGGTACGGACGGCGGCCCGGGAATCGGAGAGTTCGATGTCGGCGGACTCGACGCCGAGCATGCCGGCCGCGATCGTGATGATCTGGCCGCGCAGGATGGCGCCGGCCTCGTGCACCGCGCCGGCGGTCATCGGTGCGCTGCGGCTACCCTGCGTACCCGCCCCGTACGGGGTCACCGCGGTGTCGCCCTGGATCGTCGACACGTCATCGATGTTGGCGCCCAACACATCTGCGGTGAGCTGCACGACGGTGGTCTCGATGCTGTTGCCGGCCGACCCGCCGTTGACGTAGACGTTGACCTTGCCGGTCGACTCCATCCGAATGGTGGCACCCTCGGTGGCGAGATTGCCCGTCGCCGCACCCGTGGGTTCGATGTAGGCCGAGAAACCCAGACCGAGGTAGCGCCCTTCTTCGAGCGCCTCGGCCTGTTCCTTGCGGAAACCCTCGTGGTCGAGGATCTTCACGGCCTGCTCGAACGTGTCTGCGGGGGCGCAGTTGTCGTACGGCATGCCGTTGGGATTGAAGAACGGCATCTCGTCGCCGCGCAGGATGTTGATCCGGCGCACCTCGACGGGGTCCATCCCCATCTTGCGCGCGGCGCAGTCGAGAAGCATTTCGCGGGTGAGGGTTTCGTACTGCCAGGGGCCGCGGTAGGCGTGCAGACCCGGGGTGTTGGAGAACACCGTCTTGTAGTTGAAGCTCGCCTTGGGCACCCGGTACGGCCCGGGGAAGAACATGCCGATCGCGGCGGTGGTGAGTACCGGGTAGGGCGTGGGGTAGGAGCCGACGTCCTGGATGAAGTCGATGTCGGCGGCCAGGATCTTGCCGTCGGCGTCGAAGGCCATCCGGACCTTGCCGTCGACGTGGCGGGACTGGCCGGCCGACATCAGGTTCTCCCGCCGGTCCTCGATCCACTTCAGCGCGGCGGGTACCTTGCGGGCGGCGAGCAGGATGCACATGTCCTCACGCATCGGCACCACCTTCTGACCGAAGGCGCCGCCGGTGTCGCGCATGATCACCCGGACACCCTGGGCCGGAATCCCGAGCAGGCGGGCGGCGAACGCGCGCAGTTCGTGTGGTGTCTGCGTCGACGCCCAGACGGTCAGTTCGCCCGTGGTGGACGTCCATTCGGCGACCATGCCGCGCGTTTCCATCGGCACGGGGACATACATCTGCTGGTAGATGCGTTCCTCGACGACGTGGGCGGCGTTGGCGAAGACCTCTTCGTCGGGCGGGGCGCCGCCCATCCCGCCGGCCACGTTGTCGGGGTAGGCCTCGTGGACGACCACATCTGAATCGGGCGCGTTGCGGAAATCCGCGAGTGCGGGCAGGGGGGTGTAGTCGACGTCGACGAGGTCGACCGCGTCCTCGGCGAGGTAGCGGCTGTCGGCGATGACGAGGGCGACCGGGTCACCGACGAACTTGACCTCGCCTTCGGCCAGCGGCGGACGAGGGGTGTCGGGGATGTCCTTGCCTGCGACCGCGTGCCAGGCCTCCTTGACGTCCGGGTTGAGGTCCGCGGCGGTGAACACCGCGTGCACACCGGGCAGCGCCAGCGCCGCCGACGCGTCGATCCCGTTGATGGTCGCGCGGGCGAACGGGCTGCGGACGAAGCACGCGTGCACCATGCCGGGCCGTTGGACATCGTCGACAAACGTGCCGTGACCAGTGAGAAGCCTCTTGTCCTCGATACGAGGGGCCCTGGTTCCCGCGTAGCGCGGGGTGACGGATTGCACGGTCTCGGTCACGACGAATCACTCTCCTGAGGGCTTGAAGAGTGACGTTATCGCATCCGAGAGCGACATTTCCACCATTGATGTCTCACGAGGGCATCAATGTGTCACGAGGGCCTCAGGCGTCGTGGTGGATGCGGCCGCCGATGTCCATCAGCGGCCGGCCGCCCCCGCCCCAGCGGCGGGCGATGATCTCCGCGGCGATCGACACGGCCGTCTCCTCGGGCGTCCGGGCACCGAGGTCGAGGCCGATCGGGCTGGCGAGTCGGCCCAGTTCTGCGTCGGTGAGTCCGGCCTCGCGCAACCTGCCCATCCGGTCGTCGTGGGTGCGGCGGGACCCCATCACCCCGATGTACCCGACCGCTGGCAGGCGCAACGCCACCTCGAGGACGGGCACGTCGAACTTGGGGTCGTGGGTCAGCACGCAGATCGCGGTGCGCTCATCGATCCTGCCCAGTCCGGCCTGGGCGGTGAGATAGCGGTCCGGCCATTCGACGACGACGTCCTCGGCGGCCGGGAAGCGGGCGTCCGTCGCGAACACCGGGCGGGCGTCGCACACGGTGACCCGGTACCCCAGGAACGCGGCCTGCTGGGCGAGGGCGGCGGCGAAGTCGATCGCGCCGAAGATCAGCATCCGCGGCCGCGGTGCGTAACTGGCGACGAAGACCTCCATACCCGCGTCCTGACGCTCGCCGTCGGGTCCGTACGACAGCGCGGCCGAACGGCCCGCGGCCAGCAACCCGCGGGCATCGTCGGCGACCGCGTCGTCGGCCCGTGCCGAACCCAGCGAACCCTGTGTCGAATCGGTCCCGACGATCAGTCGCAGGCCCACCCGGCGCGAGTCGGGATGTTCGACGACGGTCGCTACGGCCACTGCGCGATGGGCGGCGATGTCGTCGGCGATAGCCTCCAACTGCGGAAAAGTGTTGCGCGACACCGGTTCTGTGAACACCTCGATGGTGCCGCCGCAGGTCAGTCCCACCGAGAAGGCGTCGTCGTCGCTGACCCCGTAGCTCTGGAGTTCGGGTCGGCCGGCGGCCACCACGTCGTTGGAGACCTCGTAGACGGTAGCCTCCGCGCAGCCTCCGGACACCGACCCCGCCACGCTGCCGTCGGGGGAGACCACCATCGCGGCACCGGGCGGGCGCGGCGCGGATTTCATCGTCCGGACCACTGTGGACAGCCCCGCGGTGCCGCCGGCCCGCCAGACCGCCAGCAACTCGTCGAGCACGTCGCGCACCAGCGCAGTGTATGCGCTCGCCCGTGCCGCCGACGTCTACAGTGACACCGATGGGTGCCGTTCACCGGATTGTCGCGCTGTGCTGCTTGGTCATTGGGGCCGCCACCGCGCCGGCACAGGTGGCGTCGGCATCTCCGGTATCACCGGTTTCCGACGCGGCCCGCGCGGCTGGATTCGTCGACGTGCGCACCGTGGTCCCCGACGCGGTGATCGACCTGCGGTACGCGACACCGGACAACTTCGTCGGTGCGCCGTTGTACCCGCCCGGTGCCCGCTGCCTGGTGCACGAGTCGCTGGGCCCGGGACTGGTCACCGCGGCGACCGTGTTGCGGGACGGCGGCGAACGGCTGGTGTTCTGGGACTGCTACCGGCCCCACGCCGTGCAGGTGGCGATGTTCGAGGCGGTGCCCGACCCCGCCTGGGTCGCCCGCCCCGGGCCGTCCGCCCGCAGCCACGAGGCAGGCAGATCCGTCGACGTGACGCTCGCCGGCCCGACCGGGCTGGTGGACATGGGCACCGGATTCGACGACTTCTCACCCCGCGGCCGTGCCGACGCCACCGACGGGGTCGGGGACGCGGCCCGAGCGAACCGCGCACGGCTGGCGGACGCGATGGCCGCGGGAGGCCTGGCGGTCTACTCCGGCGAGTGGTGGCACTTCGACGGACCCGGAGCCGACCTGGCGCGGCCGATCCTCGACGTGCCGGTCGACTAGGGCCGCACGGTCACGGTCGCTCGGCGCTCAGAGCTTGGTGAGATCGGTGCGCATCAGCATGATGTTGTACTCCGACCACAGCGACAGATTCCAGTAGAGATCCGAACCGGTGCCCACGGTCGACGGTGACCAGGGATGCATCATCGGCGCATAGATCCCACCGGTCTGCTGACCCATCAGCACCGTCGCCTCCGACCATTCACCCTCGGGGGTGTCGGAGGTGCGCATGACGATGTTGTTGGACTGATCTCCGTACAGCACGATGTACTTCTGCAGATAGTCGTTGTACTGCACCGACATCTCGCTGACGGTGTAACCGGGTTTGGTCTGGCCGCACGCTCCGCCGGACTTGCCGATGATCGCCGAGGCCGACGACGGGCTGCCCTTGACCCACCTGGCGGGACTGCTTCCGAACCAGCCCGACGATGCCTTCTTGTAGTACTCGTACTTGGACACGTCGAGGATGTCCGCCTCGGCCACCCGCGAGATGTACGCAGCGCCCTGCCGGCCGTTCGGGGTGCCGTAGGAATAGACGTAGCCGTCGTCGCCCTTGACGAACGCAGACTGCTGGAAGTTCCGGTTGCCGCTGAAAATGGAGTTGTACCGCACACTTTCGGGCGCGATGGTGAAGTTCTCACCGTTGTCCGTCGAGTAGGCGATGGCCGAGTAGTTGGTGCTCCACCGACCTGCCGAGCCCCAGTTCGACACCGACATGAAGCTGACGTACTGGGTGGCGCCGAACTCGGTGTCGGGCGTCGACAGTGAGATACCCGCGGTGGGAATGAGTGTCACCGAGTTGGGCAACCACGACGGGCGGTTGATGATCGGCCGTGCCTGCGTGGGTCCGGACAGCGGGGCACCGCCGAACATGTTGCCGTTGAACCATTCCCCGTCCGGGATGGTCATGCCGTCGGACAGGTCGTCGTCCGAACTGCGGAACAACGTGTTGTAGATCCACCTGCCGCTCATATTGGCGGAGCCGAAGCTGTCGCCGACGGCGATCAACACCTGGTTCTCGTTCCAGGGAGTGGCCGGATCGTCGGGAATTCCGTTGTCCCACATGACACCGACGTCGGTTCCGTAGATCTGGTACCGCGCCAGCGTATTGGCCATCGTCTCGTCGTTGTAGACGTTCTTCCCGGTCACCCAGCTGACGAAGTTCGTCGAGGGGCTGACCTGAGGGTTCAGCCACGGCGAGTAGGGCACCCACGCCGCGGCGGTGGTGGCCTCGGCGGTCGTCAGGGCCAGGCTGGTGGGAGCGACGACGCTGGCCTGGGCCGCACTGACGGTGCTGCGCGACACGAACAGGTTCTCGAGCTCGCGCCGGGCGAACGACATCAGTGCCCATAGGAACGGCGGCTGCGGGGCGCTCTCGGGGGTGGCGTCGGCTTTCTGGCGAGCCCAGTCCAGCATGCTGTTGACGACGTTCACCACCGCGGTGAACAGGTTCGGCTTCGGCGTGGACGTGGTGGGCGACGGGGTGGACAGCAGGGCTGCCACCGTCGGCGACACTGCGGCCGGGCTGGAGTTGGCCAGGGTGCCGGCGCTTGCGAACACCGCGACCTTGGCCGGCTCCTTCGGCACCACGGCCGGGTCTCCCGAGGTCTCGACGGTTGTGGTCGTGGACTTCTCGGAAGCGGATTGCTCCGCCGCGGCGGGTTGTGATCGCTTGGTCGCGGCAGGTGTCGCCGGAGTGTCGGTGTCGGTTTGAGGGGCGGCGCCGCCGTCGGGCTGCGCCTTGGGCTCCGGTTCGGCCTCGTCGACGGGGGCAGGGTCTTCAGGCTCCGGGTCGTCATCGGGATCGACCGCGCTCTCATCGGGAGCGGCTTCGTCGGTGTCCTCGAGTTCCGGCTCGGTGTCCTCGTCCTCGTCGGGTTCGTCATCGTCAGGCTCAGCGTCGTCCGCGTCCGCGTCCTCGTCCGCGTCCTCGTCCGCGTCCTCGTCCGCGTCGTCGTCAGACTCAGCGTCGTCGTCGGTGTCGGCGGATTCCTTGGCGTCGTCCCGTTTGCCCGATGAGGTGCGGTCCCCGGTGTCGTCGTTCGACGTTGCTGAGGTCGTCGATTTTGACGGCGACGAATCGGTGTCGTCGGCCCACGCCACGCCTTGTCCTGCAAAGACTGCTGATCCGACGCCCAACGCGACGGCTAGACCGCCCACTCGACCGACGTACGTTGCGGCACCCATGAAACCCCTTCGAATCCAGCCCTGTGAGACCCCCGTCGTCGTGGACATTCAATCGCATCGACGTGCGAACGGGCGGCAAAAAGTTACATCGTCACAGCTTTCGTATTGTTACTGTGACCTTTGGTTTCGAGACTTCCAGGCCGTGGGAAGTGGATTGCAGCAAACAAATCCGGGCCTACTCGTCGAGTGTCTCCAGCGCCTTCTCGTAAAGTCCGACAGCCTCGGCAATGCCGTCGCCGAGCCACGCGTCGACGATGCCGACCTGGTCGGCGACGAGCTGCACACGTTGGAGCCACAGCTCAAAATCCTCGTCGCGGCGAAGCGCGTCGATCTGCTCGTCGGAACCGTGAACCAAGAAGAAGCCGCCGAGCTCGATGTTCTGCGGCTTGAGGACGACGCGGTCGAAGCGCTCGATCCGTCCCTGCTCCTGGAGGCCCGACAGGAAGTCCTGGGTCTCGATCAGCAGTGCCAGTGCCTTGCGCTCACGGCCACGTGTCGGAACTCCCCACGCCACCCACAGTCCCGCTTCGGCCATCGATCCTCCTCGGTCGGACTGGTCACGGCGCGACCAAGTATGTCGTATTGCCGACGCGCGCCCGCACCTGTGCGGTGTCGATGTTCACGTCGCTGTAGTCGAGGTGGTCGATGAACCGGCCGCCGAGCAGACGCGCCTTCTTCGCCATGGTGAGCTTTTCGGCGGGCCAGCCATCTCCGTTGCACCAGCCGTCGTGGGCGCGGGCGATGTCGAGCACGGTGTACTGGGTGTCGTCCGGGGTGCGGCGCAGCGGTTCGCCGTCGAGTCCCCGCGTTCCGGTGCCGCCGAACCGGCGACGCGGGTTGCCGAGAAGGATGAATCGCAGCCGGTCGGCCGGCGCAGCGTCCGGTCGTCGCGCGTGCTGCTCGAGCCATTCGGAGACCACCTCGGCGCCCTGGCTGTGCGCGACGACATCGATCGGACCTGACGCGTTCGAGAGGGCAGATCGGAGGGCGAGATCGAGCGCCTCGACCCCCGCGGGAATGGACTTCGGCGACGCGGACTGCGGATACGTCACGATCACCCGGTCGGCCTTCGACGCGTAACCGGACAGCGCCTTGCCCACGCGGTCGGCGGTGCCGTAGTTCAGGCCGCCGAGGGTGAGGACGGTGCTCACAGGGAGCTCACCGCTCGATCCTACCTCTGCGGCGTGTCCTGCCTACCGTTGCCGAATTGAAAACTCTTGCATAGCAAGAGATTCGAAGCGGATGGCCAGCCTTGCCGCTGGGATGTCGTCTTCAGAAGGACTGACCGTCGGCGTATCGCTGCCTGCGGTAGTGACGCCCGTTGCCGCGGTTGCGGCTCTTGTACGTCGGTAGCTGCGAGTCGCAGTTCGGGCAGATGAGCCGCAGGTTCTCCCGTCGATTGTTCTCCGGGTTGCCGTCGATGTGGTCCACCACCAGGGCGAGGGGTTGGTCCAGCCACATGCCGGTTCGGCCGCAGATCGCACAGCAGCCCGACTGGGCGGCGGCGAGATGCAGCCGGATGTAATGCCCCTGGTGGCCGTCCATGCGGGCCTCACCGGAGTCCAGCCAACGTTGGGTAACGGCCTTGCGCCTGAACGACGCCTGACACGCGTTGCTGCAGTAGATCTTCTGGCTGCGCTTCGCGAGGGGCGAGCCACAGCCGCGACACTGTCTCACACGGGTGACGCTACGACCTGCCTCCGACAACCGGCAGTCGTCGGATCCTGGAGCCTCCTATCGGGATTGAACCGATGACCTACGCATTACAAGTGCGTTGCTCTACCGCTGAGCTAAGGAGGCTTAAGCGGCCCTAGCCTATCGGCTCGTCGTCGACGTTGATAACCCGCTGCGGCGTCACCGGGCGATTGATCGGACGGGTGCGGGGGCGGCGGCCCGGAAACGGAATCCGGTCGGCGATGTTGCTCAGTGGGTTGACCACCTGACTGAGCACGATCACCGCTTCCCGCAGCGCCTCGATGGTCGGCTCCAGCGCTTCCAGTCCGGGTGTGAGGCGGTTCAGCGTGTCCGCGACCGTCGCGAGCTGCTCGAGCGGTCCGTTGCGCGCGGTGAGCGTGTCGACGACGCCGCCTTCGGCGAACAGTCGATCTGCCACGCCGTCCTCGGCGAGCAGCCGGTCGATCAAGCCTTCCTCGGCGAGCAGTTGGTCCACCAGCCCGCCGGGTTCGATGGCGCGCATCAGGCCGCTGTCCTCCTCGGTGAGCCGGTCGAGTGCGCCGCCGGGCGCGGTCAGCCGATCCACCACGCCCCCCGGCCTGAGCAGCCGGTCGAGTGCGCCGTCCGGGGCCAGTGCGCGCCCGAGCGGCTGATCCTCGTCCATCAACCGGGCCAGCCGGTTCGCCCGCTCCACCGCGTCGTCGATTCCGAGCAGGTGCGCGAACGACGGACTGCCCGGTTTCACCCCGTCCTGGGGTTCGCCCAGTGTGCGGTAGGCGACGTCGACGCCGCCCTTGGCCACGCCGAGGCCAGCTTCCGCGACGGCCAGGCCGACCCTCACCGGTGTGAAAGCGAGGTCCGTCAGGGCTTTGCCGAGGTTCATTTGCCCAGTCTAGGGACTCCGCCAAGAACAAACTCACAGGAAGTGCACAGCTGGCGAGCAGGATATTCTCCAGCCAACTGGAGGAGATTGTGGGTCATGGCTATGCCCATTCCGGAGAATGTTCCCGAGGCGCGCGTACTGGTGGTCGACGATGAGGTCAACATCGTCGAGTTGCTCTCGGTGAGCCTCAAATTCCAGGGCTTCGAGGTCCACACCGCCTCCAACGGAGCCGCCGCGCTCGACAAGGCACGCGAGATCCGACCGGATGCGGTGATCCTCGACGTGATGATGCCCGGCATGGACGGCTTCGGGCTGTTGCGCCGGCTGCGGGCCGACGGTATCGACTGCCCGGCGCTGTTCCTGACGGCGCGCGACACGCTGCAGGACAAGATCGCCGGCCTGACGCTGGGCGGCGACGACTACGTGACGAAGCCGTTCAGCCTCGAAGAGGTGGTGGCCAGGCTGCGGGTGATCCTGCGGCGTACCGGTCGGAGCCACGACGAGCCTCGGACGTCGCGGCTGACGTTCGCCGACATCGAACTCGACGAGGACACCCATGAGGTGTGGAAGGCGGGCGAGCCGGTTTCGCTGTCGCCGACCGAGTTCACGCTGCTGCGGTACTTCATCATCAACGCGGGCACGGTGCTCTCCAAGCCGAAGATCCTCGACCACGTGTGGCGTTACGACTTCGGCGGCGACGTGAACGTCGTGGAGTCGTATGTCTCCTACCTGAGGCGCAAGGTCGACACCGGCGACAAGCGTCTGCTGCACACGCTGCGCGGGGTCGGATACGTCCTGCGGGAACCGCGGTGAGCCGACGAGCTCCGATAAGCCGACAATAGGAGCGTGACTGGTCAGGTCAGGCGTCGGAAGGGGCGGGGTGTCCCGCTGCGGGTGGCGCTGGTGGCTGCCACGCTGGTGCTGGTGGCGTGCGGTCTGCTGGCCTCGGGCGTCGCGGTCACCACGATCTTGCAGCACAGCCTGATGAACCGGGTCGACGACACCCTGCTCGATGCCTCCCGGGGGTGGGCGCAGGTGCCGAGACGGCTGCCCACCACCCCCATCGACGATCCCAACCCCGCGCGTCCGCCGTCGGACTTCTACGTCCGCGGCATCGACCCGGACGGTCACGTCTGGATGGCCGTCAACGATCGTGTCGCCGAACCCATGCTTCCCGCGGACAACGACGTCGGACCGGTACCGGTGACAGTCGGATCGGTTGATCACTCCGACGTCCAGTGGCGCGCGATGACGGTGCGGGGGTTGCGCGGCGAGCTCACGACGGTGGCCATCGACCTGTCCGATGTGAAGTCGACGATGCGGTCGCTGGTCTACGCGCAGGCGGGTATCGGTACGGCGGTCCTGCTCGTGCTCGGCGTTGCGGGCTACGCCGTGGTGCACCGCAGCCTGCGCCCGCTGGCGGAGGTCGAGCAGACAGCGGCCGCGATCGCCGCGGGCCAACTGGACCGTCGGGTACCTGAACGCGACCCGCGGACCGAAGTCGGCCGGCTGTCCCTGGCGCTCAACGGCATGCTCGCCCAGATCCAGCGTGCGATGGCGTCCTCGGAATCGTCGGCAGATCAGGCCCGCACCTCCGAGGAACGGATGCGCAGGTTCATCACCGACGCCAGTCACGAGCTGCGGACGCCGTTGACGACGATCCGCGGGTTTGCCGAGCTGTACCGGCAGGGCGCCGCCCGCGACGTCGAGATGCTGATGAGCCGTATCGAGAGCGAGTCGCGCCGGATGGGTCTGCTGGTGGAGGATCTGCTGCTGTTGGCTCAGCTCGACGCCCAGCGCCCGCTGGAACACAATCGGGTGGACCTGCTCACGCTGGCCACCGATGCGGTGCACGACGCCCAGTCGATCGCGCCGCAGCGCAGGATCCGGGTCGAGGTCTTCGACGGGCCCGGCACGCCCGAAGTGCTGGGCGACGAGGCCAGGCTGCGCCAGGTGCTGAGCAACCTGGTGGCCAATGCGCTGCAGCACACCCCGGAGAACGCAGGTGTCACGGTGCGTGTGGGCACCGACGGGGACAGCAGTGTGCTCGAGGTGTGCGACGAGGGACCGGGGATGGGTCCGGACGACGCGCAGCGCATCTTCGAGCGGTTCTACCGCGCCGACTCGTCCAGAGCGCGGGCCAGTGGTGGCACCGGTCTGGGCCTGTCGATCGTCGACTCGCTGGTGTATGCGCACGGCGGCAGCGTCAGCGTGAGCACCGCGCCTGGTCAGGGGTGCCGGTTCCGGGTCCAGCTGCCGCGGTTCGCCGACGCGGTGGCTCCGGTCAGAGCAGCTGCGCCAGCGCAGCCTTGATCTTGGTCTGCGCTTCGTCGAGTGACTCCGCCGACGGGTTGCGGTCGACGTTGGCGAAGCCGAAGTCCGACAGGTCGCGCGCGGGAAAAACGTGCACGTGCAGATGCGGCACCTCGAGGCCGGCGATGATGACGCCGGCGCGGTCGGCGGAAAACGCCTGGCAGACCGCTTTGCCGATCAGCTGGGAGACCTCCATGACCTTGCCGAACACGGCTGGCTCGAGGTTCTGCCACTGATCGATCTCGGCCCGGGGCACGACCAGCGTGTGGCCCTGCGTCATCGGCTCGATCGTCAGGAACGCCACGACCTCGTCGTCGGAGTAGACGAATCGGCCGGGGATCTCCCCGTTGATGATTTTTGTGAAGACGGTCGCCATGGCGCCCACGCTACTCAGCGGCGTGGGTCAGTCGGCGATGTGCACCGGTGGGTCGGCGAAGGCGAGATCCCCGGCCGGCAGGCCTGGACCCATCAGGCCGCAGCGCCGTTCAGGCACCAGGTACGAGCTGGCGCCGCGGGGGATCATCTTGGCGGCTGCCACACAGCGTTCCCAGGTGCCGTCGGGCTGGACGGGTCCGTCGCACTTGCTGATGACGGGTCCTCCGTACAGGCACCCGGCACCCGCCTGCGGCGCGGAGGCGAACAACCCCACCGCCGTCAACAGGGTGGTCAATCCCGCGACCACGGAGCGCTTCATGGTTGTCTCCCGTCACAGCGTCGCCGCGCATACGTGGGTGGCAGATACGGCCGACCCGATGCTACCGCCCGGGCATGCGATTTTTGCGGCCTTTGTGATGGCGGCGGCGGGAGGAGTGAAAGCCGCTGAGCACCCGACGTTTTCGACAACTCGCCGACAAGCCGGTGGCGCCTCTATAACCTGGCTGGATGCTGGGATTGATGCAGGACCGGCCGCTGATGATCTCCTCGCTCGTCGAGCACGCCGCGGCGTTTCACGCCGACACCGAGATCGTGTCCCGGACCGCGGAGGGGCACACCCGCCGCACGACGTGGTCGCAGGTCGCAGAGCAGTCCAGGCAGGTGGCCAATGCTCTGGCCGAACTCGGTATCACCGAGGGGGACCGGGTCGCCACCCTGGCCTGGAACAGTGATCGCCACCTGGCGCTGTACTTCGGGGTCTCGGGTTCGGGGGCGGTCATGCACACCGTCAACCCGCGGCTGTTCCCGGAACAGATCGTCTACATCGTCGGCCATGCCGAGGATCGGGTGCTGTTTTTCGACAGCACCTTCGCGCCGCTGGTCGGTCAGCTCGCGCCCCAGCTCGAGTCGGTGGAGACGTTCGTCGTGATGACCGACCGCGAGCACATGCCCGACATCCCCGGCATTCCCGCGGATCGTCTGCTGTGCTGGGACGAGCTCATCGGTAAGCAGTCCACGCACTACGACTGGCCCGAATTCGACGAGCGCAGCGCGTCGTCGCTGTGTTACACCTCAGGTACCACCGGAAACCCGAAAGGTGTTCTCTACTCGCATCGTTCGACGATGTTGCACACGCTGATGACCGCGGCGCGAGATGCGATCGACATCCACAGCGGATCCAGGATCCTGTTGGTGGTTCCCATGTTCCACGCCAATGCATGGGGGACTCCGTACACCGCGGCGATGGTCGGCGCGAAGCTCGTGATGCCCGGACCGCACCTGGACGGCGCGTCGGTCTACGACCTGATGAAATCCGAGGGTGTCAACCAGAGCCAAGGTGTGCCGACGGTGTGGATGATGCTGTTCGCCTATCTCGACGAGCACCCCGAGATCGACCCGCACGAACTCGGACTGCGCATCGCCGGCACCGGTGGAGCGGCTCTCCCGCAGTCGATGATCGAGCGGTTCGACCGCGACTTCGGCGCCGTGTCGATGCAGGGCTGGGGGATGACCGAGACGAGCCCGCTGTGTGTGATCGGCAGGCTGCTGCCCAAACACGAAGGGCTCTCCGAGCAGGAGCACACCCGGATCAAGCTGAAGCAGGGCCGGGGCATCTGGGGGGTGGAACTGAAGATCGTCGACGACGACGGCAACAGACTGCCCTGGGACGGAAAGGCTTTCGGTGAGGTGTGGGTGCGTGGTCCGTGGATCGCCAGCGGCTACTACCGGGGCGAGGGCGGCGACAAACTCGACGCCGAAGGGTTCTTTCCGACCGGGGACGTCGCCACGATCGACCCCGATGGTTACCTGCAGTTGGTCGACCGGGCCAAGGACGTCATCAAGTCCGGCGGTGAATGGGTCAGTTCGATCGACCTGGAGAACGCCGCCCTGGGCCACCCGGCGATCGCTGAGGCCGCCGTGATCGGGGTGGCACATCCGAAGTGGCAGGAGCGTCCGCTGCTCATCGCGGTGCTGCGCAACGGGCACAACGCCACCCGTGAGGAAGTGCTCGAGTACCTCGCCGGCCAGGTCGCCAAGTGGTGGCTGCCCGACGACGTCGTGTTCGTCGACGAGTTGCCGCACACCGCGACCGGCAAGGTGCTCAAGCTCGAGCTTCGCAAGCAGTACAGGGACCACCGATTGCCCAGCGCTGCACAACGTGAGTGACCAGTCCCGATAACGTGCTGGGTCAGGCAGGCATTCCGATCGTCTTGATGTGGAGGTACTCGGTGTAGCCCTGCGCGCCATTGCGGTAGCCCAGTCCGGATTGTCTGGTACCACCGAACGGGCTGTTGACGCCGAAGTGGGACTTGCCGTTGATGGTCACGTTGCCGGTGCGCATCCGTTCGGCCACCGCAAAGGCCCGGTCCACATCAGCGCTACTCACCTCTCCCGACAAGCCGTAGATGGTGTTGTTGGCGATCGCGACCGCCTCGTCGTCGGTGTCGTAGGGCGTGACTGTGAGCACGGGACCAAAGATCTCCTCCTGTGCCACCTGGGAATCGGGATCGACATCGGCCAACAGCGTCGGCTGAACGTAGTACCCGACAGGCAGGGTCTCCGGGATACCGCCACCGGTGACCACTCGTGCCCCTGACGCGATGCCGGACTGGATCAACCCGAGAACCTTCTTGCGCTGTGTCTCACTGATCTGTGGTCCCTGCATGTTGCCCGCAACCCACGGATCGCCCACCGGGAAGTTCTCCATACTGGCCTGCAGGATAGCCAGCCCTTCGTCATAACGTTTGCGCGGCAGCAGAATCCGGCTGGGCAGGATGCAGCTCTGACCGGACATCACGCATGCCATCATCGCCGCAAGCGGCAGTGACGCACTGAAATCGGCATCATCGAGCACGATGTGGGCAGACTTACCACCGAGTTCGAGCAGGGTCTTCTTGATGGTCGGTGCCCCGGCGGCAAGGATCGCCCGCCCGGTGGCCGTCGATCCGGTGAAGGTGATCATGTCGACCCGCGGATCTGCCGACAGCGCGGCGCCGACCTCGTTGGCGTTCGCGGTCACCACGTTGAAGACGCCGGCGGGGATGTCGGTCTCCTCGGCGACGATGCGCCCCAGCTCGCTTCCGGACCACGGAGTCAGCTGCGCTGGCTTGAGTACCACGGTATTGCCGGCCATCAACGCGGGGACGGTCTCGGCGATGTTGAGATAGAACGGCACGTTCCACGGAGTGATCGCCCCGACCACGCCGACAGGCTCGTAGTGCAGTTTCCGTCGGGCGGGCCCCAGCTGGGTGTCGTGCACCCCGGTGTCGACCAGGTGCTCGAAGTCCCGGCCGTGTTCGGCCCAGTGCTTGACCTCGTCGATCGGGCTCTCGATCTGGCTCCCGGTCACGGAGACAGGACAGCCCACCTCGGTGATCAGGACCCGGCGCAGTCGCTCCTTGTTGCGGTCCAGCGCCTCGTGCAACTGGCTGAGGCAGTGAAAGCGGAATCCGGCATCACGCGACCATTCGGTGCGGTCGAATGCGCGCCGCGCTGCGCCGATCGCGCGCTCCATGTCGGCCACCGTCGCGTCGGTCGCGTCTCCGGCCTGCTGTTCGGTGGCTGGATGCTCGACGCCGAACATCGCGCCGCTCTCCGTGAGTTGCAGCTCGCCGTCGATCAACATCCGCGGCTCGCCCGCGAGCGGGCCGTTCTCAGGCTGTGCAGTGGTCATCGCTATCCCTCACTCGGCGTCGTGTTCCATCGACTCTAATGTCATAGAGACCGAAAAAGCACCACTTGTGTTGAGATACAGCAATGTTGCAGTTCCGAGCGCTGGCATTCCCACAAAGACTGCGGACGATCACCCGCGCTTGATCGCACGATTCCTGTGGGTTGCCCCCGCAAACTCCGTCCCGACTCCCCTGACGATGGCGGAGATGTAGAAGTCCAGTTCGACGGCGGTCTGGACTGAACGGTTCGCCGTCGCCAGGGAGAGCATGACGCCGCCGACGAATGTCGTGACCGCGTACGTCTGAGCGTCGACCACCGCTGAATCGGTCTTGCTCCCCGGCGGCTGGAGCTGCACGACCGCGTCGCGGATCAGGGCGGAGAACACCTCGGTGTAGCCACGGAGAGCCTCGGCGAGCACGGGATCGCGTGCGGCCTGTAGGCCGAGCTCATTGCGCGCCTTCGTTCGGACAAGACGCACTCCGGTCGCCGATCGCGCGACCAGGGCAGCCAACCCCGAAGGCCGAGACGCGTCGCGGGCTTCGCGGGTTGCGGCCGTCAGATCCTTGAGGTCCAGTTCGGCGACCCGTTCGGCAACAGCGCGCAGCAGTGCAGAGCTTGTCCGGAAGTAGAACGACGTGGTCCCGTCCGGAAGTGCGGCGGCACGATCGATCCTCAGGTGGGTGGCGTTCTTCAGTCCGCCCTCGGCAAGCAGGCGGATCGCGACGTCGCACAGAGTTCGACGACGCTGTACTGGGTTCGGACTCCGTCGCGTGGTCACGGTGAAGTTTAACGGTTGCCTTCTGTCGCTCTATCGCAATAGAGTCGGGTGGATCCCGAGAGTGCTCCGGGCGCCACGACATCGGAGTCGCTGTATGCAACTCGTCTTCAACCTTCCCCACATGCTCCGGCTCAAAGCGATGTCGCAGCCGTGGGAGGGATCGGTGACGGGCGCAGACCAGACCCGGATGGCCAAGTGCGCGGATGCGTGGGGTTACGACATGATCGCCGTGCCGGAACACTTTGTCATCCCGGTCGAACATGTCGAGTTGTCGGGACCGCACTACCTGCAGTCCACGGTTGCCCAGGCGTATCTCGCCGGTGCGACCGAACGGATACGGCTCAACTCGTGCATCACCGTGCTGCCGCTGCAGCATCCGATCGTCTTGGCCAAAGCGCTGGCCACCGCCGACTGGATGAGCAGCGGCAGGATGATGGTCACGTTCGGCGTGGGGTGGCTCGAGGGCGAGTTCGAGGCGCTCGGTGTTCCGTTTCGCGAACGCGGCGCCATGGCGGATGAATATCTCGCGGTGATCAAGGAACTGTGGACCAGCGACTCCCCGCACTTCGACGGGAAGTACGTCTCCTTCGGGGAAATGGCGTTCGAGCCCAAGCCGGTCCAGAAACCGCACCTCCCCATCTGGATAGGTGGCGATGCCGACGCGGCGTTGCGCAGGGCCGCGAAGTTCGCCTCCGGATGGTGGTCGTTCCTCACGCCGCCGGAGAAGATCGCAGACCGGGTGGACTTCATCAAATCCCAGCCCCACTACGACGGACGCCCCTTCGATGTCGTGCACGGACTCGGCACGAGACGAGTGGGCGAAGGCCACGTCGTGCAGGACGACCCCGACGGTCGTCCCGGAATGAGCGAGACAGAGATCGTCGACCGCCTGAGTTGGCTGGGCGAGCAGGGAGTCACGGTCAGCGCGGTGCCGATTCCGCCTGTCGGCGGCGTCGACGAATACCTCGACTACGCGCAGTGGGTGATCGAGGTCATCAAACCGCAAGTGCCCTGAACTTCGCGGCGATCTCCTCGATCGACCACGGCGGTGAGTCGTGGTGGTCCCGGTAGGCGATGATCGCCGGTGTCGGGCGGTCGAACCGGCCAACGAAACCGCCTGCGGCGATGAAGATCTGGCCCGTCACGTGCTCGGCGAGATCGCTGACGAGGTAGGCATACGTGGGTGCCACATACTCCGGCGGCGCGGCGTCGAGCGCGCCCTGGGTGCTCACCTCGTCGAGCAGGCCGCGACGGTTGAGCTCGGCGATGTGCGACTCGTAGTCGGGTCCCGTGGAGAGCCGTGTCTTCGCCCCGGGGCACACCACGTTGGCCCGCACCCCGTACTCCTTGAGCTCAGCGGCGACGGCGAGGGTCAGGCCGTTCACCGCACCCTTGCCCGCCGGATATCCGGTGCCCCCGTAGTCGCCGAGGTAGGCGAACGAGCTGGTGTTGACGATGGCGCCCGAGCGCTGTTCCGCCATCCGCGGCGCTGCGGCGCGGCACATCTCGAACGCGGTGCTCAGGTGGGCGTCGAGCAGGTCGTGGAACTGTTCGGACGTGACGGTCAGAATCGACGACCCGGCCGGCTCAGCGGTGCCCGCGCAGTTGATCACGATGTCGATGCGGCCGAACTCGCGCGCACACGTCTGGACCAACGCGTCGGCGACCGCTGGGTCGGCGGGGGATCCGGGATGGCAGACCGCGCCTGGGATGTGTTGCGCCGCTTGCGCGGCCGCCTCTTCATCGCGGCCGTTGACCACGACCCCGGCGCCGAGACCGGCCAGCAGTTCGGAGACCGCCAAGCCGACCCCGCGACTGCCGCCGACGACAACGGCACCGCGGCCCGCGAGCGCCCCCGAGGGCCCTGGGTTAATCCGTGCTCTCGTTCTGCGTGAACGCCATCGCGTCCATGTTCCAGTAGCCGCGCAGGTTGGTGATCAGCCCGGCGTCGTCGACCCGGTAGGTGAACACGCCCCGGACGGTCGCCACGAATCCGTTCGGGAACGTGGTCTCCAGCACCAGGATGTAGGCGATCTCCGTCGGACTGCTCGACGGGAACGTCTCTTCGGCGGTGATACGGAGTCGGTTAGGGCCGATGTTGGCGTCGTAGAAGGCCGCGAGGGCTTCCTTGCCGCGCACTCCGGTGCCGTCGGGGTTGGTGACGGCCTCCCCGATCGGATCCTCGACGACAATGTCGTCGGACATCAGCGCCAGCCAGCCCTCCCGGTCACCGGACTGCACGCACTGCCAGGACTTCTGTGATGCGGCGACAACCGGTGCCAGCTCAGCCGTTTCCGTCATGTGACTCCTTCTTTCGCCGGAATTGCATTCCAGCAGAGCTCCACTCGAACTTTCGCTGCTGGAATGCAATTCCGCGGAGGGTTTGGGGAACTACCGATCAGCGGCGGTGTAGCGGATCACGCCACGGATGTTCTTGCCCTCGAGCATGTCCTGGTAGCCCTCGTTGATCTGCTCCAGCTTGTACTGCCGGGTGACCATATCGTCGAGGTTGAGCCGACCGGCCTTGTACATCGACAGCAGCTGCGGGATGTCGTGGTGGGGGTTGCCGCCACCGAAGATGGTGCCCTGCAGGTTCTTCTGCAGCAGGGTCAACATGGCCAGGTTCAAGGTGACGGTCGACTCCATCATATTGGCCACTGCGGTGACGACGCAGGTGCCGCCCTTCGCGGTCATGTTGAGGTAGTTGTCGATGTCCTCGCCCTTGAGCTCACCGGTGGTGATGATGGTCTTGCTGGCCATCTGTCCGTGGGTGACCTCGGCGATGCCCATCATCGCCGTGGCGAGATCGGGGTAGGCATGCGTCGCACCGAACTTCAGTGCCTGATCGCGCTTCCACTCGACCGGGTCGATCGCGAAGATGTTGCGCGCGCCTGCGGTCAACGCACCCTGCAGGGCTCCCATTCCGACACCGCCGATGCCGGCGATGGCGACGTCGTCGCCCGGGCGGACGTCCGCGCTGCGGACTGCCGAGCCGTAGCCGGTGGTCACGCCGCACCCGACCAGGCAGGCGACCTCGAACGGGATGGACGGGTCGATCTTCACGACCGAGCTCTTGTGGACGACCATGTAGGGGCTGAACGTGCCCAGCAGGGTCATCGGGATGACCGGCTTGCCGTTGGCCGTCACGCGATGGGTTCCATCCGACACGGCGGTGCCGGTCAGCAGCAGTGCGCCCAGGTCGCACAGGTTGCGCTTACCGCTCTGACACGTCGGACACTCACCGCACGACGGGATGAACGACAGCACGACGTGGTCGCCGACCGCGACGTTCTCCACACCGGGCCCGACCTCGGTCACGACGCCTGCGCCTTCGTGTCCGCCGAGCACCGGGAAACCTGCCATCGGAATGTCGCCGGTGACCAGGTGGTGGTCGGAATGGCACATGCCCGACGCTTCCATCTGGATCTTCACCTCGTCCTTGACGGGATCACCGATCTCGATCTCCTCGATCGACCACGGCTGGTTGAAATCCCAGATCAGAGCGCCTTTGGTCTTCATATCTCCTGCTTTCGACTAGAGCCCGTGGCTCAAGACTAGAGGCTCTAGTTAGCCACATCACGTACCCCCCAAGCAACCGCTTGGGTGGGAGCTACCAGATCGGGGTGGGGGCCTCACCGAGCGGGTAGTAGCCGGGCAGCTTCTCCCCGGCCATCGACCGCTCGATGCGTTTCTGCATGGTGGGCGTGAGGTCTCCGGACTCGATCAGCTTCACGAACGCCTTCTGCACGTGCCCGAAGTCGAAGAAGTCCCGCTGCCACTCGATGAGCAACTGATCGTTGAGCCGGAACCAGCTGCCGCCGATGCCGTAGATCTCGTCGCGGGTGCCGTCGCTCTTGTTGGCGATCTGCTTCCAGAAGCCGACGATCTCGTTCTGCTTCTCGTCGATCAGCGTCTTCTGGTACTCGTAGACCCAGTTCTCCAGGCCCTCCATCTCCAGGCCCAGCGCGACGTCGCGGATCTCGTCGCGACCGATGCACATGACGTCTTCCTTGGGGCCGATGTTCCAGCCGTAGGTGGCGTCTTCGGTGTAGAAGTCCGCCATCGGCTTCCAGTCGCCGGCCGCCTCGGCATCGCGGTTGGCCTTCAGCCAGCGCTCGACCCAGTCTTCCAGTTCTTGTCTCGACGCCATTGTCAGGTCTCCTTCTCGGTCACGGAAATTGCTTGGGTGGGACACATCTCGATCGCCCGCTCGACATCCTCACGGATCTCGTCGGGTGGTTCGGAGTCGAGGATCTCGACGACGCCGCGCTTGGGCACCCGGAACACATCCGGTGCTTCCAGTTCGCACATGGCGTGGCCCTGGCACAGGTCTTCGTCGAGTTCTACGCGGTAGCAACCCATGGGGGTCAGTCCTTTTCGACTCGCCTGCGATAGCGCACCTTCGCCGGCTGCGCCAGCTGCACGACCATCTTGGAGTGGTCATTGCGGTAGCTGTCGGCGGGCTGAGACATCTCGAACTCGTACTCGCGCAACAAGACCGAGAAGATCGCCTTGATCTGCATCTGGGCGAAAGCCGCTCCGACACAGCGATGCTTACCCGCGCCGAAAGGGATCCACGTCCACCTGTTGGCGAGGTCTTCCTGACGTGGCTTCTGGTAACGGTCGGGGTCGAAGTCGTCCGGGTTGGGAAAGTCCTCGGCGATTCGATTCGAGATCGCCGGCGATGCGGCGACGAACTGTCCCTTGTGAATCGGGAAGCCCGCCACCTCGAACTCGTCCTGCGCGACGCGCATCAGGATGATCAGCGGTGGATGGAGGCGCAACGTCTCCTTGAGCGAATTGTCGAGCTTCGGAATCTGGCGCAGCGCATGGAAACTCACCTCCTGGCCATCGGCGTAGAGCTCGTCGAGTTCCTGCTGAACCTGCGCGTACACCTCGGGGTTGCGGAGCAACTCGATCAATGTCCACGACGAGGTACCCGAGCTGGTGTGGTGCCCGGCGAACATCAGTGAGATGAACATGCCGGTGACTTCGTTGGCAGTGAACCGGGAGTTGCCCTCGTCGTCCTTGATCGAGACCAGCACGTCGAGCAGGTCACGATCCTCTTTGCCCTTGGGCGGGTTGGCGATTCGCCCGTCCATGATCTCCTGCACCAGCGCAACGAGTTTCACGCGTGACTCGTCGCGGATGCGGAAGCTCTCGATGTCGAGATAGGGGTCGACGTAGCAGAGCGGATCGGTGCCACGCTCCAGTTGGTGGTAGTACTCGGCAAACCGGCGATCGAGCTGCTCGCGGAACTTCAGTCCGATCAGGCAGGCCGTCGAGGTGTAGATCGTCAGCTCGGAGAAGAAGTCGAGCAGTTCGATCTCGCCTTCGTCGCCCCAGTCGGCGATGATCTTCTTGACCTCGTTCTCGATGGTCGCCGCGTGACCCTTCATCTGCTCACCGCGTAGTGCGGTGTTGTGCAGCATCTCCGCCCGACGCTCGGGGTCGGCGTCGAACACCACGCCCTCACCGAAGATCGGTGTCATGAAGGGATAGGCCTCGGCCTGGTTCAGTTCAGCGTCACTGGAGCGGAAGAAGAACTCGTTGGCCTCGGATCCGGACAGCATGACTACCTGCTTGCCGGCCAGCTGGAACCAGCCGACATCCCCGCACTCCTCGCGGATCCGCTTCATCAGGCCGATCGGGTCGGTGCGGAACTCCTCGAGGTGGCCGTGTTCTTCTTGGCCGCCGGAAACGCGGGAGACCTCTTTTGTGATCGTCATCAGCTCAGGT
Organism: Mycobacterium sp. DL; assembly: GCF_039729195.1. Classification (NCBI taxonomy): domain Bacteria; kingdom Bacillati; phylum Actinomycetota; class Actinomycetes; order Mycobacteriales; family Mycobacteriaceae; genus Mycobacterium; species Mycobacterium sp. DL. The sequence goes on from NZ_CP155796.1 coordinate 4,353,757, forward strand.
TCTCCTCGTTCAGGGTCAGCTTCTGTCGCTCAGCCGGGGCGGTGTTCAGCGGGGCCTCGGGTTGGAGCTCCATGTTGGCGATGAACCCACCACGTGGCGTCTCGGCGACGAACGTGATGGCCCGCGCCAGATCGGCCGCCCGTAGGAAGTAGTCGTGCCGGGCCTGGCCCCACTTCGCCCAATCCTCGAGGGCGGGGCCGATCAGTTCGGCAGGCAGGCTCCAGCCCATCGACGTCTTGGTCGGTCCCGGATGCACGATCGAGGCCCGGACACCGGTGCCCTCGAGTTCCATCTGGAAGTTGGTGACCATCGCGACGAGCGCTGCCTTGGCTGCCCCGTACGCGCCCATGTGCGGCCGCTGGCGCAGTGCCACATCGGATCCCACGAAGATCAAGTCGCCACGCTGGCGTTCGATCATGCCCGGCAGCACGGCACCGGCCACCCGGTTGGCGCCGATCAGGTGGATCTGGATCTGCGACTCGAACTGCTCGGTGCTGATCGAGTCGAGCTTGCCGAAGTACGTGTCACCCGCGCCGGCGACCAGCACCTCGATATCGCCCAGTTCCGAGGTCGTCTGCTCGACGCAGGCCTTGACCGAGTCCGGATCGGTGACGTCGAGGTGCACCGCGATGGCTTCGCCGCCCTCGGCGCGGATCTGGTCGACGAGTTCCTGACACTTCTCCACCCGACGGGCGCCGAGGGCGACCGGAAAGCCATGGGAGGCAAGGTCGATCGCGGTCGCCGCGCCGATCCCGGAGGAGGCGCCGGCGACCAGGGCGGGTCGGCGGCCTGGGAGGGGTTCAAAACGAGGCATCTGCGTCCTTTCAGCGGACCTGGAGGGACATCGGTAGATGGGCGAATCCGCGCACGTTGCTGGAGTGGACGCGGACCGAGTTGGCCTCGTCGACCTCGTAGCCGCGGATTCGCTTGAACAACTCGGCAAGGGCCACTCGCGCCTCCATCCGGGCGAGGTGCGCGCCCAGGCAGAAGTGTGCGCCACTACCGAAACTCATCAACTTGGAACCGATCTCACGCCCGATGACGAAGTCGTCGGGGTTCTCGAAGACCCGCTCGTCGCGGTGCGCGGAGCCCGGAAGAAGTAGCAGCACGTCACCGTCGGGGATGGTGGTGTCGTACAGGGTGAGCTCCCCGGAGACCATGCGGGCCAGGATCTGGCTGGAGGTGTCGTAGCGCAGGGTCTCCTCGACCCACAACGGAATCCGGGCCTCGTCCTGGTAGACCGGGGCGAGCTGGTCCGGATTCTTGTGTCCCCAGAACGCGGCGTTGGCAAGCAATTTGGTGGTCGTCTCGTTGCCGGCGATCACCATCAGGAACATGAACCCGATGATCTCCTCATCGGTGAGCCGGTCACCGTCGATCTCGGCTTCCAACAGCGCCGAGGTCAGATCGTCGGTGAGTTTCTTGCGGCGGTCTGCCACCATGTCCTGGTAGTAGACGATCAGGTTCAGCGAGGCCTCGATGGCCGCGGCGGGCACGTCGTTGACCCCGTCCTCGCGGTGCATCACGCCGTCGGCCCAGGCGCGGACCTGGTCGCGGTCGGCCTGCGGGACACCCATCAGTTCGGAGATGACATCCATCGGCAGCTTGCCCGCGAACTCACCGACATAATCAACGACGCCGCTGTTGGCCTTCTCGATCATCACGTCGAGATGCTGCACCGCGATCTCGGTGACCCGGGGCTCCAGTTCACGGATCCGGCGGGGGGTGAACCCCTTGGACACCAGCGTGCGCAGCCGGAGATGGTCCGGATCGTCCATCGCCAGAAACGACATCGTCTTGGAGGCGTGCGGTCCGCGAGAGACCGGATCCAGGGATACGCCCTCGCGGTTGGACAGTGTGGTGCTGTTGCGGAAGCCCTGCAACACATCCCGATGGCGCGACACCGCCCAGAACCCGAGCTCCTCGTTCCGGTACAGCGGTGCCTCGTCGCGCAGCCGCTGGTAGTACGGGTAGGGGTCCTCGTGGAAGTCGTAGTCGTAGGGATCGAGAATGACGTCGCTCACGGCGCCGCTGTTGGTGGTCATCGGTCCTCCCCGACGATGAGGCCGACCACGTAGCTCAGGCGATCGGCGATCTGGTGATAGGTGAACGCCCCACTTCCGGCGTTGACCAGCGCGCCGAAGAATGTCATCTCCAACGCGGCCAGCGTGCGTGGATCCGCGTCAGGGCCGACGGCCGCGCGAATTCGGCGGTGGATCTCGCTGCCGATCCGCTCGCGAACGGCGCGCACCGCGGCATCGTTGCCGGAGAGCAGTGCCGTCGTGCATGCCGCAGCGACCTCGGGATCGTCGGCAAGCGTGAGGGCCATGCTGCGAAGGGTCTTCTCCACGCGGGTGGCCCTGCTGTCGTTGACGTCGGTGAAGTACTCGACCTGCCGCATGAGGTCCAGGTAGACCTCAGCGATCAGGTGGTTCTTCGACGAGAAGTAGGTGTAGGCGGTGGCCGGGGCGACCTTGGCCCTGGCGGCGACCGCGCGCACCGTCAGATCTGCATACGACGACTCACGCAGCATCTCGACGCCGGCCGACAGGACTTTGCGGAAAGTCTCTTCCTGTCGTCGATTGCGGGGATTCGGCTGCGCCTGAGCTGCGAGTGCGGCGGCTGCATCACTGGACACATGTCCAAGTTATCGGACGCGACGGTCCGTAGGCAAGCGTATCCGCGAAAGGCCAGTTCAAGGTAGTGTATCGGCGCCCCCCGAAGCCCGTCCTTGCCTCCTCCGCGGGTCTGGGGCTATCGTTCGGAGGAATTCAGTCGGACAGCTGTCCAGGAACCACAGACAGGAGGTCGGATGGCAATCCTGACCGATCGCGAGAGCCGGCTGCTCATCGACGGCAAGCTCGTCGCCGGCAGCTCGGGCACCTTTTCCACCGTCAATCCCGCCACCGAGGAGACGCTCGGGGTCGCCGCCGATGCGAGCGTCGAGGACATGAGCGCCGCGATCGGGGCTGCACGCCGCGCCTTCGACGAGACGGACTGGTCGACCGACACCGAGCTGCGAGTGCGTTGCATCCGCCAGCTCCAGGAGGCGATGACCAAACACGTCGAAGAGCTGCGAGAGCTGACCATCGCCGAAGTGGGCGCCCCGAAGATGCTCACCGCGGCGGCCCAGCTCGAGGGACCGGTCGCCGACCTCTCGTTCTCCGCCGACACCGCTGAGAGCTACCAGTGGCGAACCGATCTGGGCATCGCGTCGCCCATGGGCATCAAGACGCAGCGGACCGTCGCCCGAGAGGCGATCGGCGTGGTCGGCGCGATCACCCCGTGGAACTTCCCCCACCAGATCAATCTCGCCAAGATCGGTCCGGCTCTGGCCGCGGGCAACACCGTGGTGCTCAAGCCGGCTCCGGACACCCCGTGGTGCGCCGCGGTGCTCGGTGAGTTCGTCACCGAACACACCGACATCCCGGCCGGGGTGCTCAACATCATCACCTCCAGCGACCACGGCGTCGGGGCTCTGCTGTCGAAAGACGCTCGCGTGGACATGGTTTCGTTCACCGGTTCGACCGCGACAGGTCGAGCGGTGATGGCCGACGGCGCCGCCACCCTGAAGAAGGTGTTCCTCGAGTTGGGCGGCAAGTCGGCGTTCCTCGTCCTCGACGACGCCGATCTCGGGGGTGCCTGCTCGATGGCGGCGTTCACGGCATCGATGCACGCCGGACAGGGTTGCGCGATCACCACCCGTCTGGTGGTGCCCCGGGCTCGCTACGACGAGGCGGTCGAGGCGGCCGCGGCCACGATGGGTGGTCTCAAGCCGGGTGATCCGACGAAGTCGGGCACGATCTGCGGGCCGGTCATCTCGGCCCTGCAGCGTGATCGGATTCAGGCCTACCTGGATTCCGCGATCGCCGAAGGTGGCCGATTCGCCTGTGGCGGCGGCCGTCCCGCCGATCGTGACACCGGCTTCTTCATCGAGCCGACGGTGATCGCCGGACTCGACAACAACGCCAAGGTGGCCCGCGAAGAGATCTTCGGTCCGGTGCTGACGGTGATCGCTCACGACGGTGACGACGACGCGGTCCGGATCGCCAACGACTCGCCCTACGGTCTGTCCGGCACCGTGTTCTCGCCCGACCTCGAGCGCGCGAATGCGGTGGCAGCGCGGTTGCGCGTCGGCACGGTGAACATCAACGGCGGCGTGTGGTACTCGGCGGACATGCCGTTCGGCGGCTACAAGCAATCCGGCATCGGCCGGGAAATGGGGCTCGCGGGTTTCGAGGAGTACCTCGAGATCAAAGCGATTGCCACGGCAGCGAACTAAGAGGAGTCATCAATGGGTCTGTATGGGGATCAGTTCAAGGACAAGGTGGCCATCGTCACCGGCGCCGGTGGTGGAATCGGGCAGGCCTATGCCGAGGCGCTCGCGCGCGAGGGTGCCGCGGTCGTCGTTGCTGACATCAACACCGAGGGTGCCCAGAAGGTCGTCGACGGCATCAAGGGAGAGGGAGGCAACGCGGTGGCCGCCCACGTCGACGTCTCCGATCCCGATTCTGCCAAGGAGATGGCGGCGCAGACACTTTCGGAGTTCGGCGGCATCGACTACCTGGTCAACAACGCGGCGATCTTCGGCGGGATGAAGCTCGACTTCCTCATCACCGTGGACTGGGACTACTACAAGAAGTTCATGAGCGTGAACATGGACGGCGCGTTGGTGTGCACCAGGGCGGTGTACCGCAAGATGGCCAAGCGCGGCGGTGGGGCGATCGTCAACCAGTCCTCGACCGCGGCATGGTTGTACTCGAACTTCTACGGTCTGGCGAAGGTCGGCATCAACGGTCTGACCCAGCAGTTGGCCACCGAACTCGGCGGGCAGAACATCCGGGTCAACGCGATCGCGCCCGGCCCGATCGACACCGAGGCCAACCGCACCACCACCCCGCAGGAGATGGTCGCCGACATCGTGAAGGGTATTCCGTTGTCGCGCATGGGTGAAGTGGACGATCTCACCGGCATGTGTCTGTTCCTGCTCTCAGATCAGGCCAAGTGGGTGACCGGGCAGATATTCAATGTCGACGGCGGACAGATCATCCGGTGACCATGAAGAACGATGACCTCAAGCTCGGCTACATCGGCCTGGGGAATCAGGGCGCGCCGATGGCAAAACGGCTCGCCGACTGGCCCGGCGGTCTCATCGTGTTCGATGTGCGCACCGAGTCCATGACGCCTCTGGCCGAACTCGGCGCAACGCTGGCCGACAGTGTCGCTGATGTTGCCGACGCCGACGTCATCAGCGTCACGGTGCTGACCGACGCGCAGGTGCGCGACGTCGTGGGCCGGCTCGCCGATCACGCCAAGCCCGGCACCGTCATCGCGATCCACTCGACGATCGAGCCCGATACCGCTGGCGAGCTTGCTGAGCAGCTGGGGCCGAAGGGTATTCACATTGTGGATGCTCCGGTCAGCGGTGGTGCCGGAGCGGCCGAGAAAGGCGAGCTGGCCGTCATGGTCGGCGCCGACGAGGACGCCTACGACAAGGTCAAGCCGGTGTTCAAGCAGTGGGCGTCGATGGTGGTCCGTGCCGGCGAGCCGGGAGCGGGAACCCGGATGAAGCTGGCACGGAACATGCTGACGTTCATCGGTTTCGCCGCGGCGTGCGAGGCGCAGAACCTGGCGGAGGCCGCGGGCATCGACCTGCAGAAGCTGGGACGGGTGGTGCGGCACAGTGACGCCCAGAGTGGCGGACCCGGGGCGATCATGGTCCGCGACGACACCGCACCGCTGCAGCCCGACCACTTCGTGTACGACATGTTCGTCCACACCCGCGGGTTGGCCGAAAAGGACCTGAAGCTGGCGCTCGGGCTCGGCAAGGCGACGGGGGTCGACCTGCCTCTGGCCGAGATCGCGCTGCAGAACCTGGCCGCCGGGCTCGGCGTACCGCACACCACCTCAGCCGGCGACGACGGTTAGGAAGGAATCGAGTTATGGACGAGCTGCGCCGCAAAGGCCTCGAGAAGATGAACGAGGTTTATGGCTGGGAGATGCCGGACATGCCGGGGGACTACTTCGCGCTCACCGCGGACCATCTCTTCGGCACCATCTGGAGCCGGCCGGGTCTGTCGATGCGCGAGAAGCGGATGATGACGTTGACCTGCGTGACCGCACTCGGAATCTCGGAGCTGGCGGAGATCCAGGTCAATGCGGCGCTGGCCAACGAGGAGCTCACTGTCGAGGAACTCAAGGAGATGGCGATCTTCCTGACCCAGTACCTTGGCTTTCCCCTGGGCTCCAAGCTCGACGGGGTGGTCACCAAGGTGGCGGGCAAGAGGAAGAAGGATGCCGAGCGCGGTGCCGGCGAAGACAAGAAGGGCAACGTCAACGCGGCGTTGAAGATGCACTCCGGGAGCAAGCTCGATGATGAGTAGGTATGCCGCGCTGTCGCGCGACGAACTCGCCACGCTGGTGCCCGAGCTGCTCCTGATCGGTCAGCTCATCGACCGGTCGGGAATGGCCCACTGCATCAGCGCGTGGGGTCGGGACGAGATGTTGCAGGTCGCCATCGAGGAGTGGGCGGCCTCCAGTCCGCTGTACACCAAGCGGATGCAGAAGGCGCTCGAGTACGAGGGCGTCGACATCTTCACCCTGTTCAAGGGCCTGCAGCTCGACATCGGCGCCCCACCGCAGTTCATGGACTTCCGCTACATCGTCCACGACCGGTGGCACGGTGAGTTCTACCTGAATCACTGTGGCGCGTTGCTCGACGTCGAACCGATGGGCGAGGAATACGTCCACGGCATGTGCCATGACATCGAGGACCCGACGTTCGACGCCACGGCGCTGGCCACCAACCGCAAGGTTCAGGTGCGGCCCATCCACCGGCCGCCGAGGACACCGTCGGATCAGCACCCGCACTGCCGGTGGACGGTGATCATCGACGAATCGTATCCGGAGGTGCCGTTCATCCCGGCGATGGACGTCGTCGCGGCCAGCCACGCACACTCGTGCGAACTCGACCCGATCGACCCGAATGACGAAGGCATGTCCAATTATTCGGGAGAGCTGTTGGCCGACGTGGACTTCGGCGCGTTCTCGCATTCGGCCCTGGTACGCATCGCCGATGAGGTGTGCCTGCAGATGCACCTGTTGGTGCTGTCGTTCACGTTGGCGGTGCAGAAGCGTGCGAAAGACGATGCGGCGCTGGCGCGTTCCATCCGCACCAAGCAGTTGATCGGCATCGCAGGGGTGGCGGCGGAGCGAATCCACAAGGCGCTGAGGCTTCCCGGCGGTCCCGAGGGCGCGCTGCGGGTCCTCGAACTGCATCCGCTGCTGAACCCGGCCGCCTACGTGTACGCCGACGTGGACCCCGACTTCGTGCATGTACGGCGCTCACCGGCCTACGAGGACGACTCCTGGATCACGTTGGTATCGCCGGTCGCCGACCTGCCGCTGCAGGCGATCGTGCAGGCGGTCGACCCCCACCTGCGTGCCGAGGTCTCCGGCACCGAGTCGGACTGGACCGTGCGGGTCATCGAGACCGACACGGCGGCCAAGAAGCTGTCCGAGGTCCAGGTGACCGAGTTCAGCGGTGGCGCGTCCTGGGTGTTCGAGGATCGGAAGTCGTTGCCGCTGACCGTGGTCTGACGCGGCAATGTTCGCCGAGCGTACGGTTTCTGATGGATCTGGTCGGAAAGTCATCAGAAACCGTGCATTCGGCGTCGCTCACCGGGGTAGCAGAGCGCCGCCCACCCAGCGGCGCAGGTAGGCGCGAAGTTCATCG